>JANLTG010000086.1:0-52164 GCA_031362805.1 bacterium
GAGGCCCCCTCTCCCCGGCCCTCTCCCCCAAGGGGGGCGAGGGAGTCGGAACCCGGCAAGGCGGGATCCTCTCCCACAATTGGAAGGGCGACACTCTTGTCGCCCGGTGCCGGCTGAGGCGACAGGAGTGTCGCCTTTCCGGCCGGGCCGTTCGTTTCCTCCAGCTCCTGGCGCAGGCGTTCGAGGTCGGTGATGGATTGCTCGAAGATGTGGCCAAGGATGTCCACGTCGATGAGCTGGCGGACGGCGGTGTCCTCGTCTTCGTCGGCCACTTCGCGCGCGGGCCGGAACTCGTATCCGCCCAGTTCCTGGAAGTGGGCGCAGACGGCGTCGGCCACGGCGAGTTCGTCGAGCCCCGGGTCGTGGGCGAACAGGCCGCCGTTGTAGGCGGGGATGTTCAGCCCGGCGTTGCCGGTGTCGATGGCGCGGAACAGTCCGCGGAAGTTCTCCCAGATCGGGCGCGGGTTGTAGGGATCGGAATGGGCGAATGCGTGCTTCAACGTGTCCTTGGGCAGCAGGCCGCGATCTTCGCAGAAGGCGCAGAACAACACGCGGTCGAGCAGCTTCTGGGTGCAGCGGAGAATCTCCGGCGGGTCGATGGCCGGGTTGTCGTGACAGAGGCGGTTTAACGCTTGCGCGCGAATGCCGGCGTAGAGCGCGTAGAACTCGTTCGTGAGCTGGCGGCCGACGGTCTCGGACTCCTTCAGCAGCGCGTAGAGATGGCAGTCGCGCTTCTCCGGCACCACGCGTTCCGCGCCGAGCAGGAAAACGAAGCGCTTGAGCAACGCTGGATCACGCGCGAGCCGGACGGTCTCGAACCGTTCGTAGGTGTGCTGGTTCGAGCCCTTGTGATAGAGCCGCGTCTCGCGCATCGACGTGACGATGATCCAGTCGCACGGGAGGTTGATGGCGTATCGGTAGGCCTGATCGACGGCGGACATCTTGCGTCCGGCAAACGGGCGATCGAGCGGATCACGCGTGCCCTTGCCTTCGAGCGCGACGATGAACTGTTCCTTGTCCTTCTGAAACCGGCCGAGTACGGCATCGGCGAACTGGCCGTCATCCTCGACGTGTTGTTCGCGGGAGAGCGTGAACGAGCCGCCGCCGTCAGTGGGTCGCGTGTAGCCGAGCAGGCCGCAGAAGAAGTCGGAGAGGAAATCCGGCAGGAGCGCGGTTTCTTTCAGTTCATCGGCCTGGCCGGAGGCGATGAGTTCCGCCCAGTGAGCGAGCTTGGGTTGGAGCGCGGCCACGTGACCGGGCATTTCAAAGGCCCGGACGTGTTGACGGATCACCTCGGGATGGAACAGGGGCTTGGATTCAACGGCCATCGCTTTCGCCAAAGGCTAGCGAACGCGCCGGGATTGCCAAGTGTGTTGATGGGAATCCTTGGAGTGCGGCCCGATTGGCAGCCGAGATTGGGATTGCCGCCCCCTTCGCGCCGGATACACTGACCGCAATCCAACCCTGACCTGCCTATGTATTTTGGCGTCGATTATCACCCGGAGCACTGGGTCTTCCCCTATGCTGGCACCAAGGACAAACCCGAATCTCGCTGGGAGCGGGACGTTGAGCTCATGGTCAAGGCCGGCGTGAATGCCGTGCGCATGGGCGAGTTTGCCTGGGGTTTGTACGAGCGCGAGGAGGGCAAATATGATTTCGAGTGGATGCGCCGCGCGATGACCCTGATGTCGAAGGCCGGGATCAAGATCGTCCTGGGCACGCCGACCGCCGCGCCGCCGCGCTGGCTCTACAAGAAGTATCCGGAGATTCTGCCCAAGGACGTCAATGGCGACGTGCTTTACTCGGGGACGCGTTACGCCCATTGCCTCAACAGCAATGTGTACTGGGAGTATTCGCAGAAGATCGTCACCGCCGTTGCCGAAAATCTGGGGCAGGAGCCGGACGTGATCGCGTGGCAGATTCACAACGGCATCGGCGGCAAGAACAATGAAATGTCGTTCAATGACGCGACCAAGAAGGACTGGCAGTCGTGGTTGAAAGCGAAGTACGAGACGATCGAGAGATTGAACGACAGCCACGGCGCGCGTTTTTGGAGCCAGGTGGTCGCGGATTGGTCCGAGGTGCCCATGCCGATGCGTTCAGCCGAGCCGCACAACCCGGCGCTGGTGCTGGATTGGATGCGTTTCTCCAGCGACACCATCGTGGCCTATGTCCGCATGCAGGCTGAAATCCTGCGCCGGATCACGCCGAACGCCCCGGTCACCACGAACCTCCGGCCGTTGACCCGCAACTTCGATCACTTCGATCTGGCGAGCGTCCTCGACTTCGTTTCCGTGGACAACAGTCCGACCCTCAAGAGCCGCGTCGCGGAGTCCGCCTGCGAGATGGACATGATGCGTTCGTTGAAGAAGGAGAACATCCGCACGCCCGACGGCGATCACGGCTTCTGGGTGATCGAACAGAAGGCCGGGCAGGTGAACTGGGAAGACGTGAACTCGTTGGTGCGGCCGGACGTGCTCCGCCTGTTCCATTACCAGCTCGTGTCCCGCGGCGCGACGGGCGTGTTTTACTTCTGCTGGCGCCAGCCGCGGATCGGTTCGGAGAAATTCTACGGCGGCGTCCTGACCCATCACGGCCGCGAAGATCACCGGGTCTACCGGGAGATCTCCCAGGTGGGCGAAGAGATGAAGCTGCTTGCCCCAATCCTGCGCAACACCAAGGTCGTTTGTGAATGCGCGATCCTGTTCTCCCACGAGAACGACTGGACGCTGCAGTTGCCGATGCAGCCGAACCGCAACTTCCGGCTGCGCGAACATATCCAACTGTTTCACTCGGCCTTTCACGACCGCAACATTCCTGTCGAGTTCGCGCGGCCGGTGGATGACCTGTCGAAGTACAAGCTGGTCGTCGCGCCGTCCTTGCACCAGTTGCCGGCGGCGGAGGCGGATCGCCTGAAGCTCTACGTCCAGAACGGCGGCACCCTGATCGGCACCTTCAACACCGGGCTGGTGGATGGACATCATGTCGCGCCGGACACCGGGCTGCCGGGCAATCTCACCGACTTGTTCGGCATGGAAGTCGAGGAGTTCGATCCGCTGCCGGTGAATGAGGAGAACCACCTCGCGTTCAAGGGCGGGTTCCACACGAGCCATCTGCACCCGGCGCGGCTGTGGTGCGATGTCATCCAGACCAAGGGCTGCGATGTGCTGGCGACGTACGCGAAGGACTTTTACGCCGGCCGGCCCGCGATCACGACCAACACCTATGGACTCGGCAGGGCCATCTACGTCGGCACGCAGAGTCACCAGGAGTTTTACTACGACCTCATCACCTGGTTGCGCGGCATGTGCAATCTGTTCCCGTTGCTCAAGGTCCCGGACACCGTCGAGGTCAGCCTGCGGCGCGGCGCGGAGAAGAACATTTACTTCCTGCTCAACCACCAGAACTCGCCGGTGCGCCTGCAATTCTACAAGCCGGTGCATGACTTCCTCACCGACGAGAGCATCAACGGCAAGTATGACATGCCGCCGCACGGCGTCTTGGTGATCGATGAACGGCTCCACTAAGCGCGGCGCAAAAAAACCGCCCGCCCGCGTCGCCCCGGCCAAGCCGATTCCGGCGGACCCAGCGGCCAGATCGCGGGCACGAGTCGGTTCGGCGGCACCCGCAGCGGCAATCCCGGATGAACCGGCCCGCGTTTACGCGCGGCGCCCCACCACCAGCAAGGAACGCATCATCGCCCGCTGGCGGGGGGTGGACCTGCGTTCCGTGGAGATCGCCGCCAGCTCCACCGATCGCCCCGCCGGCAACGTCGTGCTGGGGGTGCTCAAGAAGCTCCGCCTCGACCAGCGCCAGGCCGAGACGGAGATCGTGAAAGTGTGGAATCACTTGATCGATTCCAACCTCACCGCGCATGCGCAGCCGGCGGGCATTCACAAGGGCACGTTGTTCGTGAACGTGGACAGCAGCGTGTGGCTGGACGAGATCGTGCGCTACCGGCGGAAGGATATTCTGACGCGCCTGCAAACGGCGTTCGGCAGCGAGCTGATCAAGCGAATCTCGTTTCGGGTGGGTTAGGAAACCCTCTTGTGAACCGACGCAGAGGCGGTTGGACCAACTGAACCGGCTCAATCGTCCCACCCACAACCGCCCGAAGTTCTTCGCGAGCGAAACACTGGAACAACCCCGCTGGGACGAGAAGCGACTCGCCAAGGCCCCTGCCTCCATCGAATCGGCCGATTGCCGGACTTTACATTAACGGTCCATATAAATGGCTTTAATTGACATAAAGCCTCGTATAAAGGACGCTATTCACATGTCGAACATGAGTTCCATTCCTTTGCCCGTCGCCCACGCGCTGCGCAAGCTGGGTCGGGATCTGGCCTTGGCCCGGCGCAAGCGCGGCATTTCCACGAGTGACATGGCCACCCGCCTGTTTGTCGGTCGCAACACGCTCTGGCGGCTGGAGCGGGGCGACCCGACCGTTGCGGTCGGCACGTTGGTGACGGCCGCGTTTGTTCTCAACCTGCATGAGCGTCTGGCCAATCTGGCCGCACCCGCCACCGACGAACTCGCCCTCAGCCTGGACGAACGCCGACTGCCGAAACGTATCCGCCGCAAAAAATCATGAGCCTCGAAGTCCACATAGATTGGCAGGGCGCAAGCCTCTTGGTCGGACGACTGGATGCCGCCGAACACAGCGATACGGTGTCCTTCGAGTATGCCGCCGGAATGGCTTCGGCGCGACGATGCCTTTGCGATTGATCCGACTTCGTTGCCGCTGCAACGCGGGGTTCATCATGGCCGGTCGTTGTTCGGCGCGATTCAGGATTGTGGCCCGGACCGCTGGGGGCGGGTTCTGATCGAACGGGCCGTACGCAAGAAGGTGCTGATGCAGAAGCCGTATCACGACCTGGATTACGTGCTGGCACTGGACGACCTGACGCGGCTCGGTGCGCTCCGCTTTAGGCTCCATGCGGAAAGTCCGTTTCTCGCACCAGCGAGTGGCAAACTCCCGCCCCTGGTAAAGCTCAACTCGTTGTTACACGCCACTGACGCCATCCATAGTGAAACCGAGACGGCGCAGGATTTACGTTTCCTCCTGGGCGCTGGTTCGCCGCTGGGCGGTGCCCGGCCCAAGGCGGCGGTCAGTCTGCCGGACGGGCGCCTGGCCATTGCGAAATTTCCGAAGCCCGACGATACGCGGGACATTGGTGCCGGGGAGATTCTCGCGCTCACCCTTGCGGCGCAGTCGGGCATTCGCGTCGCGGAGCATCAGCGCGTGGTGGCCGGCAAACAAAGTGTCGCCGTCATCACGCGGTTTGATCGAGCGGGCCAGAACCGCGTGCCCTTTATTTCTGCGGCGAGCCTGCTGGGTTTGCCGATCGGCGAGGCGGGAGCTTACACCCAACTGGCCGACGGCATCCGGCAGTTCGGCGACGACGTTGCGGGCGATTTGCGCGAATTGTGGCGGCGGCTCGTGTTTTCGCTGCTGGCCAGCAACTACGACGATCATCTGCGCAACCACGGCTTCCTGATGTTTCGTCCGGGCCGCTGGTCGTTGTCGCCGGCTTACGACCTCAATCCGGTGCCGGAGGTGGACCGGGTTCGCACGGGCAAAACCGCGATCAGCGAGGATCAGGAGGAACCGACGATTGGCGTCGCGCTGGCCGCCGCGGGGCGTTTCGGACTCAAGCCCGCCGAAGCGAAGCGGATCCTCCGCGAGGTCTTCAGCGCCGTTTCCGGTTGGCGCAAGACCGGCCGGCAATTGCGCCTGAGCGCCGCAATGCTCGACGCTTACGCAAGCGCCTTCGCGCATCCGCTGATGACCGAAGCCGCTCGGTTGCTTGGCGAGCAGCCGTGACCGCCATCACGACGGGTGAAAAATTGGGGGCGCATAGTTCAAGTCCTGCCTAGATTCTAACCCGTCTGCAAATGGCGTTCGGCAGCGAGCCGATCAAGCGGATCTCGTTTCGGGGGGGTGAGCTGACATGCCCCGCCGTGGCGAAGCGCTGTCGGAGTGAATGAATTGAGAAATGGAAGCGAAACCGATTGCGGAGGGCGCGCCGTCAACCATAAGTCCGACAGTTATGCGATGGCTATGAGCTCTCTTCTTCGCCTTGTTCAAACACGACGCACTCAGCAACGGGCTTGAATCCCGAGGTGATTATCAGTCTTTGGCCGACGTGAGGTAGCCTCTCATCCATAGCAGGCACCAGCGCGTAAATCTTTGCCCTTTTGCATACCGCAGACTCTTGCCCTTCTTGAAGAATGAACTTGATGTAGACACTGAACAAATCATCTGGCCCGAGATGTTCACGGTACGCCGTGGTGCCTATTTCGTGCGCCTTTGGGTATCTGACGCCGCTACCTTCCTGGAAACGATCGAGCGTCCAGTCAATATCGGTGATTACAAATCGTCGTTTCATCGGGTGGCAGATTCCAATTTCGGATCACGTCCCATCTTCTCGTAGAGGGATCACAAAGGAGTTCCCACTATTGCCACCTTAACTGCCGACGGTCGTCCCCGCCACTTCCCATTTCACCCCCACGTACCGGAACATCAGCGCGCGTAACACGGCGGCGACCGGGGTGGCGAGAATGCCACGGGCTCTAGTCCTGCAGCACCAACATTTGTTGTCGGCCCCGGGTGCTTAACCGAAGTGACAGCTTACCGATCCGAACGGGGCGAGGTCCTACTCCAGCCTGCTTGAACACTCCCAGCAGCGACCGCAATGCGGCCACGGACGCGGCGAGGTCGGATTTGCGGAAAGAGTGTTGCCGGCCCACCGCCAAAGCCCCGACCGCTTCCGCTTCGGCCGCCGCCGCGAGGTCTACTTTGATTTTCTTGGTGCGATCCATTTTTGTTTTGTTGCAATGGAAAGGAACGCCCTGGCGGCGGTAATTTCAAACATAAAAACCTCGTAGCCTTCCGATGACCGGAGCGGCGGACGGCACATGCCGAGATTTTCGTAGAACTTCACAGTGCGTGGATCGGGGAGCGATTCCAGCCAGAGACGACCGCGCATTCCCAATTCCTGGCTCCGAATCACGGCAACCGCCATGAGGCAGACTCCAAGATACTTGAACCCCCTGACCTTCGACCCGGTCGAACGGATTTGTGGCGAGATAATCTACCACCAGATAGCGCTGATCCCGGACTTTTCTTCCCCGCAGGTCCAAAGACATCAAAGCGTGCAGTTCGTCGTTGATCACCACCGAATAGCACTCGAAGTTTTCTGGCGACGAGACCGTGGGGAGCCAGACCTTGAGCCAGTCCCAACCCTGATCGAGCGCGCCTTTTGGAAAACGCCAACGCAGTTGGGCTTGAATCTGAGCAAACGTCGTCTGGTGGATCCATCCCGGCGACTTTTGGCCGCTTGCCTTGGCTTCAAAGGTGGCGAGCAGTGGAAGCTTCATTGTTCAAAAGCCCTGCCCACAATCAACCAGCCGACTCAACCAGGTTCGCCGCTTCCCGCTTCACCCACACATACCGGAACATCAGCGCGCGCAACACGGCCGTGATCGGGATGGCGAGAATGCCGCCGACCACACCGCCCAGCAGCGTGGTGCCGGTGATCACCGCGATGATGATCGTCAGCGGGTGCAGGCCGACCCGGTCGCCGATGATCTTCGGCGAGATCACCAAGCCTTCGAGGAATTGCACGATGACAAATACCCCGACCACCAGCCCGACCCGCCAGTCGCCGAACTGCACGATGCCGATGATCACCGCGGGGATGAAGCTCATCATCACGCCCAGATAAGGGATGATCCCGAGCGTGCCGGTCATCAAGCCCAGCAGCAGTCCGTAGTTCAGCCCGATGAGCGTGAAACCGATCGCCGTCAGCGTGCCGACACACATGGCCACGAGCACCTGGCCGCGAAAGAACACGACCAAGGCGTCGCTGACCGAGTTGATGAAGAACACCAGCTCGCGCTTGGCGGCTGATTCCTGGATCGGCACGTACTGCGTCCAGTTGCCGGTGATGCCGCGCTTCTCCAGCAGGAAGTAGAACAGGTAGACCGGCACGAGCGCAAAGCCGACCAGCAAGCCCACGAGCGAAGCGGCCCGGCCCAGCTTCTCAAACAGCCAACTGGAGATGATGGGCAACTTGGTGGCGACCAGCGTGCCGATTTCCGCCGCGCGTTCCTCGAGGGCGGCGGTGGCGGCATTGATCCGCGCCTGCCACTCGGGATTCTCCGAGATCTTTTGCATCCACTCCTTCACGCGCTCCACCGCCTTGTCCCACAACCCCGGCACATTCTTCGCGAGATCGGCAATTTCGATGACGATTTGCGGAACGATCGTGGCCAGCAGAATGAGCACGGTGCCCACCACGAGCAGGAAAACCATGATGATCGAACCCACCCGCGACATCTTGCGGCGCTGAAAAAAGTCGACCACCGGATCAAGCAGGAACGCCAGGATGCCGGCGACCGCCAGCGGCAGGAGGACCGACGACAATTGCTGCACCACCCAGCCGAACCCGAGCAGGATCGCGCCCGCCAGGGCAATCATGATGCCGACCCCCAGGGAGGTGAGTGACAGCCAGAGAATGCGGGCCTGACGTTCGGTGGGTGGAGGGATGTTCATGTCCAAGTTCGTTGATGGCGGCGGCATGATGCCGCAGCCATCGGCGGGTGTGCATTACAATTTTTTCAGGACCTTCGAGAGGTGTTGGGTTGACCTCGTTGCTCGCAATCGAAGCGGAGGGCGACGCTCCTGCGGAGCCCTGATCAAGTTACGAGAATGGGCTCGGCCGAAGCCTCGCCCTACCAAGACACAGTGACGACGACGACGAGGACGATTGGGTTACCCGCCGCCCAACACCTTGGCCTTCGCCGCGGCCGCGCGCACGGCATTCATCACTGCGCCGCGCAATCCGCCTTTTTCCAGCTCGTGCAAGCCTTCGATCGTCGTCCCGCCGGGACTGGTGACCATGTCTTTGAGGGCGCCGGGGTGCTGACCCGTTTCGAGGACCATCTTGGCGGCGCCGAGCACGGTCTGGGCAGCCAGGCGCGTGGCCAGCTCGCGCGGCAAACCTGCCGCCACACCACCATCACTGAGCGCTTCGATGAACTGATACACATACGCCGGCCCGCTGCCGCTGAGTCCGGTCACGGCATCGAGCAAGGACTCCTTCACTTCGCAGGCCAGACCCACCGCCGAGAGCAATCGCTGCACGAGCGCCGCGTCGCCGGCCAGCGCGCCCTTGCCCAGCGCGAAGGCGGACGCGGATTCGCCAACCAACGCCGGGGTGTTCGGCATGACACGCACCACGCGGGCACCTTCCCCCAGCCCCGCTTCAAGCTGCCGGAGCGTGATGCCAGCTGCGATCGAGATCAGCAGACATTCCGGGCGCCAGCCGCTCCGCACCGATTTGAGGGCGTCGTCGACCTGATTGGGTTTCACGGCCAGGAAGATCACGTTCGATTGCGCGACGACGGGTGCGTTCTGGTCCACCGCCCGGCCGCCCGTCTCGGCCGCGAAGGCCAGGCGCGCCGGCTCGAACGGATCACTGGCGATCAATTGCGTGGGCGTGACAAGTTTCTTATTGATGAAGCCGCGCGCGAGGGCGGTGGCCATTTTGCCGGCGCCCAGAAAGCCGATGTGCAACGAATCAGGCATGCGGGAGATGTAACGATCCCGCCCCGGCGAAGGAAGCCAAATAAGGCGCGCCGCGCGGGCGGCGCTCCCCTGCTACGGCAATGGAAGGGCAATCAATTCTCCGCCGCATTGCCCCCGCTGATCGCCTTGCGCGCCGGAATAGTTGTCGGCCAGCGGACTTCCCGCTTTCCCTCGACGCGCGCTTGTTCGTAGCCTTGGCCAGCCCATGAACACGCTCCCCGGATTCAGTCACGAAGCGAGTCTGCTCGTCTTTGCGCTGCTGGCGGTGATCGGCCTGGTGGTGTTGATCGCGCGGTTTAAGTTGAACGCGTTCGTGGCGTTGATCCTCGCGTCGGTGTTCGTCGGGTTGTGCTCGGGCCTGGAACTCGCGCGCATCGGACAGGGCTTCGCCGATGGCGTCGGCGGCGTGCTGGGTTCCATCGCGGCCATCATCGGGCTCGGAACGATTCTTGGGAAAATGCTCAGTGAATCCGGTGGCGCGCAAGTGATCGCGAACCGCTTGATCGCCGTGCTCGGACCGACCCGCACGCATTGGAGCATGATGCTCGTCGCGCTCGTCGTGGGCATCCCCGTTTTCTTCGCGGTGGGTTTGGTGTTGTTGATTCCGATCCTGTTCACGGTCGCGCGCGAGACGAAGATGCCGTTGATGTGGCTCGCGCTGCCCATGCTCGCCGGGCTGTCGGTTGCGCATGGCTTGCTGCCGCCGCATCCCGGGCCGATGACGGCGATCGGCCTCCTGAAGGCTGATACGGGGCGCACGCTCATATACTCGCTGATCATCGGCGTGCCGGTCGCGTGTCTCGCCGGCCCGGTGCTCGCGCGATGGTTGGTAAAGCGGGATGCGGAACGCCCATCGCCGTTCCGGCGCGATGCGGAAGACCTCGCGGCCAACGCCCCGTCGGCGACCGGCGCTCCAGGATCAGCGTCGCGACGCAGCGGGGAAGAAACGGTAACGCCTGCTGGGCGCGGCTCACCACCCGGGTTCGGTCTTGCGCTCTTCACCGTGCTGCTGCCGGTGATCCTGATGCTGTTCGCCACCGCGGTTGATTTGCGCCTCGCACCCGCGAACCGTTTCCGGCAATGGGCGGACTTCGTCGGTCATCCGCTGATCGCGCTGCTGGTGTCCGTTTTGTTTTCGTTCTGGTCGTTTGGTTTCGCGCGCGGCTTCCGACGCGAGGAGATCGCGAAGTTCAGCGAAGAATGTCTCGGCCCGGTGGCGTCGGTGCTCCTGGTGGTGGGCGCGGGCGGCGGGTTCAGCAAAGTGCTCATCTATAGCGGCGTGGGCGAGGCCGTGGCCGGCTTGGTGAAGGCCGCGCCGGTTTCGCCGCTGATTCTCGGCTGGCTCGTCGCGGCCTTGATCCGCGTGGCGACCGGTTCAGCGACGGTTGCGATCAGCACGGCGGCCGGCATCCTCGCGCCGGTGGCTGCGAGCACGCCGGGACTCAATCTCGAATTGCTCGTCCTCGCGATGGGCGCGGGTTCGGTGATCCTCTCCCACGTCAACGACGGCGGCTTCTGGCTCGTGAAAGAATACCTGAACCTCACCGTCACCGAAACCCTGCGCACGTGGACCGTGATGGAGACGGTGATCTCGGTCGCGGCGCTGGCGCTGGTGCTCGTGTTGAACCTTTTCATTTGAACGGAAACCACGAATGAACACGAAGCGACACGAATCCGAGAACCGGAATGTTCCCACGCGAATTTCACGAAATAGCGCTCATTCGCGGAATTCGCGTAACCGTCTGCTCTGAACAGTTTCCATTTATGCTCTTCTTCGACGCCCACCTTGACCTCGCGATGAACGCGCTGGAATGGAATCGCGATCTGACTCAGCCCATCGACGTGTTGCGCGCGCGCGAAGCCGGCAAAACCGACAAGCCCGATCGCGGTCGCGGCACCGTCTGCCTGCCGGAGATGCGGCGCGGCGGAATTGGGGTTTGCGTCGCCACGCAGATTGCGCGCGTCGAGCACAACGCCTACAGCCCAGTGTTCGGCTGGGCCTCGCCAGCGCAGGCGTGGGCGCAAACCCAAGGTCAGCTCGCGTGGTATCGCGCGATGGAGGAAGCCGGTGAGATGGTGCAGATCAAGGACGCCGCCGGGCTGGAGCGGCACTTGGAACTTTGGAGTGAGGACGGGACGGCGACCTCGGCGAACGCGCGTTTGCCCATCGGCTACCTCCTCAGTCTCGAAGGCGCCGACTCGATCCTGTCGATGAAGCATCTGGAGCAAGCCTGGGAACAAGGGCTGCGCGCGGTCGGCCCGGCGCATTACGGCCCCGGCGTTTATGCGATGGGCACGGACGCCACTGGCGGCTTCGGCGCGCCGGGTCGCGAGCTGTTGCGGATGATGGATCGTTTGGGGCTGATCCTCGACGCCTCGCATCTCAGTGATGCGTGTCTGCTCGAAGCGCTGGATTTGTTTCACGGCCCGATCTGGGCCAGCCACTCAAACTGCCGCGCGCTCGTGCCGCACCAACGGCAGTTCTCCGACGAACAACTCAAGCTCCTGATCGAACGCGGCGCGGTGATCGGTGCGGCGCTCGATGCCTGGATGATCATTCCCGATTGGGTTCGCCGGCAGACGACTCCCGAGGCAACGGGTTTGAAATTGGAGCGCCTCTGCGAACATATCGATCATGTCTGCCAGCTTGCGGGCAACGCGCGGCACTCGGGCATCGGCACGGACCTCGACGGCGCGTTTGGCCGCGAGCAATGCCCGCTCGATATCGATACGATCGCTGACGTGAACAAGCTGCCGGCGTTGCTGGCGGCGCGTGGCTATTCTGCCGGAGACATCGCAGGCATCGCTTCTGGAAACTTCCTCCGCTTCCTCCGCGCGGCGTGGGCGTGTTGAGCTGCTACGGTCCAAACTTCGGCCTGCGCGGGGCCGGCGTCGGAAGCGCGCTTTCTGTCTTCACGGCCGCCTAAAGTTTGCCCACCCTTCAGCCCATGCAAATCAATGTGGGCATCGTGACGGTCTCCGACCGGGCATCCAAGGGCGAGTATGACGATCTGGGTGGACCCGCGCTCAAGCAGGCGGCTGCGGAATATGGCTGGAAGGTCGCCGGCGAAGCGCTCGTGCCGGACGAGAAACGCGACATCCAGCGGGCGATCCGCGAGTTGATCAACCAGGGCTGCGGGCTGGTGCTCACCACCGGCGGCACCGGCGTCGCTCCCCGTGATGTCACGCCCGAGGCGATCCGCGAAATCGCAATCCGCGAACTCCCCGGCTTCGGCGAGGTCATGCGAATGGAATCGCTGAAGATTACCAAGAACGCGATTCTCTCGCGCAACCTGGCCGCAGTCGTCGACAGCGCCCTCGTGGTCGCACTTCCCGGGAAACCAAGTGGGGCGGTCGAGTGTTTAAGCTTCGTGGTCGGCGCCATCCCGCACTGCGTGAAGGTGGTGCAAGGCGTGCCGACGAGTTGTTGAGCCAAGCCCGAGACTCGAAATCCGAATGCCGAACCAAGTCCGAATGCCGAATGCCGAAGCGATGAAAGTACGATCGCTGCAGAGGTCTCGCTGTCCGGCTTTTGTTCAGGCATGGGACTTCGGCGTTCGGATTTCCGCGCTGGCCTTGCTCCTCGCGGCTGGTTGCGTGAGCAAGGAGTCGGCTCGGGAAAATTCCCGCCGCGCTTTCGAAGCAGGCGTGCAACAGGGCCGCAAGGATGCGGAAGTTCGCCTGACCAGTGTGTTCATCCGCGGCCCGGTCCAGCAGCCGACCATTCCGTGGCGGGATGGATTGACCGTGGCGCAGGCGATTGTCGAAGCCGTTTACAACGCGCGGCAAGATCCCCAAGCCATGAGCATCACCCGCGGCAACCGGATCATCCCCGTGGATCTGGCGCTGCTTTTGCAGGGCGTTGATCCACCGTTGGAGGCCGGCGACATCATCGATATCCGCTGAATGGAATTCCAAGCTCTCGAATCGCTCGTCGGCCACGCCCGCACGCAAGGCGCGAGTGATCTGCACCTCGAGCCCGGCCTGCCGCCGGCGTTTCGGATTCGCGGCCGGCTGCAAACCCAGGGCCAGCCCGTCAGTGCGGAGACCTTGCTGGGCACCGCGCGCGCGCTGATCGGCGAGCCGCACTGGCCGGAGTTTGTTGAGCGTCGCTCCTTCGACTGCTCGCGGCGAATCGCCGGCGTCCGGTGTCGGGTGAATGTCCTGCAATCGTCGCGCGGAGTCGGCTTCGCCATTCGTCTCCTGACCGCCTTTGAAGCGTCGCTGCACACCTTGAACCTGCATCCGGCGCTCAAGGAACTGACCCATCCGCAACACGGCTTGATCCTCGTCAGCGGGCCGACCGGCAGCGGCAAGTCCTCGACGATGGCGGCGTTGATCCAGGAGATCAACCAGACGGAAGCGCGCCACGTACTCACGCTCGAAAGCCCCATCGAGTACGTCTTCCGGCCGAAGAACGCCTTCATCCGCCAGCGCGAAGTCGGGCGCGACACGCCGTCGTTTGAGCAAGGGCTGCTCGATGCCCTGCGGGAAGATCCGGATGTGCTCATGGTCGGCGAAATGCGCGACCCGGAAACGATGCGGCTCACGCTGAGCGCCGCCGAGACCGGGCATCTCGTGCTCGCGACGGTTCACTCGTCGAGCTGTGTCGAGGCGTTGCAACGGATCATTGGGGCGTTTCCCGCCGACATTCAAAACAGCATCGCGGCGCAGGTGGCCGACTGCCTCGTCGGCGTGATCTGCCAGCGCCTGCGATTCCGCTCCGACTTGAACCTCACGCTGCCGGAGCTGGAAATCCTGCGCCCGACCAATCCGGTGAAAGCGCACATCCGCAGTCGCGACTTCTTCAAGATTTCGTCCGTCATGGAAACCGGCGCCGAGGCGGGCATGTGGACGTTCACCCGCTATCAGGCCTGGATGGCGAAGAAGTCCGACTGGCACACGGCGAGTGCGACGGCTGCTCTGGAGCCGGCCGACGCGGAACCGCCGCTGGTCAAGTTGCCGCCGCTCCGCTCCGACACGCCGAAGTCCGCGCGACCAGCGACCGGCGACGCATCGAAAAGTACGGGCGGGCGGATCGAGATCGAACCGGTCGAAGGCGGACTGGATGATGTGTTGAAAAAGCTCCAGTGAGAATCGGAACGATGCAGTTGGATTGGGGAGCGCACGCGTCTCGCGTGCTGCGGAGCCGTCCCGGCGACGCCTGCTGGGGGCCGCGTGTTGGCAAACCAAACGGTGTTCGGCGCGACGCCGAACACGGCACGCGAGACGCGTGCGCTCCCCCATTCGGAATCGGTCCAGCTAAGAAGCGGCGGACTCCCCGAAGCCGCAAGGCGTCTTGATCCACTCCGCGCGAGTTCTTGAAGACCGCAGTCACGGAATGCTAAACAAGCCGCGTTCCCGCGCGACGCCATGCTTTTCAACTCCACCGACTTCTTCGTCTTCTTCGGCGTCTTCCTGCTCGCATGGTACGTGGTGCGCAATCATCTGGCCGCGCGCAACTGGCTGATCGTCATCGCCAGCCTGATCTTCTATTCGTGGTGGGATTACCGCTTCACCAGTTTGCTGCTGTTCTCGGCCGTGGTGGATTACTACGTGGCGCTCGGCATGGGGCGAGGGGGGAGGCAGGCAAAGGGACGGAGTGATGGAGTAGTGGAGCAGTGGAGTGATGAAGATCAGTCACTCCAGCACTCCAGCACTTCAGCACTCCAATCCGTTTCTTCCCGCCGCCGCAAACTGCTGCTCGGGATCAGCCTCGTCACCAATCTTGGCGTCCTGTTCTTTTTCAAGTACTTCGACTTCTTTCGCGAAAGCACCCGCCTCTTGCTCGGCCAGTTCGGCATCGATGTTCAATGGACCGGGCTCCAATACATCCTGCCCGTCGGCATCTCGTTCTACACCTTTCAAACGCTCAGCTACACGATTGATGTCTATCGCCGTGATCTCGCGCCGACCCGCAGCCTGGTGCAGTTCCTCGCCTACATCGCCTTCTTCCCGCAGCTCGTCGCAGGCCCGATCGAACGCGCCACGCACCTGTTGCCACAGATGGCGCGCAAGCTCACCATCACGCTGCCGATGGTCGAGTCCGGCTTGTGGCTGTTCATCTGGGGCCTGTTCAAGAAGGTTGTGCTGGCCGACAGCTTCGCCTACTTGGTCGATCCGGTGTTCAAGTTCGTGGAACCCGAGGCCAGCCAGACGTTGATCGCCACGACGGCCTTCGCGCTGCAAATTTATTGCGACTTCTCCGGCTACACGGACATGGCGCGCGGCATGGCCCGCATGCTGGGCATCGAACTGATGCTCAACTTCAACCTGCCGTACTTCGCCACGAGCGTGCAGGATTTTTGGCGGCGCTGGCACATCAGCCTCTCGACCTGGCTGCGCGACTACCTTTACCTGCCACTCGGTGGAAACCGGCTCGGCGGCGGACGAACCTATCTGAATCTGCTGATCGTCATGTTGCTCGGCGGCTTGTGGCATGGCGCCGCGTGGAACTTTGTCGCGTGGGGCGTATGGCAGGCGTTCGGGCTGATCGTGAACCGCGCGTGGAGTGAATCGATCTCGGCGGCATGCGCGAAGCGAGACGGTCTCAAAAGTTCCGAGACGATGGCGCTTCCCCTCTCCCCCTCCGAGGGGGGAGAGGGACGGGGAGAGGAGGCCATCCAGCTCGCTTCCCTAAGGCCGGTTACTGGGCTGGGCCGGGGAGAGGAGGTCGCGGAAATGCAGAAGCCCCTCTCCTCTATCCTCTCCCTATTCGCGCCTCATGGGGCGAGGAGCGGATCATCCGGTGAGTCGGCCCCAGAGCGCCGCGCCCCACCGCGCTTCGCGATGCCGTCGTGGCTCGGCTGGCTGCTGACCTTTCTCTTCACCCTTTACGGCTGGTTGTTGTTCCGTGCGAACTCCGCCGAGCAGGTGCTGACGCTGACCACTTCGCTCGCGCACTGGGCGCCGCCGGTGTGGGCGGGCGTGATGTTCCGCGAATTGCTCGTGCTCACCGTGCCGTTGCTCGCCATGCAACTCTGGCAATGGCGCTCAGGCGATCTCGAGGTGGCAATGCGCCTGCCGCGTTGGGCGCGCGGCCTGTTGCAGGCCGGGCTGATCTACGCGACGATCCTGTTCTGGCAACGCGAAGCCGCGAGCTTCATCTATTTCCAATTTTAGAAATGATCCAGCGATGAACGAACCGCAAGCAGCTGGGAACCGAAGCCACGAGTTTCAATTCGCGGGCGCGGCGCTCGTGCCTGTGTTCGGGCCGACGCTGGCGGGTTTTGTCGGCGTCGTGGCGCTCCTGCATTTGTTGAACCTGCTCAACTGGCTGCCGCCGCACGCCCCCGTCGAGAGCCCGGACGAAGTTTTGATGCGGCGTCGTTTCGAAATGACCCGGGCACCTTCCGCGGCCGAGGTGGTGATCATCGGCGATTCCTCCAGCGCGATTGATGTCGAAGCGCCCTTGCTGGGCGAGTTGTTGCCGGGCAAGCCCGAAGTGCTCAACCAGGGAATGTACATGGGGATTGGCATGGACATCTACGGCGAGGCGGCGGGCGAGTTCGTTCGGCATCATCCCGGCCAGGTAAAGCTGGTCGTACTGCTCATCACGGCGGAGCAACTTCAAAATGTCATGATGAACCCGCTGCATCAACGGCTCTGGCGTGATGCGATGGGTGCCGCAGGTGCCGACGCTGAAACCAGCAACTGGCAGCGATGGCTTGGATTGGAGGCGGCGCGTGACCGACTCGCCACGCACCTCGTTCCGTTCGCGTTCCACGGTCACGCATCGTTGTACTTCGCCCACCCGTTTCATCTGCGTCAGCACATGCGGGCGCACGGCGGTTCAACCGTCGACCGGGGCTCGTACAATCCAGCGGCAGTTGCTGGCCCTCCCAATTTCCGGATCACCGACGAGGTGCGACGCGAAGCGGGGTTGCTGCGCGCCGCGATTCCTTCCGAGGTCAGATTGGCGGTGGGGATTGCGCCCCTGCCGGATTCCGATGTTCCCGCCGCTTTTCGTGTTCGCCGCGATGAACTGCTTCGCGAGCTGAACGAGTCGCTTCGCGCCGATTTCTTGCTAACCGAACTTCCGGCGCGCCTGCCAAATGGATTCGCGGCCAATCCGTTTCATCTCAATCCGCGCGGTGCCGCGCACTTCACCCGCCTGCTGGCGGCGGAATTGACGAAGCTGCCGGTATGGAAGGACGCGGCGGTTGATCGAGAATAGGCGAAGTCGTGGTATCGCCGGATGGCGTCAATTTTTGATTCAATTGGCGGCCGGATGGTCACATGCTGCGAAGCGTGAACCCGAGCTTGCCTGCCGCCGCCAGCGCGTTGTTGGCCTTTCAATTGGCTGCCGCCCAGCCACTGCCTAACACCACGCCGCTCAAGTCCGAAGGCGATCTCGCAGCGCAAATGGTCAACGGCATCGATCGCTACCTGGATCAGGTGACGGACAAAGCGCCAGGCCGCCGCCGAAGCCACTGGAACTTCGACACCACCTCTGGCGACACTTTTCTTAAGTCCTATCTCGCCAGCGCAGCGACGAACCGCGCGGTGCTGCGCGAATTGCTCGGAGTCGTTGATCAACGCGAACTGGTGACCATGCGGTTCGTGGCGCCGGTCGGCACGAACTTCACCGTGCATCCGGGCGAGATCGCGCGCGGTCCGGGCTATCGCGTGTTCGCAGTCGCGTGGAATGCCTTTCGCGGAGTCGAGGGTGAGGGGTTGTTGCTCATCCCTGACGGTGAGCCGCAGGCGGATATCATTGCCGTGCCCGATTGCGACTGGACGCCCGAACAGGCGATCGGTCTCGCGCCGGGCGTGCCGGCCGAGCAGCAGTTTCCCCGACGATTCGCGGAAGCCGGTTGTCGCGTGCTCGTGCCCGTATTGATCAATCGCGACACCAAATTCGCAGGCAATCCAGGCGTGCGGTCGGTGAAGCACAGTCAACGGGAGACGCTCTGGCGCGCGGGCTACGAGATGGGCCGGCACCCGCTCGGGTATGAGATTCAGAAAGTGCTTGCGGCCGCCGACTGGTTGACCGCCTCACGGAACGCGCAACACGGATCACGCGGCGACGACACGACGGAGACCTTGAAGCGCATTCAGGATCCCGGCAGCAACCGCCAGGAGCTGGGCATCGTCGGTTACGGTGAGGGCGGTCTGATCGCGATGTATGCCGGCGCAATCGACACGCGGTTTCTCGCAGTTGGCGTGTGCGGCGCGTTCGGGCTCAGCCAGCGCAACGCCGAGTTGCCGATCTATCGCAATGTCTGGTCGCTGCTCGAACGCTTCGGCGACGCTGAGGTGGCGGCGATGATCCTGCCGCGCGCGTTGATCGCCGAGCATGGGCGCTATCCCGAGGTCACACACACCGATGAAGGCGGCGGTGCGCCGGGCAGGCTCTGGCGACCGACGCAGGCGGAGTTCACCGCCGAGCACGAACGTGTGCGCAACTGGCTGCCGGAGATGGCTGGGTATTTTCTGTTTGCCGGCGAAGACACGGTCTGCGACTGGGGCACCGCGCAGCGGTTCTACCGCAAGCTCTCGTCCACCGGCGGCATCGCGCAGACGATGGGCGCGACGCCGACTCCCCTCGGCTCGTTGCCCGATGCCGAGGCGCGCACGAAACGGCAGTATCTCCGGACCCTCGAAGACACTCAGCACTTGATGCACGAGAGCGAATACGCGCGGCGTGATTTCTGGAAACGCGCTGACTTCAGCAATGCCGCCGCGTTCACCAATTCCGCACCGTGGTATCGCGACACCTTTCGCTCGAACGTGATCGGCATGATTCCGCCCGCGTCGTTGCCGCCGAACGCCCGCAGCCGCCTGCTCTACGAGACGAACGGCATTCGTGGCTACGAAGTAGTGCTCGACGTGCATCCGGACGTATTCGCTTACGGCATCCTGGTGTTGCCCGCCGATGTGGGGAGGGCTGGCGCGTCGCCGGCCCCAATTCGCCGGCCGGTCGTCGTTTGCCAGCATGGACTGGAAGGTCGGCCGTCCGATCTCGCGCATCCGGACATTCAGAACAACGCCTATCACAAGTATGCGTTCCGATTGGCTGAACGTGGCTTTGTCACGTTTTCACCGCAGAACGCCTACATCGGTCGCACGACGTTCCGTCAGGTTTTGCGCAAAGCCCAGCCGCTTGGGCTGACGCTGTGGTCATTCATCGTCCGGCAGCACGAGGTCATCACCGACTGGCTGGCGGCTCAGGACTTCGTCGATCCTGAGCGCATCGCGTTCTACGGCTTGAGCTACGGCGGCAAGACGGCAATGCGCGTGCCCGTGCTGGTGGATCGTTATTGCCTGAGCATCTGCTCGGCGGATTACAACGAGTGGATCATGAAGAACGTCTCCGCCCGCGCGCCCTACAGCTATCTTTGGACGATGGAATACGACATGCCCGAGTGGAACATGGGCAATACGTTCAACTACGCCGAGCTGTCCTGGCTGATCTTCCCGCGGCCGTTCATGGTCGAGCGCGGTCACGACGATGGCGTGGCGCCGGACGAATGGGTGGCTTTCGAGTACGCGAAGACGCGCCGGCACTACGTGAAGCTGGGCCTGGGTGAACGCACCGAGATCGAGTTCTTCAACGGCCCGCACACGATCAACGGAAAGGGGACGTTCGAGTTTCTGCACCGACAACTAAACTGGCGGGAACCGTGAAGCGGCGAAAAGTGCCGACGCGAATCTGCGTAAGTCTGACCGGTTCCGTCCCGGGGAGCGCGCGCGACTCGCGTGCCGTGTTCGGTGTTGCGCCGAACCCCGTTTGGGGTTCCGCACTTGCACGCACTGGTTGGTCTGCCAAACCGCGGCTGCCGGGAGGCGTCGCCGGGACGGCTCCGCGGCACGCGAGACGCGTGCGCTCCCCAGTCCGACTGCCTGGTTCCGGATCAGAGCCTCGTTACCTCGGCGGCTACGATTTGGTGGAGGACCGCGCGGTTGGCGGTCGCTACTTCTCCCGCACGAACTTGATCACTGGGCGCGGCTTGATCTGGAGCGGTGGCTGGCCGGTGTTCGGTCCCCAGCGCGGAGTCCAGTTGAACAGTTGATTGAGCTTTTCCTCGAGGCGGGCGTGGCGCGCCTTCAACCCGGAATCGGCCTCGGCGGTGAGATCGAAGCCCCAGGTCCACAGCGTGCCGTCAGCGGTCAGGCCAAGCATTGTGCCGCTATTGCTCCAGACTTGGAGCCAGTCGGAGCGAGCATCGAAGCGTTGCCAGTTCTCAGCGGAGCCCGCCGACGCGTTGGGAAACGTGTAGGGGCTGAACATGAGCGATCCGTCGGGGCGGGCTTCAAATACGGCGGGATAAAGGACGGGCTCTACCGCCAGGCCAAATACCAGTCGGTCCGTCTTTGCCTGGTTGAGGAATAGTTTGGTGTTGGCGTCTACGGAGGCGTTGGGATCGGGAAGATCATACAGCAACGTGCGCCATGTTCCGGCCGAGTCCCGGGCGTACGTTGCCTGACGCTCGGCGAGTGTCGTCCAGTTGGTCTCGCGGCAATAAAGTGTTGGCTGGGGGAAGAGCTGATTGGTCCGGGTGTTGTTCTTGAAGAGGTAGGATACCTCGCCCCAGAACCAAAGCGAGCCATCGGTTTGCAATCCGAGCGTGCCTTGCCCACGGGGACGGACAGTCTGCCAGTTGCGGTTCGTGCCGACCTGGATGGGCTCGGCCTGCAGCACGGGTGTATCGACGCCGAGTTGTCGCACGCGATTGTCGCCCCACATCCAGAGTGTGCCGTCGGGCTTTATGGCGGCATTATGTCCTTGGCCGACCGCGAGGGATACCCAGTCGCGGTCACTGCCGATTTGCCGGGCATCAATGAGCGATCCGTCGCGTCCGAACATCGAAAGCCAGATGGTCCCGTCGGTGCGCAGACCGTAAACTCCGTTGTCCGCCGCACCAACTGATCGCCAGCGGTTGGTTGCGTCCAGCAACCGCGGGATGATCGGGCCAGAACCATTCCACCGCGTGCCCTGACCCCAGTGCCACAAGGAGTCATCCGGCATCACGAAATAGAAACCGCCACTGCCGGAAAAAACGTGGAGGTTGGCCAACGACTCGTTGGCGGCGAGCTGGATCACCACTGGACCCGGCAGCGTGGGGTACAGTTGCCGATAAACGTAAACACTCCCAACCGCGAACAAGGCGATCGCCGTGGCTAAAGCCAGGGCGAAGCGGCGGCGGCGTTTCGGTGAAGCCGGTGGCGTCAGCGGCTGCTCCGCGGAAGCGTGCGCGACGCTGGCGATGTCAGAAGCAGCGAGTGCCTTGTGGGAGAACCACCGCCATTTCGTGCGGGCAACCCGCCCGTCGAAGCGTTCCGTCGCCAGTTGCCGGAATTTCGTCAATAGGCAGCGCGCGGCGAGGGTTCCGAAGACTAGGTCGGCGAGCATGCCGAGTCCAAACCAGAGCCCGAGATTGAACCGCCACGACAGTGGTTCGCCGCCATCGGAGCCAAGCGCGGCCCAGAGGCTGGCGAGCACGCCGATGATCCAGAAAGCGATCCACGGCAGCACGAGGATGCGGAAGAACGTTTTTCCTATCGCCTGCTGCTGGTTCTTTGCGGTGAGGGCGGCGGCCATCGACGTGAGCGTCAACGCCACGATGTCGGCCAGCAACATGCCGATGCCCACCAGCCAGAGGTAAAGGGTCTGCGCCTCGAAATCGCTCCGCAACGAAACGGCCATCAGGCTCACTTCGATGGCGAGGATCGCGAGCAGCGGTCCCAGAAACTGGCGGCGCAAGGCGAGGAATTGTCCGGTGAGAATATCCTTCACGGTCAGCGGCGTGGACAGCAGCAGCTCCATCGCGCCGGCGCGGCGGTCTTCGGAAATCTGCTGCCCGGCCTCGATGGCCACCCACATCTTGAGCGCGGTATTCAAGATGACGGCCAGTGCGATTCCGGTGGCGGGATCCAGCCAGACCGTGCCTTCGTTCGAATACCAGCCGCCCAGCCACCACCCGGCGGCCCCGACGATCAAGAGCCACACGTGCAGCGGTTTGAGCCGGGCCCGGGCGGTGAGCCAGTAGTAGCCGTTAATGTCGAGCAACTGTTTGCGAAAGGATTTCTGTTTGGCAGCCCGGCCGTAACTCATTACCCGCCAGAACTCGCGCCAGGTGCGTTGCGCTCCGCGCGGGAGCGAGGGTTGGTCCTGCCAGTTGCGGGGAACGGCCCAGCTCGCGACGAACAACTGCAACCACGTCCAGCCTTGGGCGATGCCGATCGACCACCAGAAGAGTTCGGGATTGAGTGCGTAGCGCTTGTCGGCCGCGTAGAAGAAGGCGAAGAGCGGTGACGCGAGCAGATGTTCCGGTTCCTGGTCGTAGCCAAAGTTGCCAGATATAAGCGTCGCCCCCACCATCGGCAACAGCGCCATGATGGCGAGTGACACCAGCAGGTTTTGGCCGAAGGCATGCCGGGCGTCGCGGTGGAGCGCGGAGGCGCAGATCCCAATCGCCAGCGAGAGCAGAAACGTGCTGACCAACACGAGGACCATGCGCGCGAACTCGCCGTTGGTCATGCCGCCAAGCAGCAGCGGCAGACTGAGCACGGGTAAGATCGCCAGCAATCCATAGAAGCTGTTGAGCGAGGTCGCCACAATCTTGCCGACGACGATGTCGTAGCCTTTCAAGTCCGTGAGGAAGAGCAGGCCCAACGTGCCCTCCCGCTTTTCCTCGCTGATGGAATCGGCGGTGGCCAGGCGTCCCGCGAAGAGGCAATAGACGAAAGCGAGTCCCGACAACGCCTGAAACAGCGCCTTGCCGATCGCCGCCTGGGGTTGCGTGGCGACGGAATAAGCGCCCAGCATCACCGCGCCAATCGCGATGCCGACAAACGCGATCAGGAGACGGACCCAGTAGGTCCGCGGGCGCCGCGCCGCCACGCGCAATTCACGTTCGACGATGGGCAGGAATCTCATGGGGCGACCGGAGTTTCAAAGGCACCAAAGGAGTTGTCAACGGTGGTGGACGGTAGCGGTTGCCTTGCGATCACGTCAGTCAGACACGGCAGGACCGGGTTTCCGCACGGGGAGAATTATCACCAACCAATCTTGGTAACGGGCGAAAGCGTGGTCTCAGCCGAATCCATTCCGTTGGCTTGGGGAGCGCACGCGTCTCGCGTGCCGCGGAGCCGTCCCGGCGACGCCTGGTGGCAGCCGCGGGTTGGCAAACCAAACGGTGCGGGAAAATTCAGAGCCCAAACGGTGTTCGGCGCGACGCCGAACACGGCACGCGAGACGCGCGCGCTCCCCTGAATGAATCGTTCCAGCTAAGACGTTCCTCTGAGGGTAGAAAGCAAATGACCCCGGCGAACAGAACAAGTACACCGAGGTCATCACCAGTTGAGCTCGCCGGGCGTTTCAGTGAGTCCCGGCTAACCCGCCCGGAGTTAAGCGCAAGTTGCCCGGGAGAGCAACGACTGGATTCGCTGACGCTGCGATTACGCGGGATGCCCGCGCGACACGAAGACCAGCGGCGGGAATGCGAGATCACATTGTCGACTCTTCCTGCGCAACTTGACCCTCACGCCCGCGGATGAAACTTGCGATGCACTTCGCGCAGTCGACTGCCCGCCACGTGCGTGTAGATCTCCGTGGTGTTGATGCTCGCGTGCCCGAGCAGCTCCTGGATCACGCGCAGGTCGGCGCCATGATCGAGCAGGTGGGTCGCGAAGCTGTGGCGCAACATGTGGGGCGTGATGTTGCGTTCCACGCCGCAGCGTTGGACGCGGCGCTTGATGCGCGCCCAGAGCGTGGTCTGGGCGAACGGCGTTCCCCGGCTGCTCAAGAAAACCGTGCCGGGCGAACGCGGCGTCACCAACTTGGGCCGGCCCGCTTCGAGATAGCAGGTCAACGCGGCGATGGCCGTGCGGCCGACCGGCACGACACGTTCCTTGTTGCCCTTGCCGATCACGGTGACAAAGCCCGCGTCGAGGTGAAGTTGCTCCAGCCGCAAGTTCCGCAATTCCGACAGGCGCAACCCGGAGGCGTAAGCCAGTTCGAGGACTGCTTGATCGCAGAGCGAGGCAGGCGTGACGGGCTCTTCGGGCTTGAGCAGGCGGTTGATTTCGTCGTTCGTCAGCGCTTTGGGCAGTCGTTTCCAGCGGCGGGGCAACGACAAATTCTCCGCGACATTGGCGGGCAACAGCTTTTCATTCTCGGCGAAGCGATAGAAGGCGCGCAGCGCGGCGATCTCCAGGTAGACGCTTTCGCTGCTCAATTTCCGGGCGGAGTCTTCCGGTTCGCCCTCCAGGCGCCGGGTGCGCTCGTGCTGGATGAATTGCTGGAGATGCTTCAGTTCGATCGCGCGCCAGCCGGACAATTCCTGCGTGTTGGCCCAGGCGACAAACTTGCCGAGCAAAGCCGCGTAGGTGCGCTGCGTGTGCTCGGCTTGACCGCGCTCGTGCCGCAGGTAAACGAGGAAATCTTCCACGAGCGATTCCATGGCTCAGCCGCCCCCTTCCCGCCGTGGCTTCTGAAAAAGTTGGGCAACGGCGGTCCTCTCTGTCTTACTTCGCGCATGGATCCGCTGCTCAAATTGTTGCGCGACAACTCGGCACTCGCCCCGGCTCAGCTGGGCAAGATGCTCAACCTCACCGAAGCCGAGGTCACCGCGAAGACCAAAGGCTACGAACGCGACGAGGTCATTCTTGGTTACCGCGCCATCCTCAACGACGAAAAACTCGGCACCAACCGCGTGCGCGCCGCGATCGAGGTGAAGATCACGCCCGAGCGCGACGGGGGGTTCAACCGCGTCGCCGAGCGCATCGCGAAGTACGACGAGGTGCGGTCGTGCTTCCTGATGTCCGGCGGTTACGACCTGCTCGTGATCGTGGAGGGCGGCAATTTGCATGACGTGGCGATGTTCGTCGCCGAGAAGCTGGCGACCATCCAGGGCGTCTTGTCGACCGCAACGCATTTCATGCTGAAGCCCTACAAGGATCACGGTGTCCTGATGAAGGCCGAACGCAACGAAGAGCGGCTGGCTGTCACACCCTGAGCCGGCGCTCACTTGCTGTAGGGCTCGTACTTGAACTTCTGGCCGCCGACGCTGGCTTCATACATCAGGCCACCCTTGGCCAGGGTGAACACCGCGACGCCGTGCTCATATTTGGCGTTCTTCGCGACGCCTTCCGCCGCGGCCACGGCGCTGACCTGGGCGCTGAACTCGAATTTGCCTTCCTTGAAATTCTTCAGCGTCGTTTCGTTCTCGAAGAAGATCACCTCGGCATACACCTGGCCGCCGGCTTGGAAGCCGATGGTCACCTGCGTGAGCTTCGTCTCGCCGAGCACGGTGCCCTTCTCGAACAGCTGTCCCTTTCCGTGGGCGGCACCGATCCCCAGCCCGCCCTTGGCAACGCTGGGAAATAGCGCGTAACCCGACGAGCTGGTGAAAAACTTGGTGAGCGAGGAGTCAGCCTTTTGCATCAGCGCGATGGCTTCCTTGACGTCGGCGTCCAGCTCCGCCCGTTTGTCTTCGGCGAAGGATGTGTTGAGGGTGGCGCAGGCAAAGGCGGCCGCGAGGAGGAGGCGTTTCAAGTTCATGGCGGTCATGGTCGTGCGCTGCGGCGGGGCGTCAAGCGGGGATTCTTGGCGAAGCCCGGCCTATCGGGCGTTGGCCGGTATCAAGGCGCCTTGGGGCATAGCCCCCTCCTTGGCGGTATGACCCAATAACTGAGTGCAACCGCCAGGAAAAAGGCGACGTAGGCGATTGTGAAGAGGTATCCCTCGACTTCAAAAAAGATGAACCTGTGCAACCAGTGTTGAATAAAGGAACCGGCGTAACGCCCTTCGCCTCCCGCCAACAACCGCAATTGATCCTCCCAGATGGTCAGCGGACAGATGACCCCGAACAAAGCCTGAGCTGCGACCACGCCGATGGCTGCAAGATGTGCCAACCGGAACCAAGGATTGCGAACGAATCGCCACTTTCGAATCCAGCCAACCCAGACCAAAACAAGACCGACGATCACGAACGCGATATAGGCCGCGTGAACGACCAATACCAGATCGGCCAGCACCAAATAGAAACGTTGGAGCAGGGTCATCCTCCCGAGCTCACACCACCAGCTTCCGCCCCGTCAAGCGCTCGTAGGCTTCCAGGTGTTTTGCGGACGTGTGATCGACGATGTTCTCGAGAGGTTCCAGGCCTGGCGGCGTCTTGTCCCGGTCGAGAGTTTCGGGGTAGTTGCGGACGAATGGGGCGACCGGGCCGACGATGCATCAAGCGGGGAATCCGCGGTGTCCATGGAAGGGAGACCTCGACGGAAAGGATCGCAAGTTGAGCTGAGCATCTATCGCGAGGGATCCGAAGAGAGCACTTTCACCCGATAGAACCGGAGTTCCTGTAGCGAGACCACCGGATCGACGTACTGCACCGAACCGGTCAGGTTCGTGAGGGTCGAAACCGCTTTGAACCCATCCGCGAGGTCGAAGGACGCCTGCAATTCGTAAACTTGAACGGGCGGCCCGCTGACGGTCAGGTGATTGCCGTTGATCTGCAGAAAAGGCCGATCTTCAACCGGCAGAGTCGTAACCGCCGAAAGCACACCGGCTCCTGTTGGCCCGACTGGTGGAGCCGTATTCGTTTGCAGGGGACTTGGCTGCGACGCCGCGGTCGCCACCGCAATCCGCGGAGTCACACCGGCCAGTTGATGGATTTCCTCCCGTTGTAGCGCCCGATTGTAGATGCGAAAGTCGCGCATCCAGCCTTCGAAGTCGTGATGCCCTGTCCAGGCGGGAGGCTGGCCGCCCACGCGGGTGCCGCCCGCGGCGCACTGCAAGGGCTCGGCAATCCGCTCCACCAGCAGGCGGCCGTTCAGCCAGATCTGCTGCCGGAAGTTGACGTACTGAAACACGACATGATTCCAGGCTTCGCGCGGCTCCATCGCGGATGGCGCCGTCACGTCGTTGTTCCAGAACCCCAGGTAGAGCTGGCTGAACTGGCGCAGTTGGAGGTAGATCGCACCGCCGCACTTGTCTTCCTCCTTCTGCGAAAAGAAAGTGCAGGTATCGTTGGTTCCCCCGACCCGCGCCCAGAAGCTGACGCTGAAGTCCCGTCGCTGGAGCGGCACAAACGGGAGTTCGAGAAAGTTTCCATCGCCGGGAAAACGGGCCGCGCCGTCGTCCAGCTTGATGTTGCCTTGAACGCGCACGGGATGCGCGCTCGGCGAGTGGTCGTTGAGATCGTCTTTGAGCGGGAGATGGACGACGAGTCCGTCGGTCAGGGCAATGGGCGGTGCCGTCGCCGACGGTTGACTCGCGGCTACCGTCGGTGATGCGGCCGCGGGAAGGCGCTCGAGTTCGGCGAGCCGCGCCTTGGCGTAATGATACGCGGGGAGTTGCAGATCGGTTGGATGGTCGGCGATCCATTGAAATTGTTCCCTGGCTGCGACCAGGTTGGTCATGGCCGCCGCCTGCATGCCCAGCAAGCTTCGAACGAGCACTTCGTGGCTGTCGCCGTACTGCGGCTGATTGGATTTGTCACGCGTATAACCTCGCATCTCCTGGGCGCGGGCGATCACGACTTCCGCCGGCAGTTCACCGTTCAAGTACCGGAACATCGTGTACGGCCAGGTGCATTCGTCGCCGTCCAGAGTATGGCTGGCCAGAAATTTATTGGCATCGTCGAGTCGGCCTTGGTTCAAACGTGAGAAGTAACCCACCAAGATCATCCAAAGACTGCGGCTCCGTTGATCACTCTCCCGTTGAGCAAAGAAGGCATGCAGTTCCGTCCCCTTCGGGTCTCCGGCAAAGAGGGAAAACCAAGCCCGCTCGTAATGTTCGGCGCCCGGTGGATCTATATTCCACAGGTAACACGTATTCACCGATTGAATGACGAATACCGGCCCGCCCTGCCGGCGGTAGGATTCCTCCGCCTCTTTCATGCGGTTGAGGTTGGCCAACGCCCGGGCCCGAATCAGATACGCCGGGTTGCCGCCACCGAAACCGGCCTTCATCAACGCTTCGATCTCGCGCAGGGCCTCTTCATTCTTGCCGGTCTCCACATAGATCGTGCTGCGCAACAATCGGGCG
This sequence comes from bacterium, assembly GCA_031362805.1. Taxonomy (GTDB): domain Bacteria; phylum Verrucomicrobiota; class Verrucomicrobiia; order Limisphaerales; family RI-55; genus RI-55. The sequence continues at coordinate 28,590 of JANLTG010000086.1, forward strand.
TGGTATTCCTGATCATAACGTTTGAGATCGTCGCAGGCTGCCAGTGCCTCGTCATAGCGGCCCATGAATTTCAGCGCCCACGCCCGCAGGCGACGCGAGCCCTCATCGCCGGGGCGCAGCTCAAGCGTCCGGTTCAAATCGCTCAGGCACATTTCGTACTGCGCCCGCGGAAACATGTGATTGGCCCGGTGAAAACGGTAGAAGAACTCCCCGGCCGGTCGCCGGGCAATCAAATCCTCGTAGTCCCGCTGCAATCCACGAAAATGGTTGCCGACCAGCCACATGTCCCGCAGCGCTTCGTCGGCGGGATGATAATCCGGGTCATGATACAAGGCTTCTTTGAAAGCCTTCCATGCTGGCTCCGTTTCCTGTTTCCACTGGTGAATCTTTCCCTTTGTCATCCAATACTCGGGATTGTCCGGCGCAAGTTGCAGGGCGGATGCCAGCACTTGAAGTGCGTCGTCGTAGCGACGTTGGTTCCGAAGCGTAATAGCTTTTTGATGATAGGCAGCCGCGGTCGGGTGGGCCGCCAGCGAGCGATCAACCGCAGCGATGGCTTCGTCGAAGTACAGGGTATCGTCCAGCTTTACGGCTCTTTGAAGATCGATGAACCACCGGCGCTCGGGATGCCGACGCTCCGCCTCGTCGTAAACCTGGAAAATGAATTCCCGCGAGAGCGGGAAATGAGAAAGCCACTCCCAGTGGTTCATCCGAGTAGAAAGTGGAGTGCGTCCGATGTCGAACTGGGTCACAACGCGGTTGTACGTTGCGTGAAGATCGAAGTCGGCCCGGAAGAGGAACGCCGCTGACAGGTCCGCGATGCACTCGTTGGTCCGACGGAGCATGGCCTGTGAAAACGCCCGCTTGGCCAGCGGCTCCGGTTCGTCCGGCGCCAGCGCGATCGCGCGGTCAAACAGTTCGATCGCCTTCTCAGGCTCCAGCGACCGGTAATGGATGTCCGCCAGGGCGATCAAGTCCGCCACCGTCTGGGAGGGGCTCGTCCCAGCTTCGGCGAGCAACTGGCTGGTCTCCTGGAACTGTTTCTTCTGCGCGGTGATCCTGGCCAGCCCGCGCAGCAGGGGCGCTTTCCCGGCGGGATTTGGTTCGGCCTGTGAACGAATGAACGCGGTGAACTCACCCTCCTTCGCCTCGTCTTGGAAAAGGTGGTGCAGGTCGGTGAACACATTGGTCGCGGCCGGAGCGATCGCCAGCGCGCGCACGTAGAAATCGCGGGCCAGGTCGAACGCGCCCGAGCGGTGATGCAGCCGGCCGAGACTGTGCAATGCATCGGGGTGCCTGCTGTCCTCCGCGATGGCTTGGCCCAGCGTTGCCGCGGCCGCCTCCGTACGGCCGAGTTCAAGTTCGGCCGCCCCTTTCAGCGAAAGGGCGGTGGCGTTGGTCGGGCTTTGATCGAGGAGACGGGAGGCGATAGCGAGCGTGTTCGAAAAATCGTGGTGGGCAAATTCCCGCGACGCCTGCGCCAGCAGCACGTCCGGCCGGTTCGGTGCGAGCTTGAGGGCTTGCTTCAGGTTCGCGTCGGCTTCCACATCGAACCCCGCTTCGAAGGCCGTCCGGGCTTCCCGGAGCGCCGCCTCAGCGGAATCGAACGTCTTGAATTGAAATGTTGCCTTCGCCGTCGCCGCGGCGGGGGCGCTCTCCTCAACTGCGCTGTTCTCCTTGATGAACCCGTCAACGTCCGACAGGTGGTCGGTTACCAACTTCCCGGCCACGAGGACGACAATGCCGGCGACGATCAGGATGATGTTTCGCTTCATGTTCGAGAACGCGCATTCAACCGCCAAGCCACGCGGCTATCTGGAATGCGACACTTGGGACTAAACAAAAGGTGGTCGCGAAGAGCAACCCGATTCTCGATCTCTCAGATCACCAGCTTCCGCCCCGTCAAGCGCTCGTAGGCTTCCAGGTATTTTGCGGACGTGCGATCGACGATGTTCTCGGGCAACTCGGGTCCGGGCGGCGTCTTGTCCCAGTCGAGCGTCTCGAGGTAGTCGCGGACGAACTGTTTGTCGAAGCTCGGCTGGCCGCGCCCCGGCTGATACTCCGACGCTGGCCAGAAGCGTGAGGAGTCCGGCGTCAGCACCTCGTCGATCAGGATGAGCTGGTCGCCATCGAGGCCGAACTCGAACTTTGTGTCGGCGATGATGATCCCGCGTTCGCGCGCGTAATCGCGGGCGTGCTGGTAAATCTTGAGGCTTGCGGCGCGCACTTTTTCGGCGACGTCCTTGCCCACGATGTCCACCGCTTTGGCGAAAGAGATGTTTTCGTCGTGCCCTTCATCTGCCTTGGTCGAAGGAGTAAACAGCGGCTCCGGCAGCTCGGAGCATTCCTGCAAGCCGGCCGGCAGCGGGATGCCGCACACCGTCCGACTCTTTTGATATTCCTTCCAACCGGAGCCGGCGAGGTAACCGCGCACGATGCACTCGATGGCCAGCGGCTTGGCCTTTTTGACGAGCATGCTGCGGCCCTTGAGCTGCGCGGCAAACGGCGCGAGTTGCGCGGGCAGCGGATCGTTCGGGCCGGCGAGCCGGTGGTTTGGCTGGAAGGCTTGCGTCTGGTCGAACCAGAAATGGGAAATCTGCGTGAGCACCGCACCCTTGTGCGGGATGCCGTTGGGCATAATCACGTCGAAGGCCGAGATCCGGTCCGAGGCGACGAACAGGAACTGGTCGCCGAGGTCGAACACTTCGCGGACCTTGCCGCTCTTGAGTTTTGGGATGCCGGCGAGATCGAGTTTAAGCAGCGCGTTGTCAGACATGGCGCGGGATGATGGGGAGGGGCAACCGGAAATCAAGAGTTCCGTTTGAGAACTAGCGGCTCAAGAACTCCACCACCATGATCCCGATCGGCGTGCCGATCACGTAGCCCCACAGGCCGATGAGCAATCCCGGCAACACCAGCCGCGGCCAACCTGCGCTGATGGCCATCGCGGCGGCGGTCGGCGGGCCACCGAGCGTCGCGTTCATGGCCAGCAGGAGTTCCTCGAGATTGAGGCGCAGGAACTTTCCCGCCACAAGTGTGAAGGCGACGTTCATCACCGCGATGATGGTGCAGAAGACAAACAAGACCGGCGCCTGCTTGATTACCATCAAGAGATCGGCGGGCAGGCCGAGGGTGAACAGGAACAACATGAGCAGGTAAGCGCCAATCTCCTCGGGACCGTTGATGCGTGCGAGCGGCCGCGCGAAGAGGGTGGCCGCGAGCAACGAGATACCGGTCAGCAGGACGAATCGATTCGTGCAGAGCACCACGACCATTTGCATCCCAGCGCCTGTTTGGGTGGTGTCGCCGAAAGCGCCTTTCAACAGCCGACCAAGCAATCCCGCCAGCGCGACGACGGCAAACGCGATGGTCAGTGACTTCGCGATGTCGAGCAGGCCGATGCCTTTGCGTTGCCAGTGCTTGGCCGCGAGGTTTTCAGATTCCGCTGTGCTCGCATCGAGCGTGTGTGGATGCGGGTAGCGGGCGCGAAACCACCGGCTGGCGCCGATGCTGAGGATCACGACGAAGAAGCCCGCCATCACGAAGTTGTCAGCCACCACCAGCGGATTGAACACGTCTGCGGAGACGTTGTAGCTAGCCCGCACCGCGAGCATGTTCACGCCGCCGCCGATGTAACTCGCCGCCATCAACCCCGCCGCGTGCTCGGTGCCCGGTGATCCCAAATAACCCCGCAACGCGACCACGGCGATCGCAGTGCCGATCAATGTGCCGAGGGCGGCCAGGTGGAAGGCGATCAGCAAGCGCCAGCCTGTGCGCGCGATCTCGCGCAGGTTCGCGCGGAAGAGCAGCAAAGGAATCGCAAGCGGCACGAGCCAGTTGCCAACAAAGTCGTACGCCGGCGCGTCGGTGGGCACGACGCGGGTGTTCGACAGCAACATGGCGATGAGCAACGCGATGACCGGCGCGCTCAACCTGGCGGCCCAGCGATACGTCTGCTCCAGCCAGATGGCGATCGCCGTCCCGAGCGTGATCAACGCCCAGAGCGTCGCGTGGTCATCGGGTGAGATGAGTGGAGTCATGGTGTCAAGGTGGGGCGCGTCGCTCCGGGCGCGCGGTTGGCGGCGGTTCCGAATTCAAGACAATGGTGCGGTTTGATCCTCCGCAAGGTACCTGACGATTCAGCGGACCGCGCGGAGCGACGGTCCCTACCAGGGATCGTTGGAATCTCCGCCAGGTTTTGGACTGCGCCGGTGCTCCGGCGCTTTGTGAGGCAATCGCTCTGGAACGCGACCAACACAACTGACTTTGCGGAGGCCCTCCAAAGCGGTGCATCAGCACACGCACTCCCCGACGCTGGCGCGACTCCTCGTTCGCCTCGACCTGATTGGTCTCTCGCTATTCGGTTGTCGCTCAGTTCCGTCATCACATTCTCTTGCGCTCTTTGTGCTCTTTTGTGGCCAATCAGATTTCCCTCTCACGCCGCCAGCAACCGCACGCCCAGCCCGTTCTCATCTGGAAACACCGCCCGGCCTTTGTCGAGATGCACGCCGCTCGCGATGTCTTTTGCGATCAGAACCGCGCCATCCATATCGACGTAGTCGAGCAGCGGTAACAGCTGGGCGATCGCGCTGATGCCGATGCTGCTTTCGTTCATGCATCCGACCATCACCTCGAGACCGAATCCCCGGGCGCGGGTGATCATCCGTCGCGCCGGGGTCAAACCGCCAGCCTTGGTCAGCTTGATGTTGATGCCGTGAAAATATCCGGCACAGCGATCAACGTCCGCTTCGATCAGGCAGCTTTCGTCGGCGATCACCGGCAGCGCGCACTCGCGGAAGACACGCTTCATGCCGTCCCAATCGTCACGCTTAAGTGGCTGCTCGAGAAACTCGACGCCGAGTTGCTTCAGCTCCGGCGCGAAGGCGATGGTCTGGTCGGCGGTCCACGCGGTGTTCGCGTCGATGCGGAAAATCGCGTTCGTGTGGCGGCGCAGTTCGCGCACAATGGCGAGGTCGTTGGCGGTGCCGAGCTTAATCTTGTAGATCGGCCAGCCCTCGAACTCCTTCATCTTGGCGACCATCTTGTCGATGGGATCGATGCCGATGGTGTAGTCGCTCAACGGCAAATTCTTGAGTTCGAGTCCCCAGAGTTTCCAGACCGGCGCGCCCCGGAGCTTGCCCCAGAGATCGTGCGCCGCCTCGTCGAGCGCGCAGAGAGCGAAGCGATTGTGGCCGAGTACGGGCAGCAGCCTATCCCAAAGTCCTGTTGGATCGGACAGCGTTTCGTCTTCGATGGTTGATCGAACGGCTTCGAGTGCGACTCGCATGGACGCGGCGGTGAATTCCTCGTAAGCGTGAGTTGAAGCGCCTTCGCCGTAGCCGACGACGCCATCCTGTTCGAGCTCGACCAACAGATTGTGCTGAATGGTCGTGGTGCCGAGCGCGATGGTGAACGGGTGCCGCATCGGCAGGTGAATGTCGCGGAGGCGAAGTTTCATGAGTTCGAACGTGGCAAGCGGTTGCCGCGAACCGTCACAGAATCTACAGAAAAGAAAAGCCTCCGTGCATATCTGAAACGCCCCGGATCAAAGTGTGTCGGTGCTTCCAGCCCGACATCTGGAGAGTTTGATGGGGCGAGCGTCGGTAGCCATTGGGCGGAAAGGCGGGACTCCTGCCGCCATGTAACGGCTCCGACTGGGCGGCAGAAATGTCGCCTTTCCGGTTCGTCTCGCTGGCGGTTGACGGAATATGGGGCGGCGCTGCAGCACCGCCCTACCAGAGCAATGGTAGGGCGGACCTGCCGGTCCGCCGAAACCTCACCGGGAACGAGCGAAGCGATGTTCGCGTTTCGACGGGCAAAGCGAACCTATGTCAACCGGCCGCGCGAAAACTCACGCGAGTTGATAACTGGTCGCCTCGATCTCCCTCACCCTTGATCCCTCTCCCCAAGGAGAGGGAAACAGCCGGGTCCGCCTTCCGACGAGTTCTCCCGCCGGTTGCAGGCGCCGCCGTCGATCTCTCCCTCCCCCCGACGGAGAGGGCCGGGGTGAGGGGGAAAGGGGCTGCCTTTCGACAACCAACTGCCATACCTGAAATTCCCTGGGTGCCTTCATGAGTTAAAGCGCTTCCCGCAAATCTGCCAGCAATCGCTCAAGCTGCTCGCTCGTGTGCGTGGCAAAAATCGCGAAGCGCAGGACGCCTTCCAGGGGAATGCCCGAATAGGTGCCGACGTAGGGCAGCAGGATGCCGCGCGCTTTGAGCGCTTCACTGATGCGGCGCATGTTTTCCGCCCCACCGATGGTCACGCCGAAGTTGGCGGCTTCGCCTTCGGGAACGGCAATGCCCAGCTCGCGCAATTCAGCTCGCACTTGCCGCACATTCGCACGGAGACGTTCGCGCAACTCCGGTTCGCGCAGCACGATCTCCAGCGCTGTCGCCGTCGCGCCGGCTTCGGCGGAGGCCGGGGCGCTCGCGCCGTCGAAGTAATGCGAAGACTGGCGTGCGCGTTCGATGAACTCGCGCTTGCCGGGGATGACGCCGCCAAATCCGCCGAGCGCCTTGGCCAGCGTGCCGCAGGCGTAAAGGTTGACGCCGGCCGCACTGAGCCCGCCGTTGACGTGGGACCAAAGAGCGAGTTGATCCAGCAAGCCACGGCCGTGTTCGCCGAGCACGCCAAAGCCGTGCGCGTCGTCGAGCAGGAGCGCCGCGTATTCGCGACCTTGCAGCGCCGCGAGATAGTCACGCACCGGCGCCAACGTTCCGGACGAAGGACCAACGCCATCCGCCATGACCAGCACGCGGGCGTGTTGCGCGGCGAGCTTTGCCAGACTTTCAGGATCGCGATGGCGAAAGGTGTGAACGGGTTTGCCGGCGAGGCGGGTTGCCTCGATCACGCAATAGTGCGCGGCTTCATCCACGAGCACCGCGTCCACGTCCGGTGCGAGTGCCGTGGCCATGATGTGGTTCGCCATGTAGCCGCTGCCGAAGTAGAAGGCGTCCTCGGTGCCGAAAAACTTTGCCGCGCGCCGCTCGACTTCCAGCACCGGTGGATTGGTGCCGAACCGCGCCCGCGTAGTCGCCGAGTGGACGCCGTATTGCCGGAGCGCCGCGCAACCCGCCTCGATCACCTCGGGATGATTCGCGAGCCCGAGATAGCTCGTGCCCCCGAAGTAGAGATACCGCACGCCATCGATCACCGTCTCCGGCCCGGGCGCGGATTGCATGATGGAAAACGTGCTCATGGGTGGTAACTCACGGAGGCATGAAGGCGGTGACGCGGCGAAAGCATTGGCGCGGGATGATGCGTGGCAACGGTCGAGAAGCAATCCTGCGGTTGCCAGTGATCAATTGATTGTTGTTTGCCGCCCGACTCTTGGTGGCTCATGCTCTGCGGCATCGTCATGAAAATCTGTCGCCTTTTGGCTCTCATCCTGTGGCTTGCCGGCTCGGTTGCCGGGGCTCTGCCCGGCGAGCGCCCGAACATTCTCTGGCTCACGAGCGAGGACAACGGCCCGCAGCTCGGTTGCTACGGGGATGCCTACGCCACCACACCAAACATCGACCAGCTGGCGGCGCGCGGGTTGCGCTATCTGCACGCGTGGTCGGGCGCACCGGTTTGCGCGCCAGCGCGGACGGCGATCATCACGGGGGTTTATCCGACGTCCACCGGTTCCGAGCATATGCGCAGCGAGGTGCGGCTGCCGGATTTCATGAAGCTGTTTCCGCAGTTTCTTCGTGAGGCCGGTTACTACTGCGCGAACAACAGCAAGGAGGATTACAACCTGATCAAAACCGCCGGCGTCTGGGATGAATCGTCAACCAAGGCGCACTGGAAGAACCGGAAGCCCAACCAGCCGTTCTTCGCGGTGTTCAATTTCACGATCACGCACGAGAGCCAGATCCGGAACGCCATCGCCGCGACGAACCGCCTTCACGATCCGGCGCAGGCGCGGCTGCCGGCGTATCATCCCGACACGCCCGAGGTGCGGAAGGACTGGGCGCAATACTACGACCGCCTCACGATGATGGATAAACAGGTCGGGCAGGCGTTGCGCGAGCTGGCGGTGGCCGGGCTCGCGGAGGACACGATCATTTTCTACTACGGCGATCACGGCTCCGGGATGCCGCGCAGCAAGCGCTGGCCGTACAATTCGGGCTTGCACGTGCCGTTGATCGTCCACTTCCCGCCGAAGTGGTGGCATCTCGCGCCAGAGGAATACAAAGTGAACGGCACGAGCGAGCGCTTGGTGAGCTTCGTTGATCTCGCGCCGACGGTGTTGAGCCTCGCTGGCATCCCGCCGCCGCCGTGGATGCAGGGCGGAGCGTTTGCGGGTCGCTTCGGCGCCAAGCCCCGCGAATTCAACTTTGGATTTCGTGGACGCATGGACGAGCGTTACGACTTGGTGCGATCGGTTACGGACGGGCGTTTCGTCTATGTCCGCAATTATTTGCCGCACAAAATTTACGGGCAGCACATCGACTATATGTTTCAGACGCCGACCACGCGGGTATGGAAGGAAATGTTTGATGCGGGCAAGTTGAACGAGCTGCAGAGCCGCTTTTGGCAAACCAAGCCCCCCGAGGAACTCTACGACCTGGCGGGCGATCCCGATGAAGTGAACAACCTCGCCGCCTCGGCCGGGCATCAGAAGATGCTTCGCCGGCTGCGGGAAGCCCAGCAGTCCCAAGCCCGGAAAGTTCGCGACATCGGGTTTCTCCCGGAGAACGAAATTCACACCCGCGACTCGGGCGTCGCGCCGTTCGCCATGGCACATGACCGTCAGCTCTATCCGCTGGAGGCGGTCGTTGCGGCGGCGGAACTCGCGGCCAATTTGAAACCCGAGGCGATCCCCAGGCTGAAACAATTGCTGAAGCACGAGGACAGCGCGGTGCGTTACTGGGCGGCAACGGGTCTGTTGATGCGTGGACCCGCCGCCGTCGCTGAGGCGCGCACGGAGCTGATTGCGACATTGCAAGATAGCGCTCCGGCGCCGCGCATTGCGGCCGGCGAGGCGTTGGGTCGGTACGGTCGCGACGAGGATGCCGCGCTTGCGTTGTCGGGGCTGCTGCAACTGGCGCCGCTGGATGTCAATGGAATCTACGTTTCAATGATGGCGCTGAACGCGATCGACGCGCTGGGTGCTCGCGCGAAGCCGAGCGCGGCGGCAGTGGCGGCATTGCCCGCCACGCGACCGGGGCTGTCCCCCAAGCTATCGGAGTATGTGCCGCAACTGATCAAGTCCATCGCTGGACCGAGTCGCTGATTGGGATGCAGAGGCAGGTTGAAAGAGCGAGGACAAGGGCGGCATGAATCATCCGCCACTGCTGTGTTGCCCGGACGCAATTGGTTTGGTAGGAACCGGCCGTTCCACTGAAAAAGTATTTACGAACGGCGGAGACCTTCCGATAACAACTCCGAACGTCGATGCTTCCATGATTGCCCAAGCCAAACCAAGTGCGCGCTGGCCGCGAGGCCGGTTGCCGGTGGTGCTGCTGGTGGCGGTCTCGGCCACTTCGCTGGCGGGCCAGTCCCCGGACGAAGGCGCGGCGGCAACGGATGCGGGCTGGTTCGACCTCGATCAATTGCTGGCGGCAAAAGTGTATTCGGTCTCCCGCCGTGAACAGGTGGCTTTTGAGGTGCCCGCCGCGGTTCATGTCATTCAAGGCGAGGACCTGGCGCGGTTTGGCGCCCGCAGCTTCGCCGAGGCTTTGCGGCTGGCACCGGGGACGTTTGTGGGGCGGATGAATTCGCATCGCTACGCCGTGAGCATCCGGGGTTTTGCCGACGAGTTTGCCAACAAGCTCCTGGTGATGCAGGACGGGCGCTCATTGTATACGCCCCATTTCTCCGGAACTTTCTGGGATGTGCAGGACACCTTCCTCGATGACATTGACCAGATCGAGGTGGTGCGGGGGCCGGGCGGCGCAGCCTGGGGTGTGAACGCGGTCAACGGCGTCGTCAACGTCCTCACCAAATCGGCCGAAAAAACGCAGGGGTTGCTCGTGACTGGCGGCGGCGGCACCGAGGAAATGGCGTTGGGCGGCGTGCGTTATGGCGGGCGGGCGGGTGAACACACCTACTACCGGGTGTTTGGCCAGGCCTTCCAGCGGGGCGACACCAAACTGGCGAATGGCGAAAGCGCGCACGATGAATGGTATCAGGCACGGGGCGGCTTCCGGGTCGATAGCGCGCAGGGCGACGCCAATCGTTTTCGCATGCTTGGCGAGTACTATGCCGGTGAGGAGGATCAGCTCATTTTCTCCGGCCCGGATATGATCGAGGTCAGTGGCGGCCACGTGATTGGCGGCTGGCAACACGACTTCTCACCCGACTCACTGCTCGACGTGCAGGCGTACTATGACGGCTACCGGCGGAGTTCGGGGCAGGGAATCAGCGACGCCGATCAGTTCAGTTTGGCGCTGGACCACTCCTTTCTCTTGGGCGAACAGCACCGGTTAAACTGGGGCGTTGACTACCGGGCTCACGCCGATTCCCTCGTGACACCCCCGCAGTTGGTTTACGCGCCCACGGAACGAACGCTTCAGTTTCTGAGCATCTTTGCCCAAGACGAGTGGGCCTTGATCGACGAACTGAAATTGACGATGGGCGTGAAGGCGGAGCACAATGATTTTACCGGTTGGGAGCCGTTGCCCAACTTACGTTTTGCCTGGACCCCCACGGAACGCCAGACTGTGTGGACCGGCGTTTCCCGCGCAGCGCGAATCCCCTCGCGAACTGACGATAATCAAACCGTGTTCCTGCCTGGCTTCGAAGCGCGGCCGAATACGGAATTGCCCACCGAGCAGTTGTGGGCGTACGAGGCCGGGTACCGCGCGCGGTTCGGCGAAGACGTTACGCTCGATGCCGCTGTATTCTTGAATCAATACGACAATCTGCGAACGATCGAATCTTCGTTCATCGCGGCGCCGCCGACCTTCGTTACTCTGCGTGATTCCAAGATGACTGGGCAAGGATACGGGGGCGAACTTGCATTGCTTTGGCAGGCTACGAAGTGGTGGCGATGGCAGGGCGCCTACAGCTATCTGGAATTGGACCTGGCAACCGCAAACGGCAGCACCGACACCACGTCAACGCGGCAAAGCGGTAACAGTCCGCAGCAGCAGGTGATGATTCGATCCTGGCTTGATTTCTCCGCGCATCTCCGTTTGGACGCCGCCTGGCGGTGGGTCGACGACCTGCCATCCCTCAATGTGCCGGCGTACAACAGCCTCGACGTGCGATTGGCCTGGGAGCCGACGGCAGGCCTCTGGTTGTCGGTGGTTGGCCAGAACTTACTGGCCGAGCAGCATCCCGAGTTTCGCAGTTCCCCCTTCCTGCCAATCTCGAGTGAGATCCAGCGCGGCGTCTATGCCAAACTGGCTTGGGAGTTTTGATGGCGCACCGCCGCCCAGCCAGCCGTGAGGTTTCGCTGCGAGCCATGGTTCGAGGACTTGTGTTGGAAACCGGACTGGCGTTAGCCTCGGCGGTGGCGGGCTAAGGTCCGCTCAAGGTTTAGTGTTCTTTACCGATAACAGCTCGGCGCGGCCCTCAATAATACCAACCCGCATGCGCAAACCTGTCCCAAATCTGCCGGCTTCTCTCGCCGGGATGCTGTTGCTTCCTTTGGCGGCAACGCCGGCTCACGCCCAAGCGGCGGAGGCTGTCCCGCCGCCCGACGGAAGTTGGGTCGAATTGGATGAACTGCTCAACACGCCGATCATTTCCGTCTCCCGCACCGAGCAGAAGGCGTTTCGGACGGCCGCGGCAGTGTACGTGATCACCAACGAGGATATCCGCCGCTCCGGGGCGATGAATCTTCCGGATGCGCTCCGGCTGGCGCCGGGCGTGGAATCCGCCTTCATCAACAGCCGCTCCTGGGCCGTCACGATCCGGGGTTTCAACGGCACGTCCGCCAACAAGCTGCTGCCGATGGTCGACGGCCGGTCGATTTACAACATGCGCTTCTCGGGCACGATCTGGGACACGCGCGAAGTGATGCTGGAGGATGTTGAACGCATCGAAGTCATCCGTGGGCCGGGCGGTACGGCTTGGGGTGCCAACGCGGTGAATGGCGTCATCAATGTCATCACCAAGAACGCAAAGGACACTCAGGGGACGCTGATCTCGGCGGGTGGCGGCACGTTCGAGCAGGCCTTTGTGGCCGCGCGGGAAGGCTTCAAGGTTGGTGCAAGCACCTGGATGCGGATCTACGTGGATTCCTTTCAACGGGGGGACTCGGAACCGATTACCCCAGCGGACGCCAACGACGCCTGGTGGCAATCGAATGTCGGGCTGCGGTTGGATTCCGAAATGGACGATCAACGCCGGTTGACCGTGGCCAGCAAGTTCTTTTACAGCGAAGGCGATCAGTATGTGAGCGGGTTGCCGGACCGGGCGCGATCCATCGGCGGCTTTCTTCAGGCTCGCTATGATGTGGAGCTGGACGAGGCCTCAAAATTCAGCACCCAAATTTACTATGATGGGCTGCAACGCGACTCGGGCGGATCCTACAACGAGTCGGACGTCCTGGATTGGGAAGCCCAGTATGATCGCGGCTTGGGGGTTTCTCACTTGTTTACCATCGGCGCCAACTACCGATTGAACCGGCTGTTTGATGAATCGCTGCCTTCAACCATCGTCTCGACCTACGATCCGCCGGAACGCTGGTTGAACCAGTTCGGGGCTTTCTTGCAGGACGAGTGGGCGGCCGTTCCCGACCGGCTGACGGTGACCGGTGGAATCAAAGCCGAATACAACGACTTCACCGGGTGGGAGCCGTTGCCCAGTTTGCGTGCGGCCTGGACACCGACCGAACGCCAGACGGTTTGGGCCGCGGCCTCGCGTGCGGTCCGCATTCCTTCCCGGGCGGATAACGACCTGACCACCACCATCCCGACGCCGGGCCTGACGATTCGTAGCGAACCGAGTGATGAACTGAGCCCGGAGATATTGTGGGCCTATGAGCTTGGCTACCGGATCCACCCGATTGAGTCCCTGTCCTTCGACGCCACCGTTTTCTATAACGACTACGATCAGCTCTTTACGAGTTCGAGCTCCTTCATTCCGGCACCGCCCACTCTTCTGAGCGTGCGCGTGAACGAAGGCACGGCCGAGTCCTATGGCGCGGAGTTGGCCGCGCGGTGGCGTCCCTTTGCCTGGTGGCAGTTGCAACTCGCCTACAGCTACCTCGATCTGCAGGTTCATGCGCCGAACGATCGGCCGGCCGAGGCCGTTGAAGGCCAGAGCCCGGCGCACCAGGCGTCGCTGCTGTCATCCTGGAATCTCGGCAACCAAGTTCAATTTGATGGCTGGTTGCGGTTTGTGGATGAGCTGCCGGCTCCCGGCATCGCGGAGCACTTGAATCTGGATCTGCGCGTGGCCTGGCGCCCCCGCCCACACTGGGAGTTGTCGGTGGTCGGCCAGAATCTGCTGGATGATTCGGACTACGAGTTCCGCTTTCTGGCTTCGCAAAGATGGGCCCGCCCGCGGGGTGTTTACGGGAAGGTTTCCTGGAATTTTTAATGCACCGCCCGCTGCCAACCAGGTTGTTCCGCGCCGCTCGGGTGGTGCTGTTGGCGGCCCTGTTGGGGGCCGTGTCGGCGCAGGTGCCCCGGTCGCAGTCGTATACCCGCGAGGAGGCGTTTTCTATTTTCTCCCTCTCGTGCGCCCGCTCGGGCATCTGGCCGGCAGCGCTCGATCCGGTGACGACCAAGCGGCTGACGATCGGGGTGCTGGGCCGCAGTCCGGAGCTTGTCCCGGCGCTGAAGAGTTACGGCAAAAAGGCACAGAGCGGCTGGTTCAAGGGGGGGACGATCGACTACCTCGAAAGCAACAAACCGGAAGAGCTCGCCACCTGTCAGATCATCTTTGTTGGAGACTTATCGGATGAGGCGCGGGCTCGCGCGGTCACTTTTTTTAAAGGGAAGCCGGTCGTGCTCATTGGTCAAAGCCGGAAGTTTACCCTGGAGGGAGGCGCGGTTGAAGTCCGGATCCTCGACGAGAAGATCCAGTTCGACCTAAACCTCGACGCCCTCAAAGCCGCCGGGGTGGAACTGACCGCGCAATTTAGGGCCAACGCCACCGGCATCGTCCTGGATGGCCGGCAGCAGTCGCACACCAACAAACTGGAGAAACCAAAACCAGCCGGAGGTGGGCGGTGAAACTGAGCAAGCTGACCATTCGCCGCAAAGTGGCGTCCGTGGTGGTGCTCGTCACCGCCCTGGCCATCCTCCTGTCCTCGGTCGGCGTCTTCGTCTTGCAGCGGTCCACTTTCACGAAGGTTGCGGAGTCGGAGTTGAACACGATTGCCGACGTCGTCGGAGGCAGTTTGAACGCGGCTTTCCTCGTCACCCCGAATTCGCCCGCGGACGCGGAACGCACGCTGGAGCGCTTGCGGAACAATTCAGAGATCGACCAGGCGCATGTCTTCCAATTCGACTCGGTCGATTTGTTCGCAAGTACCCCGACAAACGCGGTTCCGTCGGCGGAGCTGCTTGGACAGTTGGAAGCTTTTGCCAGGAAGCGGACAGCCGTGAACGAATCGGGCGAGGCAGTGCCGGAGGTGCTGCGCGAATATCGATCGTCCCCGACTGGTTTATGGCTGATCCGGGAACTGGTTGATGAACGGGGCACGCCCTTCGCCTTGGTGGCGTTGCATTCGACCTTTAAATCGTTGCGCGCCGATGAGCGACGCTCCGTGATGTTGCTGGGGGGCGTAACCTTGGTGATGCTGGCCGTGGCTTTCTGGGCGGCCATGCAGTTGAATCGCAATCTGACGGCGCCCATCCTCGCCCTGGCCGGAGCCGTTCGTAAAATCGAGGAGAGTGGTGACCATACCATCCGGGCGCCCAAGCTGACCGGCGATGAAATCGGGCAGCTCGCTGAAGGCATCAACCACATGATTGATGCCATCGAGGAACGCTCGGCGGCGCTGCGCGAAAGTGAAGAGCGCAGCCGCACGCTGCTCGCCGCCGCCCCCGCTGCGATTGTCGTGCTCGACGCGGAAACGCGGAAGTTCACCGAGGTAAATGAGAACGCCTGCCAGCTCTTTGGGCTCAGCCGCGCGGAGTTGCTCCAGCGCGGCCCCATCGAGCTCAGCCGCCCGCTACAGACGAATGGGCGCGATGCCACCCGCTACGGCGCGGAGCTGATTGAGCAGGCCGCCGCCGGCCAACCGGCTCGCTTCGACTGGATCCATCTCAGTGCCGACGGGCGGGAAATCCCCTGCGAGGTTTTTCTGGTCCGGTTGCCCACCGCCCAGCGCCGGCTCCTCTGCGGCACGATCGTGGACATGACGGAACGCAAGCGCGCGGAGGAAGTGCTGCTGCGCAGCCAGACCGGCCTGGAAGAAGCACAAGCGATGGCCCACCTCGGCAACTGGGAGATCGATTTGACCACCGGGGTTGCCGAGTGGTCCCGCGAACAATGCCGGCTGATGGGCTGGCCGGCGGATCAGCCCGCCCCTCGCTGGGATCAATACGTCCAGCTGGTTCACGAAAATGACCGTCCCCAAGTGGCGCAATATGGTGAGCGCCTGCTGGCGGGCGATGCTTCCGGCACGGTGGAGTTCCACGGCCATCGGGGCAAGGCCGCCGCCCGCATCCTGAGCGTCAAGGCCGCGGTAGTGCGCAACGCCGAAGGCAAAGTGATCCGCCTCGCGGGCACGACCATGGATGTGACGGAGCAACGCCGGCTCGAGTTGGAGCGGCGCAATTTGGAAGGTCAATTGCGGCAGGCGCAAAAGCTGGATGCGTTGGGCACGCTCGCTGGCGGCATCGCCCATGATTTCAACAACGTCCTGAGCGCGATTCTGGGCAATGTGGAGCTCGGCCGCGCGGATCTGGGTGATCGCGAATCGGTGCGCGAGTGTCTTGACGAGATCAACAAGGCCGGGCGTCGCGCCAAGGATCTGGTGCAGCGCATCCTCGCTTTCAGCCGGCGCCAGGAACAGTCCTTGAGGCGGATCGCGCTTCAGCCGGTGATTGAAGAAGCGTTGCAGCTCCTGCGTTCGACCCTGCCCGCGAAGGTTGATCTGCGTTTCCGAGCCGACTCGAATCTGCCGCCGGTGATGGGCGATCCGTCCCAGGTGCATCAGGTCATCATGAATCTGGCCACCAATGCCTGGCATGCCTTGGATGAGCGCCCCGGAAACATCACGTTTGATCTTGTGCCCGTGCAGGTTGATTCGCGCCTGAGCAAATCGAACCCTGACCTGCATCCGGGACCATACCTGCGCCTTGCTGTGACTGATACCGGCAAGGGCATGAACGCCGCCACGCTGGAGCGCATTTTTGAACCCTTCTTCACCACCAAGCCGCAGGGCAAGGGGACCGGGCTCGGGCTCTCGATGGTTCATGGCATCATGAAATCGCACGCGGGCGCCATCACCGTGGAGAGCCAGACCGGAAAGGGCGCTTGTTTCCACCTCTACTTCCCGGCTGTGGAGGCTGCTGAAGTGGTGGTCGACACTGTTACCGCGAACGCCGACGTGGCGGGGGGCGGCCAGCACATCCTCTTCGTCGACGATGAAGAGCCGCTCGTTTACCTGGCGACCCGCATGTTGGAACGGCTGGGATACCGCGTGACCGGCTTCACCGACCCGGCGGAGGCGCTCGCCGCGTTTCGCGCCGATCCACGGAGCTTCGACCTGGTGGTCACGGACTTCAGCATGCCCGGAGCTTCAGGCCTCGAGCTTGCGCGTGAAATGCTCAAGATCCGGGCGGATGCGACCATTATTTTGGCCTCGGGCTATCTCCGGGACGAGGAAGTAAAAGTGGCGCTGGATTCAGGCATCCGCGAAGTGGTGCTCAAACCAAACACCGTCGATCAATTGGGCGCCATCATTCACAAGCTCATCAGCCGCCAGCCTTCCGCCAAGCCCTGACGGCAATGCCACGCGCCGGCGGTCGGACGTGCTCCCCGCAAAACGCGCGATTGATGTATTCGCCTTTTGCCAGTAATCCTCGGCGATGCAACTCCGCTTCATCCCCGCCGGACTGGTGGTGTTCACCAGCCTGTTCGCCGCCCCCCTGCCCGGCCAGAACTTCGCAGGCGACATGGCGCTCTCGAAAATTCTTCCCGATCCCGATCCCGGTTGGGAGCTGGTCGCCAGCGGGCTGCGCTTCACCGACGCCGCCTGCGCGGATGCCGCCGGCAATTTCTACTTTTGCGATCTCGGCGCGGGCTCGGGCATCATGAGAATCGCGCCGGACGGCAAGCTGTCCCCGGTGACAAAGATCGTCCCCAAGATCAGCGGCATGAAGTTGACGCCGGATGGCCGGTTCATCGCGGCTGACCAAGGCGAGCCGAAGCGCGTGGTGGCCATCGATCCCAAAACCGAAGCGGTGGAAGTGCTGGCGGAGAACGTTCAACCCAATGACCTGGCGGTAAGTCGCAAGGGGCATGTCTATGTCACGATCACCGGCCCCGGCGAAGTGCTCTTGATCACCGGGTCGGGCAAAACCCAGACGGTCGCCAAGGGAATCAAGGGGCCCAACGGCATCGCGCTCTCGCCGGATGAAGGCACGCTCATCGTCTCCGAATATCAGGGCACGAACGTTTGGGCTTTCCGCGTGAAAGCCGACGGCACGCTCGACGCCGGGGATCGCTTCATGACTTTGCAGGGCGTGGCAGGTCGGGCGGATGCCGGGGGTGATGGCTCGACCGTCGACGAGGAAGGGCGTTACTACGTGACGTCGCATGCGGGCATCCAGATGTTCGATGCGACCGGCCGGATCAGCGGCGTTCTGGCGCGGCCGCAGGAGAAAGGGACGGTCAGCGCGACGTTCGCCGGCGACGGCCAGCGGTACCTCTACGTGTGCAGCTCGGACAAAATCTTTCGCCGGTTGACCAAGACCCGCGGCGCGGTCGCTGCGAAATGAGGCAACGCCGTTCGCCCCGGGCAGGAAAAGTTGGACACTTTGCGGGGGCTTGCGCCATGCTCCGCCGCGTTCCAGTCGGCTCCAATTCGTTATGAGAACACTTCTGATCGGCATCGACAGCGGCACGCAATCCACCAAGGCCCTCGTCGTGGACGCGAACACCGGCAAGGTCGCCGGCTCCGGCTCGCAGGCCTATGAACTGATTCCCGATCTGCCGCCGGGGGCCAAGGAACAGCGCCCGCAGACATGGATTGATGCCGCCGCCGCCGCGATCCGCCAGGCCCTCCGGCAGGCCAAGGCGAAGTCGTCCGAAGTGGTGGCCATCGGGGTCAGCGGCCAGCAGCACGGCTTCGTGCCGATCGATCGCGACGGCCAGGTTATTCGACCGGCCAAACTGTGGTGCGACACCTCGACCGCCGCCGAGTGCGACGAGATCATGAAGAAGGTCGGGGGCACCAAGGCGACGATCAAATCAATCGGCAACCTCGTGCTCGCCGGCTTCACCGCCTCGAAGATTCTCTGGCTCAAGAAACATGAGCCGCGAAACTACGAGCGGCTCGCCACGGTGTTGTTGCCGCACGATTACCTGAATTTCTGGCTCACTGGCGAGCGCGTCATGGAATACGGCGACGCCTCGGGCACGGCGCTGTTGAACGTCAAATCCCGGCGCTGGAGCGACGCCGTGATCAAGGCGATCGATCCCGACCTCAAGGACAAGCTGCCCAAGTTGATCAAGAGCGATCAACCGGCGGGGAACCTCCACGGCGATACGGCGCGGTACCTCGGCTTGAACAGCGACGTCGTCGTGAGTGCGGGCGGCGGCGACAACATGATGGGCGCGATCGGCACGGGCAACACGCGGCCGGGCGTCATCACCGCGAGCTTCGGCACGAGCGGCACCATCTACGCCTGCGCCGACCAGCCGGTCATCGATCCCATTGGCGAGATCGCGGCGTTCTGTGATTCGACTAACCGCTGGCTGCCGCTCCTCTGCACGATGAACGTCACCGTGGCGACGGAGCTGATCCGCAATGATTTCAAGTGGACGCACGAGCGCTTCGCCGCCGAAGCCGAGAAAGCACCGGCCGGCAGTGATGGCTTGCTGCTGTTGCCGTATCTCGAAGGCGAACGCACGCCGAATGTCCCGGACGGCACGGGCGTCTGGCTCGGCGCGAATCAGCGCACCTTTACCGCGCAACACTTCGCGCGCGCCGCGATGGAGGGCGTCACGCTGGGCATGAACTACGGCTTGCGCCGGCTCGGCGACCTTGGCGTGCGACCGGAACAAATCCGGGCCACCGGCGGCGGCGCCCGCTCCAAGGTCTGGCGCCAGATCATGGCGGACATCTTCAACGCACAAGTCGTGACATTGACGGTGGGTGAAGGCGCGGCTTACGGGGCGGCCTTGCAGGCGCTCTGGTGCTGGCGGCTCCAGAAGGGTGAGAAGATCTCCATCGAAGATATTACCGACCAGTTCGTGACCGTGAACGAGGCGGAAACAGTCGAGCCCGTTCGCTCCAACGTGGAGGTCTACGAACAGTTACAGGCCTTGCAGGACGAAACGTCGCTGGCACTTCGCGGGGTGTTCGCCAGCCACCGCCGGTTCGTCAACCGCGGCACCTGAGTTCGATTTCAATACAGGCATTAAGTTTTTGAAACCTTTTGCTGGAGTGACGGGTATTCGAGGAAGTCCGACATGAAACCCATTATCCTGATATTCGGGGCCACCGCCGTCTTGGCCGCTGGCTGCATCCACCACAAGGAAACCGTCTATCGCGACGTCGAGCGCGCAAAGGTCGAGTTCGAGAACGACGCGGCCGGCCGGATGTTTTACGAGGCGCTCTCAAAGGCGCCCAAACATCGCGGCGAGCGCGAGAGCAAGACCGACATCAACATCCCGATCGTCTTCAGTCACTCCACCGAAACGGTCACGGGCGAGAACGTCGCCTTCAACGAAGCCGTGAAGGATTGTGACACGAATCAGGATGGCAAGATCTCGGAGACCGAGGCGCGCATCTTCGCCGAGCGGCGTTGAGGCCCGCGATTTTTCCTTTCCAAGCCAGCCGGGCGCGGCAACCTCATGGCCATATGCGTCGCATCTTCTTGTTCCTGTTGATCACTGGACTGTTGCTTGCCTGCGCGCCGGAGTCCCGCGCGGCGAGCAAGCCTGTAAAGTCCACCGAGCCTTCGATCGGCCTCGAAGTCGCCAAGACGATCACGATGATCACCGGCGTGGCGATCTCGCCCTTGCTCGGCGTCGGTGCCTATGGCGCGTGGACCTACTTCGATACGCCGTCCGAGCAGAAGGCCAACCTGTCGTGGTACGCGAAGCCGATGTTCTGGATCCCCGCGCTGCTGGTGGTGGCTCTGGTCTTCATCAAGGACATCGGTGGCACGGCGATTCCCGATTCGCTGAAGCAGCCTTTTGATGTGCTCGAAGCGGTCGAGAGCAAGGTCAGCGGCCTCGTGGCCGCCGGCGCGTTCATTCCCATTGCGGCGAACTTTCTTCCGTCACTTGGCGGTTCCGAAGCCCATCAGCTCGTGGCGCCGGGGTTGATGTTCGCCGCCATCGACGTGAACGCGATCCTGAATGTGCTGCTAAAACCTTTCGCGGTGATCGCCTTTGTCATCATCTGGCTCGCGGCGCACGCGATCAACATCCTGATCCTCATCAGCCCCTTCTCGGTCGTAGACCTCGCGTTGAAAGCGTTTCGCATGTTCCTGCTTTCGCTGGTCGTCGGGACGAACTTTGTGAACCCGACCGTGGGCGTGATCTTCGCGCTGGGCATTTTGCTGTTCGCCACGTTGATCGCGGGCTGGTCGTTCCGCGCCGGGGTGTTCGGCGTGATCTTCTGCTGGGACTTCTTCACGCGCCGCCGCAAGCGCTTCACGCCCGATCCCACGAGCAACTGGATGTTTGCCGCGCAAGCCTTCGACAAGGCCCCCATCCGCACCTACGGCCAGCTCGCCCGCGAGGCAGATGGTTCGCTGGTGTTCACCTACAAGCCGTGGCTGGTGATGCCCGAACGCCGGGTGAAGCTGGCGCCGGGCAACTACGCCCTGGGTCGCGGGCTTTTTCTACGGCGCGTGCTGCGGACCGCTGACAACGACGCACATGTGGAAGTGTTCACGTTGCCCCCGCGCTTTAGCGGACACGAAACTGCGGTCACGCAGATCTATGGCCTCGGCCCGGAACGCGAGATCGGCCTGCTCAAGGCCCTCATGTCCATCTGGCGTTGCATCAAATGGCTGGTGGGTGTGGGTGAACCTCCCGCCGTGCCTTTGACCGCATGAACGGCGGCGTTATTGGCCGCTGCGTTGACCCTGAGGCTGATCGTCCCTATGGTCCGCCCCGCTGATGGCCAAGATTCTTATCGCCGACGACGAGGAGCTGCTCGTCGAACTGCTGGAGTTCCAACTCCAGCAGGCGGGCTTTGAGACGGTCTCGGCTCCGGATGGTGAGGTCGCGCTCGATCTGACCTGGAAGGAACGGCCCGATCTAATCATCCTCGACTGCATGATGCCCGTGTTCGATGGCTTCGAGGTGCTCCGCCATTTGAAATCCACGCCCGACCTCCAGCGCATTCCGGTGATCATGCTCACCGCCCGCCGCACCGATGCCGACATCTCAGCCGGACTGGATCACGGCGCCGCCGATTACGTCGTGAAGCCCTTCAGCCCAGTGGAACTTTTGGCCCGTGTGAAGAAGGCTTTGCGCGAGGCTGGCGTGCCGCTACCCGTTCAGCGAATCGAGTAGAAGATCGGGTCGGGTTGTGACCGCCTCACGGGTCAGGCTTCATTCGCCGGACTTGAGGCCAGCGGCTTCAGCACCAGACAACCCCAGCCCACGAGAAACGCCACACCGCCGAACGGCGTGATTGCGCCCAGCCACCGCAGGTTCGTGACCGCCATCAGATAGAGTGAGCCGGAAAAGATGATGATGCCGGTCAAGAAAGCGAACCACGCCACGCGCGGCAAGGCAGCGCGGGCGGCGAGGAAACACAACATGACCGCGTGAATGAAGTGGTAGAGCACCGCCTTCTCCCAAATCGCCGCGGTCCCATTTTCCGTAAGGAGCGCTTTCAATCCGTGCGCGCCAAACGCGCCGAGCGCCACGGCCAGGAAGCCGAGTGCCGCTGAGATTCGGAAGGCCAGTTGTGGGTGCATCGTGGGCAAAGGGGCTGTTCACCGCTACGGCACCCGGACCTTCATATTCCGGAACCAGCACTCGTCCTGGTGATCGGTGAGCATGATGTGACCCTCGATCTTTTCGCCGAAGCCGGCCGCGTTCTTGAACTTGCTGGCCGCAATCCCTGCCTTCACCTCGGCCGAACCGAGGGTGTACTCCAGCACCTTCGCCCCATTTAACCAGTGCTCGACGAGTTGGCCCTTGATCACAATGCGCGACTGATTCCATTCGCCGGGTTTCTTCATCGGCTTGTCCGCGGCCGGCGGCAGGACGTCATAGAACGACGCGGTCTGCCGTTTCGGTCCCAGCTTGCCATCGGGATGGCCGTCGTCGTCGATCATCTGATACTCGTGGCCGGGCGCGCCTTTGCGTTCCTCGGTGACGAGATACTTGATGCCGTTGTTGCCAGCGGCCGCGATGCGCCATTCCCAGCTCAACTCGCAGTCGCCGAACTTCTGCTCCGTGATGAGGTCGCCGCCGCGCACGTCTTTGAGCTTCTTGAGGACGCCGTCTTCAGCCTTCCAGCCGTCGCCGGGTTTCGCCTGGCTTCCGTAAACCCGCCAGCCGGTGAGCGATTGGCCGTCAAAGAGCAGTTTCCAACCGGCGGCTTTTTCGGCGGCGGTAAGGGTGTTGTCAGTTGCGACAGCGGAGGTGACCGCACCGGCGGTGACCAACGCGAGTAACAAGTTATGAAACGATGTTTTCATGGGAGTCGATCGGCAGTTCTAAAGTCGGCGCACGCGGATCTTGCGGTACCACACTTCCTCGCCGTGATGCTGGAAGACGAGGTAGCCGTTGTTCACCTTCATGAAGCGCGGCAGCGGGGCGAACTTGCTCTTCGCGATCAGCTCGTGGACCGGCGCGGAGTCCCACTTGTATTCGACGACCTTGTGGCCGTTCAGCCAGTGCTCGACGTGCCCGCGATCCACGATGATGCGCCCCTGGTTAAATTTCCCTACGGGCAGCGTCATCTTCTCGCTGTTCGGCGCGATCAACGCGTAAAGCGCGCCGGCCGAGGTCAGGGGATTCTTGCCGTCCGCATTTTTGGCGTCGTCGAGCACCTGGTATTCGGGGCCGGTGTTCCACGCTTCTTCGCCCCCTTCGGTGACGTTGTACATCACGCCGCCGTTACCGCCTGCGGACACTGCCCATTCGAACTCCAGCTCGAAGTTCGAATACATCTGGCGGGTCATGATGTCCGCGCCGCCCGCGCCCGGCTGAGTCTTGAGCGCTTCGCCATCCAATGCCCAACCGGCGGGGAAGCTTGGGTTGTGGTAGCCGCGAAAATGTTCCTTCGCCTGGTCAACCGACTTCCCGTCGAACAAGACTTCCCACGACGTTGCCGTGGGCGAATAACTCTGGCAGCCCGCCACGACCAGCCCGGCCAGGGCGATGCTCAGCTTCAATCCGTGCTTCGTCTTCATAGTTGGAATGGCCGGACCTTAAGTGAGTCACCGGGGCAGGTCATGCCTTATTTGGCTTCCTGGACCCATCGCAAATTCCGCTGGGTTGACGGCGTTGACGGCGTTGACGAGCGATTCCTCTC
>JANLTG010000091.1:0-10659 GCA_031362805.1 bacterium
TGTCGGTGCGTTTTGGCATGATGAAACCGGCCCGGATGGAACACGGAGGCGTGCGGGTTTGGAAGAAAAAGTTTGGCCGATTGCGAGGGCAAGGACGGGGCCGACGTTGTGAAAGGGCGTTCCTTGTCGTTGACGCTCCCCGGCGTTTCTGCGAATTAATCCGCACCCCTATGAAACGGAATCTGACTCTGGCCCTCGCCGCCGCGGCTCTCCTGGTCGGCGGCCTTCAAACCTCGTCCGCCGCCGCCCCCGCCAAAAAACCGAAGATCGCCTTCGTCAGCAATGGCGTGGACCCGTTCTGGGTGATCTGCAAGGCCGGCGTCGAACAGGCCGGCAAGGATTTCGACGTCCAGGTCTCGATGCTGATGCCATCCGAAGGGCTCACCGACCAGAAGCGCATTCTCGAGGACTTGATCACCAAGGGCACCGACGGCATCGCCGTCAGCCCGATCGATCCCGCAAACCAGACCGACGTGCTCGACAAGGTCGCCGAGCGCAGCAAGCTCGTCACCGCCGATTCCGATGCGCCCGCGTCGAAGCGCCTAGTTTACATCGGTCTTAGCAATTACGAGGCGGGTCGAATGGCGGCGCAGTTAATGAAGGAAGCGTTGCCCAAGGGCGGCAAGGTGATGGTGTTCGTCGGCCGGCTGGAACAGGACAACGCCCGGCTCCGGCGTCAGGGGTTCATCGACGAACTCCTCGGCCGCACGCCCGACGAAAAGCGTTTCGATCCCCCGACCGCGAAGCCGACCGGCAATGGATTCACCGTGCTCGGCACGTTGACCGATCAGTTCGATCGCGCGAAGGCCAAGGCGAACGTCGAAGATTCGTTGTCGAAGTATCCCGACCTCGCGGGTGCGGTGGGCTTGTTCGCCTACAATCCGCCCGCGATTCTTGAAGCGCTCGAACAGGCAGGCAAGGCGGGCAAGATTCAGGTTGTTGGCTTCGACGAAAATGACGCCACGCTCAAGGGCATCGCCAAGGGCACGGTCCACGGCACGGTGGTGCAGAACCCTTACGAATACGGCTATCAGTCCGTGAAGGTTTTGAAGGAAGTCATCGCCGGCAACAACTCGGTGATTCCCGCGAGCAAATACATCGAGGTGCCGGCGCAGAAGATTCGCAAGGACAACGTGGCGGCGTTCTCCGAGGAGCTGAAAAAACGCCTCGGCAAGTAAGTCATGGCTGCCGACGTTCCGCCTCGCTTGCTGGAAGTCCGCGCTGTCACGAAGGAATTTCCCGGCGTGCGCGCGTTGCGCGGCGTCAGTCTTCAAGTTGGAGTGGGCGAGGTGCTGGCGGTCATCGGCGAGAACGGTGCCGGCAAGAGCACGCTGATGAAGATCCTGGCCGGCGTGCAGCGCCCGGACTCCGGTGAAGTGCTGGTGGATGGGCATCCGGTGACGATGAAGAACGTCAGCGATGCGCTGGAGCTTGGCATCGCGCTGATTCATCAGGAACTCAACCTCGCGGATAACTTGGACGCGGCGGCGAACATTTTTCTCGGCCGCGAGTTCCGCAACGGCCCGTTGCTTCAACGGGCACGGCAGCACGAGGCAGCGCGGAAGTTCCTGGCCGCCGTCGGCTTGGACATTGATCCCGGCACGCTGGTCAGAGCGTTGCCGATCGGCCGGCAGCAGTTGGTCGAGATCGCCAAGGCACTTTCTGTGAATGCCCGCGTGCTCATCATGGACGAGCCGACTTCCAGTCTGTCCGCGCGCGAGACCGAGAATCTCTTCAAAGTCATCCGTGATCTCAAGCAACGCGGCGTCAGCGTGGTGTATATCTCGCACCGGCTGGGCGAAGTGAAGGCGCTCGCCGACCGCGTCACCGTCTTGCGCGACGGCGAGAATGCCGGGGAACTGGCGCGCGAGGAAATCTCCCACGACCGGATGGTCCGCCTGATGGTGGGCCGCGAGCTGTCGCAGTTTTATCAGCATCAACCCCACGCACCCGGCGAGGTGGCGCTCCAGTTGGATCGTCTGCGAACGCCGGCTCATCCAACGAAGGCGCTCAGCTTCCAACTGCGCGCGGGCGAGATCGTCGGCATGGCGGGCCTCGTGGGCGCAGGGCGAACGGAGTTGTTGCAGACGTTGTTCGGCGTGACTCCGGCCAAAGGCGGCACGATCCGGGTTGGTGGCAAGAGCTGTGCGCCGAAGTCGCCGCGCGAGGCGATCGCCGCCGGGCTGGCGTTGGTGCCCGAGGATCGCAAGCAGCAAGGTCTCATTTTGGAGATGGCCGTGCGCTTCAACCTGAGCTTGCCGAGCCTTGCGCGTGATCAACGAAAGGGTTTCCTCAACTTCGCGGCGGAAGGTCGCATCAGCCGCGAGATGATCGGCAAGATGCGCGTGAAGACGCCGAACGATCGGCAGTTGGCTCAGTTCTTGTCAGGCGGCAACCAACAGAAAGTCGTGCTTGGCAAATGGCTGGCCATGCGACCGAAGGTGCTGCTGCTCGACGAGCCGACCCGTGGGATCGACGTCGGCGCGAAGAGCGAGATTTACGGGCTGATGGAGCAACTGGCCCGCGACGGCGTGGCGATTCTCTTTGTGTCGAGTGACATGGAAGAAGTGCTCGGCATGTCCGACCGCGCCTTGGTGATGCATGAAGGCCGGATCACCGGCGAACTTACGCGCAGCCAGCTTAGCGAAGAGGCGATCATGCAACTGGCCACCGGGCGGGAGGCCTTGGCGGCATGAACACCTTGAGCGGAGCGCCGAGCATCGCTCGGCAGAAACGGGCGTCATGGCTGGTGCCGGGCGAAACCAGAAGTTACGGCGGCGCTACAGCACCGCCCTACCAGTTTAAGGTAGGGCGGACCTGCTGGTCCGCCGTCGATTCCGCAAACGCCAGCGCTCCTCTCTGATTTGCATTTCATGAACCCGATTAAGAAAATCCTCGGCATTAGCGGCCTGCTGTTGGTGGTCGTGTTGTTTTCCATCTGGCAAGGCCAGCAACCCGACGGCGGCGACAACATTTTCCTCAGCTCCTACAATCTCGAGAACCTCCTTCGTCGCACGGCGCTGTTCGGCATCCTCAGCATCGGCGTCGCGTTTGTGATCATCACGGGCGGCATCGACCTCTCCATCGGCTCGGTCGTCTGCCTTGTCGGCTGTGGACTCCCTTGGATGCTGGCGGTGCAGGGCTGGTCCTTGCCGACCGCGCTGTTCGTCACCGCCTTCCTGGTGATCGCACTTGGATTCGCGCACGGCCTGTTGATTACCAAGCTCAAGCTCCAACCCTTCGTCGTGACGCTGTGCGCGCTGTTGCTCTATCGCGGATTGGCCCGTGGTCTGACCGGTGATCAAACCGTCGGTTTCGGCGGTGAGTTCAAGGGACTCCGCACCCTCGCCACTTACAAGATTCCGATCACGGACGGATTCGGCATTCCGGTGCCGTGCGTGATCCTGCTCGTCGTGGCGGTGGTGGCGGCGATCTTTCTCAACCGCACGATCTACGGCCGTTACCTGCTGGCTCTCGGTCGCAACGAGCAGGCCGCACGTTACTCCGGCATCAACACCGACCGCATGATTATCCTCGCCTACGTGATTTGCGCCGGCCTGGCCGGCCTGGGCGGCATGCTTTTCGTGCTCGACGTGAATTCCGCGCAACCGGTCGATTTCGGTAATTTCTACGAGCTTTACGCCATCGCGGCGGCGGTGCTGGGCGGTTGCTCGTTGCGGGGTGGCGAAGGCACGATCGTTGGCGTGATCATTGGCGCGGCGTTGATGCAAGTGTTGCGCAACATGATCACGCTCTCGAACGTGATCCCGACGCACATCGAGTTCGCGGTGATCGGCGCAGTAATACTCGGCGGCGTGATCGCCGATGAGTTGGTGAAACGCTATGCTGCGAAGCGGGGGGCGGAACGGCAGGCTGGGGGTAACTAGGAGCGGGCCGCAGTGGGCGTTCGCTCGCAATGTTGGAGCCGCTAACTTTCCCGCAAGGCCAGGGCGACCGGCAGCCGGGCGGCGCGGATGGCTGGAAACAATCCGCCCACCATGCCAATCACTCCCGCGTAGATGGTGCCTTGAATCAGTAACTCCGGCGTGACGCGAAACGCAAACGCCACCTGGCTGAAGCTCTGAAAGTTCATGGTCGAGGTGCGGAAGCCATTAAAGGCGAGGTAGGCCAGACCACCGCCAGCCAGGCCGCCCAACAGGGCAATCACCATGGACTCGCCGAGCACCGAGATCAGGATCGGGCTGCGGCCATAGCCCAGGGCCCGGAGGGTGGCGATTTCGCGGGTGCGCGACGCCACCGCCGAATACATCGTGTTAAGGGCGCCGAAGATCGCGCCGACGGCCATCAACCCGGCAATCAACTTGCCCAAGGTGGTGATGAGCGTGGTCATCGTCGCCGACTGAGCCGCATAAAATTCCGACTGGCGTACGGCTTTTGGGTTCAACCGCGGGTCTTTGCTCAACGCTTCGCTAAATTGCTCAAAGGCACCGGCGGATTGCAGCTTCACCAAAACCGATTGATAGCTTGAGCCCCGGCGATACGCGTTCTGCAACACCGCGGCATCCGCCCAGATCTCGGACTCCGCCAGACCACCCCCGGCCTTGAACCGGCCCACGACGTCCCACTGATTAAGCCCCACGACCAGCTTGGTGCCCACGTCGAGTCCGGCAAATTCAAGGGCGGCGCCGTCGCCGACGATGATCTCGTTCTTGCCCGCTTCGAAACGGCGGCCGGCGATGATCTCCACGTTGCCGCGCACGTCGAAGGAGGTTGCTTCCACGCCGCGCATGGGAACGTTCGCATCCGTGCCGGTGGAACGCTTGGGCAGATTGATGACGACAAAGAGTTCCGCCGCCGACATCGGGCCGTTGGCGTCGCGCAATACTCCGGGGGCATCGGCGATGATGCGCACCTCGTCTTTCCCGAGGCCGCTCACCATCTCCGTGTCCGAACCGCTGCGCAGCACCAGCGCGATGTCGTCGCTCCCGGCGCCCACCATCGCGGCGCGAAAACCCGTGGCGATCGAAAGCACGCCGATCAGGACCGCCACGACCCCGGCGATGCCCACGATGCTCGCGAGCACGGAGCCCCGCCGGCCGGGCAGACTCAGCAGGTTGAACTTCAGGAGCGCGGCGATTTGGCTTAGCCAGTTCATGTTGGTGATGTGCTGGCGCCAATGGAGCCACAACATCGGGAAGTTTCAACCACCGAGTCGAAATATGAATTCCGTGCGGCCGGCAACGGGGCGCCGCGGATTTGCGCTATGCGGTGCAGCGGTTTCAGCCGATGACTTGGGGGCACCGCGCACCCGCCCAACCGCGGCTTGAACTGCCGCTGGCAAGTGTCGGCAACTCGCGGCATGCTTCGGGGCAGGTTGATTTCGTATGAAAGTATTTGTCACCGGCGGTTCGGGATTCGTGGGACGTGAGATCCTCTGGCAACTGCATGAGGCAGGTCACGCCATTCGTCTTTTGAGTCGGCGCGGCGGATCGGATGAAGTGCGTCAACTGGCTTACCGGCATCGCGCCGAGGTGGTGGATGCTTCGGCGTATTCGGTCACGTCGCTGACCACCGCGATGCGCGGCTGTGACGCAGTGATACATCTGGTGGGAATCATCAGTGAAACGAAGCGGAACACGTTTCAACAGGTCCATGTTGATCTGACGCGATCCGTCCTGGCGGCCGCCACCGCCGCCGGCGTGAAGCGGTTCATCCACATGAGCGCGCTGGGCGCAAAGGCTGGGGCGCGCTCCCGCTATCACCAAACCAAGTGGCAGGCGGAGGAGCTGGTGCGGAACAGCGGACTGGCTTGGACAATTTTTCAGCCGTCGGTGATCTATGGGCGGGACGACGGCTTCGTAAACCTGCTGGCCGGGATCTGCCGCTGGAGCCCGGTGATTCCCATCTTCGGTCCCGGCACCAACCAGCTTCAGCCGGTCGCCGTTGAGAATGTCGCGCGGGCGTTTGTTGGTGCGCTTGGAAGCGCAGTGTCAGTTGGCCAAGGGTATGAGCTGTGTGGCCCCGAAATTTTCACGATGAACCAGCTTTGGGCGGAGGTGTTGCGGGCGATCGGCCGGCGGCGACGGTGTATCCATTTGCCAATGGCGCTGGCCCGGATGCAGGCCGGCTGCCTTGAAATCGGGGCTTCGTTGGTCGGCCGGGCCAGTCCTTTGACGCGTGATCAGTTGCTGATGCTGGAGGAAGATAACACGGGTGATCCCAGCAAAGCCGCAAAGGACTTCCAACTGAGCGACCAGTCTTTTGCCGACGGTATTGCGAAGTACCTGAAGTGACTCCGGCGATTGGGGACGACCGGGCTACAGCTTGTTGGCCTTGCGCCAGCGGTAGAGCGTCGACGAGTTGACGCCGAGTTGGGCGGCAACCCAGGTGAGGTCGTGGCCGCTCTCCGATAGTAATCTCCCGGCCAGCTCCAACTTCTGTTTCCGGCTCATCGCCGGCGTGAAGCTCGCAACCGATGGGTCGGAGCTCGGCGTGGCGGCAGACGTCATCCGCGCCGAACCGGCGTGGGGGTTGAGATTGGATTGCAGCGTGAAGGGCGATTGCTTCGGTGCTTCCCACCAACCAGCCCGCAACGTCGGTCCGTCGTAGAGAATCACCATGCGCTCGATCGAGTTCTTCAATTCGCGCACGTTGCCCGGCCAGTCAAATCCTTGGAAGCGTCGCACCAGTTCGGGCTCAACGCTCTCAAAGTTCTTGCCGAAGCGCTCGCCCGCTGAACGCACGAAGGCGAGCGCATAGATCGGAATATCCTCGGGCCGGACACGCAGCGGCGGCACGTGGAGGGTGACTTCGGACAGGCGGTAGAAGAGGTCCGCCCGGAACTGACCATTGGCGATCATCTGTTCCAGGTTCTGATTCGTCGCCGAGATGACCCGCAGGTTGACCTTGTACTCGTTGTTGCCACCCACCCGGCGGGCTTTTCGGGTTTCGAGAAAACGCAGCAGCTTCGGCTGCAAGCCAAGGTCAAGCTCGCCAATTTCATCCAGGAACAAGGTGCCGCCATCGGCCTGTTCAACCAGGCCGACGCGAGACTTGACCGAACCGGTGTAGGCGCCTTTTTCCGCGCCGAAAAGTTCCGCCTCGATCAGCTCTTTGGGGATCGCGGCGCAGTTGACGGCCACAAATTGTCCGGTGTTGTTCGTGCGATGCAGAGATGAGGCAACCAGCTCCTTGCCGACCCCGGATTCGCCGGAAATGAGGACGGTCGCGTTCGTGGGGCCCAGCCGTTCAATGGACTGGCGAAGGGAACGCATGGCGGTGGACTCTCCCATGAGCAACTCGCTTCCCAGGCGTTCGATGCCGCCGTAGAGCTGGAGCCAGAATTGTTGCGTCTCGACCACGCGGGTGATGGCGGCTTCCCAGCGCTTGTCGTCATCCTCGAGCAACAGAAAATCATGCGCCCCGTCACGCACCGCCATCACGATCTGTTCTGTCGATGAACTGCGTCCGGTGACGATGTAGTGCCGATTGGCCTGAGCTAGGCGAACCCGCAAAGCCGGCCAACCAGACGTCGCCAACGCGGCGACGGGAATCATGTAAACGAAATCGCGATACTGGTGGGAAAGCTCTTGAATCTTCTCCGCCGTAAACCGCTGACAGTTAAAGCCCAATGCCGACAGCCGTTGCACCAGCGGTTGGGCGTCTTCTGAATCATAGACCGAAATCGTCATGCAGTTGCAGTGTAGGGCGGGTCGCTGGGCAATGCAAAGGAGGATTGAAAACGGTTGTCATTGCATGGCATTCGCCGGTGATTCGGCCCCATGCGGTCCAAAGAGTCGCCATGGTTCAAGCGTAGCAAGGAGTTCAAGCGTTGGCGGAACGCGGCCATCGACCGAAGTAGTTGCGCGCTGTTTCGGCGGTTTGCACGCGGCAAACTCAGCCCAACTTGCTTCGTCACCGTCCTGTGCTTGATTGCTCTCAGGATTTGAAAAGGTCGCGGCCGCCCCTTGAACAACTCGGCGGCTGACGAGGATCAAAATTGCCTCAACGGTAAGCTACAAATGAAACCTGATCGACAATCTGCAGTTCGCTATGCGCTCGCTGCTTTGGCGGCGGCGGTGGCGCTGGGCCTGTCGTGGGTGATTCCGCCGATCGGCGACGGCGAAACGTCCTTGCTGCTCATGCTGTCGGCCGTTGTTGTCAGCGCCTGGACCTGTGGCTGGCGGGCGGGCTTGCTCACGACCGCGCTCTGTGCGGCTGGTCACGTCTCCCTGCTGCTGATTGCCGGACCCGATTTTCTTTTCGAATCGGTTCGGCTAACCGTGTTTTTCGTGTCGGCGCTCTTGATTCTCGGATTGGCGATCCTGCGGCAGGAGGCGGAGGATTCACTGGTCTCGAGCGAGACGCAGTTGCGCGCAATTCTCGAGAACTCCCTCGACCCGATCGGTGTCTCGCGCAAGGGCATTCACTGCTTCGTCAACCCGGCATATCTGCGGATGTTCGGCTACCAACGCGCGGAGGAATTGCTCGGGCAATCGGTGCTGAAGGTTATTGCAGAAGATGAACGGGCCGCGATTCAGTCACGGGTTGAGCGTCGCTCGCGGGGCGAAACCATTGAGAGCAGCTACGAGACTCGGGGCCTGCGGACCGACGGCAGCCAGATCGAAATGGAAGTGCATGTCTCGACCTACCGGCTCAAAGGAGAATTGTTCTCGCTGGTGATCGTGCGCGACATCACCGAAAGGAAGCGGGCCTTGCGTGAGAAGGAGGCGTTCATCGCCGAGCTGCGCGACGCGCTCTCCAAGGTGAAGACCCTGAGCGGGCTGTTGCCGACCTGCGCCGGGTGCCGGAAGATTCGTGACGAGGACGGCGAATGGCACGAAATGGAAAACTATATCGCAGACCACTCGAATGCCGGGTTCAGCCACGGGCTCTGTCCCGTGTGCGCCGAGCGGCTTTATCCCGAAGTGTTCGGTCCTGAAGGAACGGCGCCGCTGGCGGCCAGGCGCTAGCTTCAACTCTGCTGTTTTCGCTTCCGTCCACTCCCGCCGCGGACAGGGCGATCGCTTCAAAACCTACAATTCAAACAGGCAATTGTAGCTGCGCTACAAACGGGCGACCACCACTCTCACGACGGGCAAGGGGCGAATCCCGTCTTGCCCAGTGTGGAATGAATCGGTTAACTGTCAGCACAACCAAACGGGCGAGGAATTTATGGACATGCTTTTACTCTACGCGCTCTGTGCCGGGGCTGGTTTGCTCTTTCTCATCGGCACGGCTGTCTTCGGCGAGATGTTCGGGCATGACCTGGATGTCGCCGGCGCGGATATACCCGGCGCCGGCGTGTTGAGCCCGTTGACCATTGCCACCTTCGTCACGGCATTTGGTGGGCTGGGTTTGATTTTTCACCATATCTCGGCGACGAGTCCACCGGTGGTGAGCGTCGCTTTGTCGGTCTTCGGCGCGCTCGGCGTTGCCGCCCTGCTGGTGACCTGCCTGCGTTTCATTTTCAGTCGCACCCAAAGCTCCAGTGAATCCCATGTCGGGACGCTCGGCGGCTTGCCGGCGAGTGTCATCACCCCGATTCCCGAGAATGGTGTCGGCGAGATCGCCTACGTCCAGGGCGGCACCCGCTACAGCGCGCCGGCGCGCGAAGAGAAGGGCCGACCGGTCGCCAACGGGCAGACCGTGACGATCACCCGCGTGGTCGGCACGCAGTTCTTTGTTCAGCTGGAGAACACCACCGACGCCGTGAAGATTTAACCCACCCTACCCCCATGCAATCAGAACTAATTAAACCCATCCTGGCGCTCGAACTGGCCGGTTTTGCCGGTGCCCTTGGCGCGCTCGTGCTGGTGATCGCCTTTGTCATCGCGATCATTGTTTACGTCAGTCGCTACAACAAGGCGGGCCCCAACCAGGTGCTCGTTGTGTCGGGCCGCAAGCACCGGGTGACTGACGGCTCCGGGCAGGTTTCCACCCGCGGCTTCCGCATTGTGAAGGGCGGCGGCACCTTTGTGTGGCCGGTCATCGAAAAGGTGGACATCCTCTCGCTGGAACTTCTGACCATCGACGTGCAGACGCCGGAAGTTTACACCAGTAAAGGCGTGCCGGTGCGCGTCGATGGCGTGGCGCAGATCAAGATCAAGGGCGACGACGTTTCGATCGCCACTTCGGCCGAGCAGTTCCTCAGCAAATCCACGGACGAGATCAAGAACGTGGCCATGCAGACGCTCGAAGGTCACTTGCGCGCCATCCTTGGCACGATGACCGTCGAGGAGATCTACCAGAATCGCGACGCCTTCGCCGCCAAGGTGCAGGAAGTCGCCGCCGGTGACATGGCGAACATGGGCCTCGGCATCGTGAGCTTCACGATTCGCGACATCCGGGACAGCCAGGGCTACCTCGACGCGCTCGGCAAGCCGCGCATCGCGCAGGTCAAGCGTGACGCCCAGATCGCCCAGGCCGAGGCGGATCGCGACGCGATGATCAAGTCGTCGCAGGCCACGCAAGCCGGACAGGAAGCCAAGTTTGCTGCCGATTCCAAGATCGCTGAATCGCAACGCGATTATCAGACCAACGTGGCGAGTTATCAGGCCACGGTAAATCAGAAGAAAGCCGAAGCCGACCTCGCGTATGACTTACAGAAATACAAGACCGGCCAGCTCGTGAAGGCGGAAGAAGTGCAAGTGCAAATCATCGAGAAGCAAAAGCAGATCGAGTTGCAACAACAGGAAA
>JANLTG010000111.1:0-1661 GCA_031362805.1 bacterium
GCGCGGCCAGCGCGGCCAACGCGGCCATCGACACCGTCCGCTCGATCATCACGCCGACGGCCGCCGGTGACTGGCACAGCGTCGCACTTTGCTCAGACGGCAGCTACGGCTGCGAGGCTGGTTTGATCACTTCCTTCCCGACGCGCAACATCGCGGGCAAGCTGGAGCTGGTGAAGGGACTGCCGGTCAACGAATTCAGCCGGTCGAAGATCGACGCCACCTTGAACGAGTTGAAGGAAGAGAAGTCGCTGGTCGCCGATCTGTTGCCCAAGTAAGCGCTGCTGCCATTTGCCACCGACCCCGGTTGATGGCAGCTTGCAACGCAGCAAACGTCCGGAGACAAAGTCATGGAAACACATTTTGAATTCGATCAGGCTGAAAAAGGCAGCGCCCGCAAAGTCGTGCAGGATGTGCGGGTGCTGCTTCACGACGTGGAGGACGTGCTGAAGGAAGCCGGCCAGCGGTGGGGCGCGAAGTCGAAGGAAGAGCTCGATGCCGCGCTCGCGAAGATGCGGGTGGCGAAAGAGAAGCTTGAGGCCCAGGCGCGGCGCACGGCGGAGCGGGGCGCCGAAGTGATCCGCGAAAACCCCTACAAGTCACTGGGTCTGGCCTTCGGCGTCGGCCTGCTGGTGGGGCTCTTCCTCAACCGGCGTTGAACTGTGGGCTGGGGCGCCGGCCCCGCCCGGAAATCCAGCAATCCATCGACCGGCTGGAGCCGCCTTCATCGGGCACCTTCCCAAATCTGAACATGCAAAACCTCGCCTCGTACCTCGACCACACCTTGCTCAAACCCGACGCCACCGCGAAGGAGATCGAGCAACTCTGCGCCGAAGCCCGGCAGCATAACTTCCATTGCGTGTGCGTGAACAGCTCGCGGGTCGTTCAGGCGCACGCGCTGTTGGCGGACACGTCGGTGATTGTCGCCAGCGTGGTGGGTTTCCCCCTGGGCGGAATGGACAGCGACGCCAAGCGATACGAAACCGAACTGGCGATTGACCTGGGCGCCGAGGAGATTGATGTCGTGCTGAACCTCGGCAAACTCAAGGACGGCGACGACAAGTTCGTGCTGCGCGAACTCCGCGACGTGGTGGAAGCCGCTGACGATCGGATCGTGAAAGTCATTCTCGAAACCTGCCTGCTCAGCCGTGACGAAATCATCCGTGCCTGCCACCTCGTCGTGGATTCGGGCGCGAAGTTCGTGAAGACCTCAACTGGTTTCAGCAAGTCCGGCGCAACCCTCGAACACGTGCAACTGATGCGCGAAGCGGTGGGCAAAGATTTCGGGGTCAAAGCGTCGGGTGGAATTCGTGATCGGGCCACTGCGGAGGCGATGATCGCGGCGGGCGCGACCCGGCTCGGCACCTCGGCCAGCGTGGCGATCGTCACGGACGGGACCGGGGCGGCGGCTTATTGAGTTTTGGGATAGAGCGCTGGAATTGATCCTGCCGAATTCGGCATCGCAGCTCTGATGCTCGGGGCACAACGATGCCACCTCAAAAAGGCGTTTCACGCCGGACTCGAGTGAGCTAGCGTCCGCTTACTCAAGCTCACCAAGTAATCCGCCACGCGCCATGAAAGCCCTTAGAACCTGTCTGAAAAAGGGCGGTGGCGTTGGAAATCAGGCGAGGCGGCGGAGCATGAGGCGCAACAGGGCCAGGAAG
>JANLTG010000113.1:0-3636 GCA_031362805.1 bacterium
AGCCGCGCGCGATCAAACGTCGTCCCAAACCCTATCCGCTACTCAACAAACCCAGACGCCAGTTCAAAGAAATCCCCCACCGCACCCGTTACTGGAAGAACAACCCCAGGAAATCTTGACCCTTATCTAAGCGCCATTCGGCTCTGACTCTTCTCTCCGAACTTCCATCTCCGATCTTCAATTCCTCAACCGATTTAGAGCCTCGTTACCTCGGCTGCTACCAATTTGGTTGGGGCTCGGCCGGAGTCTCGCCCTACCGGGTCTTGATGGGAGGGACCGCATGCTGCGGTCCCTGAATATGGGGACGGCGACACGCCGTCCCTCCCGATCGCTGATCATGACGAGGCGGCAACGGTATTCCGCCAGGGCGTGGAGTGCGGTCACGGAGCGGGAGCGGAGTTACCGCTTTCGGAAGGGTTCGAATGGGACCGCGGGCGAAACATGGACCTCGGCTTCATCACGCTCGGGAGGAAAAGCGGTAGAGGGCTACCCCAGCCCAAGACGCTGACGCGAACGGCGGCAGCGGCCCGTCGTAGGTGGTAGCAGCCGACGTCAGGAGGCTCTGACTCTTCTCTCCGAACTTCCATCTCCCATCTACGAGCTTCAATTCCTCA
This sequence comes from bacterium, assembly GCA_031362805.1. Lineage (GTDB taxonomy): Bacteria > Verrucomicrobiota > Verrucomicrobiia > Limisphaerales > RI-55 > RI-55. Next base: position 615 of record JANLTG010000113.1, read on the forward strand.
ATCCGATTTCAGAGCCTCGTTACCTCGGCTCCCAATCTGGATGAGGCTCGGCGCGACGCCTCGCCAGCACGCGAGACGCGCGCGCTCCCCGGACCGACCCACATTGCCGGGGCCGCCGGAATAGCGAGATTCTTGTCGCCTCGATGCGCGACTGGGCGACAAGAATGTCGCCCTTCCGTTCACAGGCGACATCGGGCCGGACGTCTTCATGCACTTGGAAGTTGGGTGTTGAATGTTGAATGTTGAGCGTTGGTAATGCGGATTGGTCGGTGGTCAAAACATTGAATGGGGCTCGGCAGGAGTCTCGCCCTACCATCATTGGCTCGCCGCGACGGTGCCCTTGCCGACTTGTCGCCGCGCTTCTTCCAGGGCCAGTTCGCAGAGCGTCAACTCGGGCCAGTGCCAGGCGCGGTCGGGTTGATTGTTCGCCTCGAGTTCCGTCCACTTGGCTTCCGCTTGAGCCAGCAACGTGGCTGCCTGATCACGCTTGCCCAGCTTGACCTGCGTCGCCGCACCCATCGCGAGCCCCACGGTCTGCCGGCCCCAGTGATAACAATTGGTGGCGGCGTCAAACTTCGCCGCAGCTACGTCCAACTGATTGTTCGCGGCGTAATCCGAAAGCGCCGTCAGCGCGCCTTTCCATTCTGGCCCGCCCATGTTGGTTGCCGACTGAAACATCTGGCCGAAGTCATAGACCAACACCCGTTCGGCGGGCTGACGGAGATCCAGCGACACGGTCAGCCGGCTCAACGGCGCGAGAAAGGCGGCGGGCGGCGGTGTTTCACACAGCGCGAGGTAGTTGGTCTCGTCACCCGCACGCTTGAAGGTCAGCGCCATGAGAAAACGCAGGTTACCAATTTCGACCTCGCCGGCTTCCCAACTAAACGCCGGATGTTTGATGACTTGCAGGTAAGCCGCCCGCGCCTCGGGCCAGCGCTGGTGGCGGCAGTGCTGCAGCGCGGCTTCGAGCAGCCCATGCACAGGTTTCCATTGCTCGCGCATCCGGGCGATGTAAGCGCCATTCACCGGGGCGGAACGGGTTTCACCGAGCACGCCGCGCTCGGCTTCGTCGCGGGCCAGGAGGCAGAGGGCGGCCCAGAGCCATTGCGATTCGCCAGTGTCGCCGCAGCGCAGCACGCGTTCGAGCCGGACGTTGGCGGCTTCGAGAGTGCGGGTGGCCTGCGCGGTGTCGCCAGTTTGCTTGAGCGCGAGACTGAGATAATCACCGGCGAGGATCGCGAGATGCGGGTTGGGCGAATGCTCGACGATGGGGCGTAACAACTCGGCGGCGCGGGCGAACTCACCGGCGCGTAAGCGCGCCAGACCGTGTGCGATCAACTCCGGCGCGGCGGGGTTGGAGCCCAAGGGTTGATTGAGCAGCGCAGCGTTGGTGGACTCGGGCAATGCGTTCAGGACGAAGGCAGCCATCAGCACAGTGTCCAGTTCGTTGGTCTTGGGTGTGAAATCCTTCAGTCGCTCACGCATCGCCGCAAGTGCTTCGTTGGTTCGCCCTGCGACACTCAACACAACGGCGGCTTCCAGCAGGTCATTCGCGCTTCGCTGAGGCAGCGGCAGGATTGAGGCGCGTTGATCAGCGGCTTCTTCCCATCGGCCCATGCGTGTCAGCCACCAAGCCAGTCCTCTGATTGGATGGTAGTACCAGACACTGTTGGTGCTCAGGATTCGATGCTGGTATGCCAACGCATCGCGAGCCGTTGCCAAAACTCTTTCCCAGTTTCCAGCACGCCAATGGGCACGGTGGATTTCGGGCCAGATCGAGCCAAAGTTACCAGGATGCTGGCCAAAGCGCATGTAGCCAGCGAGCACTTCCTCGGATTTCTGGACATGCTCCTCAGTCGTGTAGTAGGGGTTTTCGCTGAAAATTGTGAACATCTTGCCCCCATAGATCCAAGGATGATTTGTTGCCACCTGGCTATCGCTAGTCGCGTTAGACTGCTTGAGGGTTTCGCGCCCCTTCGTGCTCAACCCTCGGTCCCGAAAAGCCAATCCCATGCGCATCTCGGCTTCAAAAGTTGCGGGTGCATTGCCCAACGTCTTTACTCCGCGATGATAGATGCTTTCCCAAATTTCGTCCGCCTTTCTTCGATTGCCCTCGAAGATCATGGCAAGCCATGCCCTCGCTCCATCGTTGTTCAATACGCGGACATTGTTGCTACCGTATTTTGAAACGAGCCGCTCATGGATTCGTTGAAGCAGTTCGATACCCTCTGCACCCTTTCCATTGTCCCATCGGTTCCACGCGTACTCTTCGGAGATTTTGAGCACAAATTCATGGTCAGGATCAAGGTGCTGCTTGGCGTCTTGGTAGATGGATTCTACCTGCGCCGCTCCGCTCAATGATTCGCCCTTATTCGCCGCCAGTATGGCAAGCTCAAGGCGTGCTTCAAATACGCGGGGGTGAAACGGACCGAGGATCGCGCCCTCGATACGTTTGGCGTCTTCCAGGTTTTTCTCTGAACTTTCTGCATCGAATCGAATTCTTTGGATACTGCCCAAATTGTACGCCGCTTCCGCTGTCCGCAGGTCGCCGTCGCCAAGCGTCTGCTTGAACAGTGCGAGCGACTTCTCCAGGTGTTCCTCCGCGACCAGCAGGTCTCCAAGGCCCACGTAAATCTTCCCCAGCGTAAACCGGATGCTTGCTTCGACGACAGGCTGGTCCTTGAACTTGCCGGTGAGATTGGTCGAGGCGCGGTTCACCACTTCGAGCAACAGCAGATCCCGGTGCGGCGTCGTGAACGGGTCGCTCGCATACACGTCCGCGCGTTGCAGCAGATCCTTGTCGAGGAAGGTGCTCACCGCCCTCGCAATTGCCCGCTCCCGGTTCGCCACGACTGCCTGCCAGGTCGAGAACACCGTCGCTACCGCCAGGATCACGGCGATGGCCGCCGCCATCGCGAAGGTCTTCTTGTGCTTGCGTGCCAGCTTGCTCAGTTGATAACGCCACGTCGGCGGCACCGCGACGATCGCTTCCCCCTTCAGATACCGCGCGACATCCATCGCC
>JANLTG010000116.1:0-7474 GCA_031362805.1 bacterium
CTCGATCGCGCCCGACGTGGGCGAGACCTGCCGCTGGACCCACATCGTCGAAGGCGCCGACTACGGCTGGCGGATCGGCTACCAGTTCAGCGAGCAGAACCCCGCCGGTGTGTGGATGAGTGAACGCATCTGGTGGACAAACTTCCCCGGCCGTGTGGCCGCCTATCTGCCGCCGCTCGCGCACATCGACAACGGTCCGTCGGGGCTCACCTACTATCCCGGCACCGGCCTTGGCGCGGAGTTCAACGACACATTCTTCCTCTGCCACTTCAAAGGTCAGGACAGCGTCAGCGGCATCAAGCAGATCAAGCAGGTCGCCAAAGGCGCGACTTACGAAGTGCGTGACCAACCGGAGTTGATCTGGAACACGATGCCCACCGACGTCGAGTTCGGAGCGGATGGTCACATCTATTTCAGCGACTGGGTGGAAGGCTGGCCGAAGTCGATGAAAGGCCGCATCTACCGGATGGTGCCGGAGCAGACCGACCCGCGCTCAGCGGAAGTGAAAACGCTGCTCGCCGAGGGAATGAAGAAACGCGCGGCGAACGAGTTGGTGAAGCTCCTTGAACATCCCGACATGCGCGTGCGCCTCGAGGCGCAGTGGGAGCTGGCCAACCAGAAACTGCTCGCGGCCCTGCGCAACGTGGCGTTTGAATCCAGCAACGAACTTGCCCGCGTCCACGCTATCTGGGGTCTTGGCCAACTCGCACGCGGCGGCAGTACGGCCGCTCGCGCACAGCTCGGGAAGCTGCTGGCCGATGCCTCGGGCGAAATTCGGCGCCAGGCAGCGGGCGTCCTCGGCAACGCCGGTGTCCGCTCGGCGGGAGCCGAACTGGTGCGGCTGCTCGCCGATCCCGATCCACGGGTGCAATTCGCGGCGGCAATCGCCTGCGGAAAACTCGGCGTGAACCGACCCGTCGAGATTGCCAAACTATTGGTTTCGATTTCGGGCCACTCCGATTCCGAACGTTATCTCCGGCACGCCGGGGTGATGGCGCTCGTGGGCAACAAGAATACGCGCACCCTGGCCAGCTTCGCACGCCATCCCGAATCCCACGTGCGCCTGGCGGGCGTGCTCGGGCTGCGCACCTTGCAGAGCGCCGAGGTGGCCGGCTTTCTCAACGATGCCGACCCAACGATTGTGGTCGAAGCGGCGCGCGCGATCAACGATGCCCCCATTCCCGACGCGCTGGCGGCGCTGGCAGCGTTGCTGGGTAGGGTGAGGCTCCTGCCGAGCCCTGACTCAATCGACAGATCGAACAATGGGGCTCAGGCGGACCTTCGCCCTACCGGGTTGAAATCCTCCGGCGTGGCGGAAGCGCTGGCGCCGGCCGATTACGAGCAACTCGTTGTCCGGCCGCTCGTGCGTCGCGTGTTGAACGCCAACTTCCGCGTTGGTAAACCGGAGAATGCAGAGGCGCTGGCGGCGTTTGCGGCCGGAGCGCCGAATTCCAATTCGGCACGCGCCGATTCGGAGATCGGCACCCCTGATTATCGCGCCGAAGCGCTGCTGATGCTCGGTCAATGGGCCACTCCCTCGCCGCGCGACAAGGTGCTCGGCCTGTATCGCCCGCTTGATGCAAGGGATCCCCAACCGGCCGCCGATGCGCTCGCCAAACATTTCGATTCCTTACTCGATGGCAAAACGCCCACCGCCATCCAAGTCGCGACCCTCGACGCGGCGGCCAACTTGGGCCTGTCCACGGTCAGCCCAAAACTTGCGGCGCTCGTCGACAACGCGCACGCCGACGTGAAGGTGCGCTCGGCGGCGCTCAAGGCGCTCGCCAAGTTGAAGGCCCCCGAGTTCGAGTCCGCGCTCACGACCGCGAAGGCCGACCCCGACACCACGATGCGCAAGACGGCGATGTTCCTTGCCTCCAGCTCATCATCCGGCACCGCCGCACCACAGCTCGCCGAGGTGTTGAAGGCGGGATCGATCGAAGAGAAACAGGTCGCGCTCGCCGCCTTGTCGCAGATTCCCGGCACCGTCGCCGACGAGATCATTTACGGTGTCCTGCGTCCCTGGGTGGAGGGTGAACCACTCGACCCGGCGCTGGAACTGGATGTCCTCGAAGCCTCACAAGCGCGCGGCGACGAGCGCATCAAAACTTACCTCAACCGCTATCAAACGAATCTCCCGCCCGACATCAAGACGGCGGCCTACCATTGGGCGCTCAACGGCGGTAACATTGAGAACGGCAAAAAAATCTTCATCGAGCATCCAGCGGCGGCTTGTTACCGCTGTCATGCCGTTGCGGGCGCGGGCGGTGAAGTCGGCCCGAAGATGGACGGCGTTGCCACCCGCGTGACGGCGGATTACATCCTGCAATCCATCGTCGATCCGAACGCCAAGATTGCCGAGGGCTTTGAAAATCTCTTGATCGAACTGACCGACGGCCGATATTTGGCCGGCATCATCAAGAAGGAAACCGTCACCGAAGTAGTCGTCGCCTCACCGGAAGACGGCATGATGACGCTCAAGAAATCCGAGATCAAATCGCGAGAGCGCGGAGCGTCCGGCATGCCTGAAGGCATCATGGATATTCTTTCGAAACCGGAGTTACGCGATGTGATCGCGTATCTGCAGAGCCTGAAGTAAGGCGGAAACGCTAGTGTAGTGTTCGGCAAATGAGTGGACAATATAGGTGGGAGGAGCATTCTTCGTCCATGCCTCGACCCGTGAGCCGGATTGAATTGAACGCCAGTCAGCGGCGGAGCCTGGAGGACTTGGTGAACCGGCCCACCACTCCTCAGCGAACGGCTTTGCGGGCGCGCCTCATTCTCGGTTGCGCCGAAGGACTCTCTCAGGAGACGGTGGCCGCTCGGGAAAGTGTTCGCCGTCGCATCGTGGGCAAGTGGTGCAGCCGGTTCCGCCAACGCGGGCTGGACGGTTTGCAAGACGCCAAAGGGCGGGGGCGCAAACCCACCCTGCCGGAAGATCGTCAGGCCAAGGCCCTGACGATGGCCACCCAACCCCCGCCGGGCTTCACCCGCTGGAGCGTGCGCCGGATGGCCAAGGCCACCGGGATGTCGGCGGGCAGCGTTCACGCCTTGTGGAAAGCCAACGACATCAAGCCGCACCTGACGCGCACGTTCAAATTGTCCAAAGACAAGGAATTCGAGCGGAAATTCTGGGACGTGATCGGGCTCTACCTGGACCCGCCCGACAAGGCGCTGGTGCTGTGCTGTGATGAAAAGAGCCAGTGTCAGGCTTTGGAAAGAACGCAACCAGGCCTGCCCTTGGGCTTAGGCCAGATTAAAACGCGCACCCACGATTATATCCGTCACGGCACGCTGACGCTCTTTGCGGCCTTGAACTATCTGGATGGCAAGATTCTCAGCCAGACGGCGCCCCGCCACACGCATCGCCAATGGCTCGGGTTTCTCAAACAAGTGGACCGGGAAACCCCGCCAGACCTGACCTTGCATCTGATTATCGACAACTACGGAACCCACAAAGCTCCCGCCGTCAAGAGCTGGGTGAAATGGCGCAACGCCCGGCAGCAGAAGCAGCACGGTGCCGATCGGTTGGTGATGCATTTTACTCCGACCAGCAGTTCGTGGATGAATCTGGTGGAGCGGTTTTTCCGGGATCTGAGCGAGGACGCATTGCGCGAGGGCAGCTTCAGCCATGTGCGGGAATTGGAGTCGGCCATCGCAACCTATCTGGCCGAGCGCAACCTGGCCCCCAAACGATACGTGTGGAAAAAGAAGGGGGAGGAAATCCTCGCCAAGATACACCGAGCCCGCGCCGCCATGGAGAAACAACAGCTCAAATCTTTGTGACCACTGTTTTAATGGACACTACACTAGATGGCAGCCCGAGCAGCGGCAAATTTGCGAACTGCGGGATACCTTGCTTCATGTTCAAGTCCGGCATTTTCGCCCTACCTATATGAAGCAATACATGGTCATCGAAACCTTCATACCTGACTGCAAAGGGAAGATATATGAGCGATTTCACGCCAAGGGCAGGATGTTGCCGGAGGGGCTGTCCTATTTGAACAGCTGGCTAGAGCTGGATGGCGACCGGTGTTTCCAGTTGATGGAGACCAACAATCCTTCGCTGTTTGGAGTCTGGATCGACCGGTGGAAGGATTTGGTGAGCTTCGAACTGGTGGCGATCGGAGAGAAACCGCGGAAGGACGACGACGGCTGACGAAACAGGCGTCACTTCAGGCGAATGAGTCAGCGACGGAGTATTGAACGTCGCAAGCTCGAAAGCCCCGCTCTACTCTGGCGGCCGCACGGTGACATCAAACGCACCCGTGCGAATCTTGCCGCCAACTTTCACCTGCACCCACACCCGATAGTCGCCGGGATCGATAAACTTCCACGGGAAGCTGAACGAGTGATCCGCACCGGCCGACTTCTGCGCGTTCCAGAACGCGAGGCTTTCCTCGACCGTCGGCAACTGGCAGGCCGGCTCCAGCGCCCCGAAATTGATCTGACTTGGCGCCTTGCCCAGCGCCCGCATGTCAAAGAGTTGCTGCGACGCCATCGAGAATGAACCCGCCGGGTGCAGGTGTGTGAAAAGATGGCCGTCGTCACTGCGCAGGAACAGGTGGCCCAGCATGCCCATGTAGGGCGCGGTCGGTACCGCCGAACCTGCCGCGTCGCGCACTTGGAAACGCATCGAAATGTCGGCACCGGCGGTGACGAGTTTGGAATCGAGCCACTCCACCATGAAGCCGTCACCGAGTTCAGCGAGCCGCCGGCCGTCCTTGATTTCGGTTCCCGCATCGTCAGCGAGCACCTGCCAGGCGTCGTCGGGGTCGATCTCGACCTTCACGCCCGCGAGGGAGGCCGGGCCAGTCGAATTGTTCTCGGGCAGCAGGACACGGCCGGTGACATTTTCGGAGAACCCGGTCTCGTAAGTCACCTCGGCGTAAGCCACGTACGCTCCCGCCGGCAGATCAGGTACGGCGACCACGAACGTGCGGCGGTTCAACTTCAGCGGATGCAAGTGGGCCAGCACGTTCTGGTCGGGGAAGCTCACCAGCACAAGGTGCATGAGCTTGCCGTGGTCCGGCACGATGGGTGAACGTCGACGCAAGTCTTCGTCGGGCAATTCAAGCTGGAGGATTCGTTGCCCGCCTTCGACCCGCGCTTCGAGTTTGCCTGCAAGGGGTTTGTAGAGGCGTTTGTCGTAGTACTCTTGAGCCTCGGCATGCCACCATTTCCGACCGCCGTGCAGGCCTAAACTGAGCACCACCATCGCAAACAAGACCGCCGCCCGCGCCACCCAGATGCGTTTGCGGGAAATGGATTCGCCAGCCGGCAGCACGCTCTCGCGCACCGCGCCGCGCACGATGCCGAGCAAGCCAACCACCAGCAACCCGCCAAGCAACGTGAGGATCGTTCCCATCGCGGGCGACATCTGCTCGACCTTGGTTGGCATGACCGCGACCGGAATCACCACCTCAGCCTCGCCGGATGCACCCTTGATTCCTACTTCGACTGCTTGCGAGCCGCTTTCCATGAACCAAAGCTGCGCGCTGAAAAGTCCCGGCTCACCGCGCAGGGGCCGGGCCACGTCGGGCGTAGGCGCGCCCTTCTTGCCAAGGTTCCACTTGAGCGGCAGGACGGTGATTTCGGTTGGCTCGCCCTTGAGCATCCGGATTGTGATGTCCGCCAAACCAGGAACCACCTCGGGCCGTTTGATGATCACACGGGCGGCGTAGGCCCCGATGTTGCCCTCGTAGAAAACGTTCTGGGAACCGGAATGGGCGGAGGCGACCGATGGCCTGACCAAAGCGGCGGCCAGAAGAAGCACGGCCACCAGCCAGCGCAAATCTGAAAGCCGAAGATCGAAAGCCGAACCAAATTCGAACCTCGAAAGCCGAAACTTGAAAACCGGTTGTCGTCCCATTGCCCATTCGGGCTTCGGCGTTTTTTCGGCTCTCGGCTTTCGGAACTCGGAATTCATTTCATCGCCTCACTTTCGACAGCCAGCCACCGAACCACAAGCCGACGCGCACCGCACAGAAGGACCACAGCAACGCCCACATCATGCCGACAAAGGTCACCGGCGGGTGAAACTGCGGTCGGAAGAGGTGCCAAAACTGATTCCAATGCGGGCCGGGGTTGTCCGCATAGCCCCAGTGCAGTTTGCCGAAGAAGAAGCGATTGTATGAGCTGTCGCTGATCAGGAACGCGCTGAAGAACCATTGCGTCACGAAGAACAGGCCGGTGAAGGCGGCGGCAATCGCCCCGGCCAGCAGCCAGTCGCGCCACCAGCCCGCACGCGAACCTCGCAGCCACCGCAGAAGATCGATCGCCAGCGCCGGCACGACGAGGAGGTGCGGGAAAGTGAGCGGAACGAAGTGATCAACCGGGTTGTAAACGGGTCCCAGGCCGGGTCGCCCGGCGAACAGCGGAAGCAACCAGCCCTGGAGGCAGTAGATCAGCATGTAAACTGCCGCCACCATGGTCGCCCCGAAGCGAAACGTGGAGGCGCGGGCAAGCGCCGTGAGGTAAAGCGGGTACACCACCGACGACATCTGGTAGAACATTATCGAGCGCTGCTGGTTCGGCCAACTGCGCTCGGTGTGAAACGTCGCCGCCATCGCGATGAGGATGCCGCCCGCGAGGATGACGAGCCATTGGCCGGGCAGCGAAATTGCCGCGTTGCTCGACGACGAACCGCCGGTCACACCCTGCTTCGCCAGGTTCTGCTCCCGCAGCACGAGGAAAAGCGCACCCCAGACGATGGCCCACATGCCGAGCGCCAGCACGGTGTGCGGCGGCGAAAGAATCTTCACGTCGAGACCGTAGGTGTTGTGCCACCAGTCGTCGAAGGGCGCGGAGGTGAGCATCGCCACGGCACCCCAGATGCAGAGCCAAGCGCCGAACGGCGCGCGCAACCCGAACACGGAAACCATCCCGCCCTGCTCCTCCGGCGACGCGAGCAATGTCCCGCGAAAGGCGAGCCAGCCCCCGACGCAACCTCCCAGCACGCCGCCGAGATAGATCGCCAGATGGGCGGGTGTCCAGAATGTGTCGCGCCCGATCGTGCGGTGCCAGGAGATGTCCCAAAGGATACCGGCCACAATGCTGACCGCGCCGACGACGATGATGCGGGCATACCACGAGGTCGCGAGCGATTTGGCCCGAGTGCGGGCTTCGGGTAACGCGATCGGGATGTTGGCAATGGAGGCATCAGGCATGACGGGAGCAGGAATAGTCTGGATTCAAATGAATGTAAAATACGGACACAGAGTCGAGCCGGGTAACCCATCAAGGCCGTAGCGGCGGTCTATGACCGCCGGTGAAATCCTCGGGCAAGCGGGCTGAAGGAAGATGGCGCGAGCAAATCATGACTCGTAGCAGCCGATGTCAGGAGGCTCTGACTCGAATGGCGCTTAGATAAGGCCTAAAACTTTCTTGCCGAGCTTCTTGCGACGAGGTGGGTGAGGTAGGGTTCCAAAGAGAACGCAGCGCGAGAGCCGCTGCATTTCTTTGATGGTTCGCT
>JANLTG010000136.1:0-5560 GCA_031362805.1 bacterium
ATTCCTGCGCGAGAAGGGCATCAACGTGCGCTTCGGCATCCACCCGGTGGCCGGCCGCATGCCGGGTCACATGAACGTGCTGCTGGCCGAGGCCAAGGTGCCGTACGACATCGTCATGGAGATGGACGAGATCAACGAGGATTTCCCCAACACCGACGTCGCGATGGTGATCGGCGCGAACGACATCGTGAACCCGGCCGCGCAGGACGATCCCGCCAGCCCGATCGCCGGCATGCCGGTGCTCGAGGTGTGGAAGGCGCGGACCTCGATCGTCATGAAGCGAAGCATGGCCTCCGGCTATGCGGGCGTGGACAACCCGCTCTTCTACAAGGACAACAACCGCATGCTGTTCGGCGATGCGAAGAAGATGCTGGACGAAGTACTCGCCGTGCTTCGCGCCTGACCGGCGCTACTGACATTTTTGGCGCAAGGTCCGCGCCGATATTGGTTCTCCGGGGAACTTACTGACAATGGATATCTTCGGCATCCCGCTCGATTTCATCCTTTTCGGGCTTACGCTGGCAGGCGTGGCGGTGTTCCACCACCACACGCTGAAGGTGGCTCTGACCGGGCTCGCGGTCATTACGCTCTACAAGGTGGCGGTCACGGGGTTCAAGTCCGGCGCCGGCTTCGCGGGACTTGCCGGCCACCTCGCGCATGAATGGGTCATCCTCTCGAACCTGCTTCTGCTCCTGCTCGGATTTGCGCTCCTGTCGAACCATTTCGAGAAGAGCCGCATCCCGGCCATCCTGCCGCGCTTCCTGCCGGACGACTGGAAGGGCGGTTTCGTCCTGCTCCTCATGATCTTCGTGCTGTCGTCCTTCCTCGACAACATCGCGGCCGCGATCATCGGCGGCACGATTGCCGGCGCCGTGTTCCGCGGCAAGGTGCATATCGGCTATCTGGCAGCGATCGTCGCGGCCTCGAACGCGGGGGGATCGGGCAGCGTGGTCGGCGACACGACCACCACCATGATGTGGATCGACGGGGTGAGTCCGCTCGACGTGCTCGAAGCATTCATAGCCGCCGGCGTGGCGATCTTCATCTTCGGCATTCCTGCCGCCATCCAGCAACAGAAATACTCGCCAATCGCGAAAGACGCGCCGGCGGGGATTTCCGTGGATTGGGCACGCGTGGGAATAGTCGCGTTTATCCTCCTCGCGGCGATCGGCGTGAACGTGCTGGTGAATCTCCGGTTCCGGCATCTTTCGGACGCCTTCCCGTTCATCGGCGTCGGCGTGTGGGGCGCAATCCTGCTGGCCGCGCTGTGGCGCGCGCCGGAATGGAAGCTGTTGCCGGAAGCTTTCAAGGGCAGCGTGTTCCTGCTGTCGCTAATCCTATGCGCATCGATGATGCCGGTCGAAAGGCTGCCGGTGGCGTCGTGGCAGACCGCGTTGGGACTGGGCTTCGTCTCCGCGGTGTTCGACAACATCCCGCTGACCGCGCTGGCGCTAAAGCAGGGCGGCTACGACTGGGGCTTCCTTGCCTATGCGGTCGGTTTCGGCGGTTCGATGATCTGGTTCGGCTCCAGCGCCGGCGTGGCGCTCTCCAACATGTATCCCGAGGCGAAATCGGTCGGCCTCTGGCTGCGCCACGGCTGGTGGATCGCGGTTGCCTACGTTGTAGGGTTTTTTGTATTGCTCGCAGTGCTCGGTTGGCACCCAAATGAAAGGCACAAAGCCGCCAACCCGGCGCCCCCGGCCGGGATTGCGGCAGCCAAGGGCGGGGCGTAGAATCGCCCGGCTTCATTCCCGCGACCCAGGGGCGCCCAACAGCCCCGCGCAAATAAAACCCAGACAGGAGACGATTCATGTCCAAACAGACCAAACCGGCCGTCGCATCGACGAATGCACGCCGCAAGTTCCTCACCGGTGCCGCAGCAGCCACCGCGGGGGCAGCGACTCTCGGTTTCCCGATGATCGCCAAGGGCCAGACCGGCCCGATCAGCATGCGCTGGCAGTCGACCTGGCCGGCCAAAGACATCTTCCACGAGTACGCCTCCGACTTCGCCAAGAAGGTCAACGACATGACCGGCGGCGACCTCAAGATCGAAGTTCTTCCCGCCGGTGCCGTGGTCCCGGCGTTCGGGCTGCTGGAAGCGGTCTCCAAAGGCACGCTGGACGGCGGACACGGTGTACTGGGCTACCACTACGGCAAGCAAAACGCGCTGGCCCTGTGGAACTCGGGCCCGGCATTCGGGATGGACGCAAACATGCTGCTGTCCTGGCACAAGTATGGCGGCGGCCAGGAATTGCTCGCCAAGCTTTACGCCTCCATCGGCATCACCACGGTGCAGTCGTTCCTCTACGGCCCGATGGCGACACAGCCGCTGGGCTGGTTCAAGAAGCCGATCACCAAGTCCGCGGATTTCAAGGGCCTCAAGTTCCGCACCAACGGCCTGGCGATCGACTTGTTCACCGCGATGGGCGCGGCGGTCAACGCGCTGCCCGGCGGCGAAATCGTGCCGGCCCTGGATCGGGGCCTCCTCGACGGCGCCGAGTTCAACAACGCCACCTCCGACCGCCTGCTCGGGTTTCCCGACGTGTCCAAGGTCTGCATGCTGCAGAGCTACCACCAGAGCGCAGAGACGTTCGAGATCATGTTCAACAAGCCGAAGTACGACGCGCTGCCGCCGAAAATGAAGGCGATCATCGCCGGCGCCGTGGAAGCGGCCTCCGCCGACATGTCCTGGAAGGCGATCGATCGCTATTCCAAGGACTACATCGAGCTGCAGACCAAGGACAAGGTCAAGTTCTACAAGACGCCGGATGCGATCCTGCAGGATCAATTGACGCTGTGGGAAGCCATCGTTGAAAAGAAATCGGCCGAAAACCCGTTGTTCAAGGAGATCGCCGCGTCGCAAAAGGTGTTCGCGGAGCGTGCGGTGAAATGGGACCAGGACACCTACGTGAGCCGTCGCATGGCGGTGGCGCACTTCTTCGGACCCAAGAAGGCCGCAGCCAAGAAGGCTTGAGAGCTTCCCGTATCAACCATCAGCCATCCGGGCACCGTCCGGGTGGCTGATTTTTTTATTGCGGCCAGAACATGCAGAAACTGCTTCTTACGATAGACAAGATAAGCACCTTCATCGGCCAGGCGTTTTCGTGGTTTATCGTGGCGCTCACCCTGATGATCTCCTGGGAGGTGTTTTCTCGCTATGTCCTGGACAATCCGCATCCATGGGCTTTCGACGTCATGATCATGATGTACGGGACGGTGTTCATGATGGCGGGCGCCTATACCCTGTCCAAGAACGGCCACGTCCGCGGCGACGTGCTGTACGGCTTCTTCCCGCCGCGCCTGCAGGCGGGCCTGGACCTGGCCCTGTACATCCTGTTTTTCATTCCCGGCGTGTTTGCGCTTGCCTGGGCCGGCTATAACTTTGCCGCCGAGTCCTGGGCCATCAACGAGCATTCGAACGTCACGGCCGACGGGCCGCCGGTGTACCCGTTCAAGACCATCATCCCGGTCGCCGGCGCATTCCTGCTGGTGCAAGGCTTCGTCGAAATCATCCGCTGCGTCATCTGCCTGCAGCAGGGTGAATGGCCCAGGCGGGCGCAGGACGTCGAGGAAGTCGACGTCGACAAGCTCAAGGAGATGGTGAACGTCAAGGACGAGGACATCGCCAGGCTCGACGCCTTTGTCGTCAATCCCAAGGAGAGCCACAAGTGAGAAAGGAAGTATGGTTCGGGCTCTCGATCATGGCCGCTGTGGTCGTCGCGGTGTTCGTTCTGCTGCCGTCGCCGTCGATGATGACCAACGGCCACCTCGGCCTGCTGATGCTGGCGCTGATCGTGGTCGCCATCATGCTCGGCTTCCCAACCGCGTTCACGCTCATGGGCATGGGCATGATGTTCGCCTGGATCGCCTATCGCAGCCAGAATCCGGCGCTGGCGGTGCAGCAGACGCTGGACCTGATGGTGCAGCGAGCTTATTCGGTGATGTCGAACGACGTGCTCATCTCCATCCCGCTGTTCGTTTTCATGGGGTACCTGGTCGAGCGCGCCAACCTGATCGAAAAACTGTTCAAGAGCCTGCACTTGGCGATGGCGCGGGTGCCGGGATCGCTCGCGGTCGCGACGATCGTGTCCTGCGCGATCTTCGCCACGGCTACGGGCATCGTCGGCGCGGTGGTGACCCTGATGGGCCTGCTCGCGCTGCCTGCGATGCTGCGCGCGGGTTACAGCGTTCAGTTATCGGCGGGCGCGATTACCGCAGGCGGATGCCTGGGCATCCTGATCCCCCCTTCGGTGCTGTTGATCGTCTATGGCGCCACCGCCGGCGTGTCGGTGGTGCAGCTCTACGCCGGCGCATTCTTCCCCGGCATCATGCTGGCTTCGCTGTACGTCGGGTATGTCATCATCGTCACCAAGCTCAAGCCCGGCCTGGCCCCGCCGCTGTCGGCCGAGGATCGGCGTGTGCCGCTGCCCGAGTTCGCGAAAGTCGTATCTGACACGGTCAGCAACACAGTCCTGCCCGGGCTGATCGGCGCCATCAAGGGCAAGCGCAATGCCGCGGTCCCGATGCGCACGCTCCTCAACCACCTGTTGATCGCGCTGCTCCCGGCGCTGGCGGTGGCATCAATCATGGGGATCGTATACGTGAGCTTGACGGCTCCGGTCCAGCAGGTGGCCGAGGGTGTGGTCGAGATGGGTAGCGCGGCCCTGGGCGTCGCCGAGGAAGAGAAACCCGAAACCGGCGGCTTGCAGGAGCCAGAGAAAGAAGGCGGGTTGCAGGAACCTCCCAGCGAAGGGGCAAAGGTCGCGGACTCGCCAAAGCCCGCCGAAGCGGCGGCGCCGGCCGAAGCGGTGAAGCCGGCCGCGCCGGTTGCAGCCAAGCCGGCGGCGTCCCAGGCCCGCCTGCCCGCGCCCACGGGTTTCTGGATTGCACTGGGCATGTGCGCAGTCGTGCTCGCCGGTTTTTACGCGATCTTCAGCTTCGCCCGGCTGGAAATCTTCAAGATGCTGCTGGGGTCGTTCTTTCCGCTGGCGATGCTGATCCTCGCCGTGCTCGGCACCATCGTGTTCGGCTTGGCGACGCCGACCGAAGCGGCGGCAATGGGTTCGCTGGGCGGGCTGATCCTGGCTGCCGCCTACCGGAGGCTCAATTTCGCGATGCTGAAGGAATCCGTCTTCCTTACTGCGAAGACCAGCGCGATGGTGTGCTGGCTGTTCGTCGGGTCGAGCATTTTTTCCGCGGCGTTCGCGTTGCTAGGCGGGCAGGAGATCATCAACCAGTGGGTGCTGTCGCTTGAAATGACGCCGGTGCAGTTCATGATTCTGTCGCAGATCGTGATCTTCCTGCTCGGCTGGCCGCTGGAGTGGACCGAGATCATCGTCATTTTCATGCCGATCTTCATTCCGCTGCTGCCGCATTTCGGCATCGATCCGCTGTTCTTCGGCTTGCTGGTGGCGCTCAACCTGCAGACGGCATTCCTGTCGCCGCCGGTGGCAATGGCCGCGTTCTACCTGAAGGGCGTGTCGCCGCCGCATGTGACGCTGAACCAGATCTTCGCGGGCATGATGCCGTTCATGGGCATCCAGGTGCTCGCGATTTTCCT
>JANLTG010000160.1:0-37751 GCA_031362805.1 bacterium
CGCTGATGCTGCTCGGCTACACCTGGCTCTCGCACCGGCAACACGTCCAAAATCCGGACGACACGACGATCCCGTCCTGGTCGCAACTGGCCAAAGGCGTGCAGATGGCCGTCGAGGTCAACAAACGTTCGGAGGAGCGCTGGCTGGTGGTCGATGCGAAGGCGAGCGCGCTGCGTTACTTCCTCGGACTCGGCTATGGCGTCATCGGCTCGCTGGCGATCGGCCTGTTGATGGGCTGCTTCACGAAGATCGAGGCGTTCTGTTACCCGCCGCTCTCGTTGCTGGCCAAGATTCCACCGACGGCGGCGCTGGCGGTGTTCTTCGTCCTCGTCGGCGTCGATCTCAACATGTACGTCGCAATGATCGCCTTTGGCGTGCTGCCGACGCTGGCGCTCACCGTGTATCTCGCGGTGAAGGAATTTCCCGAGGAACTCCAGTTCAAGGCCTACACGCTCGGCGCGTCGCATCTCGAGGTCATCTGGACGATCATCTTCCGCCAGGTGTTTCCGAAATTGATCGACGCGCTGCGGCTCGTGATCGGTCCGGCGATGGTTTACCTGATCGCGGCTGAGATGGTCGTGGGTGACACCGGCTTCGGTTATCGAATCCGCCTCCAGTCGAAGCTGCTCAACATGAGCGTGGTCTATCCGTACCTCGCGTTGCTGGCGGCGTTCGGCTTCGGCATGGATCACGCCTTGAAACTGCTGCAGCGCAAACTTTGCCCCTGGTATGACCGCCAGCACTGACTTGCCCGCAACTCACGAACTCTCGCTCGTCTGCCGCGGCATCAGCCAGCGGTTCGGCGCCAAGAGCGTGTTGCACGACGTGAATCTGGAAGTGCGGCGGGGGCAGTTCGTGTCGCTGGTCGGACCGAGCGGCTGCGGCAAGTCCACTTTGCTGCGCGCCATCGTGGGCACGCACCCGCAGCAAAAAGGAGAACTGCTCGTCCACACGGCCGTTTCTGGCGGACAACTTTCGCCAGTCAACGGACCCGGCCGCGAGCGGGGAATTGTTTATCAGCATTACTCGCTGTTCCCGTTCCTGACCGCACAGGAGAACGCTGCCCTCGGCTTGATGCTCGATCAGACCAGCATTCCCTTTCGCGCGCTCCGTTTCTTCAAATGGCGGCAACTACGGAAACATCATCTTGAACAGGCGGCGGAGTTCTTGAAGAAGGTGAAGCTCGGCGACGCGATCCAGCTTTACCCGCACGAAATGTCCGGCGGCATGAAGCAGCGCGTCGCCATCGCGCAGGCGATGATCATGAAGCCGGAGATCATCCTGCTCGACGAACCCTTCGGCGCGCTCGACGAATCGACGCGCGAGGAGCTGCAGGAGATGCTGCTCGACCTCCATGAAGAGAACCAAGCGGCCCGGCAACGCGGCGAGCGACCCGCCTATACGTTGATCATCGTGACGCACGAATTGAACGAGGCGATCTACGTCGGCGATCGCTTGGTGGGTCTCTCGCAATACTGGAACTGGCGCGGCGCCGGCCATGAGGCCTGTCCCGGCGCCATGATCATTTACGACAAACCCACGACCGGCTCGACGATGCGCGGCCAGCGGGATTTCGAGGCGTTCACCCGCCAGCGCGACGAGGTCCGCGCGGTCGTTTTTGATCCCCGGATTCCCTCCGACCCGCACGAACACGTGACTTCCGCCGCCGCGACCGCCCACCAGCCATGAGCATTCCCACCCACGATTTTCTCAAGCGCGCCGGGCGCATCCTGAATTCCGGCCAGTCGCACAGCGTGCTCCTGACGGGCAACATCCACGACCTCTTCGGCTGCCAGCTTGCCGGCGAGGAGACGTATGTGCCGTTGCTCAGCCTCCTGACGGCGCAGTGGAATCTGCCGGACTACATCCTCGTCACGTACGAGTTGAACGGCTCGGTGCATTTCGTGAATGAGAAGGACGCCGAGCTGGTGCGCGACGCCTGGCTCAAGTGGCGCAGCGGTTACGACGCAAACGAACTCGCCATCCAGCGCATGCTCGCGACGAGCAAGAGCCTGTCGGACATCGACGCCTTGCTGGCCACCTATGACGACAGCTTGCGCAAGGCGACCGCCAGCCCGACGCTCGCGCTCGAACTCCTGCGCCAGCTGTGTCTGTGCTCCCGCACGGTGCTCAAGGGCGAAAAGCTGCTGCCGCGCAACCTGCTTATCCTGATCGAAGGCGCGGACATGTTGCTGCCCGACGCGCCGATCACGAGCCTCGGCGACACGGACCGCCAGCGCATTACGATCTGCCACGATTGGTTCAGCGATCCCGGGTTTGTGAACGGCGGCGACTCCGTCGTCATGGTCGCCGAGTCGCGCAGCCTGATTCATCATCGCATCGCGCGGTTGCCGCAGTTGCTCGATCTCGAAGTGCCGGCCCCGGATGAACCGGCGCGCCGACAATTCATCACCTGGTTCAACCAACGCCAACCTGCGGAGAGCAAACTGAAACTCTGGAGTTCGCAGGAGGAACTGGCGCGGCTGACCGCCGGGCTCTCGCTGCATGCGTTGATGCAATTGCTCAAAGGCGCGGGTCACGAGAAGCGCACCCTCACGCAAGAGGAAGTCATCGCGAAGGTCGAGGCGTTCATCCAGAGCCAGCTCGGCGAGGACATCGTCGAGTTCAAGAAGCCGGGCCATTCGCTCAAGGACGTGATCGGGTTCTCCCAGTTGAAGAAATTTCTGAAGGACGAGTTGATGCCGCGCCTTGCGGGAACCGGGGCCGAAGTGCCGGCGGGCGCCGCGGTGTGCGGCCCGATCGGCGGTGGCAAGACCTTCATCTTCGAGGCCTTGGCGGCGGAACTCGACATGGTGGTGCTCGTCATCAAAAACATTCGCAGCCAGTGGTACGGTCAGACGGACGTGATCTTCGAGCGGTTGCGCCGCGTGCTGAACGCGCTGTCCAAGGTGCTCATCTTCATGGACGAGGCGGACACGCAACTCGGCGGCGTTGGCCCGGACACGCACGAGACCGAGCGCCGGCTCACGGGCAAGATTCAGTCGATGATGTCCGATCCGCTGCTGCGCGGCCGCGTGATCTGGCTGCTGGTGACCGCGCGGATTCACCTGTTGTCGCCAGATCTGCGGCGGCCCGGTCGCGTGGGCGACCTGATCATCCCGACGCTTGATCCCGAGGGCGAGGACCGCCTTGAGTTCATCCGCTGGACGGTGAAATCCGTTGTAAGCGAGAAGCTGACGCCGGAACAAGAGAAGCAGCTCGACGACGCCACGCAGGGTTTTTCGGCGGCCGCCTTCGCCTCGCTGCGCGCGGAACTGAAAGCCAAGGCAAAGGCATCCGATGGCAAGCTGACCTTCGAGCGCTTGCGCGAGATCATGGCGGATCAGGTGCCGCCGGCCATCGGCGAGACCCGGCGTTACCAGACGTTGCAAGCGCTGGTGAACTGCACGCGCCGCAGCCTGCTGCCGGACCCGAAAGTCACCGAAGAGCAACGTGGTCGCTGGGAGACTGAGCTGCGTGCGCTGGAAGCGCGGGGCATTCGTTGAGCAACTATGTATCGCAGCCTTGATCCCGGAAAAATCGTGGTGACAGCCGAGACCCTTGGCCGTCGGGTCGATGAGCGTTTCCCGGACTCGGGGCTGAGCAAGGTGATCCGGGAATTGACCGAAGTTACCCGCCAGGCGGAGGGGCTGTCGCTCTGGTTGCTGCGGCCCAATCGCTGGTTGCGAAGCGGCGTGGCGCTGGCCATTGCCTTGATCATCACTTTGATCATTGGCGCCTTCATGTCGCTCGACCTCAACGTTTCGCTGTTTTCCAGCATGTCCGATTTCGCGCAGGGACTCGAATCGGTGATCAACGATTTCATCTTCCTCGGCCTGGCGATCTACTTTCTGGCCACGGGTGAGGCGCGGCTGAAGCGGCGCAGAGCGCTGTCGGCGATTCATGTCCTGCGGTCGATGGCACACATCATCGACATGCACCAACTGACGAAGGACCCCGAGCAATTCGCCCAGGCCGTGGTGCCCACACCGTCGTCGCCGAAGCGCTCGATGACGCCGTTTGAGTTGACGCGCTACCTCGACTATTGCAGCGAGGCGCTCGCGATTCTCAGCAAGATAGCGGCGGTGTATGTGCAGCACTTCAACGATCCGGTGACGCTGTCCGCCGTCAACGACGTCGAAGAATTGACCAGCGGCCTGTCGCGAAAGATCTGGCAGAAGATCATGATCCTCGACCGCGGGATGCGCGAACCCGGCGAATCGAAGATTGTCACGGGCGACCCGTCGCGTTAGTGACTCCGGCCGTGGGCAGCGAAGAGAAAGTCAGCAACTGGTTTGTGCCGCTTTCGGCGGACCAGCGGACGCTTCGGGAATGCCATGCGGAATTGGCCGCGTTCGGGCTCAAGCAGGACGACGTGCCCTGGCTGATCCAGTTCGTTGAGAACCCGAAATACGATCTGCCGGGCGTGGAGATCTTTCACGGGGCCACCGACCTCGAAACGCACGACTACATCCACATCCTGCTGGGGCGCGGCCTGCTGCCGAAGGACGAGGCCTTCGTGCTGGGGTTCACCATGGGCAGCACGGATCGTGTGAGCACGACCGAGGAAAAACTCTTCGCGTTTTTCACGAAGCATCTTTATCCCAAGGCGTATCGTTTCAGCGACGACGACCTGCGGGTTTTTCGCGACGCGGTGAAGCTGGGTTTCATTTCTGCCTGCCAGTCGCTGGCCGGCGTGAATTACCGCCAATACCTTGACTGGCCCATCGGCGGGATCCGCGCGGAACTCGGCATCGAAGAGGACTTGCTGCGCGCCTATTACGCGATCGAGCGAAAGCGTTTTCCTGAGGCGCCCGAGTGCCGGCGATTACTTGCCTGAACCGCCGCCATAGGCCCGTTCGATGCGGCAGACGCGGAGATCGAAGTGCGCATACCAGTCCGACCTGCCCCGGCGCTGGGCTTCGAGGTGCTCGGTGTTTGCTTTCCAGTTGCGGATGGCTTGCTCGGACTCCCAATAGGAAATGGTTACGCCAAAGCCATCTTCGCCCCGCAAGGATTCGACGCCGATGAATCCGGGCTGCTGCGCGGCCAGCTCAACCATGCGATCGGCCATCGCGCCGTACGCCGCGTTGTCATCGGTCGCACGTTGCGAGGTAAAGATGACCGCATAATCGCCGGGTTTGGTGGGACGAACAAACTGTTTCATCAGCGGGTGCTCATTTGGGCAGGCTGGCCATTGTTCGGCCGGAGGCGGCGACGAACGGCGGCAGTTCGTCCATCAGGCGCTTGAAGTTGTCGAGCGTGAGCTGTTGCGCCCCGTCGCTCCAGGCCTCGGCGGGATTGGGATGCACTTCGACCAGCAGCGCGTCGGCGCCCATTGCGGCCGCGCCTTTGCAGAGGTTCATCACCAGATCGGCCCGGCCGCAGCCCTGGCTGGGATCGATCACGATCGGGCAATGCGATTCCTTTTTGACAATGGGAATGGTCGCGAGATCGAGCGTGTTGCGCGTGTAGGTCTCGAAAGTGCGGATGCCGCGCTCGCAGAACATCAGGTTCGGATTTTCATTGGCGAGGATGTACTCGCCGGCGAGCAGCCATTCCTCGACCTTCATCGAAAGCCCGCGTTTCAGCAGAACGGGCCGGCCGGTCTTCGCGGCGGCGATCAGCAGCTGGAAGTTTTGGGCGTTGCGCGCGCCGATCTGAAGGATGTCCGCGTATTCGGCAACCATCTCCGCGTGGTTCTCGGACAACAACTCGGTGATCACCGCGAGGCCGGTTTCCTTGCGGGCCTTGGCCAGCATCTTCAATCCCTTCTCACCGAGTCCCTGGAATTCGTAGGGCGAGGTGCGCGGCTTGAAAGCGCCACCGCGGAGGATCGTGGCACCGGCCGCCTTCACCGCCTTCGCCGTTGTGATGATCTGGTGCTCGCTTTCGACCGAGCAGGGACCCGCCATGACATGGAACTGGTCGCCGCCGAGCGTTACGTGCTGGTTGAGCTTGATCTGCGAATTGGCGGTGTGGGCCTCGCGGCTGGTGAGCTTGAAGCGCTTCTGCACCGGCATGACACTCTCGACCTGCGGCCACGCGGTGAGGGTTTCGAGCGTGTGATTTTTGCGCTCGTCGCCGATGGCGCCGATGACGGTGCGGGCGACGCCCCGCATGATGTGCGGCGTGTAGCCGAGCTTGCGAATCTCGCGCAGGACGGCGGCTTCCTGCTTCTTGGTCAGGTTGGGTTTAAGGACAACGATCATGTGTTTATGGAGTTGTGCCGGGGTCCGCCAACGGAAAAACCGCAGGAGGACTTCCTGCGGTGGTGTCGTTTAGAATCGGTTCAAGACAGCTTCACGCGCAGGTTGGCCGGTCAAAATACCAGCTAAACCAAAAGTTGCGATTGAAGGTGCTGTTCACTGGGGCGGACCGTAGCACGTGCGCGGCGGTCGTCAATTCAAGGTTCTGCTGTAAGGGCTCCCAGAAACTGTCTGTTTGGATTCCGCCCGGACAGGAACAGTCGCGTTTCTCGATCGAATCGAAGAACTGGCTACGGCTCGTGAGTGAGTGTAAAGGCGTTGCAAAGCCGTGAAGCGAGGCGCTGCATTCGCGGGCACTGCTCCCATCCGGAAGTCCCGGAAATGCTTTTTCGCACCGGGCACCCTGCCAGCCCCAGGCCGGAACAAACCACCTGCTCGGCGCTTGGTGCTGGCTCCGGCGATTCAACAGGCGCGCTGATTTCGTTCCAGCCAAACTGCACCTCTTGATTGACGGATCCGCAAGCGAACGCGACCGTGAACTTCCGGACCTCGCGCGAACGGGCGGACCGTTGATCAGCTTTCAGGAGGAAAGGCTCATGCAGCACCTGATCCATAAACAAGAGGCTCATTCACCGAATGCGGGGCGGAAAGATATCCCCGATTGGGCGAGTGTGCCGGAACTAAACTGACCGAGACCGGGAACGCCGGCAAAGCCAAACCTACTGGCATAAGTGACAAAAATGTGACGGCAAGGTTACGCACAATGGCGAACGGGTGAAGATTGGGAGAACTGCCCGGAAACACGTTGCACGGAGGACGAGTTATCCAGAAGTTACTCACCGGTTGTGAACAATTCGATCGACCACCCGTCTCCGGTCCGGCACCACCGAGCCATCTGGATCTCAGATGTGCATCTCGGCACCAAGCACGCGCAAGTCGGCGCGCTTTTGGAATTCCTGCGGCTCAATGAATCCGAGTTCCTCTACATCGTCGGCGATCTGATTGATGGCTGGGAGTTGAAGCGTGCCTGGCGTTGGGAGGATTCCTACAACACACTGATCCAAAAAATTCTTCGGAAAGACCGCAAAGGCACGAAGATCACCTATATCACCGGCAACCACGATGAGTTCCTGGAGAATTACATCGGACTGCGGTTTGGCGGCGTCCGGCTCGTCCGCCAGGCCTATCACCGCGGTGCCGATGGCCGGCGCTACCTGGTGATCCACGGCCACCAGTTCGACGGCCTGACCCACTTTAATCGACTCCTCGAGAAGGTGGGCGCGCGGCTCTACAACGTTATTCTCGATGTGAACCATTGGATGAATCGCCTGCGGCGGCAGTTTGGTTTTGGCTATTGGTCGGTGGCTGCCTACTTGAAGCACAAAGCCAAATCATCCGTGAAATTCATCACCCAGTACGAGCAGGCCATGACGAGCCTGGCTCAATTGCGCAAGGTGGATGGGGTCATCTGTGGGCATATTCATAGGGCCGAGATACGGCCGATCGATGGCTTGCGATACTTTAATTGCGGCGACTGGGTGGAGAGCTGCACCGCCCTAGTCGAGGACTTTGCGGGCAACTTCGAATTGATCCACTTTCATCATGAGAATCCTGTTCACCGTCCAGGGCGAGGGTCGCGGTCACATGACCCAGGCGCTCGCGTGTCACGAGATCCTGTCACGCTGGGGGCATGAAGTTGTCGGCGTCGTCGCCGGCAAGAATAGCACGCGCTCCCTGCCGGACTTCTTCGCGAACGGTTTTTCCGTACCTGTCAAAACGCTGTCCAGCCCCGGCTTTGTATTTCGCAACAGTCGCTCGGTGGATGTGCCGGCAACGGTGTGGCAGTCGATCAGGCAGTTCGGCCGCCACCGCGCCAGCCTCAAGGAACTTCGTGCCATGATAATGCAGGAGCGGCCCGACGTGGTGGTGAACTTTCTGGAGCCGCTCACCGGACTCCTCCAGGCGACCCGGCCACTCTCGATTCCAGTGATCGCAGTCGGGCACCAGTACATGATCTACCATCCCGAGTATGCGACGCTGCCGGGGCATGCGAGCCAGCAACTCGGGATGCGTTGGTTTATTAATCTGGTGGGGGCGCGGTCGCATCGGCTCGCTTTGTCGCTCTTCGAGGCACCGAACATTCCGGGCAAGCAACTGCTCGTTTGCCCACCGATTTTGCGGAAGCACTTGTTCGAGCTGACCCCCACCGATGGGGATTACTTCCTGGTCTACTTGCTCAATCACGGCTACGCGGAGGAGATCATCGCCTGGCATCAGGCGAACGCTCGCGTGAAGTTGCATTGCTTTTACGACAAACCGGGCGCGCCCGAAACTGATACCGCCCGAGCGAACCTCACATTCCACCGGTTGAACGGAGAGAAATTCTTGAAGATGATGGCGGGTTGCCGGGCAGTGGTTTGCACGGCGGGCTTTGAATCGGTGAGCGAGGCCGCGTGGCTCGGCAAGCCGCTGTTTATGGTGCCGGTCGAGAATCACGTGGAGCAAATGATCAACGCTGTTGACGCCGTAAACATGGGGTTTGGCATCACTGATTCGCGATTCCGTCTGGCGCTCTTGAGCCAGTTGCCGGAGCGGATCGACAACGCCCGCTTCCGCACGTGGGTTGCCCGTGGCGAGCAGATATTGGAGCAGGCGCTCGCGCGAGCTGTCGCCGGTGCGTTGCAAGGTGCGCGCCCAGCAAAGCTCCACACCAAGGCCGCGTAATTTGTTGGCAGCCAAGGCTGCGCACGGGCTTGCCTCCTTGGGGTTTTCGCAACCGCGTCCCCGGGGTGGAAACCGGCCGGTTTCGTCACACAACCGTCACACAACAGACATATGCCTGTAACGGGTTCGTAAGAAGCTTTGCCCCGTGGTTAACAACCAAACTCATGAAAAACTCCTACAAACTACTTAAACATTCGATGGTAGCGGTGGGCCTCGGACTTGTATCCGGGACCGTCGCGCGCGGCCAGTCATCCGACGCACTCATCGACAAACTGGTCAACAAGGGCGTGCTCACGGTCGACGAAGCGCAGGAGCTTCGCAAGGAAGCTGACGACGGCTTCACGGCCGCCTACAAATCCAAAAGCGGCATGTCAGATTGGGTCGATGCGGTGCGACTCAACGGCGATTTCCGCGGTCGTTATGACGGCGTTTACAAGGACGCCCCCGGAAATGTGGACCGCAATCGTTGGCGCTACCGCCTGCGGTATGGCGTGACGGTGGACATGTTCGACAATTTGGAAATGGGTTTCCGGCTCGGTTCCGGTGATATCGCGGGCCTCAGTTCGTCGATAACTGGCGTTGACCCGATTTCACAGAATCAGTCGTTCCAAAACAACGGCGCCAAGAAGGGTATCTTCATTGATCTCGCCTATGCCAGTTGGAATCCTCTCAAAGGCCCGGTCTGGAGCACCACGACCACAATCGGCAAGATGGAGAATCCGTTCGTCTTCTCCGATGCAGTGTTTGACAAGGACTATACTCCGGAAGGCGTGGCACAAACGGTTGGCTACAAGTTGAACAGCGTGCATTCGTTCAAGGGCATTGGCTCGGGCTGGGCGTTGAATGAGATTAATCAAGGCGCAGGTGCCAGTTTGGATCCGTATTTCTTTGGCGGGCAGGGGCGCTGGAATGCAGAATGGAATGCCAAGTGGCAGTCCACCGCCGGTGTTGCAATGTTCTCGATTATCAACCGGGACAAGCTGGGTAATACCGATGTCCCCAACATCAACGTTGGTAACGAACGGGTGGCCATGCCTACGGCTACGAGCCCGGCGCCCACCTACGCGTTCAACACCATTGTGGCTGACGCGGGGGTGACCTTCAACATCATCGACGGCATTCCCTTCTACAACACGAAGTTCCCGATCACTCTGTCCGGCGATTTCGCGAACAACAACAGCGCGCCGAACGACAACATGGGCTATTCCGTCGGGGTGGTGTTTGGCAAATCGGGTAAGCGCGGATTGTGGGACGTGAGCTACCGATACAAACACATCGAAGCCAACGTGTGGTATGAGGAATTCCTCAACTCCGATTCAGGTGTCTATTACGAAGCCGCGCCGTTGAACAGCGGCCAGGGGGCGGGTTACCGTCCGGGCACCAACCTGAAAGGCCACGAGATCAAGCTGCAGTACTCGCCGTTTGACGCGCTGACCCTGGCGGCAACGGGCTATCTGTTGGAAGCCATCAACCCATCACCCGGTACTCAGGGCAGCGACATCGTTCGGCTGCAGCTTGACGCGGTGTTGAAATTCTAATCGGCTACCATTCGCAATACATTAAAACCAAAGAAGACATGAAACTTAAATCAAGTCTGTTGATCGTCTCGCTGTTACTGACGGCGCCTTTCGCTCAGGCGGGAAAAATCACCGCCAAAGGTTCCGATACACTGGTCACCCTGGCCCAGAAATGGGCGGAGACCTACATGAAGAAGAATGCGGACACCCGCATTGAAGTCACCGGTGGCGGCTCCGGCATCGGCTTTGCCGCGTTGCAGGAACAAACCACCGACCTCGCCAACGCCTCCCGGCCCATCAAGCCCAAGGAAGTTGCGGCGTGCATCAAAGCGTTTAAGAAGCGCCCCACGGAATACAAGGTCGCCCTCGACGGCCTCTCGGTCTATGTCCACAAGGACAACAAGCTCGAAGAGATCACGATGGAGCAGCTCTCGTTGATCTTCACGGGCAAGTTGACCAACTGGAAGGAATTGGGCGGGCCCGACATGGCGATCACGGTTTATAGTCGTGAGAACAGTTCCGGCACGTATGAGTTCTTCAAGGAGAAGGTTCTGGGCGGAAAGGACTTCGTCTCCTCGGCTCAAACGCTGCAAGGCACGGCGCAGGTCGTCCAGGCGGTGAGCAAAGAACCCAAAGGCATCGGCTACGGCGGCGCGGCCTACAGCGAGGGCACCAAGTCGCTCAAGATCAAGAAAGATGCCTCGGCTCCCGGCATTCCGCCGAATGAAGAGTCCATCCTCAACCATACCTATCCGATCTGGCGTTTCCTCTACATCTATGTGAATCCGGAACTCGACAAGGGCGAAGTCGCCGCCTATCTGAAATGGATTCGTAGTGACGAAGGCCAGTCCGTGGTGAAAGACATTGGTTACTTCCCGTTGCCCAAGAACTGGCGGAGCGGTTCATAGTCCGCCGGAGCAATCTCCGTTGCTTGTTGTAAAACGATGGCCGGCCCAAACCGGGCCGGCCATTTCAGTCTGAGTCCTGGGAACTTAGCGCAACCGTCACCAAACCGTCTGCTCTGCGTGACTTGAATGTCAGCCAATAGCCACCTCGCAATGACCCCAGCCGATAACAATTCAAACACCCCCAATGACTGGGCCGGCGTGCGCCGGGGTCAGCAGCGTCGGCCCCTCGAGTGGTTGGTGGAGAAGGGTATCTTTCTCGTCTCGCTTTCGGCCATCCTGATGGTCTTTCTGATTTTCCTGTTTGTTGCCCGCGAATCTCTGCCGCTCGTGTTGGGTCAGGTGGATGCGAGGGCCGCCCGGACGTCCATGACCCTCGACCAGATCAAGGCGCTGCCAACGGCAGAGCTGGCAAAGCTCCTGGCCATGTCGGAGTCGGAGCTGGCCACGATGCAAAAGGCGGAACCGGAAACGGTCACGCTCTTGATCGACGCCAAGTTTGAAGAAATCGTCGTCGCGCCCACCGACAAGGATGCCAATATCAACCCGGTCGCCTGGCGATACCTTCTGCGGCCGCACGAGTGGTCCGGCTATGCGAAACCGGAATATATCTGGCAACCCGTCTCCACCATCCACAAGTACAACATCATCCCCCTGGTGGTGGGGAGTTTGAAGGCGACCTTAGTGGCCCTGCTGTTTTCGGTGCCGCTCTCGTTGGGTGCCGCGATCTATGTCTCGCAACTCGCCGCGCCGCGCACCCGCGAGCTGCTCAAGCCAGCCATCGAAATGCTGGCCGGCATCCCCTCGGTGGTGCTCGGGTTCTTTGCGCTGATCGTGATGGCTTCGGTGCTGTATCCGCTTTATCCCGACAAGTCGCGCTTGAACGCGGTCGTGGCCGGAGTCGCGCTTGGCTTTGCCATCATTCCGGTGGTGTTTTCCATCGCGGAAGATGCGCTGACGAGTGTGCCCCGGAGCTACACCCAGGCCGCCCTGGCGTTGGGGGCCTCGAAATGGCAGGCCGCTTGGAAGGTGGTGCTGCCCGCCGCGATCCCGGGTGTATTTGCCGCCGTGGTGCTTGGGTTCGGTCGCGCGATCGGTGAAACGATGATCGTGCTCATGGCCAGCGGCAATGCCAGCATCATGTCGTTGGACCTGTTCGATTCGGTGCGGACCATCACGGCCACCATCGCCGCGGAAATGGGCGAAGCGGTGAAGGGTGGCGACCACTATCAAATGCTCTTTCTGCTCGGCACCCTGCTGTTCGCTGTGACCTTTATTTCCAACCTGGTGGCGGATCAGGTCATTCACCGGCTGAAAGCCAAAATGGAAGGACGAGCCTGATGGACGTTCAAACGCCGCAACTGCATTTCAAGGAGCAGCCCATTGATCCGGACTTCGGCGACTTCCGGGTCAAGAGCCGTGACTTCGCGTCCTATTTTTTCACCGGGCTCACCGGATTGGCGACGTGGCTGATTGTCGCCCTCCTCGCCGTCATCCTGGCGAACGTCGTTTATCACGGCTGGGGCACGCTCTCGTGGCGCTTCATCTCCTCGGACAGCAGCGAAGATATGTTCGACGCCACTCGCGCCGGTGTGCTGCCGATGATCGTCGGCACCTCGGCCCGGGTGATTTTGATGACGCTGTTCGTGCTGCCCATCGGAGTGATCACGGCCATCTACCTCACAGAGTACGCGCGTTCGACGTGGATGATCACGCGGATCATCCGCGGCGCAGTCAACAATCTGGCCGGCGTACCTTCGATCGTCTTCGGCCTGTTTGGCGCCGGCTTCTTCATTTACTTCGTGGGCCGCGGCATCGATTCAGTTTTCTATTCAGAGGTCGAAGGCGGGGTCTGGGGCAAGGGCGGCGGTCTGCTGTGGGCGTCGCTCACGTTGGCGGTGATGACGTTGCCGGTCGTGATCGTGGCGACTGAGGAGTCGCTCCGCGCGATTCCGCCCGGCCTGCGGGAAGCGAGCCTGGCTTTGGGCGCCACCAAACTGCAAACCATCTGGAAGATTGTTCTGCCCCAGGCGCTGCCGGGGATCATGACCGGCGGGATTCTCAGTGTAAGTCGGGCGGCGGGCGAGGTTGCACCGATTCTCTTCACGGGAGCTGCCTATTACATGGCGGGCTACCCGGAGGGTCTGCGCGACAAGTTCATGGATCTGGGCTACCACGTATTCGCGCTCTCGACGCAGTCGCCGAACATCGAGATGACGCGGCCGATCCTCTACGCGACCGTGCTGGTGTTGTTGATATTGACCTTCACCCTGAACCTCGTGGCCATCTTGATCCGCGCCCGGATCCGCCGGCAGATGCGCTCCATGCACTAACCCATGACCGAATCAATTTCCCCAGCCAGCCGCCCGTCGATCTTGAGCCCATCCTCAGCCGCTGCACCCGTTGGAGCCAAAGCACCATTGATCGAAGTGCGCGATGTCTCGCTGTTCTACGGCACCTCCAAGGCGCTGAAAAATATCTCGCTGTCGATTCAGGAGAAGCTCGTCACCGCTTTCATCGGGCCTTCCGGCTGCGGCAAGTCCACATTGCTCCGCTGTCTCAACCGGATGAACGACTTGATCGACGGCGTGCGGGTCGAGGGTGACATCCGCATTGGCGGGCAGTCGATCAACGGCCCGGAGGTGGATGTGATCGAGCTGCGCAAACGCATCGGCATGGTCTTCCAGCGTTCCAATCCCTTTCCCAAGTCCATTTACGAGAACGTGGCCTTTGCCCTGAAGCTGCACGGCATGAGGAACCGTTCGGAGATCGATCATGTCGTCGAGGAGAGCCTCAAGGGCGCCGCGATCTGGGACGAGGTCAAGGATCGACTGCACACCAGCGCCCTCGGGCTGTCGGGTGGCCAGCAGCAACGCCTGTGCATCGCGCGGACGATTGCCATCAAGCCCAAGATCATTCTGATGGACGAGCCGGCATCGGCGCTGGACCCCATCGCCACGGCGCGGGTCGAGGAATTGATCATCGATCTGAAGCGCGAGTACACGATCGTTATCGTCACGCACAACATGCAGCAGGCCACGCGAATCTCGGATCAGACGGCGTTCTTCTATCTCGGTGAACTCATCGAGTATGATAACACGGCGAAGGTCTTTACCAACCCGTCGCAGAAGCAGACGGAAGATTACGTCACCGGCCGTTTCGGTTGAGCCAGCCCTGAAAACCTATGAGCTATCACGAACAGGAACTGACCGCGCTGAAGGAAAAGCTCCTGACCATGTCGAGCCTCGCCGAGCGCTCCGTCAAGCGGGCGATCGAGGCCCTGGTCGGGCGCGACGACGACAAGGCCCGCGAGGTTATCGCGTCGGACAACGACCTCGACGCACTTGAAATGGAGATCGACGAGCTGGCGATCAGCCTGCTCGCCAAGGCGCCTTTGGCCACTGATCTCCGGCTGATCACGATGGCGATGAAGTTCAGCCGCGACCTCGAGCGGGTGGGGGATGAAACCACCACGATCTGCCGGCGCAGTCTCGAGCTCAGCCTGGAGCCACAATTGAAGCCGTACGTGGACATTCCCAAGATGGCCAGCATCGCCCTGGAGATGCTGGGTGATGCGATGAACGCGTTTGTGCATCGCGACCCAGCCAAGGCCCGCGCCATTGTGCCGCGCGACAAGGAGGTGGACCAACTGAACAGGCAGCTCCACCGGGAGCTTTCCAGTTACATGATCGAACGCCCCAGCACCATCACCCGCTGCCTGAATCTGATGACGATTTCGAAAAGCCTCGAACGCATCGCTGACCACGCCGCCAATATTGCGGAAGAAGTCGTGTTCCTTTTTGAAGGCAAGGATATCCGGCACGGCAAGGACCAGCAGGCGCAACCGCCCACCCGCGCCACCTGAAATGAATGCTCGTGGGGAAAATGTCAGCGCGAAGCAACCGCCACCGCGCATCCTGGTGGTGGATGACGAAGACGACGTGATCAACCTTGTGTCTTTCAATTTGCGCGCCGCCGGCATGGAAGTGCTCGTGGCCCGCACCGGCGTCGAGGCCGTCGAACGCGCCCGCCGCGAACATCCGGATTTGGTGATCCTTGATCTTATGCTGCCTGAACTTGACGGCATCTCGGTGTGCGAGCTGATCCGCAAGCAACCGGAGTCGGCCGACACCCCGGTGATCATGCTGACCGCCTGGGCTACCGACCGCGCGCGGTTGGTGGGGTTGCAGGCCGGGGCGAACGACTACGTCACCAAGCCCTTCAGCCCCCGCGAACTTGTGCGGCGGGTGCAGAGCTTGCTGGCGGAAAGCTCGCTGCGCCGGAAAGGCGGAACAAACCTGGAGCTGAAACAGCTCTCAGTGGATCTCGAACACCGCCGCGTTAGCGTCAATGGCTCTGCGGTGCCACTTTCTGCGGATGAATTCCGCATGTTAACCCTGCTCGTGCAGGCCATTTTTGAACGTAGTGCCCCTGAACAAGGACCTGGAACCCCGACATGATCATGCGAACCAGTAACCGCGCCTCCCAACGTAAGTCGCCCGAGCCCGTCCGCACTCCCACGTTCCGGGTGCGCCCCCGCATCCTCGTCGTCGATGACGAGCCCGATGCCCTCGAGTTGATCACCTTTAACCTTCGTTCCGCAGGTTTCGACATCTCCACTGCTGAGGACGGCGAACAGGCGTTGAAGCTCGCCCGCGATCTGCAACCAGACTTGATCCTCCTCGATGTGATGTTGCCGGAAGTGGATGGCCTGGAAGTCTGCAAGATCATCCGCCGCGACCCCGCCACGGCGGGTATCCCGATCATCATGCTGACTGCCAAGGCCGCCGAGATGGACCGCGTCCTGGGCCTGGAGCTGGGTGCCGACGATTACGTCACGAAACCCTTCAGTCCGCGCGAACTCGTCTTGCGCGTGAAGAACATGCTCAAACGCGGCCTGCTGCCGGACGAGAAGGTTGATCAGATCAAGATCGGCATCGTGGCCATCGACATCCCCCGGCATCTGGCCGCAGTCAACGGCCGTCCTGTGGAACTGACGGCCACGGAATTCAAGTTGCTGACCCTGCTCGCGCAACGGCGCGGCCGCGTGCAATCCCGTGACCAGCTCCTTCAGGACGTCTGGGAATACGATTCCATCATCGATACGCGGACGGTGGACACCCACATGCGCCGGCTGCGGGAGAAACTCGGGGACGCCGCCAAATACCTCGATACCGTCCGCGGCGTTGGCTATCGCTTCATTGAGGCTGACTGAGGTCCGGCCTCAGCCACGTTTTTCGATCAGCTCGCGGAACTCCTGGAAGAGCGCCGTGCTGTCGTGCGGCCCGGGCGAGGCCTCGGGATGGTACTGCACGCAGAACACTGGCTTCGTCCGGTGGCGCAGGCCTTCCACCGTTTGATCGTTCAGGTTGATGCGATCCACTTGCACGTCGGAGGGCAGGGACTGCGCAGCCACCGCGAAACCGTGATTCTGGGACGTGATCTCCACCTTGCCGGAATTCAAATCCTTCACGGGCTGATTGCCGCCGCGGTGCCCGAACTTGAGCTTGAAGGTTTTCCCACCGAGCGCTTGCCCCAAGATTTGGTGCCCGAGGCAGATGCCAAAAATCGGCACGCCCGAATCGAGCAGTTGCTTGACGTTCCGCACGATGTAGCTCAGCGCCGCGGGATCCCCCGGACCGTTGCTGAGGAAAATCCCGGCCGGCTTGTGTTTGAGCGCATCCTCCGCTGACGCCGTGGCCGGCAAGACCTGGATCTTGAAACCATGCTGCCGGAGCCGGCGCATGATGTTGTACTTCATCCCAAAATCGAAGGCCACGATGGGAATATCCGCCGCCGGCAGCGGCTTGCGCGTCTCCCGTGGATCGCCTTCCTCGGCGCCCTTCAGCAACCGGAAGCTCGCGCTTTGCGCATCGTGTTCATCCCAGGCGAAGGCGCTCTTGTGGGTGACTTCTTTCACGTAATCCTGGCCCACCATTCCGTGCCAGCCTTTCGCCCGGGCCACGGCTTCTTCCGCCGAGCAACCGGTCGTCGCGAGGTAGCCATTCATCGCCCCGCGCACGCGCAGCTT
The DNA here is from genome assembly GCA_031362805.1 of bacterium. Lineage (GTDB taxonomy): Bacteria > Verrucomicrobiota > Verrucomicrobiia > Limisphaerales > RI-55 > RI-55. Next base: position 17,387 of record JANLTG010000160.1, read on the forward strand.
CTTGGTCAACGCCCGCGTGTCGATGCCTTGAATGCCGGGAATGCCGGCCTTCGTGAGATAATCGGAAAGGGTCCAGTCCGCCCGCCAGTTGCTGACCACCGGTGACAGCTCGCGCACTACAAAGCCCGCGACATGTGCCTGGTAGCTCTCGATGTCCTGCGCGTTGACGCCGTAGTTACCGATTAACGGGTAGGTCATCGTCACGATCTGCCCCTTGTAAGAAGGGTCCGTGATGATCTCCTGATAACCGGTCATCGAGGTGTTGAAACACACCTCGCCGCACGCGGCCGCCTCGGCCCCAAAACCGGAGCCTTGAAAAACCGTGCCGTCTTCGAGAGCAAGAATCGCCTTCATGGGTGAGCGCAAATTGGGCGCGATGCTAGGGACGACGCCGGGTCGGTCAAGGAATAACCCGGCGACTTCGCGACTTCGGGCATTCCCAAACAGCGGCTGCGATTGGGGCGCGTTGTTAACCGGTTTGGTTCAAACGAAGGCTCCGTGATGGCGCGGCCGACACCGGGCCGAACCGCAGTTGCCCGCGCGATGTGGCGTTTGCGGGTGCGGGTTCGTGGACGTGATCTGGCAGGGGGCGAGGGACACAAAAAAGCCGCCACCCGAAGGTGACGGCTTTTCGTGAGCGAGGATTGCTGCTCGATTACTTCTTGCCCGACTTTTTCGCCGAGCCGGTCGGCACCGTTGCAATCGTCTGGAGGATCCGACCCGCGATCTTGTAGGGGTCGCCCTGGGAGTTCGGACGGCGGTCCTCGAGGTAACCTTTGTAGGCGTTGTTCGCGAAGCTATGGGGCACCCGGACGGAGGCGCCGCGGTTGGCGATGCCGTAATTGAACTTGTCGATCGACTGCGTCTCGTGCAGACCGGTCAGGCGCAGGTGGTTGTCCGGGCCGTAAACGGCGATGTGCTCATTCTTGTATTTGTCGAACGCAGCCATGAGCGTCTCGAAGTAATCCTTGCCGCCAACTTCGCGCATGTGCGTGGTCGAGAAGTTGGCGTGCATGCCGGAGCCGTTCCAGTCCACATCCAGGCCGAGCGGCTTGCAATGCCAGTTGACGTCCACGCCGTATTTTTCACAGACGCGCATGAGGAGGTAGCGAGCCACCCACACCTGGTCGGCGGCGTTCTTGGAGCCTTTGCCAAAGATCTGGAATTCCCACTGGCCCTTGGCCACTTCGGCGTTGATGCCTTCGTGGTTGATGCCAGCGTCGAGGCAGAGGTCGAGGTGTGCATCCACGATCTCGCGGGCAATGCAGCCGACGTTCTTGTAGCCGACGCCGGTGTAGTATTCGCCCTGCGGATACGGGAAGCCGGAGTCCGGAAAGCCGAGGGGCTTGCCGTCTTTGTAGAGGAAGTATTCCTGCTCGAAGCCGAACCAGGCACCCGGATCATCGGGAATGGTCGCGCGCGCGTTGGAGGGGTGCGGCGTTTTGCAGTCCGGCATCATGACCTCGCACATCACCAGCACGCCGTTCTTTTTGGTCGTGTCGGGATAAACGGCGACGGGCTTGAGCATGCAGTCGGAAGTGCGGCCTTCGGCCTGCCGGGTCGAGCTGCCGTCGAAGCCCCACATGGGGAGTTGATCGAGCTTGGGGAAGCTCGAAAATTCCTTCACTTGGGTTTTGCCGCGGATGTTCGCGACGGGGTCATAGCCGTCGAGCCAGAGGTATTCGAGTTTGTATTTCGCCATGTGTTTTTGGGTATCAGCAGAGTGAACGCGCCCCGCCTTTGACACCAAAGGCATGCGAGGAGCGGCGCGATTTCCTAGCAACGCGGGTACCGGCACGCAAGGGTTTTGCACTTCGGCCCCCCGGAATCTTGCGCCAGTGGCCCGTTGACAAGGAGTTTCATATGAAAATTGATTTTCGAGGTCGCTGGCCAGCTTGGCCTGGGCTGTTTGTTTTTGATCGATCTGCGCGAAGCAGTTGAAAAAGTTTCATGGTCACTGGTCGATTCGATACAGGTGGCCCGGCTGAACCGATCATGGGGCGGGAGCCGGACCCGCGGTAGCGCCGCATGGCTCCGCGGTTGCCGATAGAAGCTTCCCAAGCGAAGGCTCCTGCCGCATCATCGTCCTTGCGAAGTCGGGGCGGGCGCGGACGGCACTTGTGCGGCACCGGCAGGCGCCTGATCGGTTCTATGTTGAAAGTCAAAGACACCTTGCGGGCCACCGTGCATCTCACTTTCGACGGCCGCGCCATCAAGGCGTATCACGGGGCGGACGCCCAGACCCGCTTTGAAAACGAGGTGAGAGTGCTCCGGCATCTTGAGGCCAGGGGATGCGACTTTGTCCCCAAACTCCTGGAGGCCGACGCGTCCCGGCTGAGGATCATCACTTCAAACTGCGGGTCCCGCGTGCAGCACATTGATCCCGCGCGAGTGACGGAGGTGTTCGCCGAACTCAAACCGTTTGGCGTCCAGCACGATGATGCCGATCAGCGAAATCTGACCTACCGGCCGTCGGATGGCCGCTTCTGCATCATTGATTTTGAGTTTGCCACGATCCTTCCAGGCTGCGAATAGCAGGCCACCGCTATGATTCATGATCGTGCTGCTTTTGGCGCTCCCACTCTCCACTGGTCGGGCACTTCGGATCGCGGCCGGTTTCGAGCCAACAATGAGGACTCTTTCCTGGGACTGCAATTTGACGCCCGGGAAGTTCACCGGTTGGGAAAACACGGCGAGGGGTCGCTCACCAGCACCGATTACGTCTTCGCCGTCAGCGATGGGATGGGCGGAGCGCTGGCCGGCGAGTACGCCAGCCGGATCGCCGTCGAGAAGATCACCACCCTGCTGCCGCGCTCGTTCCACCAGTCCGCCCAAGGTCTGGCGGCGGGCTTTACCGATGTGCTGCCGGAATTGTACGAGCAAATTCATCGGGCGCTGGTTTTCCTTGGCAACAGTTACGAGGAATGCGCCGGCATGGAGACGACGCTGAGTCTGTGTTGGTTCACGCCGGGCTGGCTGTACTTCGGTCACGTGGGGGACAGCCGGATTTATTCGCTCCCCGCGCGGGAAGGCGGCATCAAGCAGCTCAGCCATGACGACACCTACGTCGGGTGGCTTTACCGGAATGGCAAGTTGAACGAGCGGGAAGCTCGCACGCATCCGCGGCGCAGCATTCTCCAGAAATCCCTCGGTGGCAGCAGTCAGTTTGTCGAGCCGCAGGTCGGCGCCGTGGCGGTGGAGCCCGGCGACCTGTTCCTGCTCTGTTCAGATGGCGTGGTGGACGGCCTGTACAATCATCACCTCTTGGAATTGCTGCGACCCGCCGCGCCGGGCGGCTTGTTTGAGGCGAGCAGTCGCAAGCTGGTGGACGCGGCGCTGGACGCCGGTAGCCGCGACAACACGACGGCCCTGGTGATTCAAGCACTTTGAGTTGAGCCTGCGGGGACGACCCCAGGCGAGCGGTGCGTTCCGCCATTCCTTCCGCTTGGGAGAGCCGGGTTTGGTTTACGGGTGGTAACCTTCTTCGCCGTGTTCCGCGAGGTCGAGGCCGAGATTTTCCACCTCGTCGCTGACGCGCAATCCCATGGTCGCTTTAATGACACCGAGCGCGACAGCCGAGACCACCCCACTCCAGGCGACGGTGACCAGGACGCTCAAACCTTGATAGCCCACTTGAGTAGCGATCGTCCGGCCTTCCGCAAGCCCCGCCCCCAGGAACGACACATCCGCCACCACACCCGTCAGGATCGCCCCGACGATTCCGCCGACACCGTGGACGCCGAACACATCGAGGCTGTCGTCGTAACCCAGCACCTTCTTCAAGGTGGTCGCGCCGAAATAGCACATGATGGCGGCGACCACCCCGAGAAACAAAGCGCCCATCGGGCCGGCTTTTCCTGCTGCGGGCGTGATCGCCACCAGACCTGCCACCGCGCCTGTGGCGAGGCCGACGGCCGTGGGTTTGCCGTTCTTGAACCACTCGATAAACATCCAGGTGGCAGCGGCAGCGGCGGCGGCGACTTGAGTCACCAACATCGCCATGCCGGCAACGCCATCAGCCGCGAGCCCGCTGCCGGCGTTGAAGCCAAACCAACCCACCCACAGCATCGCCGCGCCGATCACCGTCATCGGCACGCTATGCGGGGGAATGGGTTCCCGGCCATAGCCGCGGCGCTTGCCGACCATCATGCACGCCACCAAGCCCGCGACACCGGCGTTGATATGCACCACGGTGCCGCCCGCAAAATCGATTACGCCCCAGTCGGCGAACAACGCACCCGCACCCGACCACGCCATGTGGCAGACCGGCACGTAGGAGAATGTGAACCAGATCACGCTGAAGATGAGCATCGCCGAAAACTTCATGCGCTCGGCGAAGGCGCCCACGATCAGCGCCGGCGTGATGATCGCAAACGTCATTTGAAACATCAGAAACACGGACTCCGGAATCGAGCCGGTGATCGATTCAACGGTCAGGGACTTGAGAAAGAGTTTCTCGAAGCTGCCGAAAAATGAGTGCAGCCCCAGCTTGCCCGTCGCCATGCCCTCGGTGCCGAACGCCAGGGAATAGCCATAGATGATCCACAAGAGGGTGATCACCGAGGCGATCGCAAAACATTGAACCAGCACCGAGAGAATGTTCTTGGCGCGCACCAGTCCCCCGTAGAAAAGCGCCAGGCCGGGCAGGGTCATGAACAACACAAGGGCCGAGGCGGTGAGCATCCACGACGTGTGGCCCGGGTCGATCGCCGGGACGGGGTTGGCCGGCGGCCCGGGGCGCGCGGCATTCGCCATCTGCTCGCGGGCGTTTTCAGGACTGACCGCATTCTGAGCCAGCAGGCTGCCCGTAAACAAAGTGGCAAACAACAAGCCGGTGAGCAGCGCCGCTCGCGACCAGGTGCCAGACCGGTGCCACATCCCGACCAGCGAGGACTTCATACCGCCGCGTCTCCAGTTTCCTCCGTACGAATGCGAACCGCTTGCTCAACCGGTGAGATGAACACCTTGCCGTCACCGATCTTGCCAGTCTTGGCGGCTTTCACGATCGCGGCGACGGCCATGTCAACCTGGGCATCCGCAGCGACGACTTCGAGCTTCAGCTTCGGCAGGAAATCGACGGTGTATTCGCTACCCCGGTAAATCTCCGTGTGCCCTTTCTGGCGGCCGAAGCCCTTGACCTCGGTGACGGTCATGCCTTCGATCCCGACTTCGCTGAGGGCTTCTTTGACTTCCTCCAGCTTGAAGGGCTTGATGATCGCTTCGATTTTCTTCATTCGGATTGAGCAGGGTTGGTTGGTATTCTGGCAAGTTCACGACGTGCCCGACGGCTCTCGGCACGCAGCCGAACAATGTTCAAGGCGTAGGTCAGGTCGGCAACAACGGCGGATACGTTGGTTCAAGATCGCCCGGAATGGAATTCATTTTCGCCGCCGTTACCACCGGCCAGGCTCACGATTCTCGTGAGCGGGTTGCTTTGGCCAAGTCATAATCTTGACCTGGCGTGGTTCGTTGCCCTGGCCCTTCGGAAGCGTGAACATGCCGCCGCCGATGCGGCATCAAGTGCGGCCGCGAAACGCAACTGCCGGCGAACGCTTTCGCGCTCGCCGGCAGTTGTTGGTTCCTCCCAAACCGTGGGAGCTGTCTACACCAGTTAACCGATGTAACCTTCTTCGCCGTGCTCGTTGATATCGAGACCGCTCGACTCAACCTCTTGGCTCGGTCGCAGACCGATCAACGCTTTGACGACCATGGCGATGACCGCCGTGGCGACGACCGACAGGACGATGGTAATCGTCATCGCCATGAGTTGCCCGGTGAGCAGGCCGGACTTGTTCAACACGTAGACACCATTCTGCTGAATGGCCAGCCCATTGGCCTGAGCGTACGAACCCAGCAGATTGCCGTTCACCGACGCATCCGCGAAGATGGCGGTAACGAGGGCACCGACGGTACCACCCACGGCATGCACGCCGAAGGTGTCGAGCGAGTCGTCATATTTCAGGATGCCCTTCAGCTTGGTGCAGGCGAGGTAAGGAACGACACCCGCGATGATGCCGATGATGACCGCCGACTTGGCGGTGACAAAGCCCGCGGCCGGAGTGATCACCACCAGACCTGCCACCGCGCCCGTGCAGAAGCCGAGCACGGACATTTTGCCGTGCATGATTTTTTCGCAGAGGCCCCACACGAAACTGGCGACAGCGGCCGCCAGCGTGGTGGTCATGAAGGCTTGGGCGGCGATGCCGTCCGCGGCGAGTGCCGAACCGGCGTTGAAACCGTACCAACCAACCCAGAGCATGCCGGTGCCGACCATGCAAAGCACCATCGAGTGCGGCGGCATCTTCTCTTTGCCGAAACCAAGGCGCGGTCCGAGGATCAAGCAGAGGACGAGCGCCGACCAACCGGAGCTCATGTGAACGACCGTGCCGCCCGCGAAGTCGATCGCCAGGATCTTGGCGCCGCCGTTCCACACACCATTCATCAAACCATCAAAGCCCCAAACCATGTGGGCGAGCGGAAAGTAGACGGCGAACATCCAAATGCCGACAAACAGCAGAATCGCGGTGAACTTCATGCGTTCGGCAATCGCACCCACGATCAAGGCCGGGGTGATGATCGCGAACATCAACTGATACATGGAGAACACCGAGTGAGACGGCCAGGCAGTGTAGTTGGTGTTGGGCGCACCAGTCACCCCTTCGAGGAACATATACTTAAGCGTGCCGATGTAGGGACCGCTGCCCTCCGCGAAGATCAGCGAGTAACCGCAGATGAACCAGAGGATGGTCACCAGCCCGGCGATGCCGAGACATTGGGCCAGCAGCGACAGCACGTTCTTCTTGCGAACGAGACCACCGTAGAACAATGCCAGACCAGGCAGCGTCATAAACAACACGAGGGCCGCGCAGATCATCATGAACCCGTTGTGGCCGGGGCCAGCCACGGCGACGTTTGATTTCACGCCGGGACTCGTGCCGGTGGCCGCGGTGCCAGGGGCGAGGTTGTTAAAGTATTGTTCGATGTCCTTGACGCGTTCTTCGAGGGTGGGATCACGCGGTTCCACCGACGTGGTCACGGCGGCATCCTGCGCCGGTGCCACCACTGCGGAGAGTCCGAGGATCAAGGTGAGGGTCAACAAGAGTTTTTTCATATCAGTCTTGGGCAAATAGGTTGGGGGTTGGCTGGTGGTGCGTCAGACGGCTTCGTCGCCTTTCTCCTCGGTGCGGATGCGGATGGCTTCGGAGACGGAGGAGATGAACACCTTGCCGTCGCCGATCTTGCCGGTCTTGGCGGCCTTGACGATCGCGGCCACCGCGCCGTCCACGGTCTTGTCCGCCACGACGATCTCGATCTTGATCTTGGGCAGGAAATCGACGGTGTATTCGCTGCCGCGATAGATTTCAGTGTGGCCCTTCTGGCGGCCAAACCCCTTGACCTCGGATACGGTCATGCCTTCAACGCCGACTTCGGCCAGGGCATCCTTCACTTCCTCCAGTTTGAACGGTTTGATGATGGCTTCTATTTTCTTCATGTTGTTGCAGGTTGCCGATGGGTGACGCCAGCCGCTCCGGCCAGGTCAGCACATCATTGAGTAGCACCCAGCCGGCGGAATACGCCTGGTGGATGCCGGCTGTTTAGCAGTGGCGGTGCCAGCGATTTTCGCCGCGCTGCATCTTGTTCAAAGCCAAGGGTGCAGGCTGGTTGATGAAAATTTCTCCAGCCACCGATGAGCAATTGACCACAGCCGCCCTGCTTTCTTTTACGCACCGGACGCATATTCACCCAGCGGCCCCCGCGCATCCTGCCTTCGCGCCGATGCCAGCAATCCGCGCGCGGGCAAACCCGGCTGGCCAGCAGTGCGCTCGTGCAGCCACACTTTCGAAAGTGTGTCTGATGACGCGGGAATGTTTGAGCCCGACCCGGCTCCGTGGTTAGCGTTCGCCCATGTCTAACCGGCTCTTCCTCCTCGACGGCATGGCGCTGGCCTATCGCGCGCACTTTGCCTTCCTCAGCCGGCCGATCATGACCTCCAAAGGCGTGAACTCGTCGGCCCTCTTTGGTTTCGCGTCCTCTCTGCTCGACATCCTCAAGCAACAGCAGCCCAGCCATCTGGCGGTGGCCTTTGACACGCGAGCCCCCACCGCCCGGCACCTCGAGTTCAAGGATTACAAAGCCCAGCGCGAGGAAATGCCCGAGGACCTCGCCTTCGCCCTGCCGAACATCAAGCGCCTCTGTGCCGCCATGAACATCCCCGTGCTCGAACTCGACGGCTACGAGGCGGACGACATCATCGGCACGCTCGTGCGCCGTGCGGAACGCGAGGGCTACGAAAGCTGGATGGTCACGCCGGACAAGGATTTCGCACAGTTGGTGGACGAACACACGTTCATCATGAAACCCGGCAAAGGCGGCAGCGACATCGAGATCCTCAAGCTGCCCGAGGTGCGTGCCAAGTGGGGCATCGAGCGGCCGGAGCAGGTGATCGACATCCTCGGCCTCTGGGGCGACGCCTCGGATAATATCCCCGGCGTGCCGGGCATCGGCGAGAAAACGGCGGCCAAGCTCATCGCGCAGTTTGGCAGCGTCGAGGAGCTGCTGGCGCGCACCGCTGAACTCAAAGGCAAACAGAAGGAAAATCTCGACGCTTATCGCGAGCAGGCCTTGCTCTCGAAGCGGCTGGCGACGATCAATTGTGCGGTGCCCTTGGCCGTCGAACTGGGCGACCTGCAAGTGCGTGAACTCGATGCCGCCGCGCTGCAAACATTGTTCGTCGAGTTCGAGTTTAATTCGCTTGGCCGGCGGATGTTTGGCGACGACTTCAAAGCCGGCCGGGGGTTCGATGAGCAAGGTAGGACAGGTGTCGCGCCTGTTCCTGCGGGTGAACCGGGAGCCAGTGTGAGCGCCCCGGAGGGTGGGCAAGCTGCCCACCACACATTGGGCGCGGCGACCCCGGCACCCCCAACACGCCTCCAGACCATTGTCGACGTCCAACACGATTACTCGATCGTCCGCACGCCCGCCGAACGTCGGAAGCTCGCCGCGCAACTCGCGAAGCTTTCCTCCCTTTGCTTCGACACCGAAACCACCGGGCTCGATCCGCAGACGGCCGTCGTCATCGGCATCGCCTTTTCGTGGGCGGCGCACCAGGGCGTCTATGTGCAGCTCACCAACCTGCAATTGCGCGAGCTGGACCTTTTCGCACAGGACAACGAAGCCGCCATGCGCCGAGAAGCGTTGATTGCGCTGGAGGATTTCCGTGCGGTGCTGGCCGACGAAGGCATCGCCAAGACCGGCCACAATCTCAAGTTCGACCTCGGCATCCTGCGCTGGCACGGAATTCATGTCGGCGGCGTGCTCTTCGACACGATGCTCGCGCACAGTCTTGTCGAACCGGACCAACGTCACGGCATGGACTACTTGTCCGAGGTCTATCTCGGCTACACGCCCGTTCCGATCACTGCGCTCATCGGCGAGAAAAAGTTGGAGAACATGGCCAACGTGCCGCTCGACAAGTTGGCTGAGTATGCCGCCGAGGATGCCGACGTGACCTGGCAACTGCGCGCGAAGCTGGAGCCACTGCTCAAGGAGCGCGGCCTGGAAAAAGTGTTCTACGAGATCGAATCGCCGTTGCTGCCGGTGATCATGGACATGGAGGCCGAAGGAATTCGCATCGACTCGGCCGCGCTGGCGGAGTTCAGCCGGCAATTGGAGAAGCAGATGGTCGTGCTGGAGGCGCGCATTCACCAACTCGCGGGCGAGCCCTTCAACCTGAATTCACCCAAGCAACTCGGCACGATCCTTTACGAGAAACTCAAGCTGGTGGAGAATCCGAAGAAGACCCGCACGGGTCAGTATTCGACCGACGAGGACGTGTTGCAGTTGCTCGCCGCGGAACACGAGATCGTCCGGCTGCTGCTCGAATATCGTTCGCTGACGAAGCTCAAGTCCACTTACGCGGATGCGCTGCCGCAGGCGATCTCGCCCCGAACCGGCCGCGTGCATACGACCTTTCAACAGGCGGCGACGGCCACGGGCCGGCTGGCGTCGAACAATCCAAATCTACAGAACATTCCGATCCGCACCGAGCTGGGTCAGGAGATTCGCCGGGCCTTTGTGCCGCGCGACGAGAACCACACGTTGCTCTCCGCTGATTACTCGCAGATCGAATTGCGGATCATCGCCGCCATCAGCCGTGACGAGGGAATGCTCGCAGCCTTCGCAAGTGGTGAAGATATTCACACCGCCACGGCCGCGCGCGTGTTTGGTGTTGAGTTAAAGGCCGTGAACAGCGAGCAGCGCCGCCAGGCCAAGATGGTGAATTTCGGCATCGCCTACGGCATCTCGGCGTTCGGGCTCGCGCAACGGCTCGGCATCCCGCGCTCCGAGGCTGCGCAGATCATCGAGCACTACTTCACGAGCTACCCCGGCATTCGCCGTTACATCGACGACACCATTGCCCAGGCCAGGAAGTCCGGTTATGTCGAGACGGTAACGGGACGGCGGCGGTTTCTCCGCGACATCAACTCAGCGAACGGCACGACGCGCGGGCAGGCCGAGCGGTTTGCGATCAACACGCCGATCCAGGGCACCGCTGCGGACATGATCAAGCTCGCGATGTCGGCCATCCACCGCGAGTTGGGCCAGCGAAAGTTGAAAACCAAGTTGCTGCTCCAGGTTCACGATGAACTCGTCTTCGATGTGCCGATGAACGAAGAAGCCGAAGTGCGCGCACTGGTCGAGGACAAGATGAAGCACGCGCTGCCGCTGGCGGTGCCAATCTTGGTCGAGATCGGCACCGGGAAGAATTGGCTGGAGGCGCACTGAACGTGGGTGACATCGCCGTTCCGATTCGGCGCAGCTGGACAACTCGTGTATGTCCAAATAGAAACCCATGAAACGTTGCTACGCTTTTGGCGACGATAACTATTGAGCTTGGACCCGCTACTTACCAACTTCCTGTATGTGTGGATGAGCGGCACCGCGCTGTTGTGTATAACCTATTGGTTGACGCGTCCCATCCGCGCATCGTGGCTCAGGCAAATTCCTCGTGCGCTTGTAGCGGCGTTGACATTCTCGCCTGTTTTGCTCGCAGCCGGACATGCTGGAATAGTGCTGCCGGCAGTGTTCTGGCTCTATTGGGCAACGATTAAGATCATCGCTGAGAACGAGTGGCAGCTGCTTTGGAATTCTTGGGGATACGGACCGCTGCTCATCGCTTTTTTTGTGTTTTGGAGTTTCGCAGTTGTGATTTCCGTATTGCGGGGTCGTAAATCCCCTGTGGCAAGACGGGAAGAGGCTTGAGCGAACGGATGGATAATGTCCAAGCGGGCATTGATGCGAACAGACTTGGACCTCTTATCTGCTTTGCCCGAAGTCCTCCAGATATTGCCCAACGATCTCTTTCAGCGGCGGCGGTTGCGGAAGACCCAAGTCGATCGCACGGGAGCCGTCCACGGCGACCGGCCAGTTGTCCACGATGCCCTGAATCCGTGCGTCGAACGCATCGACGATCGGGCCGAGCTTCAAGCCGCGCTCGACGGCGACTTCGGTTAGGACAGATTCAGCAAGGCGCGGCGTGACGCGGTGCGCTGGCAAACCGACCGCCCGGTCGGCACCAAGCTTTTCTCCCGGCACCTCATGGAGCGCGATGAGTGAATCAATCACGGTGCGATGACCGGTCATCGGGTGACATTGATCGCGGCGCACGGGCAGGTGACAGGTCTCACCATTGAGCGGCTCGCGGAACATGCCGCTCGCCCAGCTCGAGGCGGCGGCGTTCGGTTTGCCCGGCCGGATGATCACGGTGGGCAAGCGCGCCGACCGGCCATCGAAGAAGCCTTTGCGCGAGTAGTCGTTCACGAGCAGCTCGCAGATCGCTTTCGTCATGCCGTACGTGGTTTGCGGCGTCAGCTTGGTCTGATCGGTGTTGGGATCCTGCATCGCGGGCGGGCCGAAGCACGCGATGCTGCTGGCAAACACCACGCGGGGACACCCCGCTGCCGCCCGGGCTGCTTCAAAGACATTGCGCCCGCCGTCGAGATTCACGCGGAGGGCATCGTCGAACCGTTGTTCGCATTCGCCGCTCACCATCGAGGCTAGATGAAAGATCGCAGTGACCGCATCGGATCCGATCGCAGCGAAGACCGCGTCGCGGTGGCTGATGTCGCCGACGATCTGTTTCACGCGAGGATCTATTGCCGGTCGGTGGAAGGCGGCGTCGAACAGCACGATCTCGCGGATTGCCTCCGCTTTGCCTGACGGTCCGGAGAGCGCGCCGCGTTCAAGGAGCTTCTGGCAAAGCTGGGAGCCGAGGAAGCCGCCGCCGCCGGTGATGATGACCTTCATGCGTGTTTCGAGGGAACGTGATTTGCAATCCGTCCGGATGTCGTGTGGAATGTGGCGGTGAAAATGGACAAGCCACTTGCGGGACACAAGATCGGATTCGTCGGGCTCGGCAACATGGGTCGGGCGAACGCGCGTCACCTGTACGCGGCGGGCGCGGACATGGTGGTGTGGAATCGCAGCGAAGGCCCGGCCGCCGCCGCCGTCGCGCTGGGAATGCGGCGTGCCGCTTCACTGCCCGAGCTGGCGCGGGAGATCGGCGCTGGCGTGATCTGCATCAACCTGACAACGACCGACGTGGTCGAGCAGTTGGTGTTCGGTGCTGACGGACTTTTTTTGGGCCTGAGCAAGGACGCTATGATCATCGACTTCGGCACCACCTCCGTGCCGGCGACGAAGGAGTTCGCGAAGCGGTTGAACTGGGTGGATGCGCCGGTGTCGGGCGGTCAAGTCGGCGCCGAAGCGGGGAATCTTTCCATCATGGCCGGCGGCACAGAGGCGAACTTTCAGCGGGCGCTGCCGATCCTGCAAGCCGTCGGCGAGCGCATCACGCATCTTGGTCCCGCTGGTTCCGGTCAGGTCACGAAGCTGGCCAATCAACTGATCGTCGCCCAGACCATCGACGCCGTGGCGCAGGCGCTGCGACTCGCGGAACTCGCGGGCGTCGATCCCGCGCTCGTGCGGCAGGCGCTGCTCGGTGGCTTTGCCGAGAGCCGCATTCTCAACCTGCACGGCGAGCGCATGGTGCGGCGCAATTTCACTCCCGGTGGCCGGGCCGCGCTTCAACTCAAGGATGTCCGGCTGATCTGCGAACTGGCGGCGTCACTGGGCTTTCAGTCGCCGACGCTCGACAACTGCCGCGCGCAATGGGAACGAATGGTCGGCGAAGAAGGTCTCGGCGACCTGGATCACTCGGGCTTGTTCAAGCTCTACGAGCGATAGTGAATCCTATGTGAGCAGTTGAAACCACGGATGGACTCAGATGCACACCGATAGAGCTGACGCGGCTGATTCGGCTGACGCTGCGCCCGAAGTGAATGGCCGCAAGAGAGCGCACAGAGCACAAGACCAACTTTCCCTTTGCGGTCTCTGTGCTGCAATTCGTCCGAATCTATGGGAAGCGCGTGGATGATTTGCCGCCCTCGGAGCGCGGGTTTACAACCCGCAGCAGTCTCGAATGGCGACCTGACCCGCGGCGACAGGAGGGCATTGGCTTTCCAGCTTTGCTGCGGGTTACAAACCCGCGCTCCGTTGGTTGCGGCTCCGCCGCGCGGCGCTCTTTCGCGATCACGCCTCAGCTTTACGAGTGCATCACCTGGCCACCGTCGATATTGATCGTCTGGCCGGTGATGTTCCGCGCGTGTACGGACGCGAGGAAGACGGCCATCGCCGCCAGCTCAGCCGGCGTTTGCCAGCGACCCAGCGGGGAAATCTTGCGAATCTTTTCTTCCGCCCAAACCGCGTAGCTCTGACGTTGGGATTCGGGCAGCTTCGTTTGACCCGCCTTCCAGACCGACTCGTTCAAGTCCGTCTTCACCATGCCGGGCGAGAGCGCGTTCACGCGGACACCGTGCGGCGCGAGATCCTTGGCCGCGCACTGCATGAAGTTGATCAATCCGGCCTTGGCCGCGCTGTAGGGCGGATCGGTTTGTGAGCCCATCTGGCCGGCGACGGATACGAGAAAGAGCAGCGAAGACTCGGCGCTCGCGATCAACTTCGGGGCAAAGACGTGCGCCACGTTGACCGCGCTGATCAGGTTGATCTCCAGCACGCGCGCCCAGTCGCCGGGTTCAAGTTTCCAAAATGGAAATCCGAATTTGCCAGAGCCGACGCCGACCGAGAACACGACGTGGTCCACCGTGGGCAAAGCGGCGGCGGCCGCCTGCACCTGAGCGAGCGACGTCACATCGCAGGCCGTCAATGCGCCACCACCGGCAAGCGGCGGCACGCTCGTATCGCGATCAAACCCGTGGACCGCGCAGCCCTCGGCCACGAATGCCTCCGCGATGGCTCGGCCGATCCCGCGCGCGGCACCGAAGACCGCGACCTGCCGACCGGTTAGATTCAATTGCATGGCGGTCATGTCACAAGGTTCGGTGCGGCAAATCAAGGATGGTGGCAGGGCAGGGCGGAGTGAGCCCGGCGGGCACGCAGCCTCCACAGCGGCGCGGGCGCTGGAAAATGCGAACGGAAAACCATCGCCCCTAGCTTTCGCCTCGCGCCCGCCAGGTTGTTGCCTTAGCCCACGCACTACGCGCCAGCGTTCCTCCCGCAACTCCAAGCGCGCAACGCAACGGATCCGCTCAACTGCGGCTGGGCTGCTTGAGGTGGTTTATGGGAGCCCGTTATGAATGGTAACCACCTGCCCGTTGGCAATCTTGCGGACGCGGGGTTCGTGGGGCTCGAGCACGAACAAGTCGCCGGTCGGGCCGATGGCGATACCGGTCGGTTCGTCGAACGTGGCTTCAAGCAATGGCCCATCTTTGCTGCCACGTTTGGCTGAGCCTGCCAGTGTTGACACAATTCCATTCGTTGAGATTTGGCGGATGCGGCCCGCGCTCTCCACGACCAGCACGTTGCCGTGAGCGTCGATCGCGAGGCCAGTGGCGCCGTCGAAGCGGGCGTCCGGGCCGGGGCCGTCCCGGTATCCGGTTTCTTCGGCCCCCGCGACCGTGATCACGGTCCCATCCGACGCCACCCGCCTGACTCGCGAGTAACTGTCCGTGAGCAGCAGCGCGCCATCCGCTGCGACGAGCATGCTGCCGGCGTGCAAGTCGCCAAACTTCGCGGCGATTCCCTGCCCGTCGGCGAAGCCCGAGTCGCCGCCGGCGAGGACGGTGATCGATCCCTCGGGCGAGATCCTGAGGATCTGCGTGAAGCGACCCTGCTTGGAGTTCACGGCAAAAATGTTCCCCGTGCGATCCAACGCAAACGGGTCACCGCCGACGCCGACCGCCAGGGCGCGCATGTCGTTTTCAGGCGGATAGAAGCGGCTCAAGTTTCCTTCCGGCGTGAAGCGCCAGACGGCGTTGCCCATGTCCGACGCGGTGAGGAGTCCGCCGTCCGGCGCGCGTTGGATGTGGTGCAGCTGGTAGAACTTCTCGTTCTTCTGGTCGTGGACAATCGTGCGCGCCACCCCGTTGGTCTCAATCATCACGATCATCGGGCCGGTCGTGAAGAAGACTCGACCCTGCGCGTCAACGGCGATGCCCGAGCCGGGGTGCGCGTTGGCCGACCAGCAGAGGGCCAGCGCAAACAGGCTGATGCCAAGTTGCTGCTTCATCGCGCGGGGTAGATCATGGCGTCTTCGCGAGTTCGATCCATTCGCGCAAACGCGTGATCTCATACTTCGTCAGCGCCGGATACTTCGCTCGTTTGCCCAATGGCGGCATTTCGAGGTCTTCCACTTGATCGGTCACCATGCGGATCAACGGACTGGCGTCCGGCTTTCCGGGAACGATTGCTGCCTCACCGCTCTGGCCGCCTTTGAGCAGGCCCGCGACGGTCTCGAGGCTGAAATCGCCCTTCAACTTCTCGCCGCTGTGGCAATCGAAACAGGACTTCTGGAAGATCGGCAAAATGTCGCGCGTGAACACCGGATCGGCGGGCGCGGCGGCGGTGGTTGTCGGCGCGGAATCCGCCGCCGTCTTCGACGATTCGGCGGCGGGCTTGGGATGCTTCGCCATCAGCACCTGCGCGGTCGGGAAGCTTACGCGCTTGGCGACTGGCTCGATCTCGTTCAGCAACGCAATGACGGCCCACGCCGTGCCGCCAGCGGAAATCCACTGGTCCTTGCCGTGCGGGAAGCCGCTGTCGAAGTGCGGTTGAAACGGCCAGGTGCGGCTGGTCACAAACCACGAGCCGTCCGCGAACTGCGTGCGTAGCAGAAAATCCACGCCGCGCCGGTAATGCTCGTCGTCGGCTGCGATGCCGCCGACTTCGTGCAGCACAAACAAGGTCATGCCGGTCGCCCACGCATCGCTCGCCAGTCCGGGCAAGGGCGCCCAGCCCCCATCGGCGCTTTGGGAATCGAGCAACTCGCGCACGTGACGTTTCAGTTCGGAAGGTTTCGCTCCGGCCCAGCCCAATCCGAGCAGGCGGAACACCTGCTGATTCGGATCCTTCGGTTCCACCTTCGCCAGCCAGCGCCGGCCTTTGGCGAAGACCGGCTCGAGGTTCGCTGACTTGATCGGCTGCGGATAATGGCGCAGCGCGCCCATCGCCATCGCGGTGCCGATGATCTGGCCTTCTTCCATCGGCGGCCGGCGGTCGTAGCCGGGGAACGCGCCGTCCGGCAATTGTGCCTTGGCCAGATACCAGACCATCGCGTCCGTAAGTTCGTCGGGCGCGTAGCCCAGGCTCTTCAGGCCGAACAAGCCGTAGCTGACGGTTGCCGGGAAATCGGGCAGCGGCTCCGTCATTTCGTAAGCCGCGTCGCGTGACTTCGACCACGACGCGTGCTGGGTGTGGAGTTGGCGGGCGAGCGAAGCTTCGTCGAGTCGAAAGCCCCGCTCCTGGGCCCGGCCGAACGCCACGGCGGGCAAGGTCTGCTGGTGACACGAGACGCAGCCGGATTGCTTCACGAAGCCATTGGCGAGAAAGCCGTCCGACGAGCGTTGCAGCAGGTCGATGGCGCGCTGCACCGAGTCGCGCAAGGCAGCGGCGCGGCCCGCCGCATCGGCCGGGACGGCATTCTTTGGGACGGCCTTTGCTCGCGTCGCGGGCATGCTGTTCGTCGCTCCGTGAGCGCGCAGGTATGTGACCAGCGGCGTATCCCCGCGTTTGACAGCCCAATCGAGCGCGGTGTGGCCGGCGCCGGTGACTTCGTTGACGTTCAGGCCATGCTCGATCAACAGGCGGGCAATCGACGCGTCACCCGTTTCGTTATAGGCGGACCAAACCATGGGCGGCACCCGCTCGCCAAACGAACTGGGCTGGTGCAGGTCGCTGCCGTGCTCGACGAGATACTTCGCAAGATGGCGATGATCTGTGTAGAGCACATTGTTGAGTCCGTGCCCGGCGAACTTCTCGTCGAAGTTCACGGCGCCACCGCGGGCGACGAGTTCTTCCAGCAGATCGCGTTTCCCCGTGAACGCCGCCGCCGCGACGGGCGTAAATCCATTGGTCCCACCCGGTGACGCTCCGCGATCAATCAACAGCCGGGCCGCGCGCGGGTCGCCGTAGTAAACGGCCAGCGTGAGTGCGCTCATTGCGCCCATGTCGTACGCAGGGGTGCGCCGGGCATCCACCTCCGCGCCGGCGTCGAGCAGGCGTTCGACGCTTCGGTATGATCCCGGTCGCGACGCCGCCGTGTGCAGCGGTGTGGAACCACTGATTGTCTTCGCATTCGGGTCCGCGCCCGCCCGGAGCAGGTCGCGAACGATCGCGTCGCTCCCTGTTCCGTAATGCAGCGCGGTCGCGCCGACTAAATTGGTGGCGCGAACATCCGCACCGGCGGCGAGCATGTGCTTGACGAGTCGTTCGTCGTTTGCAAGCGCCGCCCAGTGCAGGGCAGTGTTGCCGCGCGCGTCGCGGGACTTGAGCTGGTCGGGCGACTGCGCCAGTTCTTTCGCTCGTGCGCCATCGCCGGACTTAACGGCGGCGATCAAGTCCGGTGCCGGCGCTGCTTGAGCGTTGTGAGGGAGGGGCAGCAACGCGAGCAGGACGACAATCAGCGCCGGGACGATGCGGGTTCGTTTCATGGATTACGGAGTGTTGGCTTTGTTGCCGCTGTCTTCAATCTTTTCAATTTCCACTCCAAACGGCGCGCGAAAGTCCGCCAGGTCTTGGACTGCGCCAGTCCTCTGGCGCTTTGGAATGCGGCGCGGTTTGGATTCATGGCTGCGCTCCTTTCTTCTCAACTTCTTTGGTCGTTTGCTGGAACACGGCCAGTTTCTGCGTCCACTCGGCGGCTTGGGCGGGTTTGCCCGAGCGCTTCACGTTTGGCTCAACAACCTCACTGCGCTCCTATGCTCCCCGGATTCCGCGAGCCTCAACGCGAACCGGCGTTCGCGGTTCACCAAGCTGGCGTCCGCCCTGTGTTTCTGCCGGGATCACGACGGTACGGCCGCGCTCAAATGCCCGTGTACCAAGCCCAGCCATTCTTCGGGTTCCCCTTTTCACCGCCGTCGTCGAGGTCTTCGGTGACGACGATGCGCTGGAGATATTTCATGCTCTTGTAGCCTAGTTGACGCTCCACCCGTAGTCGCACCGGCGCTCCGTGCTGGACGGGCAAGTCCCGTCCGTTCATGCCATACGCCAGCAGAGTTTGCGG
Source organism: bacterium (assembly GCA_031362805.1). GTDB lineage: Bacteria > Verrucomicrobiota > Verrucomicrobiia > Limisphaerales > RI-55 > RI-55. The sequence goes on from JANLTG010000160.1 coordinate 35,964, forward strand.
GTGCAGTGTATCCAGCAGGTCAATGCTGTCGGCCCAATCATCGTACGAGTAGAAGCTAACAAACCGCGCGGCGGGAAGCAGTCCCGCGGCATCCAGCACCCGGCTCAAGGGCACGCCGGTCCATTCGCCGATGGCGGTCCAGCCTTCTTCGCAAACATGCTTGGTGATCTGTGTCCGGGAGGGAAACCGCTTGAGGTCGGCGAGCGAATAATTTCCCGGCCGGGCCACGAGGCCCTCGAGAGCCAGTCGCCAGTCCGCAAACCCGCCGTCCTGCAAACGCCGGTAAATCTCGCTGGATTTGGGTTTGCCAGGCTCGCCCGGATCGGTCGTGCCGGTGGCGGGAAACGAGGAGAGGTCGTGGTGACTGTATTCCCGCGCCAGCGATTGCCCCGGCAAGAGGGCGCGATGGGCGGCATACGTGAGGTTGTCGCCCCAGCGCAGGAGATTGCCGTAAGTCGGAGGCAGTTTCTTGGAGCAGCCGGGCAGGAGCAATCCGCCCACGGAAGCCAGTCCGGTCAGGAGCGCTTTACGCCGGGTGATTAGTTGGTGGGTTTTCATGTCATTCTCCGAGAGTCATGGCGCGCATTTGGCGTTTGAATCCTGACTTGATGACCATCAGGACATGCACGAGCAAAAAGAGCACGAGCACAACGGAGGCAAAGAAGTGGACGGTGCGGGCGGATTGGTGTCCGCCGAACATCCCCGAAAGAAAGGGATACGCCGCCGTGATCGCCGGTGACATGGCCAGGCCGGTCACCACCGCCAAAGGCAGCGCGAGGAAGACGACGGCGCAGTAGGCACATCTTTGGAGCAAACCGTATTGCGGTCCGCCAGTTGCGGGACGGATCTGCCAACGCAGATGATTTTTGAAGTCCTGCCAGAACAGGCGCGGCGAAAACTCGACGACCCGGGGCACCAGCCGCCGCCAGAAGTGGCCGGTGAATATTCCGGCCAGCAGATACACCGCGCCGGGCAGGACGAGGAACCAAGCCGCCAAAAAGTGCAGACTCCGACCCCAGCCGTTCTGATTGAAAATTTCGTAGGTCCGGCTCGCGCTGACGGCCGAACGCACGTTCTGGAAAAATGGAACGCTGTTCGTCCAGCCGCCGTGCTGGTGGTTACGGCTGATGGGCAGTTCAAATAGCGCCGGCGTCAAATCATTCCCTACCTCGCCCCAGTACAACCGCGGGTGGCACATCAGGATGACGAAACCGCTGAAGGCCAGCACAAGAAAACTCACCGACACGATCCAGTGCGTGCCTTTCACCCAGCGCGTATGCCGGATGGCGGATGGAGTTGCAGTGGGTTGAGACATTGATGGTGGCGGAATCTTGGCTGAGCGGAGGAGCCGTTCAAGGCGAATTCTGGAACCGCCGGCATCCCTGCAGGCGTTTCGGTGGTTCGCTCACTACACTCAGTTTCAGACCAACCTGCCGGCGGGACGCCGGCGCTCCCAAGGTTTTCCCCGCATCGAGCACTTTGGCGATGTTGGGATGATCCATCATCGCCAGCGCCTGCCGCTCGGCCTCGAACCGGGCGACCACCTGCTTGGTGTCCATGCCGAGCTTGATGACCTTGAGGGCCACGCGCCGTCGCACGGGCTCGGTCTGCTCCGCGACATACACCACGCCGCACCCGCCTTCGCCCACGCGCTCCAAAAGCTTGTAGAGCCCGAGCGTCTGACCCACGGCTTCGTCCAATTCCTGCGGAGGGCCGAGCTCTGTGAGGCCCTGACTGGGAGATGGGGATGCTTGGGACTCGTGTAACTCGTCCCTCCGAACTGCCTGT
>JANLTG010000177.1:0-20759 GCA_031362805.1 bacterium
GCTTGCTGTCATCGGGGCGCTCCTCGTGATGTCGTTCACCGTGCGGCAGGTTCGGAAAATGACTGAACCCGCACCCTTGGGAGTTGCCCGCGCCGCCGAACGCGCCAAGGCACTCGCTGACACCCGCGCCGCTGATCAGGCCGCTCTGACGACCTACGGCTGGCAGGATAAGGACCGCAAGATCGTGCGGGTGCCGGTGGATCGGGCGGTCGAACTCACGCTCGCCGAATGGCAGAATCCGCTGGAAGGCCGGAAGAAGTTGCTCGAAATGTCCGCGAAGGCGACGGCCGAACTGCCCAAGGCGCCGGAGAAACCGAGCGCCTTCGAGTAGGGCACCGGTGCTGATAATTTTCTGATGAGTGGTATGTCTTCCCAGCCAGCCAACGCCAAATCCCTGACCACCGACACCATCACGGTGTCCGGACGCTGGGCGTTCCTCGGTTTGCTGGGCGGCGCGGCCTGCTGGCTCGCGGTTGCCGGTGTGCTGGGTTTGATTGCCTCGATCAAAATGCATTCGCCGACGCTGCTGGCGGACTCCGCCTGGTTTTCCTACGGCCGGCTAAAGGCGGCTGCGGGCGGCGCCTTCAACTTCGGCTTCGCTACGCAGGCGGCGATTGCGATCGCGCTGTGGCTCGCGGCCGTGCTTGGTCGGACCACGGTGAAGCTCCCTTTGCTCGGGGCCGCCGCTTCCAAGGCCTGGAATCTCGGAGTCGTGCTCGGCGTCGCTGGCATTCTTTACGGTGACGGCACCGGCATCGAAGGACTCGAGTTTCCGCGCTACGCAGTCGGTGTGCTGTTGTTTGCATTCATCGGGCTGGCGTTGCCCGTCTTCGTCACTTTTCACAACCGCACGGTTCGCGAGCTGTATCCGTCGCTGTGGTTCGTGATCGCCGGCTTGTTCTGGTTCGCCTGGCTTTTCTCAGCCACAAGTCTCCTCGTGCATTTCTGGCCGGTGCGCGGTGTGTTGCAGGCTGCGGTGCAAGGCTGGTTCACCAATGGATTTGTGGTCGTCTGGCTCTTCCCGATCGCCATCGCGTTGTTGCTTTATCTCCGACCGGCCTTGTCCGGCGTTTCGATTCCCAGCCGCGCGACCGTGCTGCTGGCCTTTTGGTCGCTGGCCTTCATCGGGCCGTGGGGTGGCATCGCCACCGGCACGCCGCTGCCTGCCTGGGTGGGGGCCCTGAGCACCTCGATGTCGTCGCTGATCGTCATCCCGATTTTTGCGCTGTGCTCGAGTGTGGGTGGTTTGAAACCGGCCCGTAGTGCCGATCCCTTCGCTGCCATCTCTTGGAAGTTCGCCGACTTCTCGTTCCTGGCGCTCGTGCTGTTCGGCGTGTTGACCGCGATCAACTCCTTCACTGCGGTCTATCGCTTGACGCAGTTCACCTTTGTGACGGCGGCCCTGCAATCGCTCGCGCTCTATGGCGTGGTGTTGACCGCGCTGCTGGCGGGTGCGTTCCAGATTCTGCCCAAGATTGCGCCGCCGTCGGCCATGTGCGCGCGAGTCGGTGGATTGCTGCTCTGGGTATCGCGCTGCGGAATCGCGTTGCTGATTCTTTCGTTGCTACTCGCCGGCCTCCAGCAAGTGCTGGCGCTCGCGTCAGCGGCATCGTTTGCGGATGCCACGACCGCGTCGAAGATGTGGTTTCGGATGAGCACCATGGGTGAGTTGCTGATTGCTTTATCGGGACTGATGTTTCTGGCGTACGTGTGTTCGACCACGTTCCGCGCGCTTAAGGCGGAATACGCGAGTTGCGCGTGGTGCGGAGCGGGTGCCAAACCTGCGGAGGTGGCGTCATGAACAACGGCCCGTTCCTTTTCCTCGGCTCCTTCGTCGCCTTGCTCCTGTCGTGGCTTGGGCTGGTCGTCGTTCCGCAGGTGCAGTTGCGCGATCTTCAGCCCGTCAAGAACGACACCACCGGCAAGTACTATCCCCTTCAGCGGCTTGGCCTCGCGCGGCAGGGTGCGGAGGTCTATCGCGCCAACGCCTGCTACACCTGCCACAGCCAGCAGGTCCGGCAGGAGGGCTATCGTTTCCGGGCGGTGCTGGAAAAAGTCGGCACCAATGAAACGGAACTGGCCACGGCCTTGATGAAGTTGAATCCGCGCTGGCAGCAGAGCGACGCCGAGTTGTTCGCGCAGGCCGAAGGTGAAGCGCTTACGGACATGGAGCACTTGACCCTGCAGCAAAAGGCGTCCCTTGAAGCGCGTTTCGATTCGACCAAGGTCAGCGAGTACGGCGCGAAACTGCGCTTCGACTTCATTCCCACCGGCGCGGACATCGAAGTTCGCAAGTGGGGTGTGCGCGCCTCGGTCGCGGCGGATTATCTCTACGACGATCCCTTAATGCTGGGCAGCCAGCGCATCGGCCCTGACCTTTCAAACGTTGGCAACCGCTGGCCGGAAGCGGGCTGGCAATTGCATCACCTCTATCACCCGCGCACCAAAGTCGAGGGTTCGACGATGCCCGACTACCGCTTTCTGTTCGAGAAGCGCCGGATCGGCGCGGCCCCTTCGCCCGCTGCGTTGCAACTGACGGGGGATCTCGCGCCGGCTGACGGCTGGGAAATCGTTCCCACCGCGGATGCCCTCGCGCTGGTCGCCTACTTGCAAAGTTTGAAAGTTACGGAAGCATTGTTTGAGGCACCGACCACCGTTGCGCCCTAGCCCGTCATGAACCAGCAAGACCAGCCAACGAACGAAGTGAAAGCCACCCAGCCTTCGGTGGGTCGGTTGGCGGTTCCGGTCTGGATCTTTATCGTGGCGTTGCTGCTCGGCTATCGCGGTTGTGTTCATGTCGATCAAGCGGGCGGCGCGTTTGCCTTCGATGCGAGGATTTACGGTCCGTATCGCACGCCGAAGGAATTGGAGAATCTCCAGCCAACCGGTGATGACGGCGGCTACAAAAAGGGCGAGGCCCAGTACCAAATTTACTGTGCTGGCTGCCATCAGGCAGGCGGCGGCGGTACGCCCGGTGTGTTCCCTCCGCTGGCGGGTTCCGACTGGGTGCTGGCCGAAGGCCCGAATCGTATCATCCGCGTTGTGCTATATGGACTAGCGGGTCCGGTGACGGTGGCGGGCAAGTCGTTCAACAACTCCATGCCTGGGCTGGGCGAGGCGTTGACCGACGAACAGATCGCCCAGGTGTTGACCTATGTGCGCGGCAGCAAAGACTGGGGCAACAAGGCAACGCCCGTGACCGCTGCGCAGGTCAAGGCTGCGCGCGATGCCGAGAAAGCTCGGCCCTCTGGTAAGCAGTTTAGTCAGCCAGAAATTGACGCGATCGCGGTCCAGTAATCGACGCCTTCGTTAGAGCCAGGGCTGCCACTTCAGCAACCAACTGGCGATTTCCTTTTCCTCCGCCGGACTCACTTCGACCAAGGGCGGCCGCGAAACGCCACCGACCAGCCCGATCAGGTCCATCATCTTCTTCATCACCGTGACTTCGTAGCCTTTGCGGCGGGCGCGCAGCGCGTACATCGGAACCACGAGTTCGCGCATCAACTGGTCCAATTCGGCGCTGTGACCCGCCGAGGCAAGCTCGTGCAATCGCAGTGAAAGCTTTGGCGCGACGTTGGCGATGCTCGACGTGTAGGTCCGCACGCCGATGGAGTAATAGCCCGGCACGCAGTCGTCACCCGCGCCGCCGATCCAATGCAGCCGGTCGCCCACATGTTCCATGATCATCTGGTACCGGCGCACGTCGCCCTGGCCGTCTTTCCACGCGATCAAGTTGGGAATGGTCGCCAGCTTCGCGACGTTGGCGGGCGAGAAGTTCGCCCAGTCCCGCGAATAGATGATCAGCCCCAGCGATGTCGCCTGACCGATCGCACGATAGTAATCGAACAGCCCATCCGCATCGGCGTTCGGGTAGTAGGGCGGGAACGCCAGCACGCCGCTCACTCCGGCGGCCGCCGCTTGCTTCGCTTGTTCGGTGGCCAGCGGGTAGTTAAAGCCGACGGCTGCAAGCACTGGCACCTGGCCCTTTACTTCCTCCAGCGTGTCCTGCATGACCTGCAAGTGCTCGGCGGGTGTGAGCGAAAACAATTCGCCGGTGCCCGCCGCCGGCACGATGGCGCAGATCGGATGCTTCAAGAGCGCTCGCAAGTTCGAGCGCAGACCGTCCAGATCGAGGGAGAAGTCCGGCTTGAACGGCGTGATCGGAAAGGAGATCACGCCCCGGAGCTTGCCGCGTAGTTCGTCAGGTTTCATAAAAAGCTCTTACGCTAATTTCGCGAATTATCGCTAATGCGGAATGGAGGGTTGAGTGAATTCGCGCCAATTCGCGGAATTCGCGTCAAAATTCTGACTCACCATCTTGGAAGTGCTCGCCGCCAGTTTGGATCAACGTGCTTGCGCATCTCCGCTTCGTCATCCCGTTTGCGATAAGGACACTTCGCATAGCGCTCTTTCAATCGCGCAAGCTGATCGTAATCAAGTTCCACCCCGAGGCCCGGCCGGTCGGGAATCTTCACGCAGCCATCCACAATCGGCACCCGGCCGCCCGCCACAACTTCGTCCTGCGCCGTCTGCCAGGGGTAATGCGTGTCGCAGGCGTAGCTGAGATGCGGTGTCGCGGCGGCGACGTGGGCCATGCCCATCAGCGAAACGCCGAGGTGATTGTTCGAGTGCATCGAGAGCCCAAGGTCGAACGTCTTGCAGAGCCGGGCCAGTTGCTGCACCTGCCGCATGCCGCCCCAGTAATGATGGTCGCATAAGACGACTTGCACCGCGTCCTGCCTGATGGCGGCGGGCAGATCACCGAAGCAGGTCACGGCCACGTTGCTGGCGAGCGGAGTCTTGATGCCTTCCGCGAGCAAGCCGCGCCGAACGGCGGCCATGTTCTCCATGCCCGCGGTGGGATCCTCGAGATAGCCGCCATTGGCCAGCTCTTCCCGCAGTTCGCGACCGACGCGAATCGAGGTCTCGACGTTCCACGCCGAGTTCGGGTCGATGCGGATCGGCACTCCCGGGCCAAACGCTTCGCGCATGAGTTTCACGGTCTCGATCTCAAGCTGCGGCTCCAAAACGCCCGCCTTGAACTTGATGTCCTTGAATCCGTACAGCTTGATCATCCGCCGGGTCTGCTGCACGAGCGCCGCTGGCGTGAGCGCCTCGCCGTATTCATCGTCGCGCGCGTCCGCGCCTTCGCCACCGCCGCCAGCGTGTTTGTAAAAGGGATAGGCAGAGAAGGGGACTGCATCACGCACCCGACCGCCAAGGAGATCGCAGACCGGTTGGCCGATGGTCTTGCCGATCAAGTCCAGGCACGCCACCTCAATCGCAGCGAACGTCCGGGTCGTGGCATCCAGCGGATTCTCGCCGGGCACGTGGAACGTTTGCGAGCGATCGCCGCCCGGGCCTTCAACCATTGAGGAGAGGAAGCCGGTGACTCGAAAGGCATCGCGCCCGATCAATTGTTCCCGCAGTGCGCGCAACGCTTTGGCGGGCTCCTCGCCGCCGTAGGTTTCATTGATGCCGATCACGCCGTCTTCGCTGATCAGCTCCAGGATCGTGCGCAAGGCGTAGGGTTGGTGTCGCCCATAAGAACTGCGGAGCGGTGCGTCGGCCACGGCAATCGAATGAACTCGCAAGTCCGCGATGCGAATGGGTGAGACGGCGTTCAAGGTGGTGGAACCATGATTGAAGCCCCGGCCCTTCGTCAATCGACCGTCTGGTCGGGCAGCAATCAAAAGTGGCGGTCAGTACGGGCGAGAGGAGCGTGGCTGTGTTCGCAAGACCAGCCGCCGCAACAGGGCATGGCGACGTTGTTCGGCGTGTTCGTTCCCTCAATCATTGCCAACCTGCTGCGGGTAGGCTTCGCCATACCCGCGCTCCGTAACCGCCACTTTCAATCGCAGCGTCTGGTCGGGCGCGATCGAGTCTGCCCCTTTCCTCGCCAGATAGCTTTTTGCATTCTTCCGGAGTGCTGTTAGTCTGGCCTGCGGCGATTTCAGCGACACCACCCATGAGCAAGACCAACACCGACGACAGCGCGGTTTCAGCGCTGCATGACAAGCAGAGCGAACGAGATCACCGCCAGTTGCGCATCGACAAGGTCGGCGTGCGCGGCGTGCGCTTCCCGATCCAGGTCCGCGACAAGGCGCACGACAACCTCCAGAACACCGTCGCCACGATCGGCATGTATGTGGACCTGCCCAAGGAATTCAAGGGCACGCACATGAGCCGCTTCATCGAGGTGTTGAATGCCCACGGCAACGTGATTCACGTGGACATCATGCCGACGATTCTCCGCGAGATGCAGGCGCGCTTGAAGGCGGACAACGCGCACTTCGAAATGGAGTTCCCTTACTTCATCACCAAGAAGGCACAGGTCACCGGCATGGCGGGAGTGATGGATTATACGGCCCGGTTTGAAGCCAGCGCTGTGGGCAAGGAATTCGATTTCGTGATGACGGTCGTGGTGGGCGTGACGACGCTCTGCCCCTGCTCGAAAGCCATCAGCAAGTACGGCGCGCACAACCAGCGCGGCCACGTCACGGTGAAGCTACGCTCACGTAAGACCGTTTGGATCGAGGACCTGATCACGCTCGTCGAACAGTCCGCGAGCAGTGAACTGTATTCATTGCTCAAGCGGCCGGATGAAAAGGCCGTGACCGAACGGGCATACGAGAATCCCGTGTTCGTCGAAGACCTCGTGCGCAACGTGGCGGTGCGGCTGAATGAACATCCCGATGTGACCTGGTATCGCGTCGAGGCCGAGAACCAGGAGAGCATCCACAGCCACAACGCCTACGCTTGCATTGAGAAGGGTTGAGTCGCCATGCTCGAACGCATGGCGAGCGAGGAAACAGCTCAAGCATGGCAACCGCGATCCGTCCCGCCGGAACTAGGTGCGGAGGACGTGCATGTCTGGCATTTTCCGCTCCTGCTGCCGGCCGACAGCGCCGCCCGACGGCTTGATCTGCTTTCCCCGGCGGAACGCACGCGGGCTGCTCGCTTCGCCTTTCCCCACCTGCGCGAGCGCTACATTGCGGCCCACGCAATGATGCGCCAGTTGTTGGGAGGTTATCTGAAACTCGAGCCGCGGAGTCTGGAGTTTTTGATCGCTGGGCGCGGCAAGCCGTCGCTGCCTGGCAATCCGGTCTACTTCAACTTGAGCCATACCGCTGACCAGGGCCTGCTGGCGGTCACCCGAATCGCCGAGGTTGGAGTGGACATTGAGTGCGTCGACCGAAAGCTCGACCGCGCCGGGATTGCCGGCCGCTTCTTTTCAAAAGCCGAGGCGGACGAACTCGCTTCGTTGCCCGAGGATCTTCAAGCGGAAGGTTTCTGCAATCTCTGGACGCGCAAGGAAGCCTGGCTCAAGGCCACCGGCGTCGGCATCAGCGAAGGGTTGAACAAAGTGGAGTTCAACTGCCGGCCCGACGAACCGGCGAGGCTGCTGCGCATTGCTGGCGGCGCATCTGACGAATGGCAGGTGCGAACGTTTAGGCCGCTGACCGAGCACATTGGTTCGCTGGCGATCCGCGCAGAAGGGATCCGACTGGTCTGCGTAAAAATGATTGCTGACTAATCGGAACAAAAGTCTTGCGTTGAAAGCGGCTGCTGTGGATTTTAGCGCCCGCTTTCCGGAAGCGGGCGTAGCTCAGTTGGTAGAGCGCAACCTTGCCAAGGTTGATGTCGAGAGTTCGAGTCTCTTCGCCCGCTCCATTTTTTTGTACTTCTCTGGAGCTATTCCTCACTCTGAGTCAGGCGCGCCAGCACGCTCAGATCCTCCAGCGTCGTGGTGTCGCCCTTGATCTCCAGGCCCGACGCGATTTGCTTGAGCAGTCGGCGCATGATCTTCCCCGAGCGCGTCTTGGGCAGGGCGTCGGCGAAGCGGATGTCGTCGGGTTTGGCCACGGGCCCGATCTCCTTGCCGACGTGCTGGCGCAGTTCCTCGCGCAGTTCCGGGTGCGCCTTGACGCCGGTCTTCAAAGTAACGAACGCCACCAGCGCCTGACCTTTCAGTTCATCCGGGCGACCGACCACTGCGGCCTCGGCAACCGATGGATGGCTGACGATGGCGCTCTCGACTTCAGCCGTGCCAATGCGATGGCCGGCGACGTTCAGCACGTCGTCGATGCGGCCGACGATCCAGAAGTAACCATCCTTGTCCTGCCGACAGCCGTCGCCGGTGAAGTAACTGCCCTTCACCTCGCTCCAGTAAGTTTCCTTGAAGCGTTTCGCGTCGCCCCAGACACCGCGCAACATGCCGGGCCACGGCTTGCGCAAGACGAGCTTGCCGCCGGAACCTTTTGGCACCGCGTTACCCGCGTCATCGACCACTTCGGGCAGCACGCCAAAGTAGGGCAGGGTGGCCGTGCCGGGTTTGGTCGGTGTGGCGCCGGGCAGCGGCGTGATCATGATGCCGCCAGTTTCCGTCTGCCACCAGGTATCGACGATCGGGCAGCGTTTGCCGCCGATGACTTCGTGATACCACATCCACGCCTCGGGATTGATGGGTTCGCCCACTGTGCCCAGCAACCGCAGCGAGCTGAGATCGTGTTTCTTCGGCCACTCGACGCCCCACTTCATGAAGGCGCGGATGGCGGTCGGTGCGGTGTAAAGGATCGTCACGCGATATTTGTGGACGATGCGCCAGAAGCGATCCGGCTCCGGCCAGTTGGGAGCGCCCTCGTACATCACACACGTCGCGCCGTTCGCGAGCGGCCCATAGACGATGTAGCTGTGACCGGTCACCCAGCCGACGTCCGCCGTACACCAATAGACATCGCCTTCCTTCAGATCGAAGACGTGGCGCGAAGTCATCTTGGTGTATAGCAGGTAACCGGCGGTCGTGTGGAAGATGCCCTTGGGTTTGCCGGTCGAGCCGCTGGTGTAGAGAATGAACAACGGATCTTCGCTGTTCATCGGCACGGCGGGGCAATTGTCGGTCACGTATTCCAGTTCGCGATGCCACCAGACGTCGCGGCCTTCCTCGATGTGAATGTCATGCCCGGTGCGCCGCAGCACGATGACCTTCGTGATGGATTTGGTCAGCGACTTGCCGTTGGCATCCGTGAGCTTGAGCGCGTCATCGACGTTCTTTTTCAACGGCACAATTGCGCCCCGTCGATAGCCGCCATCGGAAGTGATGACCACCTTGGCGCCGCAATCCTGAATGCGGTCCGCAACGGACTGCGCGCTAAACCCGCCGAACACGACTGAGTGAACCGCGCCAATCCGCGCGCATGCCTGCATGGCGATGGCGGCCTCGGGCACCATTGGCAGATAGATCAACACGCGGTCGCCCTTCTTCACACCGTTTCGCTTGAGCACGTTTGCGAAGCGGCAGACCTCACGGTGGAGCTGACGATAGGTCAGGACGCGCTCCTCGCCGGGCTTGCCGTCGGGCGCGGGTTCGCCTTCCCAGATGATGGCCGCCTTGTTCGCGCGGGCTCCATCGAGATGGCGATCGAGGCAATTGGTGCTGACGTTTAGTTTGCCGCCGAGGAACCACTTGGCGTTCGGCACCTTGAACTGCATGACCTTGGTGAAGGGCTTGTCCCAGACCAACTCCTCCTTCGCGCACTTGCCCCAGAACTTCTCCGGCGCCTTGATCGATTGCTCATAGAGCTTGCGATACTCGGCGAGCGCCTTGACGTGAGCTTGCTTGGAAAATTCCTTGGACGGCTTGAAGACGCGTGCTTCGTGCAGGACGGAAGTGATGTTGGTCAGGGCGGCGGGCTTCGGCATAAATCGTAATCGGGTTCGCGCGTGAGTGTAGGAATGGCCCGCGAACCGTCAACGATTCTGTCTCGCTGGAGTTCAAGCTTTCAGCTTGCTCTGCGGCAGTTCCCTCGCCCGCTGCGCTGCTTGCTTGTGGCGCCGACCGCGAATGCGGCCGGACAACCCAAAGCTCGAACTTCAACGGGCCTACTGATTCAGTGCCGCCAGATACCGCTCGGCATCGATCGCGGCGGCGCAGCCCATGCCGGCGGCGGTGATCGCCTGGCGATAGACGTGATCCGAGCAATCGCCGGCCACGAACACGCCGGTGGCACTCGTTTCACTGCCGACCTTCCGCGTCACGTAGCCGTTCTCGTCCATCTCGATCTGACCTTTGAAGATCTGCGTGTTGGGCACGTGGCCGATGGCGACGAATACGCCCGCGCAATCGATGACCGTTTCGACGCCCGTCTTCAGGTTCTTCACGCGCACACCGGTGACCTTGTCCTGCTTCACGTCGAGCACCTCGGTGACGACCGAATCCCAGACGGGCTTGATCTTGGGATGCGCGAGCGTCCGATCCGCCATGATCTTCGACGCGCGCAGGGTGTCGCGGCGGTGGATCAGGTAAACCGTCGAGCCAAAGCGCGTGAGGTAGGTGGCCTCTTCGCAGGCCGAGTCGCCGCCGCCGACGACGACGAGCGGTTGATTGCGGAACATGGGCAACGCGCCGTCGCAGGTCGCGCAGTAGGTGATGCCTTTCTTATCGAGCAGCTTCTCGCTTTCGAGACCCAAGTGTTTGTGGCCCGCGCCGCTGGCAATGATCAGCGTCTTGGTTTCCACGAGCTCGCCGTCGATGGTGAGCTTGATCGGGCTGGCCTTCACATCGACCGACTCAACCGTGGCGAACTTCACCTTCGCGCCGAAACGTTCCGCTTGTTGCTGCAGGCGGGTCATCAACTCGTAGCCATCCACGCCATCGGGGAAGCCGGGGTAATTCTCCACGATGCTCGTCGTCGTGAGCAGACCGCCGGGCATCGTGCCGGTGAGCACGAGCGGCGCAAGGTTCGCACGGCCGGTGTAGATGGCGGCAGTCAAGCCGGCGCAGCCGGTCCCGATGATCACGACGTTTTCCATAAGGCGCGAAAACTAGGGGGTGGCTTTCGCGTTGGCAAGTTTCCGGCCGCAAATGGCGGATTAATTTTCGCTCACCTGACGGTGTCTGAAACGGCGGACTCGATGGCGCGAGGTTGCGGCACGATCCACGGCATCCAGCGGGCCTGCGCCATCACGAGCAAGCCCATGAGCAGCGCGAGCGCCACGCTGTGCCAGAAGACTGAGCGCAAAACCGTGCCGGCATCGGGGCTGTCGGGATGCCCGCCAGTGGCGATGCTCGCGACGACGATGCTTTGCGCATCGATCATCTTGCCCATCACGCCGCCGGAGCTGTTCGAAGCCGCCATCAAGATCGGCGAGAGATTGAGCTGCCGGGCCGTCACTTGTTGCAGATTGCCAAAGAGCACATTCGACGACGTGTCGCTGCCGGTGACGGCGACGCCGATCCAGCCGATCAAGGGCGAGAAGAACGGGAAGAAGAAACCGGTGGTGGCCATCGCGAGTCCCATCGTGGTGTCGATGCCGCTGTAACGCGTGGTATAGCCCAGCGCCAGCATCAAGGCGATGGTGAGCAGCGACACGCGCACTTTCCAGAGGGTCCGCAGATAGAGTTGCACGAGCTCGCGGAGGCTGAGCTTGAGGGCCAGTCCCGCCAGCGTGCCGGCCAGCAGCAGGGCGGTGCCGGTGGCGGAGAGCAGGCTGAGATTGAAGACGGCTTTCTCCGGTTCAGGTCGCGGCGACACGGGTGGCATCCGTTCGATGGCGAGGTGCAGGCCGGGCACGTTGAACGCGGGCGCGAAGGCTTTGTTCAGCGCGCCCTTCACTTGGGGCAAACCCCACAGAAAGACGAACACCGTGAGAAATACCCACGGGAGCCACGCTTTCCACGCCGGGCCGGACGGCTGCGTCGGATCAGTTGCGTCCACCGCAGCGTCGTGGCTGGCGGCGGTTTGTTCCTTCGGTTTCCAAAACCTCATCAGCAAGACCAATGCGCCCAGGGAGCCCACCGCGCTGATCGTGTCCACCAACCACGGTCCGTGATAATTGCTCACCAAAAACTGGAGCACGCCAAAGGTCAGGCCGGTCACCAGGCAGGCTGGCCAGACGCCGAGCATGCCGCGCCAGCCGGATTGCGCAGCGATGAGCCAGAACGGTACGATCAACGAGAACAACGGCAGTTGCCGGCCCACCATCTTGCTGAGCAGGTGCAGGTCGAGATCGGTGATCCCTGCCAGCATCACCAGCGGCGTGCCGAGTGAACCGAAGGCCACGGGCGCGGTGTTGCCGATCAGGGCCAGCTTCGCGGCTTCGAGCGGCCGGAATCCCAGCCCGATCATGAGCGCCCCGGTAATGGCCACGGGCGCGCCGAAGCCCGCCGCGCCCTCGATGAATGCGCCAAAGCTGAACGCGATGAGCAACGCCTGGATGCGCCGATCCCGGGAGATGCCCGCCACCTGTTGCTGCAAAACTTTGAACTGACCGGTCGCGACCGAGAGGTGGTAGATGAAGAGCGCGTTGACAATGATCCAGCCGATGGGAAACAGACCGAACGCCACGCCATACAAGGCCGACGCAGCGGCGAGTTGCGCCGGCATGTCGAAGACGAAAACGGCGATGACGATCGCGACCAGCATGCCCGCCAGCGCGGCGATGTGCGCGCGCACGCGCCAGAAGGCGAGGAGTCCCAGCAGAGTTACCACGGGTAGCGTCGCGACAAGTGCTGACAAGGGCAGGCTGCCCAGCGGGTTGTAGTTCTGTGCCCAGGTCATGTGAGGGAAGTGCGGCGGACGCTAGCCGGTGCCGGATGCCGACCGCAAGACTTGCATCGGCCTGCGGGTGCGGTCAGTTGCATTTCAAAACGAGTCAAGTTGGGACCGCGGGTGCGCTCGTTCCTGATCCGCGCACGATTAATTTCTTGGCAACGAGCGGGGCCGTGAGGACTCTCCGCTCATGCCCGAAGCTGAACGCTCTTCGCCTTGTGGTGCGCTGCCGCCCGGATTCTCCGCCGTGCCGATTCATCCGGCCACCGCGCACACGCCACTCCGGATCTGTGTGCTGGTGAATCAACGTCCGACGGCCACCACGGGTTCCCATGTGCGGCTGCGCGAGACGTGCGACGCCACGGTGTTGCTCGGGTGTCTGCTGGACGCCAAAGGAACCGTCCACGACTGGCTCGAGCTGTGGCTGCAAAATGTCGATGGCTTGAGCGCGAGTCTGCCGGGGTTGCGTAGCAGTTTTTCCAACCGCACGCTCGATGAGCGCTGGCGGATTCAGACTTCGGGCATGGCCCAAGCCCAACCCCGCGCGCTTCTCGGCACCGGCTGGGAGGAAGTTCACCCCGGCCCGGCGCTGCTCGATGTGCCGGCTGGGCAGATGAAGTTTGCCGGCGCGGGCGGGATCGAATGGAGTCTTTGCGAATCGGACGAAGCGCTGCGCACCGCCGGACTGCCCGCTTACAGCGACTCACTTGATCGGTATCTCTGGCAGCGCGAAGCGGCGGGCGACAAGGTGTTCGTTCCGGTGACGGCGGGTGCGCCCAGCAATGAGAAGTGCCGCGAGTTCTCCGCCGCCTTGGGCAAGGATGCCGATCTGCTGGCGTTCAATCTTCAGGGCGGCTTGTTGCGGGTCGTGCCGCTCGCGCCGCTTGAATTGGCGGAGTTCGCCGACTTGCTCGCCGGCAAACCGTGGAAAGGATTTCCGCTGGCGGACAAGACGCTGGTGCTGGATGAAGCGCACGCGAGCCTCGATGACTGGCAGAAGATTCAGCAGAGCGGAGCGCATTTGTTCCTCGGTTTCAAAGGGCGTCCCGGATGCTTGGTCGAGGCGTTCCATCTCAAGGTGCAACTTGTGGCGGAAATGATCCGCCGCGTGCGCGACGCGATCTACCACACGCAGTTGCCTTTCCTGAATCTCGACGGCGGAAGTTTTCGCGTTCGATTGAACCCGGTCGGCCAGAAGCTGCCGCTGTTTTGGACCGCCAGCGTGGCATTGACCAAGACCGGTGAGGCGTTCGCGCTGCCGGTGAGCGGGACGGAATCGCAATACTTCATCAAGCCCGGAACCAACGCCGAGTCCATCTTCCTGCCGCAAGGATTGGGGCGTTTCGTGGAAGGCTCGGGCAATGTGCGGTTGCGCCGCGTGACCGAGGAACGTGGCCGCGTGATCGTGGAAGGCACGCTGGTGATCGAGGATCGCACCACCTTTTCGCCGCACGATCTGTTCTGGTTGCGCCTTCCCATTGCGCAGGGCCGGGTGGATCTCTACGGCCACTGCTATTCGGCGGATGGCATGGCGCGGGGCGAAGTGCGCTTCCGGACGATTGAACAAGTCTTGCCCGCCGCGACCGTGCTGGCGCTCAAAGCCGCGGAAGGAGTTGCCTTCGCGAAGACGCCGTTTCAAGTCGTGCCGTTGCTCAGCACACCCTGCGATCTCTATTCGCTCGGCGTGCTCGCTGCGCGGGTGCTGCTCGTGAACCACGAGAACACGTTGCCGATCGCCTTGGATTCCCTGCTCAGCCTAGCGCGCGAGGTGGGCAGTGAAACCGATCCCGCGAAGCCGCTCATCGAACGTGTCCGGGCCGTGCTAAAGCGCGACGAACGCTACCGCAAGGAACTCGGACCGCAGCGGCTCTCGCATGACGAGCAAACCGCCGGGCAGGCGACGGCCCTTTTGCCGGCGGAGCTGTGGGAAGAAGTGCTCGCCATTCTCGTGCGCTTTTTTCCGGGCACCGGGCCGGACAGCTTCCGCCGCGATTTCGGTGATGCTCCGGTTGGTGCGTTGGAGACCGTCTTCAATGAGCCGCTGGCCGCCCTCGACGCACTGCTCCTCCGCAGCCGCAGCTTGATCGTCATCGATTGGACCACCAACCGGGAGATCCGCGCGACCATCGACGAGATCGCGGCCAAGTTGGTCTGAAGAGCAGAGCTGTATGCCGAAAGTCAGATGATCAACGTCCGCGGAAGGACCAGGGAACTACCTCCAATCGGGCGGCCCATTCCCGCGAGTGCGAGTTTGCTTTGGAATTTCCCGGTTGGAGATTCATTGGATCTTTGACCTTTGGTCTTTCTCATTCTCCAGCTAATTCTTTTGCTTTGCCCTGTGACCGGGCACCGGGTTTAACTGAGCGCCGATGGCCAACCCAATTCAACCCACCGCGGGCATGCTGTTGTCCCGGGGTGCCGAGCAGGATCGATTGCTGGAAGCCGCCTCGGGCGTTGCGCTGGGCCAGTTTGGGAATGAGGTCTTCGTCCGGGCCGTCGTCGAGGTTTCAAATTTCTGCCGGGAGAACTGTTCCTACTGCGGGATGCGTCGGGACAACCGCACGTTGAACCGCTTCCGCGCGCAGGCCGATCAATTGGCTGAGCTCCTTCTCCGTCATCGCCCCGCCAGCGTTACGGATGTGAACATCCAGGCGGGCGAAGATCCGGTGGCCGTTCGCCAGGTGGTGCTGCCCTTGTTGAAGACGTTGCACGCCGAGACCAACCTGGGTCTGAGCGTTTGCGTCGGCACGTTGAGCGCCGATCTTTACCAGGAACTTCAGGCCGCCGGCGCTTCCATCTACATCATGAAGTTCGAACTCGGGGACAATGCCGAGTATGAACGCTTCCATGCCCCCGGCAACCAGGCGGAACGCCTCCGCCACATCCGGCTGCTGGCCGCGTCCGGCTGGCGCGTCAGTTCGGGTTTCATAGCGGGTCTGCCGGGTCAAACCGTGGATTCGTTGCTCACCAACTTGCGCGTCGCCTCGGAATTGCCGCTCTCCGGTTGCAGCGTGAGCCCGTTCATTCCGGGCAATGAAACGCCGCTCAAGGATGCGCCGATGTCGGATGTCGAACTGGCGCTGAACTGCATGGCCGCGCTCCGCTTGATGCGACCCGACTGGGTGATTCCGTCCGTCAGCGCGTTGAATCTTGCGGAGCCGGGCCTCGGATATCAGCGCGGTTTCCGCGCGGGCGCGAATCTCGCCACCATCAACCTGACGCCCGATGGCTTGCGCAACGACTACCTGCTCTACACCCGCGAGCGCTTCATCATGAGCGAGGAGCGGATCTTGTCGGCGATCGCCACGGAGAAGCGTGTCCCCTCCAAACGCGGACTGGCCGCCTATTATCGGGAGCAGGATGCCATCGTGCGCACCTCGACCGAACCCGCGGTTCAAGCCTAAGATTCCTTCGTGACTACTGCGGAGGTTTCTTCGCGCACCCGCTTTTCAGGTGAGCCGTTACTTTTCCATGTCCGCCAGCCTTCGGTTAGCTCCAGCCACGCCCAGGCACCAAGGGCCTTCAAGATCGGAATGACCGCCGTGGCTTTCAAACTGAAACCGCCAAACATGAAACGTCGGTTCGCGTTGCGCTGACCGAAGACTCCCCGCGTGCGGCGCTCGCGTCCCATGTCCGCCAGGCGTCGCGCATAAAAGGCCATGAAGTGATAGAACGGGGTGGCCGGTGGCGTCGCGAAGTACGGTTCGAGCATTGCATCTTTGCCGCGAAAATACGGCTGCGTGACGATCCCCAGATAATACAGCCCAAGGTCGAGCAGGAAGGCGATGCGCATGAGCTCGAAGTCGCCCAGGTAGTCGTATTTGTTCAGATACAAGGCGTGGAACCAGCGATGATAGCTCAGCGTAAAGTCGCGATTGTAATTCGCCACGAGCAGCGCGGTGTCGGGCGTGCCGGTCCGGTGTTCGCAGATCAGGTGGGCGGCACGCGCGGTAGTGAAGCCCAGCCAGTCCAATCCGGGGCTGTAGAATGGATCGAGAAAACCGGAGGCGTCGCCGACCAGCGCGAAGCCATCGCCGGCCATCGTGGTCGAAAAGTATGGCAGGTTCCGGCGCCAGTGAACGTCGCCTTCGACGGCGGTTGCTTCGGCCATCATCTCGACGGCGGCCGGGTGGCGGATGAGGAGAAATTGCTTGATGCGGTCGGCGACGGAACCGCCCTCCGGCACTTCGATGCGGCGTTGATCCCACACGATGCCGATGCTCACGTCGCCGCCTTTGAGCGGGATCCACCAGGCCCACCAGCCGTTGCCCATGAAGTGATTGGTGGCGGTGTTGCGCAGACCAAACGTGGCCGCCGCCCAGTCGGGATATTTCTTCGCCAGCTTGGGTGAATCCCAATCCTCGACGCCGCGCCAGCGGGCCCAGGCTGCGGCGGTGGGATGCGCCTCGTTCACGCGATGCCAGCCTTCGTGGCGGGCGAGAAAGGCGGCCACGCCGGAAGCGTCCACCAGCCAGCGTACGCGGATTCGCTGCGTGGCGTCGCCTTGTTGCACTTCGATTTCCTGGTGGCCGCCGCTGACCAGTTTCACGGACTTGACGGTGGCTGGCCGCCAAAGTGTGGCGCCTTTTTCCACCGCCAGCCGCAGGGCTTCGGTGTCGAGTGTGGCGCGATCCACGAGATAGGCAGGCAGCCGGGCGAGATACTTGCCGCCGATCTCGCTACACTCGGAGAGGTTTCGGGTGTGCTCATTGGCAAACCAGAAGCGCAATCCCTGCTTCGCGTAATGGTGCTCGTTGAGGTGCTGGCCGAGGCCCAGGACGCGCGTGAGAAAATAGGTGCTGAGCTCGATGGTGGCCTCGCCCACGCGGCGATCGAAAATGTCAGAGCGCTCGATGATCAGGACGCGCAGCGTCGGCCGGGTATCGAGAATCTGGATGGCCGTGGCCGCGCCGGCCAGGGCGCCGCCGATGATGGCGACGTCGAAATCGTCGGCGTCGGAGGTCGAGCTGTTCAAATCGGCCATGGCGGCGGGATCATTCGCCAAAGCGGGCGCAGCGTCAAACCGGCATCCGGTCGGGGACTGGCCAGGGGTGTGGTTTCCGCATCAAGGTAAGCCATGCCCGGCGGCCGCCTTGAGCGTTGCCACCGGATGGACGTGTTGAATCGTGCGCCAGCCACGTGCCGCGCCGGCGGCGATATTCTCGGACCGGTCGTCGATATAGAGAATCGCCGCAGCGCGTCGACCGGTGACGCGTTCAACGGTTTCGTAGATCTTCGCATCCGGCTTCATCGCCCCAACTTCGTGACTGTAAATGTAGGCGTCGAAGCCGTGGAAGAAGGGAAAGGCCGAACGGATGTGGCGGACGGCGAGCTCGTTTGTGTTCGAGAAGATATAGGTCGGGACGCCGCGAGCACGCAGGCTCGCGTGCCAGGCGATCATTTCTTCGATGGGCGAAAAGATGTCGCCAAACTCGACCGCGAAATCGTCGAGGCTGCCGTGGTAACCGGTCAATACCTGAACGCGTCGGAAGAACTCCGGCGTGTCGATCCGGCCGGTTTCGAACTCAACGAGCAAGGGCGATTGATCCAGGCGGGCGGCGACTTCAGCCAATGGTAGGTTGGTGCGCGCGCGGAGGCGATCCGCGACGAGGGTATAGTCGAAGTCCACAAGGACTTTGCCGAGATCGAACACGACGATTTCTGGAGCGGGCGACATGACGGGGCTAAGCATGACGAACGGGCGGGGCGCTGGCCAGTTTCTATCTCACCCGCGCGGGGTGCGGAACGCCGCCTTGGAATCCCAATAGATCCATCTGCGCCTGCTGGGCCGTGGAAACCAAAAAAATAGTTGGACCATCGCCGTGGCGGACGCTTCAATTCGGACGACCCAGATGATCAGCCGCCTTCGCAGGTGCAGCTATTGCGGCCAGGCTTGCGTGCAAGCTCGTCCATTCCGGTCAGCGGATGGTTTCAGCAAAGCCCGGTTTGCTGTCAGGCAGTTGCTCCGGCGGACAATGCGGGATGCGAACGCCGTAAGAATTGCGATCATGTATAAACGTTTCGAGTTCCTGATCCGCTTTTCCAATTTTGACCGGACTGATTTGGCGAAGTGCCTCGATCGGTTGCCGCGCAAACCGGACGGGCGTTCAACGAAGCCGCACTTCGAGATGCGGCTGGAGACGGACGGCATCTATTTCCACGACTTGAAGCGTTCGGATTTCAGCGCAGGCATGTTGCGCCTGGTACTGGAGCTGGCCGCCGAACATTCCGAGGTGCAGGTGGAGGGTTTCGGTTCGGGCGGTTTCGTGCCGCCGGCCCAATTTGAAAACCACGGCTTTGCAAAATTTGGAAGCGCGTATCTCCGCTACCGGCAGGGATTGTCCGGTGTGATGGAGGTGGATGGAACGATTTGAAGTCGCGTCAGGCGATTAATTCGCGGACGACGTTGCCGTGGACATCCGTCAGGCGAAAATCCCGGCCTTGCGAACGGAAGGTGAACTTTTCGTGGTCGAAACCCAGCAAAGCCATGATGGTCGCGTGGAGATCATGGACATGCACCGGACTCTCCGCTGCGGCGAAGCCAAACTCATCCGTCGCACCGTGGACGTAGCCGCCTTTCACCCCGCCGCCGGCCAGCCACATCGAGAAGCCATAGTGGTTGTGATCCCGGCCGTTGATCTTGCCGGCATTTGAACCGGGCTGGGGCAGCTCAACCGTCGGCGTCCGGCCGAACTCACCACCCCAGATGACGAGCGTGTCGTCCAACATGCCGCGCTGCTTCAAGTCCTTCAGCAACGCGCCGATGGCCTGATCACATTCCTTGGCAAGCTTGCGGTGGTTGACCTCGATGTCGTCATGATTATCCCAAGGTTGCCCGGCACCATGCCAGAGCTGCACGAAGCGAACGCCTTTCTCCAGCAATCGGCGCGCGACGAGTAGCTGCCGCGCCTGCGTGCCTTCGCCGTACATCTTGCGGATGTGCTCGGGCTCTTTCGAAATGTCGAAGGCGTCGGTGGCATCCATCTGCATCCGGTAAGCCAGCTCGAACGACTGGATGCGCGCCTCGATCTGGCCGTCCTCGGAGCGCTTCTTCTGGTGGCGGGTGTTCAACTGCTGGAGCAGGTCGAGTTGCGCCCGTTGCTCCGGCATCGACGTGTAGCCGTTCTTGATGTGCTCGATGAGCTTCTCGATGTCCGTGTGCTTCGTGTCGATGTAGGTGCCTTGATAAACGCCGGGCAGAAAACCGGACTGCCAGTTCTGCGATTCCTGAATTGGATAACCGCCCGGACACATCGAGATGAAGCCGGGCAGATTCTGGTTGTCACTGCCCAGACCGTAGGTCACCCACGAGCCCATGCTGGGGCGGATTTGTCGTGCCTCACCGCAATTCATCAGCAGCAAGGACGGCTCATGATTCGGCACATCGGCCTTCATCGACCGGATGACTGCAATGTCATCGATCGATTCCGCCACGTGGCTGAACAGTTCGCTGACCTCGATGCCGCTCTGCCCGTACTTCTTGAATGTGTAGGGCGACTTAAACGCGGCGCCGGTCTTGCGTTCGGTGCGGAGCTGGAGCGGGATCTCCTTGCCGTGATACTTCTCGAGCATCGGCTTGGGATCGAACGTATCGACATGCGACGGCCCGCCGTTGGCGAAGATGTGGATCACCCGTTTGGCTTTGACCGGGAAATGTGGCTGCCGGGGCGCGAGCGGCGACGTGAAGGAAGACGCTTGAGCCGATGGCGTGAAGGCCTGATTCACCAGCCCGGCCAGCCCAAGTGCGCCCATCCCCATGCCGCAGCGATTCAGAAACTCGCGCCGGGTGAGGGCCAGGTGCTCAGGATTGAACGGATGATGACTCATGGCTTAACGGACGAAGCATACACCCGGTTTGTTCGGTCGGAAAAGGAGGAAGTTGAAATGCCCGCTGGGTTGCCGCCCGGCCGATTCCAAGCGATTCCGGCGCACCCATTTTTGGGGTGCGTGCTGGACCGTCAGGGACTTTCCGCCCGCAGCTCCGCGATGATTCCGGGCAGGTGGGTCAGCAGATGTTCGATGTCCTCGTCCGTGTTATAGATTCCGAGACTAAAACGTACGCTGCCGAGGGCGCGGGCCGGGGGCATGCCCATCGCGATCAAGACGTGGGATGGATCAAGCGAGCCGGTCGTGCAGGCCGAGCCACTCGATGCGCAGATGCCAAGTTGATCCAATTTCTTCAGGATCGCTTCCGCCTCGATGTTCGGA
>JANLTG010000198.1:0-21581 GCA_031362805.1 bacterium
TGACTAGTGAGAATGCAGACACGAGTAGCGATAAACAAGGTGAGAATCCTTGTCGCCGTAAACCTAAGGTTTCCTGGGCCAGGTTCGTCCTCCCAGGGTTAGCCGGGAGCTAAGATGAGGCCGTAAGGCGTAATCGATGCACAGCAGGTTAAATATTCCTGCGCCCGCCGGGGTTAAGGCTGCGACTGACGCAACGGTAAACATGCGCTATGTCATTGAAAGACAGAGCTTAGGGTTCTTCCCGAAGCGTTCGCGTGGAGAAGTTGTCTAGAAAAGGTTGCAGTTGTTCCCCCGACGGCCCGTACCGCAAACCGACACAGGTGGGTGAGTGTAAGCGCACTCAGGCGCGCGAGAGAGACCTCTCTAAGGAACTCGGCACATTAGCCTCGTAACTTCGGGAAAAGAGGTGCTCACTTCGGTGAGTCTCAGTAAATTGCGTTTAGCGACTGTTTAACAAAAACACAGCACTCTGCAAAGTCGTGAAGACGACGTATAGGGTGTGACACGTGACCAATGCGGAAAGATTAAAGCGTCTTGTTAGCTCGCAAGAGCGAAGCTCGGCGTCCAAGTCCCCGTGAATGTCGGCCGTAACTATAACGGTCCTAAGGTAGCGAAATTCCTTGTCGGGTAAGTTCCGACCTGCACGAATCTTGTAACGACTGAACGACTGTCTCGGAGAGGATCTCGGCGAAACTGTAACGGCGGTGAAGATGCCGCCTGCCCGCAGTAGGACGGAAAGACCCTATGCACCTTTACTGTAAGCTCGTATTGGGTTCTGATTATTCATGCTTAGCGTAGGTGGGAGACTTTGAAGCTGTGGCTTCGGTTGCAGCAGAGTCGCAATGTGAAACACCACTCTTGGATAATTAGGATTCTAACTCCGAACCTGTAAGCCAGGCGGGGGACAGTGCCTGCGGGTCAGTTTGACTGGGGCGGTTTCCTCCAAAAGAGTAACGGAGGAGCGCGAAGGTACTCTCAGCACGGTTGGTAATCGTGCGTCGAGCGTATGGGTATAAGAGTGCTTAACTGTGAGACCTACAAGTCGAGCAGATGCGAAAGCAGGCCCAAATGATCCGATGGTTGAATGTGGAATTGCCATCGCTCAACGGACAAAAGGTACGCTAGGGATAACAGGCTGATCGCTGCCAAGAGTTCATATCGACGTAGCGGTTTGGCACCTCGATGTCGGCTCATCGCATCCTGGGGCTGGAGAAGGTCCCAAGGGTCCGGCTGTTCGCCGGTTAAAGCGGTACGCGAGCTGGGTTCAGAACGTCGTGAGACAGTTCGGTCCTTATCCACTGTGGGCTTAGGAGATTTGAGGGGTTCATTCCTTAGTACGAGAGGACCGGGACTGACGCACTACTGGTGTGGCAGTTGTCCCGTCAGGGGCAGCGCTGCGTAGCCATGTGCGGAAGAGATAAGCGCTGAAAGCATCTAAGTGCCAAGCTCCTCCCAAGATTCAATCTCCCGGACGCAAGTCCCTAAAGACTCCCGGCAGACCACCGGGTTGATAGGCCAGGCGTGTAAGTGCGGAAACGCATTCAGCGGACTGGTACTAATATGTCGTGAGGCTTGATTGCTTTCTTTATGAAAGCGTAAAATAGTGTTGTTCTATCCAAGAGATTATCTGCATGCAGCTTTCAGGGAACATTCGTTCCTTAATAGATTTTTGGTGACTCTAAAGTTGTGGTCCGACCCGATCCCATTCCGAACTCGGCCGTCAAACGCAGCGTTGCCGATGGTAGTGCCTGTATAGCTTGCGCGAGAGTAGGTAGTCGCCAAATTTAACTTCAAGCGGATCAGCAGCAATGCTGATCCGCTTTTCCTTTTGCCCTTGTGGAGTTGAAGCGGACGATCGCTTCTTAGAAGCTTTTCAATCCAGTGCTGCTGGATCGCTTTGAGATCTTCCGGCTCGTCAGCACTTTGGTGATAGTACCAGCCTTTAGATACCGTTTGCGAATGACCTCCAGCTGTTGGTCCCGGCGTCCGTAAAGTTGTTTGGCTTTTCTGGCTTTCAGGCGACTAAGGCAGTAAGCGGTCAGGAGCGGCATGGCGATCGTGCTGTCGGTGTAACAAACCACACAATCCGGTAAAGTATTTGGATCAACCTTTCCCCAGCTTACCGCTTCGGCTGGCGTAGCGCCGCTGAGGCCGCCGGTGTCCGGGCGGGCGTCGGTGCATTGGAGGAAGTAGTCATGCCCCTTTTCTTGAATGCCCAGCACCTCTTGAATTTGGGGCTCTGTTTGGAGTATGAAATTCTTCGGGCTGCCGCCGCCAAAGATCAACACACTGCTCTTGTGGCCGCTTGATTTTGCTTCATAAACGATCGCAGCGGTTTGATTCACATCGCGATTAACATCAAACATGAGTTTGGAATCGCGCAGCGCCATTGCCGCCACATTCATACCGATCGAGCTGTCTCCCGGACTCGAAGTGAAAATGGGAATTCCACACTGATAGGCGGTGGCCAAAATCGAACTATCCTTCAGTTTTAACTTTCGTTGTCGGGCCAAAACATACTTGCCCAGAAGTTGGTGGAATTCATCGGTACCCATCGCGCGTTGGAATTCAGGGCCCTGGATTACCTCGCGTACAAACGCGTCTGTGTCCAAAAGGACATTGTAATCGAACAGTACGTCGTAAATCCGGATGACGCCATCGCGGTGCAAGACGACGTCATCTAGGAAGGGACTTCCCTGATGCAGTGCCATATCGAGGCCGAAGTGGAGATCATGATAAAGATTGGCTCCTGTTGATACGATCCAATCGATGAAACCGGCTTTCATCAACGGGATGATGCAGCTCTTGCCGAGCCCGGCTGGTGTTAGCGCGCCGGTGAGACTCATCCCGACATAGCCATCATCGGGCAACATCTTTTCGGTAAGCAGGTGGGCCGCTTCGCGCAGGCGACCACCGTTGTAGGCTAGCATGGCGTTGTCGATAAGGTCAGCGGCCGAAACATTGCGGCCAATGCCAAACGGGTCCAGACGGGGGTAAGCGGCGAATTTCTTGGAACCAGGGCGATTAGTTTTTGAGCTCATAAAAGGCGAAGGCGGAATGATTCTTAAGGTGCTCGTCCATTCAAAGCCAATTCTAGCGTGGAACAACTTTCATATCGAGAAGCCTCGGTCGCAAGGGGCACCGCGTCATCGTCGGTGGTCGGCTTGGTCGAGCTGATCATCCTGTTCGCGCTCGCGAATCAAATCGTCGACGGGGTCTGCTCCGGGTTTGGGCAGGTGCCGCCCCGCGCCCATCAGTTAGCGGGCCAGTTCGCCCCGGCCAGGCAGTGGCGTGACGGCGATGACTCCTTCGCTCGCCTTCGCCCAATCCAGGGGCGTGCCCGGATGGATGTCGAACTCGCGCGCAATGTCCGGTGGGATGCTGACCAGGTTACTTTCGGTCACGGTCGCCGGCATGGGCGCAAACTACCGCATCGCGCATGCGGCAACAAGACTGCAAATCCCGGCGGCAATTCGTTGCGGTTCGCAGTCGCGGGATGACAAATGGGATGCGGCACAGGGAATGTGTGGCAGCTGAATGCCCTTCCTCGCGCTTGTCGCGTCGCGGTGCAGACTCGGTTCGTCCTCGCTCGCGCCGCCGTCGTCGCAGTCGACTCGACCGATGGGTAGTTCCGTCGGTCGCGAGGTCGTGCGGGGAATCTTGGGCTCGATCTTCGGCGGACGGAAACGGTGAGCGAGGCAACTGCCGGCACTTGCGCAGCTCGTCATCGACCCCAGCACCGGGATCGAATCAGGCAATGAGGCGTCGTCC
This sequence comes from bacterium, assembly GCA_031362805.1. Classification (GTDB taxonomy): domain Bacteria; phylum Verrucomicrobiota; class Verrucomicrobiia; order Limisphaerales; family RI-55; genus RI-55. Next base: position 3,772 of record JANLTG010000198.1, read on the forward strand.
GAACGAGTGTGGCGCTCCGATCCTCCTCACCCCGACCCTCTCCCTTGGGGCGAGGGAGAACCGTTCTGCGCCTTTTGGAATATGCGGCAACTCCAAATCGAATGTTGATCGCGCCGTCTTCCCTCTCGTTGGGGAGAGGGATCGAGGGTGAGGGAGACCGCGCCTCCGATTGCAAAGACGGTCACAATTGCATCGACCCGCCTTTGGGCTTCACCCGGTCTTATGGACACCTTGCAAACACCGCGTCTTTCGCGTCGCGTGACGTTCCCTGGACTTGATTCACCATCCTACTGCACATGCCCGCCGATGACTTTCACGCTGAGGTCGCTGAGGGCGAGACTGTGGAGCACTTCGCTGTAGCCGGGATACGTGACCGCAAAGTCAAAGCCCTTGCCCACACCGGCGGCGCCGTAGCGGCCCTGCTTGTCGAGCGCGATGTAGTTGATGCTAAGATCGATTCCCTTGGGATCTTTGCGCGCGCTGCGGAGGATCACTTCAGCGCAGGCTTCCTCGGGGGTCGCGCCGCGCCGCATGTATTCCACGACGAGGAACGAACCGCAGTAGCGCATCACGTTCTCGCCGACACCGGTTGCGCCCGCCGCACCGACATCGTTGTCCACGTAGAGGCCGCTGCCGATGATCGGCGAATCGCCGACGCGGCCGGGCAGCTTGAAGGCGAGGCCGCTGGTTGAGCAGCCGCCGAAGACATTGCCGTCGGGCATGAGCACGAGCAGCGCGATGGTGTCGTGGCCTTTCTGAGCAGACTTCTTCGCCTGCCATTCGCGCCACGCGGCCTGCGACTCGGGCGTGTTCAGGTCCTTCTCGGGAAAGCCATTTTTCAGCGCGAATTGTTTCGCGCCCGCGCCGACGAGCATGACATGCGGCGTGTTCTCCATGACCTTCCGGGCGACGGCGACGGGGTGTTCGATGCCTTCGAGCGCGGCGACGCTGCCCGCGCGATGACCCGGTCCGGCCATGATGCACGCGTCGAGCTGGACGACGCCCTCGGCGTTGGGCAAGCCGCCCGCGCCCACGGAATTGTTGCTGAGATCCGATTCCGCGACGCCGATGCCGGCCACGACGGCGTCGAGGCCGGAGCCGCCCGCCTGCACGGCGGCGAGCGCCTTGTCGTTCGACGGTTTGCCGAAGGGCCAGGTGGAGATGATGAGCGGGCGTTTTGAAGTGGACGCATTCATGGTGGGGAGACGGCGGGTGGTCTGGCAACCGGCGCCCAGCGCGGCCAGTGCGAGGGAGGAGTGCGTGAGGAACCGGCGACGGGTGAACATGGGGCAAGACTTATGGAGAAACCCGCTTTGCGGCAAGCGAACACCCGAGGCAACAGGAACTCTTCAAAACGTTTCCCCTACCTGAACCGACCGGTTCAATGGTGCAAGGGTAACCGGCCACCCATGCCGATTTGGAAATCGGCGCTCCAGCCCGTCAGCGCTTCTTGTTCCTGGGACGGAAACCCTTGGGCAGATTGGTGTCCACTTCGGCGGCGGGGGGCTCCCAAATCGGCTCGTCCGCAGCCTCGGTTTCCACTTCCTGCTCCGCGGCGGCCGGCTCATTCGCGGACGCGGCGGCCGCTTCGTCGCGGGCGGCTTCGGCCGCTTCGGCTTCGCGGTCGAGCTTCGCCTGTTCGCTGGCGAACGCGGGATCAATCTGGAGCAGCCGTTTGCGTGCTTTCAGCGCCGCCTGGGTCTGCCCGTACTCACGGTGAACGCGCCACAGCAGGGCGAGCCCCAAGGCCGGCTTGTCGAGCTTGCCGTAATACAAGTTGACGAGGTGAACGGCCGCCCAGGCCCAGCGTTCGGCCGGCAGTTTTTGTTTGAGGTAATCCTCGTACTCGAGCGCCGCAGCGAGGAAATTGCCAAGGTCCTTTTCGTAAATCTCGGCGATGCGCGCCATGACATGCACTTCGCGCGGGTTCTTGGTGAGATACTCGCGCATGAGACGGAGCGCCTCGAGGTGCTCGCCATTGGCCCAGGCTTCCTCCGCCTGATCATAGTCCATGCTGTGGATGCCTTCGCCGTCTTCGTTGTGCAGGAGCTTGTGGGTTTTCTGCCCCACGAAGGTGGAGATGTCGTGCGCGGCCATGACGCCCAGACCGATCAGCGTACCGAAAAGCGCAAACGCATAGAGCGCGATCCCCGAGGTGTCGACGGCCCGGTTGCGATCCAGATCGCGCTTCGTCAGCAACTCAGGCGCGGGCACCTCAGGTTTGGCGGGGGCGCCCGCCGCCGTCGCGACTTCATTGGTGTCGCCCGCCGATTGGGTCGGGGCCGGGTCCTGCGGCGAAGCCTCGCCGTTCACGGTGGTCACCGGGACGTCGTTGGTGCCGTCAGGCTTTGCCGGTGCCGGGGTCGGATTGGAATCGATCAGCGCCAGCGGGTCCGCGTCCACCTTCGTATCCATCAACCGGGAATAACGCCCGACAAACTGCCGCCCGCTGTGGATGGCAAAGACCGTCAGGATGACGTATATGACAATCTTTGTTACGTTGACTTGCATCGGCTGCTCAAAGGGTAAACAGGGGGAGCGCCAAACGCCAAAGAGAAATTTGTCCACCGCGCCTGTTCATCGACAACGCAAAGGACGTTGGTGATCAGCAAAATGGTTCAAGGCAGTTGGCGCGGCGGGCCGCCAAGTGAATCAAAACTCATGATCCAAAATCGTCCACCCGCCGGGCGCAGGCCGGGCCGCACCGTTGATCCTTTCCCGCTCCTTGCCTTGGAAGGGTTCCCGCCCCTACGCTTCGGCCGTGCGGTTGCTGGATCGTTATCTCCTGCGCGAGTTGCTCGTGCCCCTCGTCGTCACGCTGAGCAGCTTCGTGCTGCTGTGGCTGGTGTTCGACATCGTGGGGGTGATGGAAGACTTCCAGCAAAACCACCTGCAGCTCCCCGACGCGATCGAGTATTACCTCTACAAGACGCCGAAGATTCTTTCGGAAGGCCTCGTGCCGGTGGCCCTGCTGCTCACCACGCTTTATGCCCTCGCCCAGCATGCGCGGCATAACGAACTGACCGCCATCCGCGCCGCCGGCATCAGTCTCTGGCGGGTGCTCGTGCCGTATGCCTTCGTGGGCACGCTCTTCAGCCTGGGCTTGTTCTGGTTGAACGAATTCGGCGTGCCCGACGCCAACCTGCGCATGGATGAGGTGATGAACCGCTACAAATCGGACGGGGCGATTGCCAGTGGGAGCGTCGTGCGGAACTTTAATTTCTACAACGAACGCGACCGTCGGAAGTGGACGATCGGCGCGTTTAACCGCGAGAGCGGGGCCATGACCAATGTGCTGGTCGAATGGGCGCAAACCGGCGGCCGCGTGCAGTATCTCAAGGCGGACAGCGCGCGGTGGGGGGCGAACACCTGGGCCTTTCAAAAGGCGCTGACCCGGGTCTTTGATCCGGCGAACAAGGAGCAGTTCGATTTCGCCCCCGCCGCCGAGGAACTCATCGTCACTGAGTTTCGGGAAACTCCGGAAGAAATCTGGAGCGAGTTCAGCATCAGCCAGCTTTCCGCGCGCACGGCCGCGAAGCGCGCTGTCGTGGCACTGAGCACACTGCAGAATTACTTTGACCTGCACCCCGACTTGGGGCCGGAGAAGCGCGCGCTGCTGATGACGCAGTTCCACGCCCGCATCGCCATGCCCTGGACCTGTCTCGTCGTCATGTTGATCGCGATACCGTTTGCCGCGCCCTCGGGCAGGCGCAACCTGTTCGTCGGGTTTTCCGCCGGGCTGGCGATTACATTCGCCTTTTTCATTCTGCAACGTCTCGGCCTCGCGCTGGGCACCGGCGGCCACTTAGCGCCGTGGCTGGCCGCGTGGTTGCCAAACCTGCTCTTCGCCACGTTGGGCCTCTACCTCACCAGCCGTGTCCGCTGAACTTCCCACATCTAGCAGCCCGCCCGGGACGGAACTCGCCGAATTGAAGGCGCGCTTTGCCCGGCTCGACCTGCTGCAGCGGGTCAGCGACGTCATCCATTCCACGCTCGACGCGCAGGAGGCGTTTCAATTGATCGTGCGCGAGATGGTCCGCTCGCTCAACGGGGCCAGCGGCTCGCTCGTGTTGATCAATCCCACGAACAATTTCCTGGAGATCCTCGCGGCCGATGGCCTGTCGGAGGAGACGCTGCGACTGCGGCTGCGTCCGGGCCAGGGCTTGACCGGTTGGGTGGCGCGCACCGGGAAAGCCGCCCGGATCGGCGACGTCGCCAAGGATCCGCGCTATGTGTCGGTGCGCTCCGGCATCCGCTCCGAGCTGGCGGTACCGCTCGAGGTGAATGGCGAGGTCCGCGGCGTGTTGAACGTCGATTCAGAAAAGTTGGACGCCTTCACCGCGGAGGACCAGCGCTGGCTCGAACAACTCGCGCATCAGGCCGCGCGCGTGGTGCAGAACACGTGGCTTTACGAGCAGCTCCGGCACAAAGCGCTGCTTTTCGAATCGCTCGTCAATGTCAGCCAGACGATCAGCTCGACGTTGAACCTCGATGATGCGCTCCGAGTGATCACCGAGAAGGGCTGTGGCCTCATGGGGGCGAAGATCTGCGGGCTGCAGCTGCTCGACGATTCGGGCGAGTGGCTCAACCTGCGCGCGTGCCACGGCGCGGGCCCGGCCTATCTCAGCAAGCCGGCCGTGCCCGTTCGCGAGAGTCTGCTCGGGTTCGTCGTCCGCCGTTGTCGCCCGGTGCAGGTGGAGAACGTGCTGACTTCGGGTCGTTACCAGCAGGTCGAGGTGGCCCGGCAGGAAGGGTTGGTGTCCATGCTGGCCGTGCCGCTGCGCTTCGGCAATGAGGGCATCGGAACGCTCAGCGTTTACAAGGGCGAACCCCACACCTTTTCCAACGAGGAGATCCGCATCCTCTCGGCGCTGGCGGACTTGTCAGCCATTGCGATCGAAAAGGCCCGGCTCTACGAACGCATTGTCGATGTCGAGGAACAATTGCGGCAGTCGGAAAAACTGAGCGCCCTCGGCCTGCTCGCCGCCGAGGTGGCGCATGAGATCCGCAATCCGCTGACGGTGATGAAGATGTTGTTCCACTCGCTCGACCTGAAGTTTCCCCGGACTGATCCACGGTCCGAGGATGTGCGGATCATGGGCGACAAGATGGAGCTGTTGAACAAGATCGTGGAGCAGATCCTCGACTTCGCGCGCAGCACCGAGCCCAAGCCCGCGCCGGTGGATGTAAACCAAATCATCCAGGATCTCGGCTTGTTGACGCGGCACAAACTCACCAATCACGGCATCGCGTTGCGGCGGGAGCTCGGGCCGGATCTGCCGCACGTGATGGCGGACGCGATCCAGTTGGAACAGGTGTTTCTCAACCTGACACTCAACGCCGTCGAGGCGATGCCCGAAGGCGGCTCGTTGATCATTGCGACGAACCTCGTGAAGAGCCGGAGCAAGGTTGGGGCACAGGTGGTCATCGAGTTTTCCGACACCGGGCTGGGCATGACCGAAGAGCAGCAGTCCCGGGCGTTCACGTCCTTGCTGAGCACGACCAAGGCGAAAGGCACCGGCCTCGGTCTGGCGTTGGTGGGCCGGATCGTTGAGGCGCATCGCGGCAAGCTGACCATCAAGTCGGCCCCCGGCAAAGGCACGACCATCACCGTGCGCTTGCCGGTGGGATAGCCTCACAAGCCCTTTGCGATCGCCGTTCGCGACGGCGACACGACCACCGCTCTTGCCAGCGCGTGCGTCGTTGCTACAGTCACGACCGCCAACCTATGAAGAAAAAAATTCTCCTCCTCGGCGCCGTCGTGCTGGCGGCGCTCACCCTCACGCTGACCATGACTGCCGCCGATTCCTCCAAGAAGAAAAGCCTCCGCCACGTGGTGAACTTCAAGTTCAAGGCCGACGCCACGGAGGCGCAAGTCAAAGAAGTCGTCGATGCCTTCCGCGCGCTCAAGACGAAGATCCCCGAGATCAAGTCGTTCGAGTGGGGCACGAACAACAGTCCGGAGAAGCACGATAAGGGCTTCACGCATTGCTTCGTCCTCAGCTTCGACAGCGAGGAAGGTCGCACCAAGTATCTGCCGCATCCCGATCACAAGGCCTTCGGCGCCAAGCTGGGCCCGATCCTTGATGACGTGATGGTCATCGATTACTGGGCGCAGGAGTAACCCCGCCCTCACCCTTTCGTCATGAACGCGCAGTTCGCACTTCCTCGCGGGCTGCGCGTTTTGCTTTTGCTGGTTGTGCTCGCCCGCGCGACGCACGCGGCGGAACCGCCCGCCCCGCTCGCCCAGGCGCACGCTCACAACGACTACGAGCATACCCGGCCGTTGCTGGACGCGCTGGAGCAGGGCTTTTGCAGCGTCGAAGCCGATGTCTGGCTGGTCGAGGGCCAGTTGCTCGTGGCGCATGATCGCGACCAGGTGAAGGCCGGGCGCACCCTTGAATCGCTTTATCTGATGCCGCTGCACGAACGCGTGCGAGCCAATGGCGGTCGCGTGTTCCGCGCGGGTCCGAGCTTCACGCTGTTGATCGATTTCAAATCCGAGGCCGGGCCAACCTACGCGGCGCTGAAGGAGGCGTTGACCCAGCACGCCGCCATGCTCACGCGTTTTGAGAATGGCGCAGTGCGGACGAACGGGGTCACGGTCATCATCTCCGGCAACCGACCATTGGAAATGGTCGCCACGGAAACCAACCGGCTTGCGGCGGTGGACGGACGGCTGAGCGATCTGGGGAAACTGCCACCGCTCGCGGTCATGCCGTTGATCAGCGACAACTGGCGCAGCCATTTTGAGTGGACTGGCACTGGCGAGGTGACGGAAGCCGACTTGAAGAAATTGCACGGCCTGGTGACGCAACTGCATGCCTGCGGTCGCCGCGTCCGCTTCTGGGGAATGCCCGATACGCCAACGGCCTGGCAGGTGCAATTTGATGCCGGTGTGGATCTGATCAACACCGACAAGCTGCCGGAACTCGCCACCTGGTTGCAGGCCGCCGGACGCTAGGCTTGCCGCTAAAACTCGGTCAGCCGGGCCAGTTCCTTGAAGCGGGTCTCGATCTTGTCGCGGGTCACGCGCGTGGTGGCCTTCAAGCCAAAGCCTTCGCAGCAGAACGACGCGACCACGCTGCCGTAAACCATCGCCTTGCGGATATTCTTGTCCACATTGCCGCCGGACTTGGCGAGGTAACCGATCAGGCCACCCACGAACGAGTCACCCGCGCCGGTCGGATCGAGCACACGGTGAAGCGGATAAGCCGGGCAGATGAAGTAGCCCTTGGGCGAGGAGAGGATCGAGCCGTGCGACCCTTTCTTGATGATCACGTATTTCGGCCCGAGCTTGTGGATCTTGCGGAGCGCGGCAAAGACGTTGTCTTCCTTGGTCAGTTGATGCGCCTCGCTGTCGTTGAGCACAAACGCGTCGACGCGTTTGATCAGACGGAGGAGATCGTCGAGGGCGATGTTCAGCCAAAGATCCATGGTGTCCGCCACGACGAACTTGGGCCGGTGAATCTGGTCGAGCACATGATGCTGCAAGGCGGGCGCGATGTTGGCCAGCAGCACGTACGGCGAGGACTTGTGGCTCGCGGGCAGATGCGGCGTGAACGTCTCGAACACGCCAAGCTCGGTGAGCAGCGTGCGGCGGTTGTTCATGTTCACCTCATACTCGCCGGACCAGTGAAACGTCTTGCCATCCTGGACCTGCAAGCCGGTGAGATCGATACCGTGCTTCTCGTAGAGTTTCACGTAGCGGCTGGGAAAGTCTTTCCCGACCACTCCCACCAGCTTGGTGGGCGCAAAGAAGCTCGCGGCCACGGCCGCGTGACTGGCCGAGCCACCCAGCAGACGCGGGTTCTCGGTCTGGGGAGTCTTGATGGAATCGAGGGCGGTGGAACCAACAACAAGTACGCTCATGCGGGGCGATGGGTTAGCAGAATGAAGGTTGAAGGACAGCAAAAAATCGACCCTTATGCCGGCAGGCGACGGCGAAACTCCGCGCAGGCTCGCGCGACATCGGGCTGGTTCAAGATCGCCGAGACCACACAGATGCGCGTCGCACCAGCGGCGAGCACGGCATCAAGGTTTTCAAGCGACATGCCCCCGATGGCGAACCACGGGATCGTCACTTTCGCGGCCGCCCATTTCACGTAGTCGAGCGTGACCGCAGGACGGCCAGGCTTGGTGCCGGTGGGAAATACGGGACCGATGGCGATGTAGTCCGCGCCGGCGGCGATGGCGCGCGTCGCTTGCTCGGGGGCGTGGGAGCTGAGACCGAGCAAGGGAGCGCTGGTTTCCAAACCGGCGCTACGGATTGGTTTCTCCGCGCACGCCGGATCGGAGATCGGCGCTCCGCCAAAGCCGGGAAGCTCACCTTTGTGATTCAGGCCAGCATCGAAGAAATCTTCCTGCCCCAGGTGGCAAACGGATGCGCCGATACTGCAAGCGACCGGCCAGAGATCATTGATCACCAGATGAACGCCAGCGGCCGAGGTAACGGGCAACAGGTCCTCGGCGACCCGCCTTACTTCGTCGGCGGAACTTCCCTTGGCGCGATACTGCACGAGGTCGGCACCGCCGGCGCACAGCGCCTTGGCGAGTTCAACGGGGGAGCGTCCATGGAGATAGGCCGAATCAACGAACGCGTAGAGCCGGCAGTCGGCAAGCGACTTCATCACGGGTTGCCGGTCGGGGGCTGATCACCGGCAGCATCCTTCGCCGCGGGCGGTTTGGGTTGCTCCTTGTGCGCCGTCGGCTCGTAGTCCGGCGGGAGATTGAGGGCGGTCAGCAACCGGGCACGGGAAGCGGGCGAGAGCCCGCTATCCTTGTCCAGCATGCCATCGCGGAGGATGTCGCGGATGACATTCAGGGGTGGCAGCGCCAGCCGGGGACAATCCTCCGACGGCGGATCATTGAGGCAGCCGACTTCGGTCATGTACCGGGTCCAAATGCCAACCGCCAGGGCGATGTTCACCTGCGCCGGTTCCTGATCGCCGATCGCCAGGTTGTAGAACGCGAGCGTCAACTGGCCTTCGATGGCCGAGATCGTCTTGCTCTGGTCCTTGCCAGACGCATCTTCGCTCACCATTTCCACGCACCATTGGTCCATGGTGATGCCGGCCCGGACCGCATCCGGATAAATTTCCTTCATCTGCTTCCACCACTTCTCGGCGTCGCGGGTCCGGGAATGCGAGTAGAGGTTGTAAACAACCTTGCGGAGAAAATTCTGATAAGCGTGATATTGATCCGGGCGCTGATTATCGAGCTTCATCATGTCGAGATACGCCTGGTTGGACTTGTCCAGGATGTCGAGATTGGGCGCGGTGAAGAGCTCTTCGTCGTTTTCGAACAAGATCAACCGCCCGCGCTGAAACGCGACGTCCATGCATTGGTAGATCACCCGGTGCAGGGTGTCCTTGTCCTTCGCGGCGGCGTGCTGCAAGCCGACGGTGGCCCAGTAAATCGCATGCGTCTCGGGCAGCTTCCATTCCAGCGGACCGTACTCGTCGTCCACCTGCTTCATGATCGCAGGGTCCATCTTGAAGACCGCGCGCAACTGGCGCACCCGTTCTTTGGCTTCATCCGTCTGCGGGTTGAGCAACTCCTCCCAGTTCGGCCGGTCGCGACCGATGACCGGGATCATCAGCTTCGCCCACTGCAATTTGTAGTAGAGGTGGGCGCTGTCGAGGTAGTGCCCCATCTTATGCTGGAAAAACCAGGCGAGCTCGCGATACATCAACGCTTCGTCTGGATTGTACTTCAAGCCCTCGTCGCGCAGCAGCTCGGTGCCCGCCTTCACCCAGCGCCATTTATCCTCCGGCGCGGTGAATTTCACCGAGATGTTGTAGGCCATGTTCCACGCCTGCACGGTCCAGACCTGCACCATGCGCGGCTGGAGTTTGGTGATCCAATCCGCGAGCTGCATGGCTTCAAAGTATTTGCCCTTTTCCTCGAGCTCGTTCGAGCGAATCCAGAGCGCGTTGGCAATGATGCCCCGGAAACCACCCAGCGCGACGGTCGTGAAGGCCAGTACCGGCGGGGCATTCTCCAGCGGCGTGACTTGCGTCAATCCCAGCCGCGCGCGCGCCGCCGTCAAGGCCGGCTGCACGAACGAGCCGGCCACCAGCAGCACCAGCAGCGCGACCACAAGCACGAGCTTAAACCCACCGTTGGAACCCTGTTTCATGGTCATTGATTGCTTTGGGCCGTGGCCAGTTCGCGCCGTTGAAACAGCCACATCCCGCAGACCGCGAGGAGCCCGCCCAGTAGCAATACAATCTGCGCGAAGGCCTGCGCCAGCGAACCCCAGGTGATGCTGCGACCGGTGCTCAGGCTGTCCACCGGGGAGAAGTCCTGGGCGAGGTTGATCACCTTCAACAGCACGGTGAAGACCGGGAGCATCGCTGTGTCGAACGAATGGGCAATCGGCTCACCGGTTTCATGATCCATGCCCATGATGGTGCCCTCGGAAACACTGGACGACAGGGTGCCGCTCGAGAACACGACGATCAAAATGCCGATCGAGCAGAAGCAGGCGACGGGAAAAGTCATGTAGCTAGAAGCCGCAAGCCCGAGCGCTGCGAGCAGGCTGAGCCAGAAAAGGATGATCAACAACCCGCGCGCAAAATTCAGGGCGAAGCCACCTTCGCGATACAGCACTTCCAGCCCGTCCTCGATGGGGAAGACCACGGACGACTCGCCACTATTGCGATACTGGATTACCAGCCGGCCTTCGCTGTCGAGCAGGTCGCTGAGCTTCTTGCCGGCGCCGAGGTAGGCCACGTTGACGGGCACTTCGTGAAACGTGTTCGCCGCCAGCGGCAACGGGTTGCTGCGAATGGAATTCTGGCCCGAGCCCACCAGCCATTCACCCGCGTGTTCCTTGAGGGAATTGGTGTCGGCCCCATAAAAACGGAACCGCACATGGAACCGGTCAAGGCCCAGCACTGGATCAATGCTGCTGATGGGCAGCTTCCAAGACCGGATGCTGTTGGGCGGCACCACTTCCATTTGGGCCCGCGCCTGGCGTTCCAGCATCACCCGTTCATACCTGAAATCCATGCCGTTCGTGTCGGCGCCTTGAATCCGTTCCGCCAGATAGCGATCCACGGCGCTCTTGACGTCGAACGGCTTTTCCTTGAGCGAACCACGGGCAACGAGGATCTCGGCGACCAAGGTCTGGCGCTCCTTGGCCGGCAGCTTGCCCGCCCGGTACATCAACAGGCCATAGACAGCGCCACCCGAGACGGCGAGCAGGGCTGTATTCAGGAGCACTACTCCCAGCCACTTGCCCAGCCAGATCTGCCAGCGCGGAATCGGCTTCACCGCCACCATCTGAATCTGGCAGTCCTCGATGTCCCGGGCGAGCACGCCGCACGACAGCCAGATCGTGGCAATGCCGAGGAGCAGGATGATCACGCTCAAGGTGTAGGTCAGCAGAATCTGGCTGAAGCCGCGCGCCGTGCCGTCATCCTTGATGAGCAACGGCAGCAACACGACGCTGCCGATCAGCAACGCGGCCACCGCCACGAACAGCCGGTAACGAAAGGCGGCTTTCCAAGTGAGCTTAACGATGGCAAGGAGGGGTTGCATGCCTCAGTGGTCCGACTTCCCGCCGAGCAGGCCCGACAGCTTTTCGTTGGCCTTCGACAAATCGACGGCCGGCTTGGCCGCAACTTTCGGTTGTTCCGCAGGCTTTGCCGGTTCCGCTTTGCCCAACGCGGCGAGCTTCAACGAATCAACCGCCGACTGGCTGGCCGCCGGCACCGACGGGGCTGGCACTGCCGGCGGTTTGCTGGCAGTCAGACGGTCCAAAACTTTCGCCGTCGCGTCCGCTGCCGACCCGGCATCGTCGCCGCGCAGATAGGCCGCCACGCGATGGCCGGACGTCGCGCCGGAAGTCTCGGCCGATGCCTCGCGCGCGCGCTTCACGACATCGAGGAAATAGCTCTCGAGGTTCTGGGTCGGGTTATCCACCCGCACCTCGCCATTGCCGATGTCGGCGCGGATCGTCGCCAGCACTTTCTCGGTCGCCTCCCGCGACAACGTCGGGGTGGTGATCCGCAACGTTTCGCGCTCGGACAGCAATTCCTTCAGCGTGCCGATCGCCTGAATCTTGCCGCCGTAGTAGATCACCACGCGATCGCACACATCCTCGACGTCGGCCAGCAGATGACTGCTGAGGATGATCGTCTTGCCGCGCTTCGCCAGGGCAATGATAAGGTCCTTGATCTCACGGCATCCGATCGGATCCAAACCCGAAGTCGGTTCGTCGAGGATGATCAGGTCCGGGTCATTGATCAGCGCCTGCGCGAGGCCGATGCGTCGCTGCATGCCCTTGGAAAATTCCCCGACGGTGCGGGTGCGGGCGGTGTTGAGCCCGACCATTTCGATGAGCTGCTCGGCGCGGTTCTGCCGGTCCTTCGCATCAATCGAGAAAAGGTTGCCGAAGAAATCGAGCGTCTCCTCGGAATTCAGATAGCGGTAGAGGTAACTCTCCTCGGGCAGATAGCCGATCCGCTGCTTGGTCTGCACGTCGCGCGGCGATTTGCCGAAGACCTCGATGTGGCCCTTGGTCGGGTAAAGCAGGCCGAGCAGCATTTTGACGGTGGTGGATTTGCCCGAGCCGTTGGGTCCGAGCAGGCCGAAGACTTCGCCGCGCTTGATCTCAAAATCAACATTGTCCACGGCGCGCGCCTTGGGTCGGCCCCAGAAGTCCTTGAAGACCTTGGTGAGCCCGCGCACGGCGACGACATTCTCACGGTCGTCGATCGCCGACACCTCGGGGTTCGTGGCCTGAACTTGTTCCAGTGCTGTCATGCGATGTTTGTATTGACCGACCCCGGGGCCGGTTCGTTCTATTTTCCTGCGAGCCGGCGGAAGATCGCCGCGAGTCCCGGCTTGTCGAGCTTGTGATTCGCGATGTCGATCATGGCACGATAGATCGACCCATCGTCTGCCAGCACAGGTTCACCATTCTTCCCAAGAAACGCCAGAGCCGCGGCGGCAGCGGTGCGCTTGTTGCCATCAGGAACGCCTGTGCCTCGGCGATGTGAAAGGCATAGGCTGCGGCCATATCGTACAAGTCGCCCCGACCATAGAACCAAGCGTTCATCGCCGAACCAAGGGCCGAATGAATCTGACCTGCGTCACGAATCCCATCACTCCCACCAAAGCGTCGAAGTGATTCGGCATGGCGAAAGTGAACCTCCATAAAGGAAAGGAACGCCGGGTCGTTCACGGATCATTGAGCAAGTTTGCGGAACAATTCCTCGTTCTGCGTGAACACCCGGTTGGCGATCTGCTTGAATTCTCCGGACACCGATTGCTCAACGGGACGGCATTCTTCTTCCAGATAGGACCGAACCTTGCGGCGGTCTTCAGGTCCGAGTTTCTTTAGCTGATCAATGACTTCGGCGGCACTCATGGCGGGACTTTAACCGGTTTTCGACTGTTACGCCAGCTTCGGTTCCGGATGCGTGTGACCATGATCATGGCTGTGGTCATGCCCGCAGTCGGGACCATGCACATGGCCATGATCGTGGTGGTCGTGCGCGTGATCGTGATCGTGCTTGTGGCCTTGATCGTTACCTGCGGTGGGCGGAGGGGTTGACACCGGAGCATAAGGCTCCAGCTCCTCCCCATGTCGCACGAGCCGGAAGCTGTTGAAGACCACCACGAGACCGCCGGACACATGGAAGAGCGCCGCCACGATCGGGTTGATGTAGCTCATCGCCGCCAGCACCAAACCGCCGACCACGAAGAGCATGCCAAAGAGAAAGTTCTGGTTGATGACCGTCCGGGTCTGCCGCGAAAGAGTCACCAGGAACGGCAGGCGGCGCAGGTCATTGTTCATCAGCGCAATGGTCGCCGAGTGGATGGCCACCTCGCTGCCGGCCGCACCCATCGCAATTCCAAGGTCACCGGCCGCCAACGCCGGCGCGTCATTCACGCCGTCGCCCACCACCGCCACCCGATAGCCTTTGGCGCGGAAGCGTTTCACGAACTCGACCTTGTCCTGCGGCAGGCAATCACCGGTCGCTTCCTCACAGCCGATGTCCGCCGCGACGCGATTGGCCACGGGCTGACGGTCACCGGAAACCATGGCGATGCGGCGCACGCCGGCAACTTTCAACTCGTGCAGCGCTTCTTTCGCCTCGACGCGAACCTCGTCTTGCAGACCAACCCAGCCGATGCATTTCCCTTCGCGCGCCACATAGATCAGGCTGTAACCCTCGGTTTCCTTCAAATCAACGCTGCTGACGAAATCTTCCTTGATGCCACATTCCTTCAGCCAGTTGGCGCGGCCGACGATGACCGGCCGGCCATCGACGTTCGCCTTCACGCCTTTGCCGGCGGTTTCGTCGAAATTCTCGGGCTCGATCAACGGCACGCCCGCCTCGCCCGCCAACCGGGCCAGCGCCTTCGCGGTCGGGTGATTCGAATACTTCTCGGCCGACGCCGCGACGTGCAGCAAATCCGCCGGCTGCGTGTCGCCCAGGGGATGCAACCGGCTGACAACGAGCTTGCCGTAGGTGAGCGTGCCCGTCTTGTCGAAGATGAAGGCATTGATGCGGGCCGCCAGTTCGATGTCCGCCACGTTCTTGATCAACACACCGAGCCGCGCGGCGGCGGAGAGTGCGGCCACCATCGCGGTGGGGGTGGCGAGAATGAAAGCGCACGGACAAGCGACAATGAACACGGCGATGACGCGGCTCATCTCACCCGTGAAGGCCCACACGAGCGCGCCGATGATCAACACCAACGGCGTGTAGTAACCCATGTATTGATCGACGATCCGCATGATGGGCAGGCGGGTTTTCTCGGCCGCGAGGATCAGCTCATGCACCTTGCCGATCGTGGTGTCCTCACCCGCGCGGGTGACTTTGATCTCCAGCACGCCGTTCAGGTTGATCGTGCCGGCGAACACTTCGTCGCCCTCCTTCTTGTCCACCGGCAAGGACTCACCCGTGATGTTCGCCTGGTTGAGCGAGCCCGCGCCCTTCATGATCAAACCGTCCGCTGCGACATTGTCGCCGGGACGCACGCGGATGACGTCGTTGATCCGGAGATCCTGCACGGCGACTTCCTCTTCGCCGCCCTGCGCGATGCGCCGCGCTTTCGTCGGCGTCAATTTGATCAACGCCTCAATTGAATGGCGCGCGCCCTCGGCCGTGCGCGTCTCGATGATCTCGCCGAGCAACATGAAGAAGGCGACCAAGCCGGCTTCCTTGTAATTTCCGGAAGCGAACGAGGCCAGCAAGGCGAGGGCAACCAGCTCGTTGGTGTTCAGCCGGCCCATTTTCAGATCCTTGATGGCGGTCCACACGATCGGATAGCCGAGCAGAAACGCGCCGGCCATCGCGCTGAAATCCGCCACCACGCGGGCGCCGAGCAGCCACTCGACCACGAAGCCGTTGAGCACGAGCAACAGGCCGACAATGGTCTGCGTCAGTTGAATCTGCGTGTGCGAATGATCATGCCCGCAGTCGCTGCAGGAGTCACCGGCCCCATGGTGGTGGTGCTCATGGCCCGGGTGATCGTGATCTTGCTCGGATAAGAATGCGGCTTTCATGGCGTTGCGACTGTTGGCTGCCGTCAGGGTTTGGGCGGGGTGGGCGCGGCGGGTTCGCGGCCCAATTGCAGGCGCAGCTCGCGGCGGCTGCCGGCCTCGGTCTCAGACTGGATGATCTTGGTGCCCACGTTCGTCATCATGCGGCTCAAATACTCGGCTTGCAACCGGGTCACGTAGAGCTCCGGATTCTCGCGGTAATACTTGAGCTGATCCTGAAAATAGAGCGCGTCCGCGGCGATGGAGTTCGTCAGGCGATTGGCGTCGGCATAGGCGGAATTGACCACGCCCTGCGCCGCGCCCGCAGCGGTGGCGATGATGCGATTGGCCGCCGTCTGCGCGTTGTTGATGAAGGTGCCGCTGATGGATTCCGCACCCAGCACGGCGTCGAAGGCATCCTTCACCTGCCGGGGCGGGATGGAATTGAGCTCCAAGTTTTCGATCACCACCCCAAGGTCCTGGGCGATCAGCGTCTGGTCCACCCGGCGGCGCACCTCATCTTTGAAGCCGGTCAAATCTTTGCGCACCGCGTCATCCACCTGGTAGCGCGCGGCCGCGTGATTGAGGGCGTGGTTCAGCGCATTCTTCACAACGTTGGACGCACTCGAAAAATGAAAGGTGTAGCGGACCGCATCCGTGATGCGATAGCGCAGGGTCGCCCGCGAATGCATGATGTTCCCGTCCGCGGTCAGCAGGTAGCCATCCAGCACGGGATTGAGCACGGGGAACATCACCGGATCGATGCCGCTGAGTTCCTGTTCCTTGGTGCGGCCATACCAGCCGACACTGGAGACCACTTCTTGCACCTGGCCGATGGGGATCTTGACGATCTCGTTGATCGGGTAGGGCCACGCCCAATGCCACCCGGGGTTGAGCAGAGCGCTCTCGCCCGCGCCCACCGGCTTGCCGAACTGCAGCTTGATGGCCCGCTCGAACGAGCCCACCTCGCGGATGCCCGAGCCCAGGAAGACCACGACCAGCAGGATCATGATCACTTTGACAAGCTTGAAACTGCTCGCGAGCGCCTCGGACAGCGCCTGCGTGCCGGCATCCTCCAGCGGCCGGTTGTCGGGCCGTTCCGGCGCGGGCGGGAGTTGATGATCGTGGTCAGCACTCATGGCAAATCACTTCTTCTCAGCCGGCTTGGTGTTCTGCGGCAGCAACACGTCGAACGGTGACGTGCGCGTGTCGAGAATCAGCGTGGAGCGATTCCCGAGCGCCTTCTCGGCGGCATCCAGCTTGATCAATAACTTTGCCAGATCCGGCGCCTGGTTGAACACCTGATAGGAGGCGGCGGCGGCGGCGTCCGCCTGACCCCGGATCCGTTTGGCCTCACCCTCGGCGGCGGCCAGCTTCTCGTCGCGGATGCGATTGGCGGAGGTCACGATGTTCGTCGCTTCGGACTCGCCCTGGCTCTGATACGCGGCCACCAATTTCTGGCGCTCCGCTTTCATGCGGTCGAACACCTTCCCCGTGATGTTGTCCGGCAGGTTCAGGCGTTTGATGCCGAGGAAGTGAATCTTGATGCCATAGGTGTTCAACGCCTGGGGCGCGACGAGGTTGAAGATCTCGAGCTCGACGTCCGCGAACTTCAACTGCGCCGGATCGGTGTTGATGAAGTGCGAGAACGGATGGTGGCCGATCACCTCGTTCTTCGCGCTGCGGACGATGCTGAGCAGATTGCGCTCGGCCTCGGAGATGGCTCCTTCCTTGACCCGGTCGCGGAAGATGGCGGGCTTCTCGACGCTCCAGCCGAGGTAAGTCATCACGAGCAGGTTGCGGGCGTCCTGCGTCGACGTTTCCTCATGCTTGTCCTCGAAGTTCTGCACGCGCTTGTCAAAGATCTGGATACGCTCGATCGGCCAGGGCAGCTTGAAGCCCACGCCCGCCTCGGGGATCTCCGCAATCACTTTGCCGAACCGCGTGCGCACGGCCACCTCGGTGACGCGCACCTGATACATGAACAGGAGCACGCTAAAGATGATAATCAGGAGAAACCCGATGATCATGCTCAGTCGATTAGTCTTCATAGCTGTTAAAAAAAGTTGTCCGTCGCCCGGCTACTTCTTGCCGTCGATCATGATGTCTTGCAGGTCCTGCCGGATCTTGTCTTCCAGGTTGAACTGAATGACCTGCTCGGTATTCGTGACCGCCAGCAGATAGATCCGGGAGTTCGCCCCGGACCGCGCGAACATGTCGAGATAGGCGCGCTCCGCATAGACCTCGGGCGATTGCCGGTAGGCCAGCATCTGCTGCCGGAATTGATCCGCCTGGCCCGCTGCGG
>JANLTG010000023.1:0-79585 GCA_031362805.1 bacterium
CATCGCCTCGTCCATGCGCAGCCCCTCGAAGTACGGCCACGGATAATCCGGCACGCGCGCGATGCTGGGCATCTGCTCCGGCTTGCTCGCGGTCAACATGCGGATGAACTTCGCCTCCGGCTTCGGCTTGGCCTTCTCGATCAGCTTGCTCAATTGAAAACCGGTCCACGGCACGATCATCGCCCACGCCTCGACGCACCGGAAGCGATACACCCGCTCCTCCAGGCCGAACTCGGACACCAGTTCCTGTGGCGAGATCTTCATCGGGTTGTCGCACAGCCCGCCGATGTCGATCGACCACGGGTCGGTGGTGAACTTGCCGACGTAACGATGCACGTCCTTCTGGAGGGTGAACTCGTAGAAATTGTTGTAAGTGGCGGTGGCTTCCTCCTCGCTCAACGTCCAGGCGGGATTGAAGTCGGGATGGCGCGTCGCGGGAAAACCCTTGGACGGGGTGACGTTGGCCAGGGTCTTGGGCGCGGCCGCAGGCGTGGCATCGGCCGCCGTGCTTTCGCGGCAGCCAATGGCGGACAGCGACATCGCGCCCGCACCGGCCACGCCGACTTGCCGCAGGAACTTGCGGCGGTTCAGGAAGAATCGCTCCGGGGTCACCCGGTTATCCGGGAGGTACCACGACGGACGGATGATGATGTTGGCCATGGCGGTAAGGATGCCGCAGGTCGCCGGCTATTCCACTCAAAATTTTGTTTCCAAGGCGGCGGTCGTTGCTAATGCTCGGCGCACACCAACTTGGCTGCTTGATGCTGATGAATACCGAACCGGAGTTTTACGCGAATTGCACGAATTCTCGCGAATGAATCCAATTCGGATTCGCGTCAATTCGCGTAAAGGTCTTCGCTGGATCTGCGTTCATCCGCGTCTATCGGCGGTAAAAAATTATCAACCCTACACATTATGCCTGAAAAAATTGGATTCGTCGGAGTCGGTCGCATGGGCGCCAACATGGCCCGCCGGCTGAAGGAATGCGGTTACCCCATCGCCGCCACCTATGACCTCAACGCGCCCGCCGCGCAGGAAGTGGCCGCCGAACTCGGCGCCGAGGCCTGCACGTCGCTCGCCCGCGTCACCGCGTTGTCGGACGTCGTGATCACCGTCGTCACCGACGACAAGGCGATGCGAAAGATATTCGCGACGAAAGGCGACTCGTTGCTCCAGGGCGCGGCCCACCGGGTCTTCATCAATTGTGCGACCATTTCGCCGGAGGTGCATGTCGAGGTTGAGAAGCTGGCAAAGAAGGCCAAGGCGTTTTCGCTCGAGGCCTGCATGGCGTCGAGCATCAACCAGGCGCGCCAGGGGACGCTCTATCTCATGTGCGGCGGCGAGCAGGGCACCTTCAACAAGGTGAAGGAGTTGCTCATCAAGTTGAGCGACGAGGGCAAGCTGCTGCGGTACATCGGCAAGGCCGGCACCGCGGCGCAGGTGAAGGCGCTGGTCAACATGGTGATGAACATTAACACTGCCGGCTTGGCCGAAGGACTCGGCCTCGCGCACGCCCTCAAGCTCGACTTGCCCACCGTCATGGAAGTGTTCTCGCAGACGGGCGCCAACTCGCGCGTGCTCGCGACGGACGGCGATGACATGAAGAACCGCGATCACTCGTGCTTCTTCTCCGGCGCACACGCCGCCAAGGATTCCGGCATCGCGCTGGCGCTCGGCAAGAAACAGAAGCTCAACCTGCCGCTGGCCGCCGCGACGAAGAAGCAGTTCGATCAGATGGTGAAGCTCGGCTTCGGCGGCCTCGACAAGTCCGGCATCGCGGAACTGACGTTCAAAGGCCGCGGGAAGAAGGGGAAGAAGTAGTAGCTCGGTCGGGAAGCTCGGATTGCGAACGGCGCTTCGCTGGTTCGCTGAGATTTGGGCGGCGCAGCAGCGCCGCCCTACCTTTTGGTGGTAGGGCGGACCTGCCGGTCCGCCGTGGACTACTCCGCCTTCTTCGAAGTTTGCCGCAAATCGAGAGCGACCAGCTTGCCCTTGCCGCGCGCGTAGTAAATGCCGTTGGCGAACGCGGCGTTGGCGCGTGTCTCGCGACCAAGAACCTGTGCCCGGGCAACCGGTTTGAATTCGCGGGACGAGACGGGGGCCACGAACAATTCACCGTCTTCCGTCAACGCAAACAGCGAGTCGTTCACGAGCAGCAGATTTCCGGAATGCACCGGGTCCATCGCCCACAAGAGCTGCCCGGTCTTGGCGTCGATCGCCCGCAGTTCAGCGCCCGTGGGGAAATCAACGCGGCCGTGAAAACCAAACATCATGTCGCGATGGTGAATGAGCGAGGCGTAGTGACTGGAGATCAGGTTGTCGCCCTGCCACAGCGGCCGGACGCTCGCGCCTTCAACTTGCAACAAAACTGCGCCGGTGTCGTAGCTCGCCGAGAGCACGATGCGATCACCGATCACGAGTGGCGACGCGGCATTCACCGAGGCGTTCTGTCGCGAACGCCAGGGAAATTGAAACAGGACGCGACCGTTCAGCGGGTCGGTGGCGACCAAACCTTCGCGGGTGAAAAACAACGCGTGGCGACGACCGCCGATGGTCGCGGCGACCGACGACGAATAGCCGGCTTCGTGATCCGTCGCACTCCAGCGCAACTTGCCAGTCGCCACGTCGAACGCCCCAACGCCCCGGTTCTGACGTCCGCCGATCTGCATCAGGACGAGCTCGCCCTCAACCAACGGCGAGCAGTCCATGCCGAAGAAACCGGTGCCGGCTTCGTATTCTTTGCGCGTGTCCACGGCCCAGAGTTCTTTGCCGGTTTCGAAGTCGAGGCACTTGAGCAGGCCCGCCGCGCCGAAGGTAAAGACCCGGCCACCCGCGATGGCCGGCGTCGCGCGTGGGCCGGAGTCCGAGCTCATCGAATTGCGATAGTCCGTCGCTGACCGGGATTCCCAGACTGGTTCGCCGGTGAGCGCGTTGTAACAAGCGACTACTTCCTCATCCTTCACCCGATGATGGAGAACCAGTTTTCCATTCGCGACGACCGGCCCGCTCCAGCCCGAACCAATGTCCTTGCGCCAGAGCGCAGGTGCTTCGCCACCCGGCCACGTGAGATTCAGGTTCGTGGCGGTGGTTTTGAGATTGCGGTCGGGGCCGAGGAATTGCGGCCAGTCCTGAGCGGTCACCCGGGCCACGGCAAACAGCGAGCATAGGCCAATGGCAAGAGTGTTAAACCGGAGGAAGAAATGCACAGGTGAAGGGTAGTGGTGGTTTGGAATTTCAGCAACGTCCGCCCGCTAAGCCACGTAGTTCGGCCCAAACACGGGACCGAGTCCGTGCTTGTCCAGGAGCTCGACGAACCGCGCGATGGCCCGTTTCTCGTCGGCACCGAGGTGAAAGTGAATGTGCCAGCCGAGGTAATCCTTCCGGAACTCGGCGTCGTATTCCGTACGCGAGCTGATGATGTAGTCCATCGTATCGAGCCCGAAGTCGCGGGCCTCGCGCAGCAGACGCCTGGTTGTTTCGTCCACCTTGCCCCGGCGCAGCGCCCAAACCGCAAAGACGAACGGCAGGTTGGTGAGTTCGTACCACGCCTGGCCCAGATCCCAGATCTCGTGCGGGTGTTGCTCGCGCCGAAAATCGATCGCGGGATTGCCAATCAACAGCACGAAGTCCATGTGCTCAGCGTCGTGATAGTAGTCGAGCGGCTTGAACTCAGCCCGCAATCCTTTCTCGGCCAGCAACACTTTCAACAGGTTCACGCTGGCGAGCGACGCCGTGTCACAAAAGATCGTCTCCAGCTGCTCGAGCGGTTTGCGGTGCGCCAGAAACACGCTGTACACCTCGCCCAGCGACGCCACAGCGACGCCGTCGAGAATGTCATAGCCGTCGTTGAGGAGCGGTTCGGTGATGCTCAGCAACGCGGCGTCGAGCTTGTCCGCGCGAAGCAAACGCGCCAGCTCCGCCGGCGGGGCAAATACGATCTGATCTTCCAGCCCACGCGTCAGCGGCACACTGTTCAAGTACGGCACCGAGCCGATGCGCATCGGAGCCAGCGACTGTTCGAGTTCTTCCTCCCGCCGACGATCGATCAATTCCTGCTCGCGACGCAGGCGATGCGCGAGGTCATCCGCCACGGAGCGGCCAGCCATCCTCAGTTTGGGCAGCGGTTGATCAGGGTCGGGATTCACAACAATCAGGCGTGGCCGAATCGGCTCGCGGCGAAACACTAGGGGCGGTTGGCGCCGCTGTCATCGGGAAAGCTGGCTGGCGCAGTTTCTCGCAAAGATAGGCAACATGCTCGCCTGCCCAGCCACCCAACCATGCTTGCCCGCAACCGCTTCCGGCTTTGGCCTTGCAAATATCAGCCGGATTTCTAGTTTCACGGCCCAAACTCCGAACAGCCATGCGCACAATTTTGACCCTCCTCGTGATGGTGATCGCTTTGGGTGGCGCTCTCGCCCCAGCGGCCGACGAAGCCGCGTCGCCCCCCCGCTCGATCATCATTGGCAAGAATGGCCTGGCCACCACCCCGCCCGCGCAGGACGGGACAACCACGGCCGAAGCAATTGCTCCCAAGAGCATCGAGGAACTGGCCGGCACCGCCGTTCCCGCGGCGGAAGCAACGCCCGCCCCCGCCATTCCCGCGGTGGATTTATCGCCGATCGTGCAGGCGATGCAGTTAATGATCGACCAACAGAAGCTCGCGCTGCAATCGATGGAGCAGACCCGCGCCGAAACTGTGGAAGGCGCAAAGCGGAGCGGCGAAGCACTGGATGACAAGATGTCGAAGCTGGAAAAGTCACTCGCCGCCCAACGCGCGAAAGAGGCGGAAGCCATCACCCGGATGAACCGGCTGGTCTTCGGCATCGCCGCCGGGTTTTCGGGTACGGGTTTTGTGGTGATGATTCTGACCGCGTGGTTTTTCATGCGGACGATGAACAAGATCACCGAGATCAATGCGAATATCCAAAGCCAGTTGCTGGCCTTGCCGCACACGCAAACGCAACTCGTGGGCAACGGGGCCGGCAACAATCAGCCGGGCAACCAGCGATTGCTGGGGGCGCTGGAACAGCTTGAACGACGCATCCGGGATCTCGAGCATACTTCCACCAGCAGCCACCGCGAAACGCCTTCCGGAACGGCCAACAGCAAGCATGCGGTTGGGCACGAGGCCGAAACGGTGCTGGTCAATCTCGAAGCCAAAGACGAGGACGACTCACCCTCCGTCGGCGCATTGATGGCCAAAGGCCAGACGTTGCTCAACCTCGATGATGCCGCCCAGGCCCTGGAGTGTTTTGATAGCGTGCTCCAGAAGGAACCGCACAACGCCGATGCATTGCTTAAAAAAGGGACGGCCCTCGAACGGCTCCGCCGGAACCAGGAAGCGATCGACGCCTATGATGCCGCCTTGCAGGAAGACGACTCATTGACCATGGCGTATCTCGCGAAGGGGGGCATTTGCAACCGGCTGGAGCGCTATGCCGAGGCGCTTGAATGCTACGAGCGAGCGCTCCGGGTGCAGCAGCAAGGTGCCGCTTGAAGTGCTGGCAACGAGTTGGTTTCAAATTCCAAAATTCACTTGTCTGACCATTCGCCGTCGGCATACTGCCCGCCCCTTACCTTGGGTGCCAGGGTAGCTCAGGGGTAGAGCAGAGGACTCATAAGCCTCGGGTCGGGGGTTCGAATCCCCCCTCTGGCACCAATTTCTTTTCCGTTCCACAATAAGGCTTCAGCATTTCCAGCAATGCGATCGGCATTCGTTTTGGCTTGTCCTCCGCGGAAGCGCAGATGTGATCGGTCTGTCCGCTGACAAGGAGTTCGCCGCTATCGTTCCGAATCGCGAAGCCGAACTTCAGCCAAAGTCGGTCGAGTTCGGTGATCTGGAGCTCGATGGCCACCACGTCGTCGTAACGGGCCGGCGCGTCGTAACGCAGCCGGCATTCGCGCACCGGAAAGGCAACCCCCTCACCCCGCAGTTTGAGCAACGGCCAGCCGATCGACCGGAAGAATTCACCGCGGGCTTCCTCCAGGAGATCGAGATATCGTGCGTAGTAAACGTGGTTGCCAATGGTGCATTCCGAGTAAGTAATGCGACGGCGATGAATGAAAGGCGGCGGCGACATGGCTCAGAGGCTAGCCGGTCAACGCTCCGCTGGAAAGAACTGCCCAAAGCGGGCGCTACCCAAGGGGTCGTCCTGATGATCAGATTCGCCTCCGCGGTCACGCGGACGACGACATTATCAGCCGGCAAATAGGGTTTGCCATCAAGTCTCGCGGAACTATAGTTGGGGGCCATGAGCAAAGTGAAACGCCTGATTCCCGCTGCTTCCGCGATTTTCGCGGTGGCCGTGTTGACGGGTTGCAGTGGCGTCAATGCAAGCCACAGTGTTTCACCGGCCAGCTTCTTCCTGCCGGGCTTGATCAAGTATGAGGTCAAGCCACCCCTTGCCGAACCGACCAATGCTCCTGTGGAACAGGTCGCCCTGCTCGTCGATCCCCTCACTTAAGCGCTATGCGATTCCCTCTCGCGTTGACGGCGAAAATCGCCCGTCACATCATTTCCCACAAGCTCCGCCGCACCCCCAAGTTTGCGATGGTGCTGCAACTGGAGCCGTTGCACACCTGCAATTTGACCTGCACCGGTTGCGGACGCATCCGTGAATACTCGACCTCGCTCAAGGACATGGTCCCGCTGGAGGATTGTCTCAATGCGGCGATTGATTGTGAAGCGCCCATGGTTTCCATCTGCGGCGGCGAGCCGTTGATCTACCCGAAGATCGAGGAACTGGTCGCTGGTCTGCGCGCGCAGAGCCGCATCATCTATATCTGCACCAACGGCATGTTCATGCGGAAGAAGATGCGCGAGTACATGGCGGCGCATTTCTCACCCGCGATGGAAATCAGCCTACAGCAGCTTGTGACCGAAAAGCTCGTGACCGAAAAGGAAGCGGAGCAGATCCGCCAGGCGGACGAAAATGCCCGCAAGAAGGTCACGATCGCCCCCAGCCAGTGGATGTATTGGAACGTCCACGTGGATGGGCTGGAGTACACGCACGATCTGATCGTTGAGCGCGAAGGCGTGTTCAAGGAGTGCATCGCCGCGATCCGCATGGCGAAGATTCTCGGTTATCAGACGGCCACTAACACGACCGTTTACCGCGAATCCGACGCGCGCGAACTCGAGGACATGTTTAAGTTTCTCAGCTCGCTCAACGTGGATGGCCACACCATTTCTCCGGGTTACGACTATGATGCGGCCAAGAAGGACATGGCCAAACGGCTGGGCAAGGATCCGAAGGAGTTTTTCCTGACGCGCGAAATGACGCGCGAGAAGTTCAAAGATATTGAGCGCTGGGGTCAGGCCTTTACGATTTTTGGGACGCCGGTCTATCAAGAGTTTCTGGCCGGCAAGCGCGAGCTCACCTGCACGGCATGGGCGATTCCGACCTACAACGTCAAGGGCTGGAAGGCGCCGTGTTATCTGATGACCGACGGCCACTACCCGACCTACCGCGCGATGCTGGACCAGGTGCGTTGGGAAAAGTATGGCGTCGTCGATGGCGTCGCCCGGGATCCCCGCTGCGAAAACTGCATGGTCCACTGCGGTTACGATCCCAGCGGCGCGCTGGGCACGAACTACCAGTCCGGCGACAATTGGAAGAATTTCCGTTACAACTTCTGGCCCCGCCCCCAACCCGTACCCGCCTCGCCGGAGCTCGAGCAACGCGCGTTCAATGGCGCCAGCATCGGCAAGGGACATCTCGCCGAAGCAAAGGCCGCCATCAACCCGGGCAGTTGTTCAACTGATGGGAAGGAAAGCGTCGGGCAGGCTGCCGCCTCGGCCTGCGGCAGCGAACACTGAACGAAGTATCAGGCCCCTGTCGTTCCGCTGGAGCAAGGCGCTTCGCCTGCGGGAGGCCGTCGGTCGGAGGTATTATTTCCACCTCAGATTCTGACACACTCGGCCGCTGAATTACCCGGCCGCGCTTCAATTTTAGTCTCAGCACCACCGTTTATTTCGCCGAAAACCTGTTGACCGGACGGTGGCTTGTGTGTCGACATAATGATCCACTTTTTCATAGTCATTTAGAACCAGCATCATGCCGAGAGCCGTAAAGAAAACCGCGCGCAACAGCCGCGCCGCCAATACCAAGTACGACGCGCACCATCAAGTGCTCAGCAGCACCTATGGGGCGCAGGCCGGCCTCCGGCGGGAGCTGTCTGATTCGAAGGTCACCGTCGAAGAGCGATCCAAAATCCTCGAGCTGTTCGCCCATTGCGCCGACTCGCAGCGGGCCTATCTGTTGCTCGACGATTACTTCGAGAGGCTTGCGCTCTCTCGCAAAGATTTCGGCGCCTATGAATGGTGGCCCAAAATGCTCGTCGCCACCGGCTCGCCCCGGCTGGAGGAACTGGCGATTCTGTTTCTGCGCGCCAGTCGCTCATTGCCGACCGAACTCGTCCAGCACGCCCATCCCGAGCGCCTGGCCGAGATCGAGGAAGCCGAGCAGGAAGGTGAGCTTGTCCAAGAGCTCGAACGCTGGCTGTTGCCCCCCGCGCCAACTCACCTCGACGGCCCGCGCGCCACGCTGCGAGTGATCTGCCAGCCGGTGAAGAGCGCCGAGCTCGACAGCCTGCACGCAATGCAGGTTGATTTTGTCATGTTCCGACCACGCTCCGGCGAAAAGGTTCGCACCCCCAAGGAACTCATCGAGTTGGCGGCGCGCGCGGCCCAGGAACAAGAGCTGTTCAGCGTTCAGGATTGGACCTTCGTCGAATGGTTTGCCGAGGCTTATGGTACGCAGGACTTGAAGGGAGATTCCCTCACGATCCAAGGGCTTGATCTGCTGCAATGGCTTGTCCGCTGGGGTCACGAGAAGCGGCTTGAACTGCCGGGCACACCGAGTCCTATCTTGTTCGATGGCACGCTCGCGGAGCTGATGCCGCTGGTGGAAGCGACCGAGGAAGAGCTGGGGTTCACACAGCAACTCCGGCTGCCGGACGGCAAAATGCACGGGCTCGAGCAGGTAAAATTCTTTGGCGGCCGGCCGATGCTCGTGCTGGACGACAGCAATTTCTATCTGCTGCGCAAAACGCCGCCGCTCCGCTTCTTCAACGAATGGCTGACGAAGCCCAAGGTCTCGGTCAAGCGCTTGAGCCATCGTTTCCTCGCCCATCTGCGGCATTCCACCGCCGGCGAATCCGTCGATTGGAACAAACTGTTCCTGTCGCATCCCGCCAAGCCCCAGTTTGTGTTCGAGCTCGCCGACGACACCGTTCGCCTGCGCCTCCTCGCCAAGAGTGAGCGCGACAAGAGCATCTGGTTCTGGAACGGCCACGAATGGCAGCGCGAAACTCCGGCCCCAAAACAGAATGGGCGCCCGGAAATTCTGGACGACGAACGTTTGCACCCGGCGACGCTGTGGCTGCAACGGCTCGATTGGTTCACGCCCGAGCCCGGCTTGTGGATCGGCGATGCCAACGAGAATTTCCTCAACACGCTCGCGGGTATTTGGGAATACCGGCCCCAAGGCGCCGATTACCTCGGCAACCCCAGCTTCAACCGGCTGTTCATGTCACCGCGCAGCCTGCGCCCCCAATTGATCGTCAAGGGCAGCGGCATCGACTGGTTCTCAGTCTCTGCCGAGTGGGAAGTCGAGGGCATGCGGTTGACCGAGGCGGACTTGAAACGCCTGGCGTCGTCCTCGGGCAAATTCGTCAAGCTGCCGGACAGTGGCTGGGTGCAGCTCGATTCAGGTGCGGTCCAGAAGGCGCATGAGATGATGGCCGACATGGGCATCGATGGTCTGGTGCCGATCGCGCAAAAAGTCTCGATGGGCCAGGCCGCGCACCTCGACGACGAAGCGCTCGCCGTGTTCGGAGATTCGGCGCAGGCCAAAAAGCTGCGAGACCGGTTGAAGGATTTCAAAGGCGTGCCCGCGTTCGAGCTGCCCACAACCGTGCAAGCGCAACTCCGTCCGTATCAGAAGGACGGTTTTGACTTCCTTTGTCACCTGTCGGAAGTCCGGCTTGGCGGCATCCTCGCCGACGACATGGGTCTGGGTAAAACGCTCCAAACCTTGTCCTGGCTGGATTGGATGCTCCATCCCCGCCGGAAGCAGCACCGCCCTGCCCTAGTCATTTGTCCCGCCTCCGTATTGCACAATTGGCGCCGCGAAACCGAAAAGTTCACGCCTCACCTCAAGGTGCTGGTGCTGGAAAGCGGTTCAGCCCGGCACAACCTGCGCAAACAGATTCCTGAGAACGACATTATCGTCACCAATTACGCGCTCCTCCGCCGGGATCTCGAAGCATTGCAGAAGTTTGAATTCAGTGCGCTCGTGCTCGATGAGGCACAGTTCATCAAGAACCCCGCCGCGCAGGTCACGCAATCCGTCAAACAACTTGAAGCCGAACATCGCCTGGCGTTGACCGGCACGCCGCTGGAGAATCGCCTGCTCGATCTGTGGAGCATCACTGATTTTATCCAGCCAGGTTATCTGGGAACGCAGGAGCACTTCCTCCAGACGTACGATCCGAAGGGTGAAGGCGAAGAGGCCATCAGCGCCCAGCGCATTGCGCGTCGCAAGCTCTCCTCAAAGTTGCGCCCCTTGATGCTGCGTCGCTTGAAGAAGCAGGTGGCCAAAGATCTTCCGGAGCGCATCGAGCAACGCAGCGATTGCGAAATGGATGACGTTCAGCGGAAACTTTACCTCGCCGAACTTCGCCGCAGCCGCGAGCAAGTCATGCAAACCGTGCGCGAAAAAGGACTTGGCCGGAGCAAGCTGCATGTGCTGGCCGCTCTCACCCGCCTGCGCCAGATCTGTTGTCATCCCACGCTCGTCGGCAGCGACGCGCCTTCCGGCAAAACGGAGACTCTGTTTGAGCTGTTGGAACCCATGCTCGCCGAGGGCCAAAAAGTTTTGGTCTTCAGCCAGTTCGTCCAGATGCTGCACCTCCTCGAGAAGGAATGCGGCACGCGGTCGATTCCCACCTTCATGCTGACCGGCGAAACGAAGAATCGGCAGGAGATCGTCAACCAGTTCCAGCAGGACACCAACGGCAGCGTCTTCCTCCTGAGTTTGCGCGCCGCCGGCACCGGCTTGAATCTCACCACCGCCAGCTACGTGGTGCTGTATGATCCCTGGTGGAATCCGGCGGTCGAGGCCCAGGCGATCGATCGTTCACACCGCATCGGCCAGACCCGCACGGTCAACGCCTACAAGCTCATCACGCCGGGCACCGTTGAGGAAAAGATTTGGGACCTGCAGCAGCGCAAGGCGCAAACGATCGCCGACGTGCTGGGTGAAGAAGGCTTTGCCAAGAGCCTGTCACAGACCGATCTGGAATACCTCTTCTCGGAGGACTGACGCGGGAATGGTTGTCCGACATGGATTCGAACCATGACTAAAGCCTCCAAAGGGCTCTGTGCTACCATTACACCATCGGACAAACCGGGGCGGACGTTACCGATGGGGCTCGGCAGGCGCAAAGGTTTTTTGTTGGAGAGCGCGCGTTCACACGGCAAGACTGGTCCGCTCAGGCAAGTGTGCCAGGCCATCAACCGGAAATCGTCCAATCAACCATGAGTATCTTCGAAGGAATCATCGCGGATCTGCGGGCCAATCCCAAGTGCTGGCTGGTCACCGGAGCGGCCGGCTTTATCGGCTCCAACCTGGTGGAGTTTCTCCTACGCCAAGGCCAGCAAGTCGTGGGCTTTGATAATTTCGCGACCGGCCACCGCCACAACTTGGACGAGGTTCGCGCCCTGGTGGGGGAAGCGGCGTGGCAGCAGTTTGAATTTATCGAGGGCGACCTCGCGCGCCCGGCGGATTGCCAAGCTGCGGTCAAACGGGCGGACCTGATCCTTCACCAAGGGGCGCTGGGTTCCGTGCCTCGCTCAATCGAAGACCCGCTGACGGCGCACACCGCCAACGTGACCGGCACGGTGAACCTGCTGGCGGCGGCCCAAGCGGCCGGCATCAAGCGCTTGGTTTTTGCTTCGAGCAGCTCGGTCTACGGCGACGACCCAGACCTGCCCAAATTGGAATCAAGGCTCGGCAACTGCCTCTCACCCTACGCGGTCACCAAGCGCGTCGATGAGCTTTACGCGGATGTCTTCTGCCGCTGCTACGGAATGCAGTCGGTGGGATTGCGCTACTTCAATGTCTTCGGTCCCCGGCAGGATCCCAAAGGTGCGTATGCGGCCGTGATCCCCGCGTGGATTGCCGCGCTGCTGGAAGCTCAACCGGTGTTCATCAATGGTGACGGCGAGACAAGCCGTGACTTCTGCCATGTGTTGAACGTCGTCCAAGCCAACGTGCTGGCGGCGCGCCGGCCCATGCCCGAGTCCACCCACCGGGTTTACAACATCGCGATCGGCGACCGCACCACCCTCAATGAATTGTTCAATCTGATTCAGCTCAACCTGGGTACGCAGGGGGTTCCGGCAAGCGTGACCTCGGCCCGCCCCACTTACCGCGAATTCCGCGCGGGCGATGTGCGGCATTCACTGGCGAATGTGTCCGCCGCGAAACTGGATCTCGGGTTCGCCCCCACACACGACGTGCATCGAGGCATGCAGGAAACAATCGCCTGGTATGTCGCCGACTATCGGAAGCGTTTGAAGCAAGGAGCCTGATTTCTGGCCCTGACCGCTCAGGCTAGGATCACACTCCA
The DNA here is from genome assembly GCA_031362805.1 of bacterium. Classification (GTDB taxonomy): domain Bacteria; phylum Verrucomicrobiota; class Verrucomicrobiia; order Limisphaerales; family RI-55; genus RI-55. The sequence goes on from JANLTG010000023.1 coordinate 12,637, forward strand.
GAAGGCTGCTCCAAATCGCGAGCGCATCTTCTCGATCGCATTCTCAGCGACTGTCCGTTGCTCAAACCAGGCGAACACGGTCGAGCCACTGCCGGACATCAGCGATCCCATCGAGTCCAGCTCCTTGAACGCTTCGGCATACAACTGGAGGATCGGATACTTCCAGAACACCGGTGCTTCGAGTGAATTGTAAAGCAATGCCCCCCACGCCACAGATTGGTGGTCCGATTCCAGCACACGAATCAACTCACGCGCGCGATTAGGGCGGCCGTTCAAGTGTGCCGGAAATCCAGCCAACGACTTATAGGCCCACGGAGTGGAAACACCAAAGCCGGGATGCAACAGGACAAGTGAAAGCCCGCGCAAACCGCGGAACTCAGCAAGGGGTTCGATGATCTCGCCCCGTCCCGTGGAAAGCGCCGGACCGTTTTGTAGAAAGAACGCGACATCCGATCCAAGTTTTGCCGCCAGCCGGTTCATTCGGACCGGGTCAAGCGGGTTGCCGAACAACTCGTTGAGCCCCAGCAACGTGGTTGCGGCGTTGCCACTGCCGCCGCCCAGACCCGCTTCCATCGGAATCCGCTTGCGCAAGTGAACTCTTACTCCCGCCGCGATGCCTGATTCCGCGAAGAACGCGGTTGCCGACCGGACCACCAAATTTGATCCATCGCATGCGAGTCCGGGGAAATCGCAGGACATTTGCACGCCTGCGTCGATCCTCGTGAATTCAATCTCATCGTAAAGCGGGACCGGCTGCATCAAGGTCTCGATCTCGTGAAACCCATCCGGACGCCTGCCCAAAATATTGAGCAATAGATTTATTTTGCAACCGGAGGCCTTGAGCAGGGTCATCGCGAAAATGAAAAAGGCGCCAACACCGGGTGCTGGCGCCTTGGTAAGATATTTGGATCAGTCGAAGATACGGAAACGGCTGCCGGCGATCCACGGGGCCACGTCACCCGCGCCGAATCCGAGGCTGGCATCGGGCTGATAAGTGGGGCTGGCGACGATGCGCGGCTTGTAACTGTCCGGATAGAGCGGATTGGTCTGGCGCATCAGCGGTTCATAGTCACCCAATCCGTGATCAGGGATGGGGAACGTTACGATCTCGTAGGCACCCACCACCGTGCGGGCAATCGTCTTGTTGAGGCCTTTGATAAAGCCCTTGGTATAGGCGACGTCGGGGCCTTCGGAGATGGCTGTTTGCTCCATCGTGCGGCTCAATTCACCCAACCGGATTGGTTCAGTGATGTTGGCCAGGCCGCGGCCAAATTTCTTTTCCGGGCCAGCGCAACCGGTGGCAAGCACAGTGAGGGCGGCCACCGAGGCGATGCTCAACAATGATGAAATGGGACGCATAGATTGGATAGGTGTTACGGGTGCAGAATAAGGGTGGACTCCAAGTTGTAAAGCCGGAATTGCCGCGAGGTTACGCGACCGGGGTAATGGCGGATTCCTTTCGCGCCCAGTAGCGCGCGATCAGCACGCTTAGTTCGTAGAGCAGCTGCAAGGGCATCGCCATCGCCAGCATCGTGATCGGATCTCCCGAGGGAGTGGCGAATCCGCACACCACCAGATTGATGACCACCCAGTACGACCTGAATCGCGAGAGCTTCTCATGATCGAGCAAGCCAATCTTCACCAGGGTCAGCAGCACGATCGGCAACTGAAAGCTGATGCCCATGCCGAGCATGAATTTGCAGACAAAACTGATGTAGGCTTCCGCCCGCCATTCGTCAGCGCCAAAGCCCAGCCAGTTTGAAAATTGAACCGTTGAAAGCAAAGCGACCTGCATCATGATCAAGTAGCAGAAGGCGACTCCCAGGAAGAAAAGGAAGGATCCGAATCCGACGATCTGATACAGCAGCTTCTTCTCCCTCAGTTTCAGTGCGGGCAACACGAAGCTGCCGACAAAATAGATCACAAACGGCGCCGCTATGACGAGGCCACCGTAAAGCGCCAACTGAAGCGCGATGAGAAAGGCTTCGATGGGGCCATAATTCTTTAGTCGAATCTCGGTCGAAATTGCGTATCGATCCGCCGCCGCCTGCGGGATGGGCTGAAGGGTCAGCAAGAAATTTGTACCCTGGAGCCGGGGAATGATCTCTAGTCCGCTAGGTGCGTTCGTTCCAAACAACTCGTTACCCCGCGTGTAAGAAATCCGCGCGATTACGTCGGCACCCATTAAGATTGGGATCGGCGCGCTGCTGGGGTTTACGATGGTTTGGGCGCGCTTAAGCGGCCAGGTTAGAAACGTTACCAGGTGGTTTCCCGCCACGAGGCTGATCAGCATCCCCAGCAAGACAGCGACGACCACCTTGATGAGCACCCAACGAAGATCCTCCAAGTGCTCAAGGAACGACTTAACCGGGCCACCGACTTCGTCCTCACCATCAGGCAACAGCTCGTCCTTTTGTTCCGGCTCCTGCTGCATGATACAAGTTCAACGGGTGAAGACCGTTCCGATCAACACCGCAATACGTGGTGACGCCTATTCCGCCTTGGTTTCGGGTGCCGCGGGGGTCGGCGTTCGGCGGGGCGGCGGGGCGGGCTGATCTTCAATCGCACGCTGCAGATCTTCCTGCACGTCGCGGGTGGCCTTCTTAAATTCCTTGATGCCCGAGCCGAGACCTTTGGCGAGCTCCGGGAGTTTCTTGGCGCCGAACAGGATCAAAACCACCACCAAGATCATCACGATTTCGGGCCAACCGAGAAATGCCAAAGTCAGAGTGTTCATAAGATAATGCAGTTAGCGGAACGTAGGTCTTTCTATTAAATAGTAAAGCGGCATTCGGCCCACGAAGCCGTGCCGCTTTTACTGAACTGAAATTGCGGGCTCAGTTTTTCGGCTTCAGCAACACAAACTCGCCGCGACGGTTCTTGCTCCAAGCCGCTTCATTATGCCCGTCAATGACAGGCACATCTTCGCCAAAACTGATTGTATGAATCCGGCCGGCATCAACGCCAGATCGAACCAAGACTTCGCGGACAGCCATTGCACGGCGCTCACCAAGTGCGCGGTTGTATTCCTCCGTCCCCCGCTCGTCACAATGGCCTTCGATAATGATCGCTTGATCCAGGTTTGCGCTGAGATGGGCCCCGACCGTCTGGATCTTGCCGACATCGCCGGGCTTAACAACCGAGCTATCCAAGTCAAAATGCACGGTTTGTGCAGCAAACTGGGAGCGGTCCTGAACACCGTTAGTTATCAACCACTCCGCCAATGCACGATCCGCGGGCTTGATACCCTCGGAACTGATCGCTGATTGATCAATTGGGGTCGTCGGCCCGATGTCGTTGGGATTGCCAACCGTGGCTCCCTGTCCGGGAATCGGCGTGAGCGGCTTGGGACCACGTTTGCAGCCTACGCCGGACAACGAAAGGGCAACGGCAACGATGAAGAGGTTCAAAAGAGCAGCACGTTTCATATTTGTAAAATTTTCGTGGCGCCGGGATCACCTCGCCCAAGAGGCGGCGGAACTGTTTCCCGGTGCGCGGGCAATATCTTTGGTTTGGCGGGTTGGCACGTCAAGCACAGACAGGTGCGTTTGATCGCGGTTATAGATGATATTCCGGGAATTCTTCGCCCATGAGGGATCCTCGCCTTCGACCAGAACCTGCGCCGTACCGCCGGCGGCGGGCACCACACAAATGTCAAATCCGCCACCCCGCATTTGCGTGAAGGCGATATATTTGCCATCGGGCGACCAGTCCGGCTCGGTCAAATTGCCCACCCCGCTGGTGGCCAACCGCTTCATGGCACCGCCCTCCGTCGTGACGGTATAGAGTGCGTTGCGTCCGCTGGTCTCTGAAGAAAAGCAAATGGTCCGACTGTCGGGCGACCAGGTCGGGGATGCCTCGGTTTCGCGGGTCTTGGATAGCTGCTTGAGGTTCTTGCCATCGATGTCGGCCACCCAGAGGTCCGGGCTGCCGTTCCGGCTGAGGATCATCGCCACCTTCTTTCCATCGGGCGAGACCGAAGGACTGAGGTTGGCGCCGTTGTAGTTGGCAAATACCTGGCGCTTTCCCGTGGTCAGATCATGCGAGACGATGTCGGGGAAAACGTTCTTGTAGGTCGAGTAAAACAGCGTCGCCCGGCCTTTCACCCAGGCGGGAGCGGCGACCAGCACATTGTCGGAAGTCGCCGCCTTCGCGTTGCCGCCGTCGAAGTCAGCCACAAAAATCTCATTGGCGCGCTGGCCAGTCTTGACCCGAAAGGCGATGCGCGTCTGGGCAACACCCTCGCGATTCACCGTCGACTTCACGACATCATCCGCCAGCGCGTGCGCCTGCTGCCGCAGGGAGCCACCCGTGTAGCGCTTGCCGAGCAGCAGATTGCCGCCACCCAACCGGTCTTTCACGCGCGCCTCGACCGCACCAGCATTGCTGCCGGCGACGGTGAACTGCGCTTCGCTCTCAGGAACAAGTTTGAAACCCATGACGTGCAGGTCAAACTGCAAAACGGTCAGGACTTCCCCAGAAAAGCCGCTGACCGCAATCGGGACTGGCGGCTCACCAAAGGCGATCACGTCCCTGCCAACCTTGATGGTGGAATCCGCCGACGTGCCGACTTGAGTGCCAGTGAGGAAAGCGACGATGGCCGCTCCTGCCGTAAGTGTTCGTATGTTCATCCGGAGCCGAGTTTTGCTTCGAGGTTAAATTCGATGTTATAGGTGCGCTTTTCTTCCTTCGCGCCTTCAGGAAATCCCTGGCCAACGGTCTTCACGCGGGCCAGCAACTGACGGATGTTGGCATCCAACCGGGAATTTCCCGACGGCTCCGTGACGTTGGCCGACTCGATCGTGCCGTCTTTGCGAATGACCACCTTCACTTTGACGATCGATCGTCCAGCCGCGAGATCGGTCGGGGGACGCCACGCTTCCCAATAAACCTTCTGCACCCACGATTCGAAGCTGGCGTAAGAAACCCCGATGGTGCCGTCGCCGAAGGCAGACACGCCGATATTATCGGAGGTCAACTTGGAGGTCTTCTCGTCAAACTTGCCCAACGCACTGACAATTCTGGCAGCACTCGCCCTTGCGGTGGTGGCGGCTGCTTCCTGCCGTGCCTTTTCCAGATCCGCGCTGGGACGCAAAGTAGTCGTGTTAAGATTCACCGTTACGGGACGTCTGACAGGTTTGACCGCCTCAACCTTCTTGGGCGTCTTGCTGGGCTTCAACGCGGTAACATCAACCTTGTTTGGATCTTTCTTAACTTCTTCTGGCTCGCTCTTTTTCGGTTCGAGCTTGGGTGGCTTAGGCTCTGCCTTCGGCTCGGGCAGTTGCTCTTTCTTCTCTGGAGGCGTCAGCTTCGCTTCGGGCTCAGCTTGCTTGGCCGCCGGCGGTGTAACGGGCGGTGTTTGTGCAGGCTGCTGGGGTGGCGCTTGACTGGGCGGCGGCGTAGCCGGTGCGAGCGGTCCGGCCGCCCGCTGCATCGCGGCATCCACCAGCTTGTCGGGGATGAAATTCAACACCGTTTGATCGACGTGCTCCTCCTCTTTCACCAGGAACGCGGTGCCCACCAAAAAAATCAACGCCAGCAACCCGTGCAGGGCACTGGATGCGATCAGGCATTTTTTTTGCAATCGACTCATCGGGCCGGTTCTTTCATGCGCATATTGAAGCGAGTAATGTCATGCTTCCTGCAGATGTCCACCACACTAAGGCCGTTTTCCCAAGGGGTGTTCCGATCACCAGCGATATGCACCACCATCTTTGGATTGGATCGCGCCATTTGAACCAAGCTTTGCTCAATCCCCGACAGGGCCATCGGCTTCCCGTTTAACTGAAACACACCTTGGGCGCTGATTTCGACTCGGGCGATGTCGTCGCGATTCAATGTTCCATCCGCCCCACCGCCGGCCGGCAGGTCGAGCTTCATCCCCTGCTCGATCAACGGCCGGGTGATGATGAAGATGACCAGCAGCACGAACGCCAGATCAAGCAGCGGCGTGATGTTGATCTCGTTCAACGTCACGAGCGAGTGTCTTTGGGAGGCGCGCCGCATTTCAGGTTCGTCGGTTTTCCATCCGGATTGCTCCGCATTAATCGGTCACTTCATCGTCCTTCATGAACTCGGTCTCGATCCGGGACATGAGTTCCTGGGCGAAGTTGTCGAGCTCAACGGTGATGACGCGCAACGTGTGGACGAGGTAATTGTACCAAAACATGGAGGGAATGGCCACCAGCAGGCCGGCCACCGTGGTGATCAACGCGGCCGATACGCCCGGCGCCATCTTTGCCAGTTCAGCGGAACCGGCCTGCGCCACGGCCGCAAAGGTGTCCATTACGCCCCAGACCGTGCCGAGCAAACCCAGGAAGGGCGCCCCGCTCACCGCGATGGCCAGCAGGATGAGTCCGGACTCGAGTTTGAGCGATTCCCGGGCAACGGTGTTCTCCAGCACGCGCTTGATGTGCTCGATGCTTTTCAGCGAGACGAACTGTTTGCGACCGCCGGCTCCGCCTTTCTTAAGTCGCGCATCCAGCTCGACGCAGCCTTCCTGATAGACTGAGAACAAAGGGCAACCATCGACCTGGATCCGGCGGTCAAAGATGCCGAGCGCGGATTTGGAGCCGCGGAATTCCGAATCGAAATACTTGTTCAGGTTTTTCGCGCGCCGCATCTGCAGCCCTTTGGAGATCATGGTGGACCACGCCACGATCGAGAAGATCAGGAGCGTGACGAGGATGACCTTCGCCGGCGCATCGGCCTGCTGAATGACGTACAGCACACCCGAATCAGCCAGCAGTGGGACGGAAAAATTCATGATTCAAACCGCGGACGACGCTCCGTGCGGTCGCCGACATGATGTAGCGGGCACCTGCGGACACGTCAAAAACAATCCGGACCAAAGTGGCTTTCCACCTTCACCACAAGCGCCACGACCTTGAGAGCCATTTCCAAAGCGTCGATACGGCCATCCTGAATTTCGATTAACGGCGCACCCGTGACTTCGCTACGGTCACCGCCATGCCCGCCGAACAACCGCTCCCGCGACGCCGAAGAGACTCCTTGTGGGGCTCGCTCGAACCACTAAGCTCGCGGAAGCTCAACCCAAACCCAGTGCGGCCACTCCGCTCGCCATGGAAATAATCTTCATCCTCGCTGCGATCTTTATTGCGATCATCGTCCCCTTGATCGCCCTGACCAAGGCCGCGCAAGCGCACCGGGAGGCCGAGCGACTCGCCGAACGCACCCGCGTCCTCGAATGGGAGCTCCAAGCTCTCAAGCAGCGGGTGGAAAGCGAATTGTTGGCGAGCGGGGAAGGACGAACTGCGGCCGTCAAGCCAGCCGTCGCTGCCACTGAAGCGGATGCGGCTACCAGTGTTGAACAGCTTCGCGCCTCCCGTGACGCCATTCGTGCCGGCTTCGCCTTGTCTGAAGCGGCGACGCCGGCAGCCGAGCCGCAGACCGCGTTGGCCGCTGAAATACCGCCGCCATTGCCGCCCGTCCTCGAGCAACCCATCGCGGCGTCCACTTCGCGCCCGATACCGTTGCCGGTCCTGCCACTGCAACGGGAGTCGGCCGCCGACCAACCTTCCTCAGCGAAAGCGCCGGAACTAATCCTTGAGGCGTTCAACTGGGAGCAGTTCATGGGCGTCCGACTCTTTGCGTGGCTCGGTGGCCTGGCCCTGTTCCTAGCCGCGGCGTTCTTCGTCAAATACTCCTTCGAGCACGATCTGATCTCGCCAGTCATGCGGGTGACCATCGGCTTCCTCACGGGTGTTGGTCTGTTGGTCGGCGGGGTGGTGATGTCGCAGAAGCGCTACAAGATCACGGCTGACACACTGTCCGCCACCGGCACGGTGATACTTTATGCCGTCACGTTCGCCTGCCGCGCCGTCTATCACTTCGAGTTCTTCGGCGTGGTGCCGACGTTTGTCCTGATGGTGCTCGTCACCGCGACGGCGTTCCTGATCGCGGTCCGGTTGAACGCGCTGGTCGTCGCCGTGCTCGGCATGTTGGGCGGTTTTCTGACACCGGCGCTGGTCAATCAAGGCGTGGACAATCCCGTCGGGCTCTTCACTTACATTGCGTTGCTCGATGTCGGACTTTTGGCCGTCGCGTACGCCCGGCGTTGGGACTGGCTCAATCTCGCCGGCGCCATCGGCACGGTGATCGTGCAGATCGTCTGGACCATAGAGTTCTTCAGCGCCGAGAAGGTGTTCATCGCGATGGCAGTCTTCCTGGGTTTCTGCGCCCTGTACCTGGCGACCGCAGTCTGGTCCCGCCAACGGCAACGGACCAACCTGTGGTTGATCGCCGCAACGTTGCTGATGCCGGCGGCGACGTTGATCTTCACAATGACCTTGATGGCGAACTCGGTTACCGCCTACCGGCCGGGCGTGTTGTTTAGCTTCATCCTCGGTGCCGACCTTGCTGTGCTCGCGCTGGCCACGCTGCACTTCAAGGCAATGACCATTCCCGCGACCGAGGCTGCCGCAACGTTCGCCGATTCGGGGAAGCTTGGCGAAGCTCCTGTCGAAAACGTGAAACCCAGCGAGCTGCCCGGCCTGCGCTGGCTCAATCAAGCGGCGGGCGCGGCCGTGTTCTTCCTGCTCGCGATCTGGACCGGTGCGCGCGTCAACGAGGCGCTGCTCTACTGGGCGCTCGGCGGTTATTTCGGCTTTGCCGTGTTGCACACCGCGTTTCCCATCGTGCTCAATCGCCGGCATCCCGACGAGCCGATCGCGGCGTGGACTCACGTGTTTCCCGTGCTCGCGCTGCTGATCACGTTGATCCCGATTTTGAAATTCGAGTCGGTGTCATTCCTTGTCTGGTCGTTCATCCTGCTCGTCGATCTGCTGGCCATCGGCCTCGCCGTGGTGACCGCGTCGATCACCGGCATCCTGCTCGCCCTCGCGGTGACCGTTGGCGTGGCGTTGCTCTGGCTGTTGCGCATCCCCGCTGAGTTGACCGGCCTGCCCGACATGTTGATCGTCATCGCGGGCATGGCGGTTGTGTTCACGGTGGCCGGCGTGTTTGCCGGCCGGAAGATTCTCGCCCGCCAGCAACTGCTGGGAAACTCCACCGAGCCCGGCCTCCCGCCCGCCTGGCTGCCGGCTGACGTGCAACAACAAATCCCCGCTTTGTCCGGCGTCCTGCCGTTTCTCTTGCTCGTGCTCGTGACCGCGCGGATGCCGCTCGAAACCCCGACGCCCGTTTTCGGCCTCGCGCTGGTGCTCGTTGGCTTGCTGCTTGGTCTGTCGAAGTTGGCCAACATGAACTGGCTGCCGGCCGTCGGGCTCATCTGCACGTTCCTGCTCGAAGCCACCTGGCACTCGCGGCACTTCACCACGCCGCACGCCGGCCTCGCGCTCGGCTGGTATCTGGTCTTCTACGCCGCGTTCGGCCTCTATCCGTTCCTCTTTCACCGGGGCGATGGTTCCAAAGCGATCGCCTGGATCACCGCCGCCGTCGCCGGGCCGTTGCACTTCTGGTTGATCTACGCGGTGACGAAGAGCGCCTGGCCGAACGAACTCATGGGTCTCGTGCCCGCGTTGTTCGCCTTGCCCGCGCTCGGCGGACTCATCGCGGCGTTGAAGCAAATTTCCACCACGCACCCGCAGCGCAACACCATCCTCGCGTGGTTCGGTGCGGTGACGCTGCTCTTCATCACACTAATCTTCCCGATCCAGTTCGAGCGGCAATGGCTCACGATCGCCTGGGGTCTCGAAGGCGCCGCCTTGCTCTGGCTGTTTCATCGCATCCCGCATCAAGGCTTGCGGCACGTCGGCGTGGCGCTGCTGGTGGTGGCCTTCGTCCGCCTGTCGGTCAACCCCGATGTGCTCGCGTACCATCCGCGATCGGACACAGCCATCCTCAACTGGTACCTCTACACCTACGGGCTGGTGATCGCGTCGCTGTTTGCAGGCGCCAAACTACTGGTGCCGCCGAATCATCAAGTGCTGGAGAAGGATGCCCGGCCGCTGCTCATTGCGCTCGGCACCTTGCTGACCTTCTTTCTTCTGAACATCGAGATCGCCGATTACTTCACCGCGCCCGGCGAACGCGCGCTCACGTTCCGGTTCCACGGCGATTTCGCGCGCGACATGAGCTACACGATCGGTTGGGCGCTGTTCGCCTTCGTGCTGCTGGTGATTGGCATCCTGCGACGAGTCCGCGCGGCCCGGCTGGCAGGAATTGGTTTGCTGGCGGTCACCTTGCTCAAACTGTTCTTCCACGACCTCGCGGCGTTGAACCAGCTCTACCGCGTCGGCGCACTCGTCGGTGTCGCCGTGGTGGCCATCGTCGCGTCGTTCCTCTATCAAAAATTCCTGGCGGCGAGCGTCAGCGATGACAACACCGACCAACCCGCTGCCGGAGCAACCGAAGAAAAACTATGAGACCGCGAGCATACAAATCGGCCTCGTTGTCGTCCTCGAACTTCTGGGCAATCGCCGTTCTCTTCATTGTCCCTTTCACCTTGCCCTCCGCCGATTGGAAGGAATGGCAGTTCCAGCAAGCCGCCCAGGTTTCCGCCGACGGCATGACCCGGCTGCGGCTGCCGCCGGAAGTGCTCGACGCGAGTCAGGCTGGCCTCGCCGATGTGCGCCTGGCCGACCGGGAAGGTCGTGAAGTCCCGTTCGCGTTTGTCACGCCGCGCCCGCCGGAGCGCGTCGAGCAAGTCGTGTCCGCAGCGGCGAACAATCTCCGCACCCTCGCCGAGCGTGAACGCACTGTGATCGAGTTCCGCGCCGCCCTGAACGAACCCATCGAGTCCATCTCCCTGACGATCTCCAGCGCGCGTTTCTACAAATCGGTGTCCGTATCGGTCGCCGTTGGCGAGCGACCGTTCGTCGAGACGCTGGCGAACTTCCCGGTCTTCCGGCAGAACGCCGGCGCGAGCCAGTTGGTTCTCCCGTTGAAATGCGGTGGCCGCGATCGCGTGCGTTTGGTGTTCGACGATGTGCGTACGGAACCCGTCGCAGTCACGCAGCTCACCTTGCACGGCCCGCCGCGCGACAATGTTCCCGCCGAACCAATTGAGCTGCGGATCGTCGAACGCGAGGAGCAGGCCGGCGAAACGCGCCTGTTGCTCGACCTCGGCGCGGCGCTGCGACATCTGGCGCGATTGGAATTCGCCGTTGTTGATCCGGTCTTCACACGACCCGTGCGACTGCTGACCCGTGCTTTTGAGGACGGGGAACTCAGCGAGGCCGTTTCCGACACGGGCACCATTCTGCGCACGGGCGGACCGGGCGGCGCCGACCGTTTGCGATTCGATCTTGAACACGCCTTCGATCAGCGCGAGGTTGTGCTCGTGATCGAGAATGGCGACAGCCCGCCGCTGAACATCGAGTCCATCCGCGCCTGGGTTCGGCCGTTGCACCTGCTCTTCGTCGCGCAACCCGGCGAGTACCGCGTTTACGCGGGGAACCGCCGGGCCGGCGCCCCGCAATACGATCTCGCCCGGCTGAACCAGGGGCTTGAAGCCGCGGTCGTCACCGCCAAGGTTACGGGCACATTCGCCGAAAATCCGTTGTTCAATCCCGCCGACACTCTGGCTGACGTGCCGCTGCTCGGCGCTGAACTCGACACCAAAGATTGGTCCTTCCGCAAGCCGCTACCAAAGATCGCTCCCGGCGTGCATCGCCTCCAGTTCGATCTCGACGTGCTCGCCCATGCGCAACTCGGCTTCGGCGACGTGCGGCTGATGAGTGGCGGCCGGCAGTTGCCCTTCCTGCTCGATCGCAGTGCGCGGGTGCAAACCTTGTTCCTCGCCTCACAAACCGCGCCGGATGCGGACCGCCCGGCCGTCAGCCGCTGGCAGTTGTCGCTCACCCACGCGCGCCTGCCGTTGAAAGAATTGAACTGCGTGCCCGAGACGGCTTTGTTCGATCGCCACGTCACGCTCTACGAAGTCGTGACCAATCTGCGCGGCGAGAAGCAGCGCCGTCAGCTCGGCTCGGCGAATTGGGTGGTGACGCCGGAGAGCCGGACCAATCGGCTCCGACTTGCGCTCACTTCGCCGCCCGAGACCGACCGGTTGTTTCTTGAGACGGACAATGGCGACAACGCGCCCATCCGACTTACCGGCTTCCTGGCGAACGTTCCCGTCACGCGGGTCTTGTTCAAAGTGAATGCAAACCAACCGCTGGACCTGCTCTACGGCAATGATCGCGTCGGTCGGCCGAGCTATGATCTCGGGATGGTTGGCGCCGAGTTGCTCGCCACCAAACCCATCGAAGTCGAGGCCGGTCCCGAACAGCGACTTGCGGCCGAACCGTGGAAAGCCGGAGAAGTCACCGGCATCCGGGCGGTGCTGTTCTGGGGCGTCCTGATCTCCGTCGTAGGCGGCCTGCTGTTCGTGATCATGAAGTTGCTGCCGAAGACGTAGTGGGAGCGCCGATTTCCAAATCGGCGAGTTGGCAGGTGAAGCCTAACGGTTGGGCGAGGCTTCTGCCGAGCCTTGTTCAACGCCCCGAATGGGTGCCGCGGGAATAGTGCTCACCGCTGCTGAAATTAAGAATGGGCTCGGCGGGAGCCCCGCCCTAACACAAATGGAGGCCGGCCAATGCTTGGCTGAGGACATCCCAAAGCAAGTTTGCCCTTTTCACAAGACGAGCGCGCCCAATACTCGCGCCGTGAACTGCCGCTTGTTCCAAATGCTTCTCGGCGCGCTCCTCTGGTTGAGCCCCGCACTGGCGCGAGTCCAGGCCGCAACGCGCCCGCCGAACATCGTCCTCATTTTCGCCGATGACCTCGGCTACTCGGACATCGGATCCTTCGGCGCGGGTGGCTACAGGACGCCGCACCTCGACCGTCTCGCGTCTCAGGGCCGGCAGTTCAAACAATTCTACGTCGCCCAAGCCGTCTGCTCCGCGTCGCGCGCTGCGTTGCTGACCGGTTGCTATCCGAATCGCATCGGCTTCTCCGGCGCACTGGGTCCGAACAGCAAGATCGGCATTAACTCGAACGAAGTGACGCTCGCCGAGCTCGTGAAGCAACGCGACTACGCCACGGCGATCTACGGCAAATGGCACCTAGGCAGCCAGCCGGAATTTCTGCCCACGCGCCACGGCTTCGATGAGTGGTTTGGCCTGCCCTACTCGAACGACATGTGGCCGCATCATCCCGAGGCGAAGCCCGGCGCTTATCCGGATTTGCCGCTCTACGAAAACGAGAAGGTGCTCAATCCCGCCGTGCAACCGGCCGATCAGGAGCAGCTCACCACGCAATACACCGAACGCGCGGTGCGGTTCATCGAGCGCAACACGGAGCGTCCGTTCTTCCTCTACGTCGCGCACAGCATGCCGCACGTGCCGCTCCACGTGTCGTCCAAGTTTAAGGGCAAATCGAACCGCGGCCTCTTCGGCGACGTGCTCATGGAGCTCGACTGGTCGGTCGGCGAAATCCTCCGCGCTCTCGACCGCCATAAACTTGCCGACAACACGCTGGTGATCTTCACCTCGGACAACGGACCCTGGCTCAGCTACGGCGATCACGCAGGCTCCGCCTTTCCCCTGCGCGAAGGCAAGGGCACCTCGTGGGAAGGCGGCCTGCGCGTGCCGTGCATCATGCGCTGGCCGGGTCGCATCCCGGCGGGCACCGTGTGCAATCAGGCGCTGATGACCATCGACCTGTTCCCGACCATCGCGGGCTTGCTCGCCGCGAAGCTGCCCGACCACCCGATCGATGGCCGGGATGTCTGGCCCATTATCGCGGGGCAACCCGACGCCCAAAACCCGCACGGCGAATACTTCCTTTACTACAATCGCAACGACCTCGAAGGGGTGCTCAGCGGCGACGGGCGTTGGAAACTGGTGCTGCCGCACACCTCACGCTCGCTCGCCGGCAAACCCGGGGGAGTGAGCGGCCGGCCGTCGAAGTATGTGCCCGAGAAAGTCACGTCGGCACTCTACGACCTCCACGCGGATATCGCGGAAGCCAACGACGTCACTGCGAAGCATCCGGACATTGTCGCCCGGCTATCAGCGGCGGCCGCAACCGTGCGCATCGAACTCGGCGACGATTTGACGAAATCGTCGGGTGGCGCCATGCGGGAGCCGGGAAAAGTGGAGTAGCCGTTGCGTCGGGTATTGTTCCGAGCGCCCGAATGTTTCACGCCCGCCTCAAGAATTGCGTCGATACACCCGCCCCGGCAGTTGCTGGATGATCCGCTTCATTTCAAGGCCGAGCAACGCCACCGACACGCTCGAGGCCGGCAGCCCGCAATGACGGATAATGTCGTCGATGTGAACCTCCTCCTCGCCGATCGTATCGTAAACCTTCTGCTCGTTCTCGTTCAGCTCCAGCACCCGTAGCTGACCGGTCTCCGCCGACGACGGTGGGCGATTCGACGGCGGAAACAGGTACTCGAACTCGCTAAGAATGTCCTCCGCGCCCTCGCAGAGCTTCGCGCCCTTCTTGATCAAGTCGTGGCACCCCTTGCTGCGCGGCGAATCGATCCGGCCTGGAACCGCGAACACCTGCCGCCCGTATTCCGTAGCGAAATTGGCGGTGATCAACGCGCCGCTCGACAGGTTCGCCTCCACGACGACGGTGCCCAGCGTCATGCCCGCCACAATGCGGTTGCGGATGGGAAAGGTCTGCTTGTCGGCCTTGCGATTAAACGGGAACTGCGTGACGACCGCACCCCCGGCGGCGACGCGCTCAAACAGTTCACGGTTCTCCGGCGGGAACACAATGTTGATGCCATTCCCCAGCACCGCGACGGTGCGCCCCTTCGCTTGAAGCGCCCCTTGATGCGCGGCGGTATCGATTCCCCGGGCGCCGCCGCTCACGACGGTGACGCCCACGTAAGCGAGCTGGTAGGCCAGCTTGCGAGCGGTCTCAATTCCGTAGTGGGTGGTCTGCCGCGAACCAACCATCGCGACGGCGTTCTTGTCCTTCTCCCCGAGGGAACCTTTCACGTAGAGGACGATGGGGGGATCGTAGATTTCGCGGAGCATGGCCGGGTATTCCGCGTCGCTCTGAATCAGTACGTGGCAGCCATAATCCTGGCAGCGCTGAATCTCAGCGGCGAGATCGAGTTTTCGTTCCCAAGTCGAAATTGCCTCGGCCGTCTCGTCGCCGATGCCACGGACTTGCAAGAGTTGCGGCTTGGACGCCTTGAGGATTGAAACGGCATCGCCGAACTGGCCCAGCAACTGGCGCACGCGCACCGGCCCGACGTGCTCGATCATGTTGAGGGCAATGAACGCCTCCCGCTCTTCCATGGCGCGATTGGGTAACGCGTTTGGCAGGCAGCGGCAAGTCCGCAGTTTGGCCGCGCCGCTACTCCCGCTCCCCGGAATCCGCTGCTCCCAATGTCCGTCGCTCGAGCAACAAGCAACCGCTTCCAACCACCCAATTGACCAGGTCGGTGGGGCAACCCCCAGTCCCGCAGCAAAGAAATTCCAAGATTTTATTTGCTATCAGCTTGGAAAACATCAGGGTGCCCCGGTCTGGCAGATAGCTTGTCTCTTTCAAGGCATGGTAAATCTTCAGGTGAACATAGTTCAGTGATGATTTTAGACCCGATCTCCGGGAACAGTCTCGTGAAAGCACCAGTGAGTCTCGGACAACTAAACATCTATGGGAAACAAACTCTACGTCGGTAACCTGTCGTTTAATACCACTGAGGCCGACCTCAAGGACACGTTCGGTGCCCACGGCGCCGTCGTTGAAGCCATGTTGGTGATGGATCGCGAAAGCGGCCGTCCGCGCGGCTTCGGCTTCGTCACCATGAGCTCCGACGAGGAAGCTCAGAAGGCAATTGCCGCCTTGAATGGCCAGCAGCTCGATGGTCGTCCCCTGACGGTCAACGAAGCCAAGCCCCGTGAATCCCGCCCGGGTGGCGGTGGCGGTGGCGGTGGCGGCGGCGGCGGTGGCGGTCGTCGTGAATACGGCGGCGGCGGTGGTGGCGGTGGCCGGCGCGATCGTTACTAATCTTTATTTCGAAATGCAGGCGAGGCCCGGTGTCACCGGGCCTCGCTCTTTTTATCCAAGCCGCGTCCCGAACCTTGGTCCGGGGGATGTCGCAACCAGCAGCGACCAACCAGGATTCAAGAACCACGAATGAAAGAAGAACATATTGAAGTGGAAGGGGCCATTCACACCGTGCTTCCCGGCACGATGTTTCGCGTCGAGCTCGCCAACAAGCATCTCGTGCTGGCCACCATCTGCGGGAAGATGCGCAAGCGCTGGATTCGCCTGACCGTCGGCGACCGCGTTAAAGTTGAGATGTCGCCCTACGACCTGAACAAGGCGCGTATCACCTGGCGTCTGAAGTAAACACCCGTTGGCCGTCCGGCCATTGGCGACCACTTACCTCAGTTCCCTCGCGGATCGCAGTCGTGACTGTCGACGCAGCCCGCACTTAGCGGATCCGGTTCACCTGATAATATCGCCGCTGCGCGACCGCGGGAGTTGAAGGCGTAGCGGGCGGGCCGTTGTCAACCCACACCAGCGGGCCACCAGCCAAAGGTGCGTCGATGGGTGGTATCCCGAGCGGTGTCCAGGCAACCAAGTCAGAGCTCCACTTGATCTCATAGCGAGCCAGCGGCGCGCCCTGCCAGGTAAGGGTCGCAGTGCCGGGCGGTCCGGACGTATTGATGGCGAGTTGCATGGGAGGGTTGATCGCCAGCATGTCGGCCGGATTCGTGCCGGCCGCGAACTCCGCGGCATTGCTTTGACCATCGTTGTCGAAATCGTTTTGCCCATCGGCGATTCCATCGGCAACCAATGAACCGCTATTCCCTGTCGAGTCGGAGGAGTCGGGCCGAAATGGATTCTGAATGCCGGGCACGCCGGGCACCAGATCCCGCGTCTCGTCGTTGTCTAGCAAGCCGTCGCGATCCCGCTCGATCCCAGCTCGCCGCCCCGTCCCACGAACTACGGCAGTGAAAGTTACGGGCGCCGCCGGCGTCGCGCGAGCGAGGATCGCATTCAAGGTCTCGGCCACTTTTTGTTCGTCGCTCTGCCAGGTCCCAGCCGTCAACTGCCAGCCTCGCGCCGCTCCCGCGATTGCCCCGTGCGCAACTAGATCGATCTTGTTCGCCGCCGAAAGCGCGACCAACTGGTTCAACAATGTGAAAGCCCCGCCAGGTGTCGTGGGCCCGGTCAAAGTCGCCTGTCTGCCCACGGCCGCGTGCGTGTCCTGACTTGTCGTTCCGGGTGGCTCCAATGCGTCGATGGGCGATCCAAACTCACTGCCGGTGAAACTCAACATCAGCGCCACCAGGTCGGCGATCTCCTGGTCACTCTGGGTATCGAAAGCGCCCTCACTGAAGAATCGCGCGAGACTGTCCACCGCGCCGTCATGCCCGTAACCAAACCCCGATCGACTCACGAGTTGTGTCATTTCAAAACCCACCTTGTCATACATGTTGCGCAACTGCGGCACTTTGAACGCGCGCTGGCTGCTGCCGTCCACACTCACCATCAGGTGATGGCGTTCGCCATTCGGGCCCGGCGCGATGGGTGTAAATGTCTGGCTGAAGAAATTAAGTGTCGTGTCGGAGCCATTCCCAATCGGGACGTTATGGCAGGTGACGCAGGCAAACGTTCCGCGATCGATCGCCCGGCTCAACGGACGGTAGATCGTATTGAGCGCGCGCTGCGCATTGCCATCGGGCAATGGTTGGCCCGCTGGACCGAAACGGCCGGTGGTGAAATGCCCCGGCAACGGCAGGCTTGTCGACAGCGTGTTGTCCACGTTGCGATTCGGGTTGGGCGGAAAATAGATCGTCGCAAGGAAGTTCTCGAACTGCTGCATCTCGGTCGGCGTCAACGCCGTGTCGTCGCCCAACAGGCCGACAAACGCGCCGTTGAACTCCTCGATTCCGTTGCGGTCGCCGCGCCAGTGATGGGGCTCCTTGCCGATGATGTCCTGCAAAGTCTGCGTTGTCATTGGACCCTTCATCGGATGAAAAGCCGTGAAGTTGCCAGTCAATCCGGGAATGCCACCGCCGAGATTGTGCAAACTGCCGGACACGTTCTTCACCGCACCGGACGGGTCGCCCAAGTCCCAGGCGAGCCGGTCCATGCGGGCGTCTGCGTGACACGAACCACACGACACATGGCCGAGCCCCGACGTGCGATGCGTATCGTAAAGCAGTGGTCGACCCAACCTGATGGCGGCGGGCGTCGGGTCAAAGAATGACACGCGAGTCATCTCGGCGTCAGTGCCCAGATCGATCACGCTCAGGTTGGCGTCGAAGCGGTTGAAGACGTAAAGCCGGCCGCGCGATTCATCCACGGCCAACCCGCACGGGCCCTTGCCCACATTAATCGGTTGCGCCAGCACCCGGGCGCCGTTCGCGTCGATGGCGATCACGTTGTCCGAGCCCATGCCCGCAACGTAGCCGCGCGTCCCGCTCGACCGCCAGGCGATTGCCCGTGGGTCACCGAGCGACTTGTTGCGTTCGGTTTGCGATACGTTTGGTGTGGCATAGGTGAGATGCGAATTCAGGTCTGCAACCGACTTCGTCCCCGGAGTGGCGGCCTCGAACCGGCCCAGGTTCACTCGCACGAACTTGCCATTCACGTTCGGCTCGAAACGGATCTGGTTCAGCGCCTCTGTCCCGACGACCGTCACCCGGCCGCTCGCGGGGTTCACCGCGATGGCCATGCACAGATTCATCAGCCGCGTGGCGTAAGTGACTCCCAGCGTCGCGGTGTCGATGATGGCGACATCATTGTCGATCACGTCCCAGCCCACCGGCCGTCCCGAGGCAGTCGCATCCGGGCCGGACACCAAGCTGGTCCAGTTGCCATTGTTGTCATCGCGCCACTCGCCGGCCGCATTCTTGCGCACGATGAGCCCGACCGGTGGTGCGGCGCCCGCTGCGAGGTTCTTGGCGGGCACGAAGTTGTTGCCACTGTTCGGCGGCGGGTTCAATCCGGCGTAGGGACCGCGAAAATCGCTGACGGCGTTTGGCGGAAAATCAATTGTAGTGCCATCGCCGCCACCCGCCAGAATTGTAGTGCCGTTGCCGCTCTCGAAGATGGCCACATAAACCTTCGTGCCGTCGGGGCTGACGGCCAGCGCCCGCGGGCTTTCGCCCAAAATCGCGATTCGTTGGGGGCTGCTCGCGATACTGGCCGGATCAAAGACCAGCACCGCGTCGGTGATCGAGCACGATACAAATGCTCGTTGCGGAGAACCCGCGAACACCACATCACGCGGTTCATCCTCGGTCTTCAACGTCGCGATCACTTGTCGGGCGGCGACATCGACCACGCTCACCGAGTCACTGATGTGGTTGACGACCCAGAGTTCATTCGCCGTGCGCCAGCGCACCGACACGGGATCGATGCCCGTCGGGATGGACACCTCCGGCGACGGTACTCCCGCTGCGTTCAAGGTGAAGATCTCGACGCGTCCATCGGGTCCATTGGCCACGGCGAGCCGGCCACCGTCAGGGCTCTGGTCAAGTGGATGCACCGGCGGCGTCTCGAAATTGATGAAATCTCCCTGGGCAAATACGATGCTGCTCGTGGCAATGAGAACGACCGAACAGATGACTGAACGCATGGATGAGAGACTATCCTGTGCCAGCGATTTGGAAACGCTTTTCCCACCCCCCGATCAAGGCGCCATCCAAGCCATCACTTCTTCGTGTCCGGCAGTTCCTTGATCCGCAGATTGCGCCAGCGAATATCCATCGGCTCCTCCTTCTTGCCAACGCCGTGTACTTGCAGGGCGATGAAGCCTTCGGATGTCCAGTTGTCGGTCAGTTCGGCGCACGGCACGTCATTCACAAAGGTTCGCAGCTTGTCGCCGTTGCACTCGATCCGAATCCTGTTCCATTCGCCGAGCTTGTAGGCCGCCTGCGCTTCCGTCTTGCCCGTGAGCGGCACGAGCCAGCCGCGCCGGCCTTCTTCGTAGATCCCGGCCGTCCATTTGCGCGGCGTCGGATCTAGTTCGCATTGATACCCGTGAACGCGGCCGGCCGGCACCTTGATCTCCTTTTCGCCATCCTGGTAAGTTTTGGGCTCGTCGAAGCACAGGCTGCGAAACTGGATGCCGGAATTGATCTCCGGATTCTGTTTCACTTCGAGCTCGAGCACAAAGTTCCGAAAGGTCTTCTCAGTGCAAAGAAACGTGTTGCCAGTGTTCGGCACGCTCATCCCGACGATCATGCCGTCCGCGACAAGATACTTGGCCATGCCACCGCGCTGCACCCAGCCGGTGAGATCCCGGCCATTGAACAATGGCTGCCACGCAACTTCATCAGGAGTGTGGGTGCAACCAGCGACCAACAACGGCAGGATGAGCGAAATAAAAGCAGGTGACCAAAATCGCATGGGAGAAGCTAACCAGTATCCGCCTGCGAGTGCCATTTATTTGAACAAGGCAGCATTCACCTTGGCGATTCGCCCTACGCTCCCTTCGCCCGCTTGATCTCCTTCAACTGCGCCGCCTCGGGCCGGGATTTGTAGTAGTCGTCCAGCGGAAAACAACCGCTGATGATGCCATTGCGCGGGGCGGTGGTGCAGTCGCTGAACGTGCGGCAGATGAACTTCGGCGTCAGCTTCCCCTGCCCCATCGCATCCGTGAGCATGTTCGGATAACTCAACACCGCGCGGCCGAGCCCGACCATGTCGGTCCACCCGTGACGCACGACGAATTGCGCGACATGCGGGAGGTAATCCTGAAGGTAACTGTAACCGGTGCCGATGAGGATTGAGGATGGGTGCCCGGAGCTGGAAGATTGGGAGTTTTTCAAGTGGTCGCGGACTTGTCGCACAACACCGAGCTGCCGCGCGACATCGATCAACGGATCATGCGCCGGTTGGTAACCGTCACTGGGCGGATACGCCGCCGGACGCTGGATGTGCGGGTTGTAGTAAGGCGAACCAGCGGAGAGGTTCAGCAGCTTGATGCCGAGTTCGCGACACAGGTCGGCGAACCGGAACGTCTCGGTAAGATGATATTCAACAGGATTCGCAGCGTTCACGCCGAAGCCGTAGCGATAAGGCAGGCAGTGGGTGAAGTCCTCGGGGATTCCCGGACCGAGTTTGCCCGGCTCGGCGCGCGTCGGATCAGGCTTGAACGGCACGAAATCAAACGCACTCAATCGCACACCGATGTCGATGGGGTTCCCGCTCGCGCGAATCCCGGCGACGATCTCGCGCAGGATACGCGTGCGGTTCTCAAAGCTGCCGCCGAACTTTCCAGATCGTGTATGGGCGCTGAGAAACTCGTGCAGCAGGTAGCCGTGGCAGTGCTTGACGTCCACGAAGTCAGCACCGGCCTTGAGCGCCACCGCCGCCGCCCGGATGTAGCAGCGGATCAATTCGTCAATCTCGTCGTCCGTCCAGACCTGATTATCGCTGGTGACATTGAACTTCCGGTCGAGAATCGGATGCCGGTAGGCAACCCGCGGCTCCATCTTGAACTTGTCGTTAGGTTTGCAGAACCGCCCTGAGTGCGTGAGCTGAAAGCCGATCAACAGATCGTCGGTCGTGCCGTAGCGTTCCTGATGAGCGCGCTTGAGAATGGTAACAAGTTCTGCGAGCCCGGCTTGGTTCTCCTCGACGATGATCAGCTGATTCGGGTTCGCACGACCGTCGGGGCGCACCGCCATCGCCTCACCGCCGAAGATCAGCTTCGCGCCGCTCTCGCCGAACCGCTGCCAGCGCCGGCGCATCGGGTCGGTCACCCCGCCCGTCGTCGTGCCGTCCCAGCCTTCCATCGGGTGAATGGCGATGCGGTTGCCGATCGACTTGCCGTTGATGGTGACTCCATTGATCGCCAGCGCGAGCGGCGAGGCCAAGCCCATGGCGATGGCGTCATCGCACGGCAATTCAACTCCAAGCGACGCAACGTGCGCACGGAAGTCAGCGACCGTCTTCAGCGACGGAATACGGGTAAGTTTGAAGGGCTCAGGCATAAATAGTTAGCGGTAGCAGCCGAGGTTACGAGGCTCGCTCCATCTCTCCTTTGCATAGAGCCTCCTTACGCCGGCTGCGATCGGAGTAGCCATGGGCATTCTGTTTTTTCGCGGCCGGCATTCAGTTGACGAGGTTCAACGGTGCCCTTCCTTCCAGCACGCGGCGGACATTCTGAGCACCTTTGACCCGCATTTCCATCAAGCCTTCCTCACAATAAAAAGCCGAGTGCGGATTGAGGATCAATCGATCGTGGGCCGGATGTTTCGGATCGCGCCACGCTTTGATCAAGGGATGATCGCCTGACGGCGGCTCGGTTTCCAAAACGTCAATGCCCGCCCCGGCGAGCTGGCCACTCTCCAGAGCGCGCAACACGGCGAGCACATCCACCACGCCGCCACGGCTGGTGTTCACGAGATACGAACCGCGCGGCAGCAACCCGATGGTCCGGTCGTTCAAGAGGTGCTTCGTCTCCGGCGAGAGGGGGCAATGTGCGCTGACGACATGTGATTGTTTCAGCAACTCCTCCAGCGTCTCGACCCAGCGGATGCCGAGCGACTTGTCGCGGCCCTGCGGCGCGTAGGGATCGAAGTAGGCAACGTCCATCCCGAGCGCCTTGGCCCGCAGCGCCGTTGCCGTGCCGATGCGTCCCATTCCAATGAGACCCAGCGTCCGGTCGCGCAACCGATACAACGGCGCGGCTTGATCGTGGGACCAACTTCCTTCACCACGACGCAGACGGCTGTTGAGGAAATGAATGCCGCGGGTGAGCGAGAGCATCATCCCGATGGCCGAGTCCGCGACATCCTCGGTGCCGTAATCCGGCACGTTGCAGACCGGGATGCCCTTTGCGCGGGCGGCCACGCGGTCCACATTGTCGAAGCCCACCCCGCAGCGGACGATGATCCTACATTTGCGCAGCCGGTTGATCGTGTCCGCGCTCAAACCGAGGTAGTGGTAAACTAGCACGGCATCGGCGTCCTCGATTCGGCCGATGAGGTCGCTCTCCGTGAGCGCATTCAACGCGGTGACGTTGGCCAAGTCGCCGAAGATGCGGCGCTCCGGCGCGAGGTCGTCATTAAGAAAGTCGGTGATGAGGACTTGGGGTTTCATTTCTACTTTATGGTAGGGCAAGGCTCATGCCGCGCCCCATTTGATCGACGGCTCGGCCGGAGCCTCGCCCTACCGTAGTCAACCAACACATCCGAAGAACGTCAGGTAGGGCTCGCCTTGCGCTTCGCGCTGGATGAGCAGCGCCAGCTCGCGCGCGTGGTAATCGCCCCACATCGAGCTTTCGCCGTTCGGCACCTTCTGGCCGGGCGCGATGTAGTCCCAGCCATTTGGCCGGTGATAGACGGAGTGCAGGATCAAGCCCTGATGCTTCGGGTTCGTTGAAAGGTATGGCTCCGAGAACAATGTGCGCGCGATGGTGAGACCGGCTTGCGAGTAGTTCTTCCCGGTAGAAATGAAGTCCTTATCGGATTGCATCGCGCCCACGTAGGAGAAAAACCGACCCAGCCGAATCAAGCCTTGCGCCGCAATCGCGGCGGCCGAGCTGTCCACCGGTTCCCACGCATTGAATGGGTCCGAGGTCTTATCGAGATAGCTCGCGGGCAGGCGATGCAGCTTGGAAGCGCCGGTATCCCACATGGGGACGCCGTCGCGGCAGCTGTGTTCCAAATAGAATGCCGCCGGCTCCACCGCTGCATTAATCAGAAAAGCGAGGTTGGCCGAAGCGGATTTGCCGCGAAAGCCGGCGCTCGAACTTTGATCGCGATACTGCAACTGTGGTATCGCCTTGAGCTCCTTTAGCGGAACCATTCCCAAAAACTCCAACTGCTCCGCAAACCCACAGATCGCCCAAGCCAGGCCGCGCGTCCAGGTGCTGAACGGCGAGTAGCCTTGCTGACTATTCGGACAACGAAAGATCCCGCTCTCGACGTTGAACACCGCTTCATGGGCCGTGCGACCACTTACATCATAAGCGTCACGACCAATGCCATAGTAGACGTTGTACTTTGAAGTATTGACCGCGTGTTCCACCAGACGGCGCAACAGCGAAATCTTCTCATCCTGCTCGCCCATCAGGCAGTGCCCCAGTTGGTGGGCGACGGCCAGCGAGCGACAAGAGCGGATCGTGTCCACGAACAGCGAGTGCGGACCATTGAAGCTGTGGATGAAGCCCGTGCCGTCGGCGAGTTTCGTCCAGCGCGCCGCCTGCACTGCGCCGCTGACCTTGAGTGCGAGTTCGTAGAAATCCTTCTCGCGCTCGTTCCACGGGATGCGGCCCTCGCGCATCAGCCGGAGCAGGTTGCCGTAGGTCGAGATGTTGTTGAAGCCATGATCATGCACGCCGGTGTGCGACACATGACTGGCCATCAACTCGATGGTCTTGCTCCGCCCGATCTCCAGGAAACGCTCATCGCCCGTCGCGTCGAATTGCAGAATCGCCGATCCAAACTGGAAGCCCTGCGTCCATTCGGTCCAACCGCGCGAGGTGTAACGGCCCTTCACCGTAAAGACCGGCGTGCCGTCAGCCGGCTTCCAGGTTTTCTCGATGGCCAGGATTTTCTGCGCGGACTGCTCCCACATCCGCTCGATGGCGGGCAAGAGTTTCGCCGGGGTCAATGTGTGGTCGATCTTAAGGGGCATGTCATTTTTTGTGGCGGCGGTCTGTGACCGTCGCTGAATATTCCCGCGCTCATAGAGCGCCGCTACAGGGTTCTCAAATGAAACCCGCCATCCACGTTGATCACCTCGCCGGTGCTGAACGGAAATGCGCCGCTGGCGATGCCAGCGACCGCCTTCCCGACATCCTCAGGCGTGCCCCAACGTTTGATCGGCGTCAATCCGTTGGCGATGAGTTGGTCATACTTTTCCCTCACCGGACCCGTCATGTCGGTGGCGATAATGCCCGGCCGGATCTCGAAGACGCCGACGCCGTGCTCGGCCAGCCGCGCGGCGAACAGCGGCGTGAGCATCGACAACGCGGCCTTCGAGACGCAGTAATCACCGCGGTTGACGGAGGCGGTGTAGGCGCTGAGCGAGGTGATCGTTATGATGATCGGGTTTCGGGTTTCGGGTTTCGGGTTTCGAGTTTGCTCCACCATCACCTTCGCCACCAGCTGCGACAGGAAGAACGGCCCCTTCGCGTTGATGGCGATCAGGCGGTCGAAGCTCTCCTCGGTGGCGTCGAGCAAGTCGGCACGGACGTTGGGCGCGACGCCGGCGTTGTTCACCAGCAGATCGATCCGGCCAAAGGCTTTTGTGGTGAACTCGACCAAGCGACGACGATCCGCCGCGAGTGAGATGTCCGCCTGACAAATCTCGGCGCGAACGACTCGTCCAACTGCCACTCCGGCAGCCATGCAATCCGCTGCCGTTTGCTTCGCCGCCGACTCGTTGCTGGCGAAATTGATCACCAGATCGTGACCGCTCTTCGCCAACTCCAGCGTGATCCCACGGCCGATGCCGCGGGACGCACCGGTGATGAGGGCGACGGGATTTGCAATTGGCTTCATCTTCATCAATCCGTTCTCCATTCCTTACGAGAGCCCCCGGTCATAGTGCGAGTGAATTCAGGTCAATCTCCCGCGTGGCACTCCCATCACCTGGATTTAGCACCCACCGGCTGATGTTGTTCGATACGAAATACTGCAGCATCGGATCCCATCCCAATTTTTTAGAAAGGGAATAACCGTCTCCCTCTGGATAGTAGGTCCAGTCGCCTTTCGAGATTCCCGCCTTCGATAACTGGTCAGGAAAGCTACCGTGTTCACGACGAAATCGGTTCAGCGCGGAGATCAGCGGTCTCGCCGTCCTTGCGATCACCGACAATTGACGATCGTTGAGCTCATTGACTTGGGCTGCCGATAGCCCGCCAACATTCCACAGCCGAAACACGAGGACGGTGGCTGCACCTGCCAACAACAAGCCAACCAACAAACCCAGCATCAATCGGCGACGCATACTTCTTCCCATCACTTCCCCAGCAAGTGCTCGATCACCAGTTGGTCGAGCGCCTGATAGTTTCGATCGGCGACCAGTTGCTTGGCCGTCTGCTCGTCGAAGCTGCGCACCTTGCGCACGAGCAGCTCAAACGTGCGCCGGCTGTTGAGCAGATGCTCCATCCAATTCGCGGGCTTCGTGGTGCGGAACGGATGCACGTCGAAGCACACATACTCGCCGTTCTTTCCGTAGCCGTGACGTTCAAGCGAGCGGACTTGATCGAAGGCGCTGCGCAGGCTCACGTTGCCGAAGGGGCGATCCTGATCGTACTTCAAGCCGTTCTGATCGTTCAGGTGCAGCGACCAGAGCTTGCCAAACTTCATGGCGAAATCGATCTCATCCGCCGGATCGAGCCCTGCCAGAGTGGCGTGCGCGGACTCGATCAAGCAGCCGACACGCTTCGGATCTCGGGTCAGATTCGCGACGGCGAGCGCGTGGCCGATCGTCGGGATGTAGGCGTGATCCATCGGCTCATTTGGTTTCGGCTCGATGGCGAGCCGCGCCTTGCGATCGTGGGCCAGCATGGCGTCGAGCGCTTCAACCAGATAATCCAGGCAGCGACCGGCGTCCTTCGATTCGCGGATATAGCTGCCTTCCCGCGCCAGCCAGAGAACGATCAGGTCGGTGCCGAGTATCTTCGCGATGTCGATGCTGCGGCGCGAGCGGTCGATGGCATACTGCCGGTCCCGCTTGCTGTTGCTGGTGTAAGCGCCGTCGATGGTTTGCGGCGCGAACCACAGACGGGGCGCGACCATTTCGGCGGCGATTCCCAGATCGTCGAGCCGTCGCTTGAGCGCCCTGGCCTCCTTGCGAATCTGGCTTTCCGGTTTGCTGTCGATCTCCGGCACGGCGTCATCGTCGTGGAACATCATCGCGTCGAACCCGTGCTTCTTGAGCTGCGCGAGCTTCCAGTCAAACGTCGCGGGCGGGCGCGTCGTCGGGCCGTAGGGGTCTTGTCCCTCGCTGATGTTCCAAGGGCCGAAGCAGAATTTGTATTTCGTCGCCATAAATTGTGTGGCGGAAATGCTATGAAGCACGGCGCTGAATTGGAAGGGAAAGATCAACGGTCACGCCTTCTGTGTAACTGGATCTCAACCCGCGCCATCGGATTTTTGAGAGTTAACTGACTGCTCGCTCTTCCACCTTGGCACTTCGGCCATGGCCTAAACCAGACTTGCCGCCGCCCTCTCCCGCTCTATTCTTCGCGCATGCGCAAAGTTCGCGTCCCGCTCGGGGACCGCAGTTATCCCATCCTGATCGACTCCCAGTTGCTGACCCGCCTCGGTACCGAGTGCCGCAAGCTGGGCCTCGGCCGTCGCTGTGCGGTCATCACCGATGATTCCGTGGCGCCACTCTTTGCCCGCCAAGCCGCCGACTCACTCAAGGAAGCCGGCTTTGACAGCGTGGTGATCACGTTCAAGCCGGGCGAGCGCTCCAAAAGCATCAAGCTCGTCGCTGACTGTTGCGATCAACTGGCTGCACACCGGCTCGAACGCAAGTCGTTCATCGTCGCGCTGGGCGGCGGCGTGGTCGGTGATCTGGCGGGCTTCGTCGCGGCGACTTATTTGCGCGGCATCGAATTCGTGCAAGTGCCCACCACGCTGCTTTCGCAGGTGGACAGCTCAGTCGGCGGCAAGACCGGTGTGAACTTGAAGGCCGGCAAGAATCTCGTCGGAGCGTTTCATCAACCGCGCCTGGTGCTCTGCGATCTCGACACATTGCGCACGCTACCCGAGCGCGAGTTCCGCGCCGGTCTCGCCGAGGTGATCAAGTATGGCATCATCTACGACGCGAAGTTCTTCGCCTGGCTGGAGAAGAATTTGGCGGCGTTGCTCAAGCGCGACCCCAACGCGCTGGCTCACGCCATCGCCCGCTCGTGCGAAATCAAGGCGGAGGTCGTCGGCCAGGACGAGAAAGAAGCCGGCCTGCGCGCGATTCTCAATTTCGGCCACACCATCGGCCATGCGATTGAAGCGATCTCCAGTTACAGCAAGTTTCTGCACGGCGAAGCGATCTCCATCGGACAAGTCGCGGCCGCGCAGCTCTCGCAAAAGCTGACCGGCCTGAGCGCCGCCGACGCGGGACGCATCCGGACGCTGTTCGCGCAGGCTGGCCTGCCGGTCTCGATTCGGCAGACGGCCTTGCAACGTGAAAAGCTTTTCGCCGCCATGAAGCTCGACAAGAAAGTACACGACGGCCAGATCAAGTTCGTGCTGGCCGAGCGGATGGGCAAGGTGCGGTGGGGCGTGAACGTGCCGCCCCAGTTGATCCACGAAATCCTGGACGTGAAATGAGCGCCGTCAGCGAAGCCATCGTCCGCGAGTTCTTCGAGCTGCACGGCTTTCTCGTGCGCCAGCAGCGGAAGTTCCTCGCGCAAACCAAGGACGAAGACGAGCAGATCGATTTCTTCGTGCTTAACCCCAAAGCCGTCGGACAAGGCGAGGTTCCGTTTGTGGTGGGTCCAGGGGACTTGGCGCAACTTCACCGTGCCGTGATCGTGGTGCGCGGCTGGCACACCGAGAAATTCAGCGCGGCCGTGCTGGAGAATGCGCCAGAGATTTTTCGATTCCTCGAACCCGAATCGATGCGTCGCATTGAGGCCGAACTCGGCGACGACCGCCCGTTCTTGAAAATGCTGGTGGTGCCCGCGCTCCCACAGACCACCGAAGGTCGCGAGGAAGCCATCGCGTATCTCAAGTCCAAGGGCGTTGATGCCGTGATCCCCTTTCGCGCCATGCTCGCCGATCTGATTGAGCGGATCGAAACCAACCGCAACTACACGCGGTCGGACTTGCTCCAAGTGCTGCGCATCTTAAAGAACTACGAGTTCTTTCCGGGGCCACAGATGGAGTTGTTCAAACCGGCGCGGCGGACAGGCGGATCGAAAAAGAAACGTTCTGCACCGCCGACCTGACCGGCCTCTGCGGCTGCCTTCGAATCGCGTCGGCGGCGCAAGCTACGGAGCGCCAGGTGCCAGCGGCAACGCTGGTGCCGGAGGAAGAAACCCCTGATCCCGCAGCCAGCGCGCACACGAGTCGGTCCATTGGCCATACGGACGATCACTCCGCCGAACACCGAAGTCGTGCGTGGTGCCCGCGTAAAGGTGCAACTCGGCGGGAATGCCGGCCTGCTTGAGCGCGAGATACATCACGACGCTATGTTCCGGCGGGCTGATGATGTCGTCGCTGCCGTGTACAAGGAAGACCGGTGGCGTGCCGGAGGGAACGGTGAGGCCGGGCGCAAGTTGGTGGGCATCCTTCGCCTTGAGGTAACCGGAATAAATCGGGATGGCGAAGTCCGGCCGGCAACTGATCCGGTCGAGATTGTCGATCGCTTCGTAGCTGCGCTTCTCAAAACTCGTCGCCGTCGAGATGGCGAGGTGTCCGCCGGCGGAAAAGCCGATCACGCCGATGTGTTTGGGATCGATGCCAAACTCGGTCGCGCGACTGCGTACGATACGCATCGCCCGTTGGGCATCTTGCAACGGCCGCCGCGCGGGTTGGCCCTCGGGTTCGTCAGGCCGACGCGGCACGCGATACTTGACGATGACGCCGGTCACACCGAGCGAGTTCAGCCACGCGGCCACTTCCTCGCCCTCGAGTTCCCAATACAAATCCCAATAACCGCCGCCGGGAAAGATCAACACGGCCGTGCCGTTGTTCAACGTTTTCGTCGGAGAATGGATCGCGATCGTTGGCTTGGTAACGCCGGTGATCATCCGGGTCGGCTCGGTGACTTCGACCTGCTTGCGCTCAAGCTTGGGCGACATGCGAACGCGCTCGGGGCCGATGGTGCCGGTTTCATCGGGCGCGACGCCGGGCCAGAGGTCAATGACTTGAGGGGAGTCAGCTGCGAGCGCCGACGAGGCACCGCAAAGGGACGCAATCAACACAACCGAATAGACGAAGTGCTTGGCGTTCATTTTGTTGCTGATCGCTACTTATTCGTCAGCAGGAATAACAAACCTGCTGCCGCCAGTGTCACCACCACCGCGCACAGAATTTTCACCCAGCTCAACGGATACTTGCCAGCGATCGTGCCGGTGAAACCGTTGATCACCACCTGAAACGACTTCGCGCCGTAGTTGTAGGTGAGCAGCCACACCGGCACCAGGATGTGCTTGAACGTCTGAAGTGAGTAATCCGCGTTCACCCTGAGATTGCGATGCGTATCGCCGGGCACCTGTTGCGCGCAAAGCGTGTTGGTCTTCTGATCCATGACTTCCCGGGCGTGCTGGGCTGCGCCAACCAGATCGATCTGATAGCGCTCGACCACCCAGCCGGAAAGAAAGCCCGCGTTGTAGGGCATCAGCTCATTCGTGGGAAACGGCTCCACCTTGCGCAACAAATCCGGCTGCACGCCGCGTGAGGCGGGCACCAGTTCGTCATCGAAGAAGTGGTCAAGACTACCGGACGACCATTGCCAGCGGATCTTGCGCACCTGCCGGGTCTGGTGTTTGCCCTGGGAATCCGTGTAGCTTTCGGTCTCGTAATAGTAATAGCCGGACTCGGCGGTCCAGTCGGCACGCACCTGCGCGTCGAACGTCCAGTAAGGAATGTAGAGACCTTTGACCGTGTCGGTGAGCGCAGCGCGCTTGAGCTTGTTCGGCGCGAACCACCGACTGCCGTACCAGAGCCGCACACTGTCGCGTACCTGGGCTTCGCTGATCTTCTTTGGCAGCAAACTCTCTGGGCTGAACGCTTCCTTGATATCCTCATAGGGCACCAGCGCCGCCGAACCGCAGAAATCGCAGCGTTGCCCGACGCGCTCGGGATCGAACACCGAGATGGCCTGACAACTCTGGCATTTGACCGAGGTCTTCTTCGCCTGCCACCCGCGTTTGTCGTCGGGGATGTTGCGGATCGCCGCAGTCAGGTCGTGCTCCTTAATGACCTGTTCGCCGGCGGCATTCAGTTCCATCTGCGCGGGCGAGGTCGTACCGCAAAATGGACACACGAGTGATTGCTTGGCGGGATTCCACTCCGCCGCCGCCCCACATGCCGGGCAGGAGAATTTCTTTTTGGCGATGGCGTCAGACATGGGAATCAAGGCAGAGGAATGAACGGCAGGGGAATGGGGAAAAGACATTTCTCAAATATTTCTTTGCCGTTCATTCCTTTGCCTTCAGTTGAATTGTCGTGAACTCGATCTGTGCGTGGTTCAGATTGATCCACTGAATCGCCTTCAAGTTTGTGAGCGCAAGCAGTCGGCGCAAGTGTGACTCAACATGCTGCTGGCCTTCGGTGACTGCGGTCAGGCGAAACGCGACGCCCGGCGCGTGGACCAGCATCCGTTGCCCGCCCAAGTCCAGACCGTTGCGACTGAGACCGACGCGATGCTCCACGTTGCTTGCGCCGTCGAGAAAGTGAATCAGCGCCTCCTGATACAGCCCAACTTCGAGAAACGCGCCCCAGTCGCCCATCAGTTCGCACAACGTCCGTCGCAAAGTTGAGCAGGCGGGATTCAAATCCTGCCAGCGTTCGGTGACGGCTGTGAAGCGGCGGCGCGCTTCCGGCGTCAGGCCCGTGGCGAGGATCTTGCCCTGGACTTTTATGGGGCGGAAATTGAGCAGCTTGCCGCGCGGGATTCCCAAGAGAAACATGTAGTGGAGCAATTGCGCATCATGTTCGCTCGTCAATGCGGAATCGGCATTCAACTCGTAAAGCGCCTCATCGGCCACCAGATCGAGGTAATATTTCTTTGCGAAATCGCGGTGCGTTACCGTGACGGGAACTTCCGTTTGAACCGAACGAAAGCCGTCAGCCAATAAACGTGCTTTCAAGTCAGCTTGGTAGGCGAACTCGTCACAAAGCCGACCCAATTCATTCTGACTGGCATAGGTATGCCCCATTATTTTGTAATCAAGCGACTCGAAGGCAGCGGCAGCCAGACTCTTGATTTGAACTGGGCAGTGAATCGGCATGGGAAACTTGGAGGCAGAGGAATGTTCGGCAGGGGAATGGGGACTAGGAAAAGTCTTTCGGAATTATTCCTCTGCCGTTCATTCCCTTGCCTTTGATCTCAGGACCTCAAAAACTCGTCCAGCGCTGCCCTGGTTACGCGCCACGTAGAACCAATCTTTTTCCCTTTGAGTTCGCCCTTCTCCAGCGTGGCGAGCACGTCGGCTTCGCTGACGCCGAGCGCCTTGGCGACGTCACCCACGCCGAGCAGTTCAGGAAGTCCACCCGCACCGGGGATCGGCGGCGGCACTGCGCCCGGGCCGGCGACCGCGGGAGTTGTCTGCGCTGCGCCCATCGCTGCCATCATTTGCTGGCCCATCGCCAGACCAGCGCCCAACCCGGCCGCGGTGCTGGCCATGCCGCCGGCTTCACCGCCACCCTTGGTCAGCGCTTCGGCCATCTGGAACTTCACGTAGTCGTTCAGATTGCCAACCGCGGCCATGCTGCTGCGCTTGTCGATCGCCGCTTCGACCTCCGGCGGCACAGACACGTTCTCGACGATGAAGCTGCTGATCTCGATGCCGTATTTGCTGACGACGGCCGGATTGATCGCGGGCAGCAAAGCATCGCCGAGTTCTGAATAGCGCGAAGCGACATCGAGCACCGGTACTTTGGCCGAAGCGAGGGCGTCGGTGAACACGCTGACAATGCGCGACCGCATGGTGTCGGCGAATTCATCCAGTCGGAAATGATGATCTGTGCCGGCGACTTCCTTGAGGAATACCTTCACGTCCACGACCTTGAAATCGAACGTGCCGTAGGCCCGGGCGCGCACGATGCCGAAGTCCGCATCGCGCATCATGATGGGATTGGCCGTGCCCCACTTGTTGCCAGTGAACAAGCGCGTGTTGACGTAGTAGATGTCCGCCTTGAACGGCGATTCGAAGCCGTACTTCCAGCCCTTGAGCGTGGAGAGGATCGGGATGTTGTCGGTGGTGAGCGAGTGTTTGCCCGGACCAAACGTGTCGCCGAACTGGCCGAGATAGACGAACTGCGCGGCCTGCGATTCGCGCACGATGAGCTGCGCGCCGCGTTTGATTTCCTTGTCCTCGTCCGGGAAGCGCCACGAGAGCGAATCGCGGGAATCGTCCTGCCATTCGATGATTTCAAGGAACTGCGATTTCAGATAGTCCATCAGACCCATAATATGCCTTTCGTTAAGTTGGCGGATGATTGTCAGGTGGAGACGCGACGCAAAGTACAATTCGGTGGGTGAAGTGTAACGACTACGCGTTGATCAAACCCGGATCGCATCCAATGCACGGCGGCAGGCTGAAGGCGCACTCCTACTTCGGAGCGCCCGTCCGTTGAATCACGTCACCCGCTTTCAATTGTTGATCGCCGAAGTTCGCGAACTTCACCGGCGGCTGGGCATTCGCCCATTCCTCAGCCGATACTTTGCGCGATTCATGCAGGAAGACGTAGGTGCCTTTCTTGTTGCTGATGATCAGATCAAGACGGCCGTCGCCATTCGCATCCGCAACACCGATCTGCCGGCCGACGCCTGAGTCGGCATCAATGAGGTGCGGCACCCAATCGACACGGCCGTCGGCGCCGCGCACGAGGCGGAACCAGTAGAGCACCGCCGCCGCGCCCGGATCAGGATCACCCGTCGGGCCGTGCGCCCAGAAGCATTTGCCGGTCACGAGATCCTTGAGCCCGTCGCCGTCAATATCCACCAGTTCAATCGCGTGCAATTGCGAGAACGTGACGCCATAACGATTTTCCGACGGTTCCTTGTTCATGAAAACGTGCGTCTTGAACTGGGCGTTGCCCGTGGCGTCCTTCTCGGCAAGTTGTTCGTACCAGCCCAGGCCGTAGCCGTGGGCCGCGATGCTGGTGATGATGTCCGGCCGGCCGTCGCCGTTCACATCATAGACATACATCTGCGCGCCGCCGCCGGGACTGAAGTCCGCCGGGCGACGCGTCCACGAATCGCCCGCCTTTGCCGGTTGCTCCCACCAGCCGCCTTTCTCGAGGATGTCCTGTCGCCCGTCACCATTGACGTCGCCAATCCCCAAACCGTGATTGAAGTTGCTCCACGGCCCTTTGCCGGACACCGCGCTGAACGGCCACTTCGCCGTCACGTTCTTCCAGTCCGGCGACGCGTAACCAAAGGTGCCCTGCGAGTTGCAGATGATCTCCGGCAAGCCATCGCCAGTCACATCCGCGAAGGTCGGTGACTCGTTGTCCACCGCGTCGAAGACGTTGTGCTGCGCCCAGTGCTGCTCCTTGCCCTGCGGGTTCAGATAAAGATAGGCCGGTGTGCCAGGCAGGCCGTAGGTGAGCACGTCGTTCCAGCCATCCTGGTTGAAGTCGTAAACGAAGCTGAAGAAATTGTCGCCCGAGTAGGCATTTTTTTTGCCCTTCGCACCCTCGAAGCCGGCCACTTTCTCCTCGCTGCCGTCGGCCTTCTTCAAAACAAAGGTCGTCACCGGCGAATAAAGCTCATGGCGCTTCGTAAAGGCCGGCGCTTCCCACCAGTAGGGCCCGGAGATGGCGTCGGGCGAGCCGTCACGATTGAGATCGCCGAAGTTCGCGCCCTCGCTCCAGTAGAACTCGTCGAGGTGCAGCTTTTTGAACGTGTGCAGCGTGTGCTCGGCGCTGGTCACGGGAAGCGTGACGGCGAACGCGGCGGAAAGCAGAACTCGCATTGGGATCATGCGATGCTTCTCGCAGGATTGAATCAGCGAGTCAACTTCCGGCTTGGAACGGGCAACGCCGCGGAAGCGGGCGCGCTAGAACACCAGCACGCTGTTGCGTCCGCCGTAGGGATTTTCGACCCACTCGTCTGCGTCGGGATCAGGCAGCCAGCAACCGTCCGCCACGAACAAATACTCGTGCCGCCCTGGTTCCAGCTCCAATTGAATCGCCCATTCGCCCGATTCATTCCGACGCATCATGTCGCGACGTGGCTCCCAGTTGTTGAACGTGCCGGCGACGAACACCGTGACCGCCGTGGTGTGACGAAGTCTCAGGCTAACCGGCCTCTTCGCAGTCGGTGCCGCCGAGCTTTCAGCCAACGACTTCGCCCATGGCCGATCGCTTTCTCGAGCGACCAATTGCCGGCTGCTCACCAACTCGCGCGAGGGCTCGTGGCGGGTGCTTGTGACCATCTTCGACTTCCGCGTAGACCGGTCTTCCCGCACATCGCGCGACTCCGCGCCGGGGTGTTTCGCGCGATGTTCCCGCCGCGCTGGATCATGCCTATTCGCGCCCAGTTTGTGAGGCGTATGGGTCTCGATAGTCTTCATAGCAATGAATGGTTGAAGGTTCGCCGCATTCCGAGCCCGCCACTCAGCGAAGCCCGGCACAACTCTCTTCTTCGAGGAACCGCCCGGCCGCCAACCCCTTAGTTCCCACCCCAACCTCAACTTGATCAGTCGCCCCGCTCGCCCCTTCTTGGCCGAAACCCGGACTCGGTTGACTTCCTGCAAGAATGTTCTGCCGGCGCAAGCGCACGGCCTTACGCCAAGGCCTTCTGAATCACATGCCGCTCCACCACCCCGGTGAGGCGCTGGTTCAACCCTTGATGAAAGTAGGTGAGCCGCGTGTGCTCGATGCCCATCAAGTGCAGGATCGTCGCGTGCAAATCGCTGACATGACACGGCTCGTCCACCGCCTTGAAGCCCAGTTCGTCGGTTGCGCCGATCGCCTGGCCGCCCTTTACTCCCGCGCCCGCCAGCCACATCGAGAAGCCATGCCAGTCGTGGTCGCGCCCCGGCTTGCCCACACCTTCGCTCGTCGGCGTGCGCCCGAACTCGCCGCCCCACACGAGCAACGTCTCGTCCCACAGGCCCGTGCGCTTCAAGTCGGCCATTAACGCGGCAATGGGTTGGTCCGTTTCGCCGGCATGCAACGTGTGATTCTTGATGCAATCGTTGTGACCATCCCACGTGTCCTCGATATGGCCGCCACCCGAGTAAAGCTGGATGTACCGCACACCCTGCTCCAGCAATCGGCGCGTGATGAGACACTTGCGACCGAAGTCCGCCGTGCGCGGATTGTTCAGACCATACATCTCACGCGTCGCCTCGCTCTCGCGACCGAGATCGACCACGTCCGACGCCGTGGTTTGCATCCGGTAGGCAAGTTCATAGGACTCGATGCGGGCGACGAGTTCGGACTCATCAGGGTGCTGCTTGAGATGCTCCTCGTTGAGCGCCTTCAACAGGTCGAGGCTGTCGCGTTGCGTGCGGTCGCTCGTGCCCGCCGGTGTCGCGAGATCGAGCAAGGGCGAACCGCCGCTGCGGAACAGCGTGCCCTGAAACTCCGCCGGCATGTAACCCGCCGTCCAGTTCGACGCGCTGCCAATCGGGCCGCCGCGCGGATCGGTCATGACGACGTAGCTGGGGAGGTTGCGATTGCCCGAGCCGAGTCCGTAGTTCAACCACGCACCGAGGCTGGGCTTGCCGATGAAGATGCTGCCCGTGTTCATCTGCAAACAACCGGACGCGTGCGCCGCCGTGTCCGCGTGCATCGAGCGGATGACACACAGGTCGTCCGCGAACTTCGCGGTGTGCGGGAACAGGCTGCTGATCTCGAGGCCGCTCCGGCCATGCTTCTGAAACTCGAACGGCGATTGCATGAGATGCCCGATGGCCCGGCCGTTCGAGCCGACCTTGGCGTCGCCGCCGTAGGGCTGCCCGTTGAACTTCGTGAGTGCGGGCTTGGGATCGAACGTGTCCACCTGGCTCGGCCCGCCGTTCATGAAGAGAAACACACAATGCTTAGCCTTGGCCGGAACATGCGGCACCGCCGCGATGCCCGCTGCTTGCGCGCGCGTGGCGAAAAAGCCGCCTTCGGACAACAGATCAACCAGCGCGAGACCGGCGAAGCCGCCGCCGACCTGCCAGAGAAACTCGCGCCGCGTCCGGCCGCACGGTGTGAGGTTGGGTATGAAGCGGTTCATGGTTTCAGATCACTCCGCATAGACGAACTCGTTGAGGTTCAGAATGACCCGGCACATCTGCGTGAGCGCGGCTTTTTCGGCTTCAGCCTTCGTCAACTCGCGCTTTTCAGTCAAGGCTTCGGACATCAACTTGGACGCTTCCTGTTCGCAGAACTTTACCATGGCCGCAATCTCAGTGGATGTCGGCGGCCGGCAGAGCGCCAGACGCCAGGCCAGTTCGATCTGCTCGCGTCGGCCAGGCCCAGCCTCGCGCTGAAGGCGGCTGGCGAAGTGTCGCGCCTGTTCGTTCACGAAGTCGCCGTTGAACAAGCTCAAGGCCTGTGGCGCGACGGTCGTCACCTGGCGTTGCGGACAACTGCTGACCGTGTCGGCGAGGTCGAGCACTTCCAGCATGGGCACCACGAGCCCGCGCTTGATGTAGGCGTAGATCGTTCGTCGCGACGCCTCGGTCGGGTCCGATGGTTTCCAACTCGATTCCTTGTCCGTGTTCGCCTCAACCGCGGCGGCTGGAATCGCCGGCTTCATCGCGGGCCCGAACATCTTCGGATTCAACTGCCCGCTCACCGCGAGCATCGAGTCGCGGATCGCCTCGACCTGCAGCCGGCGATTCGGCAGGCGCCAGAGCAGTCGGTTCTCCGGATCGACGGCGGCATACTCGGGATTTGAGCGCGTGCTCATCCGCCACGTGTTGCTCGTGAGGATCAGCCGGTGAAGCTTCTTCAGCGACCAGTTCGCGTCATGCACGAACCAATGCGTCAGCCAGTCGAGCAACTCCGGATGCGTCGGCAATTCGCCCATCAACCCAAAGTCATTCGGCGTGCGGACGAGGCCCTGCCCGAAGTGCTGCTGCCAGACGCGATTCACCATGACCCGGGCGGTCAACGGATTCCCGGGATCGGTCAACCACGTTGCCAGGCCGAGCCGGCGGTGCGTGGTGCGTTCGTCGGGGAAAGGAAATTCAGGCTGCTGTTTGACAAGGATTGCCGGCACCGCCGGTTGCACCGGATCACCGGGCCGACTCGCTGAGCCACGCAGCATGACGAAACTCGGGGGCGGATTGGTTGGCGGTTCGCGCCAGGCATATGCCAGCGGAAGGTCAGGCGTCGCGGCACGCAGCGCATTGGTGCGCATACCGAGTTCATCCGGCGGCAGTTTGGGTTCGAGCTTGCTCAACAGCTCGATCTGGCGATCCCGTTCCGCCAGCGCCGCCAGTTCCAACCGTGTGCCCGCCGGCACCGCGTGTTCGGTGCGACCATCACGCGGGCGTTCCAGCGGATTGAAGACCGCGACCATGCTGTAGTAATCGCGCGTCGCAAGCGGCTCGAACTTGTGATCGTGACAACGCGCGCAACCAAGCGTGAGACCAAGGAACGCCAACGAACTCGTGCTGACGATGTCGTCGAGTTGATCGAACCGATCGGTCGGCGGATCGGCGGGCTCGTCGTCCCAATGCCCGAGCCGGAGGTAACTGGTCGCGATCATGGACTCGGCGGAGGGCACGGCCACTTCGTCGCCGGCAAGCTGTTCGACGACGAACTGGTTGAACGGCTTGTCGGCGTTGAGCGCGTTGATCACGTAATCGCGGTAGCGCCAGACAAACGGTTTCTCAGCATCGCGCTCGTAGCCGTTGCTGTCGGCGTACCGCACGACATCCAGCCAGTGCCGGGCCCAACGTTCGCCGTACGTCGGGCGCGACAGCAGGTCATCGATGACCGCGTCGAGCGTCTGCGGTGAAGCGTCCTTCAAGAAACGATCTTGCTCAGCCGGCGTGGGTGGCAGGCCAGTCAGATCGAGATAGATCCGGCGGAGCAACGCGCGCGGCTCGGCGGTTGGCGTGGGCTGCCAGCCGCGTTGCTCCAAGCCAGCGAGGACAAAGTTGTCGATCGGATTGCGCGCACTCGTGGCGATCTTGATCTCCGGCACAGCGGGCCGGAGAACAGGCTGAAACGACCAATGCTCGGCCGGCGTCTTCGGAATCAACTCATCGGCCGGAAACGTCGCACCGGCGGCAATCCACTCCTCAAGCAAAGCGATCTTCTCAGGCGTCAGCGGCTTGCCCTCCGGCGGCATGCGCTCGTCGTCGTCGGTCGAGCGGACCCGTTCGAGCAACGGACTTTCGCCCGCCTTCCCGCTCAAGACCACCTGCCCATTCTTGCCGCCCTTGTGAATCAGGGCCCCGGCATCGAGGCGCAGATCCGCTTTTTGTTTCAACCGGCTGTGACAGGAATAGCAGCGCTCTTCGAGGATCGGCCTGATGTCGCGCTGGTAGTCAGCAGCATTCAATGAGGCCGCAATGAACGCCACCGCCCCGACCGCGGCCACCTTGAATCGAGTGGGCCGATTCCGTAGCGGACGGCGCGGGCACACGCGGGCGCTGAAGATGGTGGCACCGGGGAACACGCGGCCAGTAAAGGTCGCGCCCGCACAGGCGTCAAGAAACCAACCAGCCTTGCCAGATGCGGGTGAACATGGGGCGGGGTCCGGTTGAAAAAGAAGTTGGCGGAGAGAGGGGGATTCGAACCCCCGGTAGGGCTTTTGGCCCTACACCGGTTTAGCAAACCAGCGCCTTCAGCCACTCGGCCATCTCTCCGCCCAAGGGCCGCAATGAACCGTGAATCGCAGACCGGAGCAAGACTATTTTCCGCAGTGATATTCGACGCTCCCCCGGCGGCGGCGGCCCCCATCAGGCCGTGGTGCGCTTTCGTTCCTGTCGGCGCAATTCCTTTTCACTCCGCCGATACTGATCACGCAAGAGCCCCTCAGCCGACCACCCTTTCGATTGCGCGTAAGCCGTCACCTCAAAGAGCAACCGGCCCACCGCCTGTTTGGTAAGTTTCACGGTGGACTTCTTCGCCATCAATCCCTGCTTGCGGGCTTTCTTCACGAGCTTCTCGGAGCGCAGCAGCGCGGGGAGATGTTTGGGAATGCCATCCAGTGCGGAGACTCGTTCGCGGTGGGTGCCGGCTTTTTCAGCGCGCTTGATCTGCTCCCAGTTGGCCCAGACTTCAGCGACGTTCTTCACCTTCACGTCGCCAAACACATGCGGATGCCGGCGGAGCAATTTGTCGGTGATGCTCCGGGCCACCTGCTCGAAATCGAACGCGCCACGCTCGGCGGCGAGCTGGCTGTGAAAGACCACCTGCAAGAGCAGATCACCGAGTTCCTCCAACATCTCGTGGTCGTCGCCGGCCTCGATGGCATCGATCAACTCATAGACTTCCTCGACCGCGTGAAAGCGCAGGCTCCGGTGATCCTGCTCCCGATCCCACGGGCACCCGTCCGGCGAGCGGAGCCTGGCCATGACGTCGAGGAGCGCATTGATCGCGGGTTTGCGGGGCGGGCGTTTCATGTGCGGCCGAGCTTCCGCATTCGCGGACTGAATTGAAGGCGAAAGTGACGGCCGCCGCCGCTCCCGGCAGGCGGTGAATGAACTCCGGCAATGGAGGGAGAGCGCGATTGCCGATGAATTGCACACTGACGTTGAGGCGTCGCCGCAAAGGGCGGCCCCTTGAATCATGAAAGCATCCAGCCAATGGCATCAGTTGCCGGCCGAGGATATCGCCCGGCTCTTGGACGTGGACCCGCGTACGGGACTGACGGGCGACACCGTGTCGCGCCGAAAGCGGCAGTATGGGCCGAACCGGCTTGCCACCAGCCAAGCCACGCCGGGATGGCAGCGCCTGTTGCTCCAGCTCACGCAGCCGCTCATGTATGTCCTGCTGATCGCCGGCGGCGTTACGTTCGCGCTCGGAGAATGGGTGGATGCCGCCGTGATTCTGGGCGTGGTGGGGGTCAACGCAATCGTGGGCTTCTTCCAGGAAAGCAAGGCCGGGAAGGCGATCGAGGCGCTTTCCAAAATGGTCGTTACCGAAGCCACCGTGCGCCGGGATGGGCACAAGCGGCGGATTGACTCGAGCGAGCTCGTGCCCGGCGACGTGGTGTTGCTCCAGTCCGGCGACAAGGTGCCGGCCGACGTGCGGCTCCTCCACGTGCGCAACCTCCAGATTGACGAATCGGCGCTGACCGGTGAATCCGTCCCGGTCTCGAAGCACCCCGATCCGCTGGCCACCGACACGTTGCTGGCCGAACGCAAGAACCTCGCCTTCGCGGGGACGCTGGTGACTTACGGCCAGGCCGAAGGAGTGGTCTGGGCCACCGGCAATGAAACGGAGACCGGCCACATCGCGCGACTCATCCGCGACGCCGAAGATCTTTCGACGCCGCTCATGCGCAAGATCGAGCGGTTCAGCCAACTGGTGCTCCGCGTGGTACTCGGGCTCGCCGTGCTGACTTTTCTGCTCGGCTGGTGGCGGGGCGGCCCACCGATCGAATCGTTCATGGCGGCCGTGGCACTGGCGGTTGGTGCGATTCCCGAGGGCCTGCCCGCCGCGGTCACCATCACGCTGGCCATCGGGGTTGGCCGCATGGCCCGGCGGCGCGCCATCATTCGCAAACTGCCCGCAGTCGAGGCGCTGGGCGATACCACCGTGATTTGCTCGGACAAGACCGGCACGCTCACGGAGAATCAGATGACCGTCCAAAAGGTGTTCGCGGGCGGCCGGCACTACGAACTCACCGGCTCCGGGTATGACGCCGACGGCGAAGTGCGGTTGCGCGGCAAACGCGTCGCGCTCGACCACCACGCCGGTCTGCGGGAGACGCTGCTCGCCGGACTGCTCAACAATGACTCCCAACTCGTGCTGCACGACGGTCGCTTAAAAGTAGAAGGCGATCCCACGGAGGCCGCGCTCATCGTGGCCGCGCGCAAAGCGGGCCTGGTGCCCGCCGAGCAACACGAGGCGCATCCCCGGCTCGACGTGATCCCCTTCGAATCGGAACACCAGTTCATGGCCACCCTGCATGGTCGTGGCGAGGACCGGCTTCGTGTCATTTACAAGAAGGGCGCCACGGAACGCCTGCTTGAACGCTGCACCCACGCGTTGGGAGATAACGGGGAACTGGAGCCCGTGGATCGCGAAGCCGTGCATACCGCCGCCGAAGATATGGCCGCCCAAGGTCTGCGCGTGCTGGCCTTCGCCCGGCGCGAAGTGGCCCGCGATCACCATCACCTGCACCACGATCACGTGCGCGGCGGGCTCACCTTCCTGGGCCTGCAAGCGATGATCGATCCGCCCCGCGCGGAGGCCATCACCTCCATTCGCAAGTGTCAGGAGGCGGGCATCCAGGTGAAAATGATTACCGGCGACCACGCGCTAACCGCCAGCTCGATCGCCCGCCAACTGGGCTTGCGCGGGAACCAGCCGGGCGCGTTGGTGGCCGTTACCGGCCGCGAACTGGAGAAGGTATCCGAAGCGGAATTGCCCGCACTGGCGGAGCGAGCCGCCGTCTTCGCCCGCGTGGCACCAGAGCAAAAATTGAAATTGGTCAAGGCGCTGCAAGCCCAGGGACACATCGTGGCCATGACGGGTGACGGCGTGAATGATGCCCCGGCTTTGAAGCAGGCGGACATCGGCATCGCGATGGGCATTTCGGGAACAGACGTCGCGAAGGGGGCCGCCGACATGCTGCTGACCGATGACAACTTCGCCTCGATTGAAGCCGCGGTGGAAGAGGGCCGGGGAGTATTCGACAACCTCAACAAGTTCATCGTCTGGACCCTGCCGACGAATGCGGGCGAAGCGTTGATCCTCCTCAGTGCCATCTTCCTCGGCACCGCGCTCCCGGCGCTCCCGGTGCAGTTGCTCTGGATCAATCTAACCACCACCGCGCTGCTGGGCATGATGCTCGTCTTTGAACCAAAGGAACACGATCTCATGCAACGTCCGCCACGCGACCCGAGCTTACCCATTCTGACCTATCCGATTTACATGCGGACCGGGCTGGTGACGCTCTTGATGCTGGCGGGCGGCTTCGGCCTGTTTCTCTACGAGCGCCTGGTGCTCGGCACGGACCTCGCCACGGCCCGCACGGTCGTGGTGAATCTGATCGTCATGGTCGAGTGCGTCTACCTGCTGAACTGCCGCTCGCTGCTGCGCTCGCCCTGGCGCATCGGCTTCTTCGCGAACCGCTGGATCATTCCAGGTCTGTTGCTGATGGCCGGCGCGCAGTTGCTCTTCACGCAATTGCCCGCGATGAACCGGCTCTTTCACTCGGCACCCCTGGACGCGGCGGCCTGGCTGCGGGTGGCCGCCATAGGTCTCGCCGTGTTCTGCATCGTCGAGTTGGAGAAATGGCTCCGCTTGCGGGCGGGCGACGGGGACGGCCCGGGCTCCTCAAAGGCGCGTTAGACAAATAAAATGAGGCCCCGCCAGAGTCCCGCCGACACCGACGCCCGCACTCGCCGACTTCTAACTCAACGCGAGCTCAAGCAATTGCTCGCCCGCGACGAGCCCGGGGCACAAGACAAACCCAAGCCGCTGACAGATCTTGACCATGGCGTCGTTCTGCGAGCCCACCTGCACGCGGACGCGATCCAACTTCTCAGCCTGGGCGACCTGCACCAGTTTCTTGATCAAGAGCGTGCCCAATCCCCGGCGCTGCCAGACGTCGCTTACCAAGATCGAGAGCTCCCCTTCGTTGCGACCGTGGGCCTTGCTCAGCCGCGCGACGGCGATGATCTCGGGCCGTTCCTGCTTGTTGGCGCGATGCTCGAGGACGAGCGCGATCTCGCGGTTGTAGTCATTGAAACAAATGCGCGTGAGACGATCGTGGGCGATTCGTTCGTCGAGCTTCACTGACTTCTGGTAGCGAAAATAGATGCTGCGCTCTGACAGCGTGTGGTGGAATTCGGCCAGCAACGGCTCATCCTCCGGCTTGATGGGGCGCAGGATCGCCGCGGTGCCGTCATGCAACTTCACTTTGGAAATGTACTGCGCGGGATACGAGCGGATCGCCGGCCCGGGAAGCTGCTCTTCCAAGGAATTCGGGGGATGCAAAATCACCCGCGCATCGAGGGCGATCAATCCATCCGGGGAGGCGAGCAACGGGTTGATGTCGATCTCCTTGATCCACGGTTGCTCGACGACGAGCTGGCTGAAGCGGACGAGCAACTGTTCGAGCGCGGCGAGGTCCACCGACTTGCGGCCGCGCACTCCCTTGAGCGCCGTGTAAATCTTCGTCTGCTCCAGCATGCGGCGCGCGAGCGTGACGTTGAGCGGCGGCAACCCCAGCGTGCGATCTTTGAACACTTCGACGAGTTGACCACCGGAACCAAAGAGCAGCACCGGACCAAACTGCGAATCCAGGCTGCTGCCCAAGATCAACTCGTACCCTTCGAGGCGCACCA
This sequence comes from bacterium, assembly GCA_031362805.1. Taxonomy (GTDB): domain Bacteria; phylum Verrucomicrobiota; class Verrucomicrobiia; order Limisphaerales; family RI-55; genus RI-55. Next base: position 56,606 of record JANLTG010000023.1, read on the forward strand.
TTGGCTGCACACAAACCCCATTGAAATGTTCCGCGCCCGCCTTCTCCTTCACCGAATCGCGAATCTCGGCGAAAGCTTTCTTCACCGCGTCCGCGCTCGCCAGGCTCAACTTCACGCCGCCGACATCCGTCTTGTGGGTCAATGTCTCCGAATGCAGCTTGAGAACTACTGGTCCGTCAAACTTGGCCGCCGCAGCAACCGCCTCGGCGGCGGTTTTCGCGACGTGCGTCTCGGTCGTCGGAATGTGGTAAGCCGCGAGGATGCGCTTCGCTTCGTATTCCGTCAGGATCGTGCGCTTGGCCTGGCGGGCCGCGGCAATGACGTAGGCGACTTCGTGGCGATCTTCATCGCTGACCTCGCGTTTGCCGGCCGGCGCCGGGGTTTCGTAGAGGCTGCGCAGGTTGAGGCTATAGCGCCACATATACTCGAACGCCCGCGCCGCGCGGTCGGGATACTTGAACGTCGGCACGCCCGCTAGGTTCAACACATCCTCGCCTTCCTGCACGGTGGCGCCCCCCATCCAGCTCGCGATGATCGGCTTGCCCTCGATCGCCGCGTGTTTTTGCAACGCCCGGGCCGTCGCCGTGGATTCCGTCATCGCCTGGGGCGTCAGGATCACGAGCAGACCGTCGACGCTCGCGTCCTGCGCCACGATCTCGATCGTCTTCGCGTAACGCTCGGCCCCCGCGTCACCCAGCACATCGACGGGATTGCCGTGGCTCCACGGGGCGGGCAGCAAGTGGTTCAACGCCGCGATGGTGTCGGTCGAAAGCTGCGAGAGCTGGCCACCGCTGGCGATGAGGCGGTCGGTCGCCAACGCGCCGGGACCGCCGGCATTGGTGACGATGGCCAGGCGCGGACCTTGCGGGCGCGGCTGCTTGCCCAACACTTCCGCCATGTCGAATAATTCTTCAATCGTATCAACGCGCAACACACCGACGCGTCGGAAGGCGGCATCCAGCACGGCGTCGCTGCCGGTCAACGAACCGGTGTGCGAAGCGGCCGCCTTGGCCGCGGCTTCGGTGCGGCCGACCTTGATGAGGATGATGGGTTTGGTCAGCGCCACTTCACGGGCGGCGGAAAGGAACGCGCGCGCGTCGCCGACCGACTCCATGTAGATCACGATCGCGCTGGTGTTCGGATCGTCCCCCAGTTGGTAAATGAGATCGCCCCAGCCAACATCGAGCATCGAGCCGAGCGACACGAACGCGCTGAAGCCGACGTTCTCGCGCAGGCTCCAATCGAGCACCGCCGTACAAAGTGCGCCGCTCTGGCTGAGGAAAGCCACCCTGCCCGGCTTGGCCATTCCCGCGGCGAAGGTGGCATTCAACTTCGCGCCCGGCGCCATGACGCCGAGGCAATTCGGGCCAATGATCCGGATGCCGGCCTGTCGCGCGGTCGCGAGAATCTGCTGCTCCAGCGCGGCACCTTCCGGACCGACTTCCTTGAACCCGGCCGAGATGATCACGACGCTTTTCACGCCGGCCTCGGCACATTCGCGCACGAGCGCCGGCACCGTGGCCGCCGGCGTCACGATGACCACGAGGTCCGGCACTTGCGGCAGCGCCTTGATATTTGGATAGGCCTTGAGCCCGAGCACCGTGGGGCGCTTGGGATTGACCGGATAGATCGGCCCGGCGAATCCGGCGGTCGTGAGATTCTCGAGGACCGTGCGGCCGACACTGCCCGGATTCTCGGTGGCACCCACGAGGGCGACGGATCCCGGCGCGAAGAAGGGCTGCAAAGGGTGGCGACTCGCGCGACCCACGAAATCGTGGACGTGCTCGGTCTGACTCGCGGAAGCCGCGCGTGGATTGTTTTCGGGTTTCGATGCCATGAGTTGCCTTTCAAATACGCGGCGATCTTTTCACGGCCGCGTCAGCCTGACCATGCAATCCTTGCTCAAGACTTACCAAGATCCGCACATCGCCTACCCAGTAGTCGGCCCGCAAGCACAGTGCGAAAGTCAGACGGTGAGAATGCCTTGAACGAAGCTACCGCAGCAAGAGCTTGCGGAATCAAGCGGGCAAAGTTCCCGGCGGCGGGCGCCAAGGAAACGCGGAAACGTGGGGAGGGTAACGCAAAAGAAACGCACCACCGCCCGAAGCAAATCAAGCTGGCCGACGCTTTCGGCGAAATTGCCAGCAAAGCAATCCAGCACCGGCAGCGAGGAGAACCACCGTTCCCGGCTCGGGCACCTGGCCGGCGAGGATCGGTTGGCCGGCGACCGAGTTATAGGCCCACTCTTCGATGATGCCGCCGTTCACTCCCTCAAGAAACCAAGTGCTCATGCGGATCCAGCCATAGTGTGTGCCGCCGTTGATACCGAACTCGACACCCAGGTAAGACGTCATGTTGGGCTGCCAATAGCCAAAGGTTCCCAAACTGTCGGCAAAGTGGAAAGTTGGCCCCCGCCAATCACCGGGAAAATCTTCAACACTCGACATCCACTCCAGCGGCGGGGCCGTAACAGGCCCAATTACACTTCCCTCACTAAGCGGAATCGACCAACTGCCAAGATCAAGGCCGCCTTTGGGTATTGCGATGCTTCTGCCTCCAGAGGTGCTATAGACGTTGAACGAGCCGCCTGCTCGGAAGACAAAGTCCACTGTGCTGTTGCCGTCCAAATCGATGTCATGAAAGACCGTCGGCGAACCATTGGAGATGATCACATGGTCCGGTGGATTCACGTACACCAAGCTCCCTTGAGCAAAGACGCTGAGATGCCACGACAAGACCGTGAACAGAAGTAGCCCCGTGGCTCGTCGCTTCCAAGTTTCTGTGCTTCGTTTCATGGCTCGACCGTAGTGCAATCCATTTCAATCTCGCCTTACCCGCCGAACAACTGCAACGAGATGGCGGCGGTCGATACCTTCGAGAACCGCTCAGAGGATGACCAGATTGTCGCGGTGGACGACCTCCACCCGCTTGAGCGTGCCGGCGTTCACTTCGTCGCTGCTGAACTCCGCGATCCCCCGCGCGAACTCGGTGCCTTCCAAGTCACATATCATCACGATGTCGCCCTTCAAGAACTTGCCTTCGCAACGTTTCACGCCGGGCGGCAGCAGGCTCTTGCCGTTCTCGCGCAAGGCGTCCTTCGCGCCATCGTCCACGATCAGCGTGCCCTTTGGCTTGTGGAAAAAGGCAATCCACCGCTTGTGCCCGCGCAGCTTCGAGGGCCGCGGCACGAAGATGGTGCCGACCTCCTTGCCGTCCATCACGTCCGCGAGTGAGGTGCGGCTGCGGCCCGACGCGATGACCATCGGAATGCCCGAGCGGATCGCAATCTGCGCCGCCTCGATCTTGGTCGCCATGCCGCCGACCGCAGTGCTGCTCGTCGTCCCCTTCGCGTGCCCCTTCAAGGTTGCGTCAATGGATTCGATGGTGTGCAACAGCCGGGCCTTCGCGGTGCCGAAGTTCTCGATCACGCCGTCGACGGTCGTCAGCAGGATCACGAGATCGGCCGGCAACAAGCTGGCGACGAGGGCCGAGAGGCGGTCGTTGTCGCCGAATTTTAACTCGGTGAAAGACACGGCGTCGTTCTCGTTGATCACGGGGATCACGCGGCGTTCGAGCAATGCCACCAGGGTTTGCCGCGCGTTGAGATGGCGCTCCTGATGTTTCAGGTCGTCGTGAGTGAGCAACACCTGGGCGACGCTGATGCCGTGCGCGCCGAACAGTTGATCGTAAGCGGACATCAACTTCACCTGGCCAGCCGCGGCGCACGCCTGGAGCCCGTCGAGGGTCTTGGGCCGTTTGTCGAAGCCGAGCACACCCATGCCCGAGCCGACGGCACCAGAGCTGACCAGAACAACCTCGAGACCGCGTTGGTGCAAGCCGGCGAGTTGCGCGACGAGCTGCGCCATCTGCGCGGGGTCCACGCGGTTGGCGGCATCGGTGAGGATGCCGGTGCCCATCTTGACCACGACCCGGCGGACGTTCTTGAGTAGTTGCTCGCGCATAATCAGCGGGGCGAGAAGGTAAGGAGAAACGCGCGGCCACGGCAAGCTGTCTGTCTCCCGGCGCATCCCGCGAGCTTCAGCGCCCCAGCACGCTGTTTTCGCGCAAGGCACGGCGCAGCTTGCGCGACAGCCCTTCGGCCAGGTTCCGCAGGATGGTGATCTTGATCTGTGGCGCGGCCGCGTCCAGTCGATCGAAGTCCGCAACATTCAGCACATCACAAATGAGATCCGTGTCGGCGACGACCGAGGCCGAGCGCGGCGAACGGTCCAGGATCGCCATCTCACCAAAGACCATGCCCGGCGAAAATGCCGCCAGTCGCTTGGCCACGTGATCGGAAGGGGTGATCGTAACGCTCGCCCGGCCGGCATGAACCAGGAACAATTCGTCAGCCGGCCCGCCCGCCGTCACGACCACTTCGCCCGCGCGGTAATGCCGGCGCTGAAAGTGACCACGCATGACCTTGATTTCGTCAGCGCTCAATCCGGCGAAGATCTCGTAATCTTCCGTGACCTGCGCGGGATCACACGGAGTGGCGCCATGCCGTCGCAGGATGATGTCTTCGCACCATTCGAGGGCCGTGTCATTGTCGTCAAAGGCGCGATAACTGCCCTCGAACTCCGCGCCCAGCTTGATCTTCAAATAGCGCCGCAACGAGCCGCACTGCGCCGCGTGGGTGAAAATCAAATGCCGGCCTTCCTGCCGCAGGCGCAGGTGCAGATGGTAGAGCAGGCGTCCGGCACACTCATTCATTTCGGGGACATGCTTCAAATCCAGGATCAGGCACTGCGTTGAGTCCAGGTGCGCCAACGCCTCGCTGACCACCAATTCGCCGCTGGAAAAGCTCAAGTGGCCTTGCAGTTGAAACGCCTTGATCTCGGCACCGTGGTCGCGCAACACGGCCGCGTCGGCGGGCGACCGCATCCGGTTGGAACTAACCTGCGTCGCATCGTACCGCAAGCGGATCACGGAGGCCTGTCCGTGGGAAGCCGTCAACAGGTGCAGATTCATCACGCGCGACAACTCCTCGCACACCCGGATGCCCCTGACACTATTTCCGTGCGGGTCCAAGCGCGGTGAGTAGACGGCGATCCCGAGGTGTCCAGGCAACACGGCAATGATCCCGCCCGAGACGCCGCTTTTCGCCGGCATTCCCACGCGATACATCCATTCGCCCGCGTAGTCGTACATGCCGCAACTGCCCATGACGCCCAGCACACTTTCGACATATTCGCCGCGCAACGCCTGCCGTCCGGTGACGGGATTGACCCCGCGATTGGCGAGCGTGGCCGCCATCGTCGCCAGGTCCCGGCAGTTCACGGATACCGAGCATTGCTGGAAGTAGAGATCCACGACCGGGTCGGGCGCTTCCTTGAGAATATCAAAGTTCCGCAGCATGTGACCAATGGCGCGATTGCGATGACCCGTCTCGCTCTCGGACCGGTACACGGCCTCATCGAGGGCCAGGGGCCGGCCCGCAAAGGCTGAAAGCGAATCGAGAATGCGCTTGGCACGAGTCTGAAGAAGCTTTCCACCCACCAGCCCGGTCGTCGCGATCGCGCCGGCGTTGATCATCGGATTGCGCGGCCGGCCGGTGCCGGGCTCGAGGCTAATCGCGTTAAAGACATCCCCGGTCGGCTCGATGCCCACCCGGGCCATGACGTCCGTGCGCGTGCTGTCTTCGAGGGCAATGCCGTATACGAACGGCTTGGAAATGGACTGGATGGTAAACGCCTGCCCCGAGTCGCCGGCTTCGTATACGTGGCCGGAAGCAGTCACCAGCGCGATGCCGAACCAGTCGGGATTCGCGTGGGCCAGCTCCGGGATGTACGCGGCCACGGCGCCCTCATTGAGCGTCTTGAACGTCTCGTGAATCTTCTCCAACTGATCCGTGACCGGGGAGCCATTGGCGGCGGACGATGATTTCATGCACAAATACCTGCGACGGCTTGACGGAGTCATGGCGGCCAATGAACGCGCCCTTCGCGCACTTACCACTTCGCGCTTGGATCATTGTTCCAGCACGGCCGGCCAAATCATCACTGATCAATTCGCGCAGCGTGAATCCAGCGGCGGTTGCAACGTCCGTGCCACTCCGGCGGGCCGGGCTGGATGGCCGGCCGCCAATGCTCGCATCGCGCCCCTGGAATCTACGAAAACGCGTGAGCTTTTCGCTTGGCTCGTGACCACGCGCCGCGGGCAAGAAGTTCCGCGATGACGCGGATTGGGGGAGGAGATCGCAACGGCAAGTGTCGCGTTTCTGCCAGCGAGGCCAAGAAGCGGCTGGGCAAGAGAGGCGCCGCAAGCTGAAAGAAACCCTTCTGCTCATTGACAATCGACGGCTGGCAGATGCCCTCGCCAAGAAGACTCGGCCCGGTTTTGGCAGCAGAGTTCACCGGTTTCAGTCACGGTTCGCGGGGTATGTTCGGGGCATCAGGCGATGAAACTGTAGTCGTACGGCTTCCGCATCTCGCGGCTCAACCATTTGCCGGCTTCCTTCGCGTTGGCCCCGGTGAACTCTTCTTTGTCGGGATTCCACTGGAGCGCCTGCCCCATGCGGATCGAAATCACACCGAGGTGCGCCACGCTGATGGAGCGATGGCCGATCTCGACGTCGCAGATCGGGTCTTTCCGCGAGCGGATGGAGTCGAAGAAGTTCCCCATGTGATTGCCGCTGTTGTAGAGCTTGACGGCACTTTCGGGCAGCGGCGTCCGCAGCAGTTCCTCGTTGCTGGCGGTGAGGGCACCGCGCGCGACAAAGATCCAGCCGTCGGGTCCGATGAACTGCACGCCGTTGGGCGTCGTCTTGCCTTCGCCCACCACGTTGCGCTCCGTCACGGTGCTTTCATCGACGATGGCCATGGTCACGCCGTTGGCATACTTGCAATCGACCCAGTACTTGGACGCCGTCTGGTAACCGCTGGGAATCAGTTCCCGCAGCGACTTGCCGTGGATCTCGACCGGGCCGCTGCGTTCCGTGCCGTTGCCCCACTGGGCGATGTCGTTGTGGTGAGCGCCCCAGTCGGTCATCTGTCCGCCGCTAAATGGATACCACCAGCGGAAGTTCCCGTGGCAGTTCTTGCCGTTGTAAGGCATCACCGGCGCCTGGCCGAGCCAGTAATCCCAGTTCAAGCCCGCCGGCACGGGCTGCTCCGGGAAGGGGCCTTCGACCGGTCCCGTGGGAAGGCCGACGATGATGTGCTGGAGCTTGCCGATGCGCCCGTTGCGGCCCAGATCGCACGCGATGCGAAAATTGCGATCGCTACGCTGCTGGCTACCGACCTGAAGAATTCGTTTGCTGTCCCGCACGGTTTTCACCAGGCGTTTGCCTTCGTCGATGGTGAGGGTCAGGGGTTTCTCGCTGTAAACATCCTTCCCAGTTTTCACGGCGAGCATATTCACGAGCGAATGCCAGTGGTCCGGCGTGCCGTTGATGATGGCATGGACGTCATCGCGTTCCATGAGCTTGCGAAAGTCGGTGTACTTCGCGGGCACCTTGCCATCCTTAGTGAACTGCTTGGCCGCGCTTTCGGCATGGCCTTCATCCACATCACAGACCGCGACGGCGTCACCAAACCGGACTGCGCCGGAAAAATCGCCGCGCCCCTGACCGCCGCAGCCGACGAGCGCGATGCCCGGACGATCATTAGGCCCGAGCGGCTTGGGCTGGGCAGCGTGGGCCTCGTCCATTTCGAGGAACCAACCCGGCACTCCCGTGGCGGCAGTGATGCCGGCGGAGGTCTGTAGAAAACGACGACGACTGATTTGGAAGGGCTTTGGGTTCATGGAGTGAAGTCCACTGCTCGACCGCGAGATCGTCAAGCGGGAAACCCGTCGAAGCCAGCGACCCACAAGGACCGGCAAGCATTCGGCAAAACTCGTCCGCTGAGCGAGCGGCAGGAAGCGACTGACCCGGACTAATCCACCGGAGGCGGCAAGGTCGCGACGTACTTTTTCCAGAGTTCCAGCTCGACGTAGAGTTCGAAGAACTTCCCGGGACGCAGGACATAGATGCCAGCCATGATCCATTTGCGATCGGACTGGTCGTCGCAGCGCGCCTTGAATTCCGAAGAGACGAGCATGACCGGTGCGAACGGAGCAGCAGGCAGTTCGTCATACCAACCGATCTGGCGGAACCGCCGCAGATACCAGGGCACCGGCCAGTAGTCGCTGCCTGGCGCCATGACTTTCACCACCGTTTCGTAACTGGTCGGAGCAACCTGCGCGATGCCGTCCACCCGCCTCATCAACTCCAGAAGGTTTGGCGCGGTCTGCGCATAGACGTAGGGGTTGCGTGGGTCGGCGGCGAAAACGAAGCTCGCGCGCCAGGCCTGCCAGGTGAGCTGCAACGTCAAGGCGCTCAGCACCGTGATCGCCACGAGCTTGAGGGAGCGCCCCCGGCAAAACTCCACCAGCGCCGCCGCCCCCACCCCGGCCAGCAGGATCATGCCGAGGTAAAAATTGAGCAGGCACCACGGCGTCTTGTACGAGATCGCGGAGTACAGCCCCGTGAGGATGATCGTGTAGAGCGCGAGGAACCGGTGCAGCGGGGATTTCTTCCCTAAGAGTGACACGGCGGTGCCGACGACCGCCAGGCCGAGGATCAAACTTTCGCTCCAGACCGGGCTTTTGGCGGGATGAAACCACGCGAGCCGATGAAGATAGAAATACCAGGGATGAATGTGAAACGACTCGCCGCCCGCGCGCTCCAACCAGGGCAGATAAGTACGCACCGAATCCAGCGGGCCGGCGGCGTTGGTGAAGAACGAGGTGAACAGGAGCAGCCAGATGGCGAAGGCCGCGCCGCAGGCCAGGGCGGCGTGCTTCCAGTTCCAGAAATCACGCAGACTTCCCAAGCATCGAAAGGGCGACATTCCTGTCGCCTCGGGACAGGTCTGGGCGACAGGAATGTCGCCCTTCCATTCGCGCATCGACCACCAAGCCGTGATGATTCCCGCCAGCCCCATCGCGGCAACGGAGAGCACAAACGTTTCCTTCGTGGTGGCCACCAGCCCCAGGCCCGCGCCGGCCAGCAAGGCCCAGCGGGCGGAGCGGGTTTGCAAATAGCGCCAACCCGCGCCCAGGGTCAGCGCGGTGAAGAACACCAGCAGCATCTCATGGATGAAATAGCGGCTGTAGAAAACCATCGCCGGCGAAACGGCGGTGAAGCAGGCCGCCCAGACGATCGCCGAGCGGCCCAAACCATCCCCAAAAAGCAGGAGCAGCAGAATCAGGCCGACGCAGAAGGCGACCGGGGCCAGGCGCAGCGTCGCGTCGGGAAGTTCATCCGCGTTGGCGGCGCCACTGAACCAGAGAAACGGGAGCGTGGCGTAGTGGAGGGTCGGCCCGTGATACTCGTCCGGATCGTAAACGTAACGGCCTTCCTGCCAGAGTTCGCTGACTTTGAAAGCGTTGACCGCCTCGTCGTTGTGAAGGGGTCGCTGAGCGAGTTGGGGAAGGCGCAACGCCAGCGCTGCCGCCGCTATCAGCAGCACCGCCAGGACGCTCCAGCGATTCATTTGGCCGGCAGCGCGTACACTTCAATCTCCTGCCAGCAATTGAGTCCGCTTTGGTTGCTGCCCTTGGTATAGCCGCGCACATAGCGCGCCTTGATCCCCTTGGCCGGCACCGCGCGTCCGAACTTGGTTTCAAAATATTCCCGGTCCGTCCCGACGCCGAGCCCGGAGGAGTTGTCGGTGTCGTTGTTGTACAACGTCGTCACGCCAGTCTTGAATTCAGCGTCATCGGACACCTGCAAGACCACGTCATTCATGACCTGGACGTAACGGTGGTCGTGCCACATGGCGATGGCGTGGATGGCCTGGGATTCACCCAGATCAACCTGTACCCACTGCGTGCCTTTTCGGAATTCCACGGCATCGTCGTCTGAGGGCTCTTTCTTGCCGTCCGTGACGATTTTGATCTCACCCAGGTAGGGCGACACGCTGCTGGTGACCGGCCGGCCGGCCGCGACATTCACGACGCCCTTGGGAACCTGGACGGCCGGGGGGGCTTCGTCCGAGAGCGGTTCGACATTCGGACCGGAGGGCAAATCTTCCGGCGTGCCTTTGAGGGTCTTGGAGGGCAGGTCCAGCGCCAGCGGCACCGTGTCCGCCGCGCGGATGGGGGCTGCCAGCAACAAGGAGGCGCAGGCCGCGATCAACAGCCTTTTGGACAGGGAATTATTCATGATTCTCATTTCGCAAAAAAGGACGGAATTAGCCGCAGGCTCATTCAAGCGAGCAGGTGGCAAATCCAAAGCAGCTCAGGCCTTCCAGCCCTTGCGGTTTTGGCGCGTCACATACTGCGCGGCTTCGGGCGCGTTGGTGGCCCGCATGTTGGGACCGTCCCAATCCAGCTTGTGGCCGACGCCGGAGCGGAGCGCGATGCAGCCAAGCAGGATTACCTCGGCGAGGTAGCCCGCGATGTCAAAATTGGAATAAGCCGCCGGACCGCCTTTCATCATGGCGAACCATTCCTCTTTCATGGCCATGTCGGTGTCACTATTCGTAACGCGTGGAATCGACTGCGGGACGGCGATGCAGGCATCGTGCTTGTCGCTTGCGGTGTATTCCTTATCACCGCTGAGCAGCACCTGGAAACGTGCTCCGTAATCGTCGCCAGCGAAGAGCTTGCCTTTCTCACCGACTACCAGACAGCCACTGCCCGGGAGCTCGCCCCGCTGGGCTACAATTTCATGGGTCAAATCCGCGCGCGGGCGCAGCGGGGATATCGCTCCGGGGCTCTTGTCGGCGGGATTACCGTCGTACCACCAGAACTTGCAGGGCGGCAGACCTTCGCGCTCCGGAAAGTCGAAGCGAATGCGCGAGGTCAGCGGAAAAGTTTCGGGATAAATCCGCGAAGCCACCTCGAGCTCGATATTGGTGGGATAACCCAGCTTCAAGGCGCGGAAGGGCATGTTGACCGTGTGGCACGCCATGTCGCCCAACGCACCCGTTCCGAAATCAAACCAGCCGCGCCAATTAAACGTGTGATAAACACCGTTCTTGAAAGGGCGCATCGGCGCCGGCCCGAGCCACAGATCCCAGTCAAGATGAGCTGGCACCGGGTCCTTGCCCTGCGGCCGAGCGAGGCCCTGCGGCCAGACCGGACGATTCGACCAGACATGCAACTCGCGCGGAGCACCGATGACGCCCGCCTGGATCACTTCCACCGCGCGGCGCAGTCCGCTGCCGGCACTGCCCTGGTTGCCCATCTGGGTGGCCAGTTTGTTTTCGTTGGCCAGCCGGCGCATCTCGCGCGCCTCCCAGACGTTTTGGGTCAGCGGCTTTTGACAATAAACGTGTTTGCCCAACTTCATCGCGGTGATGCCCGCCAAGCCATGCACGTGGTCGGGCGTGGAGATGGTGACCGCATCGATTGACTTACCCAATTCGTCGAACATCTTGCGCCAGTCCTTGAACAGCTTGCCGTCGTAGGTGCGATTCTCCTTCTTGGCCCGCTCTTTGAACGATTCGTGCTTCTTGTTCAACGTGTTGGCATCGACATCGCAGAGGGCAACCATGTTGCCGCCAGCGGCGAAGGCGTGGGATGAATCGCTGTCGCCTTTGCCACCCACCCCGATGGAGGCGACGTTGATGCGGCTGTTGAGGTTTTGTCCGCGCAGGAAAGAAGGCGCGCTGATCACCGCGGCGCCGGCGAGGAGTGAGGTTGACTTGATGAAGTCACGGCGGGTCCCGAAATAAAACGTCTGCTTTGGCATGGCTACTTCGTATCCTCTCGGCTGCAAACCGACAAGGAGATTTCCTGTCACAATTCTGCTTTTCATGCCCCAAGAGTTGTCGATGAGTGGGGTCCGGGTGGCGGGTCGGCTCGCCACCAAACAAAAACGGCCGCCCGCGGTAGGCAGGCGGCCGTGGATTTCAGACAACTCAAACTACTTCAAGCGCGCTTCGATCGCTTCGAGCCGGCGGAGCAACTCGACATTCTGCTGTTTGAGCGTTTCCACCTCGGCCGCTTTCTCGTCGAGCTTCTGGTTTAATCCTTGGATCGCGGCGAGCGCCACACCGTCGGTGTCCACGCTGCTGATGGTGACCGCATCCTCACCCAGCCCGAAGGCCGCACGGAAATCCTGCGCCATCGGGCCCATGTGCCGGATCGCGTCGTCCTGCGTGCGATAGCTCCACGTGGCCAACGGCAGACCGGCCACGCGGGCGAGCACTTCGCGGGAATCGATGGGCTGGATATTTGTCTTCGCATTGCGATCACTGAGGGAAGACCACGAACCGCTGCCGGGGGCAAGCCGCGTGCCCGTCGAGCTGACGCCGATCTGGCCGGTCACGAACCGCACCCCGCCAAACGCGCGCGCGGAGAATTCATTCGCGGCCGTGGAGGCAAAGTCCGCATCACGCCCATCCGCCAGCACGATGGCGCCGTTGTGATTGGCCTGCGCGCGACGGCCGGCGGCGAAGCTGTGATCACCGGCGGCGGTGTTGTCGCGGCCACCGGGCACGGTGGCGAACATGCCGGCGGCGACATTGCCCGAACCACCGCTGACCGTGGTAAAATCCCCCGCCGCGCTGTTGCCACCGGTCTCGCCACCACCACCGGCGACGACCGCGCCCACGACATCAGCATCCACCGTATTCCCGGCATGACCGCCGAGAATGTTGGGACTGACGGCGGTGGGGATGAGGCGCAAGGCGACCTGGCCATTCACACCGAAGTTGAGCGCCTGTGAATCGGCCGTGCCGAGATAAGCGTTGGGAGCAACGCCGGCATTGCCGCCACGGCTCCAATACTGCGCATCGTGATCGTGGACGGCAGGCGCGAAGGCGGTGGCCTCGAGTCCGTCGAGCAAGTCCGCGTTGAGGCCGCTGCCCGAGCCGCTGGAGGCAACGATCACCGACTGGATGTGTTCGTCCGTGACACCGGACTGCCACGTGCCGTTGCCGTTGGCGTCGGTGGTCAAGACGTGGCCCGGGGTGGCCGCGTCGCCGATCTGCAAGGCGTTTACCCGGGCGGAACCATTGACGTGCAAGGCCGCCTGCGGGGAGGCGGTGCCGATGCCAACGCCGCCCGCCGCGCGGATCAGGAATTGATTTACCGCCGTGCTGGCCAGCGCGCCACTGCTCAAGTCCGACCACACAAAGGAGCCGTCGTGATTGGCCTGCGCGGTTTGACCGGCGGCAAAACTGGCCAGACCACTGGCTGTGTTAAAGCCACCACCCGCCACGGTCGAAAACTGGCCCAGCGCCTTGTTCTGCCAACCGCCGCCCACGGCTGATTGCCGGCCTGACGCGACGTTGCCTTCGCCACCGGCCACCGTTGAATTGCGACCCGAGGCCGTATTCTCCGAACCGCCGCCCACCGCCGAGTAACTGGTGGTCGCCCGATTCAACAAGCCGCCCGCCACGACTGAAAACTCGGCACTCACCACGTTGCTCTTGCCGCCGCCGATGTTGCCGTTGGCGCCCGAGACCCGGTTCTGCCGGCCGCCCGCCACCACCGCGTCGCCTGCGGAGATCACATTTGCAGCGCCCCCGCCGATGAACCCGCTGGCGCCCCCGGTGGTGATGGAGTTCTGCTGGCCACCGCCCACCAAAGCATAGGCTCCTTGCACGGAGTTTTCGCCGCCACCGACAATGGCCGACCGCGTGCCACTGGCCGTGTTCGCAGCACCGCCGCCCACGGTGCTCGCGGCGCCGCCCGCCGTATTGCCCTGACCACCCGCGACCGTGCCGGTGGAAGCACTGACACTGTTGCCAATGCCGCCGCCGATGCTGGCCCCGACGCGACCGGCGGTCACGGCGTTGTTCGGTGCTCCGGCGATGAAGTTCGGAGCCACCGCGTTCGGCTCGATCCGCAGCCCGACCTGGCCGCCCAGCGAAACCGCGAAAGGTTGCGGCGCAGCGATCTGAAATTCTCCGCCGGAAAAACTCCAGCCGTTGAACGCGGCCGTTTCCTGCAAGCTGCCATCGGGAAATTGCACCCCGCCGGTGCGCGCCCGGATGGTACCGGCAACGTCGAGCGCCGTCTGCGGATCGTTAACGCCGACGCCGACGCCGCCGCCGGCCCGGATCAGAAACTGGTTTTCAGCCGTCGAGCTGAAACGGTCCGCACTGCTCGTATCCGTCCACACGAATGCCCCATCGTGCGCCGCCACGGCAAACTGTCCGGCGGCGTAGCTCGATTCACCGAGCGCGAAGTTCGAGAGGCCGCCGGGCACCGTGCTGTAACGGCCCGCCGCGGTGTTGAAAAAGCCGCCGCCCACAGTGCTATGCTCTTCGCCGGCGATGTTGTTGTCACCGCCCCCCACGGCGGAGTAATCGCCCGTGGCCCAGTTACGGTTACCGCCGGCCGCCACCGCGTAGTGACCGTCGCCGCGATTGTTGTTGCCGCCGCCCACCGTGGTGCGTTCGCCACTCGAGACGTTGCCGATCCCGCCGCTGATCGTCGAAAACTGGCCGCTGACTTCATTGCCCAGCCCGCCGGAAACCACCGAGAGGTAGCCCTCGGCCACATTGAATTCACCACCCGCCACGGTGGACCCGAAGTCTCGCGCCGTGTTGCGCTCGCCACCGGAGATGGTTCCCGAGGATCCCTCGACGCGGTTGTTCCGGCCGCCACTTACCGTGGCGTTGGACCCGTAGGCGCGATTGTCGCGCCCGCCCGAGATGGTCGCATACTCGTGGCCCGTCCGGTTGCTGTAGCCGCCCGAGATGGTTGCGCCCACCGCGCTGTTGGAGATCACATTGTTCGCGCCGCCCACCATGTTCGGCGTGGCCGAGGAGACCTGCAACCGCACCGCGACGGGCTGCCAGGTGCCCAGGCCATCGGCATCCGAGGTCAACACGCGGCCGGCGGCGGCCCCCGCCGGTAGCCGAAGCGCACTGGCCCGCACGGTCCCAGCCACATCGAGTGCGGCCTGTGGATTGTCGAGTCCGATACCCACCCCGCCTTCAGCACGAATCAAGAACTGGTTTTCCGACGTGCTTGAAAAAGTACCACCAGAATTGTCGGCCCAGACAAAGGCGCCGTTGTGCAACGCGCCGGCGAACTGACCGGCCGCGAAGCTGGAAAATCCCGAGGCCGTGTTGTTAACCCCACCGGGGACGACGGAATAATTCCCGGGCGCATAGTTTAGCCAGCCTCCGGAGACGACGGTGGCGACCCCTTGAGCTCGGTTTTCGCGTCCCCCGCCGACGACCGCATCGGTGCCGGTCGCTTGATTCAATCGTCCGCCGCCCACCGCACTATAGCCTCCGGAGGCGAGGCTGCCTTCGCCGCCAGCAATCTGGCTGTAGCTGCCGATCGCCGAATTGCTGCGGCCACCGCCGACGAGGGCATAAGCCGCTCCGGACAGGTTAAACGCTCCGGCGCCGATGAAGCCGTAATCATTGGTAATCTGATTGGCCTGGCCGGCCACGATCGCACCAAAGCTGCCGAGGATGCGGTGCGAGCTGCCGCCACCGACGAAGGAGATCGGGCCGCTCACCAAATTCTCGATACCGCCCGCCACCGTGGACGAGGCACCTGACGCCGTGTTGACGCTACCACCACCAACCGTCGAAAACTGCGCCGTGGCATTGTTGGCCGAGCCGCCGCCGACCACGGATCGCGAGCCACTCGCCGTGTTGACGCGGCCACCACTTACCACACTGGCCAGGCCACTGGCGGTGTTGTTCTGGCCACCCGCAATCGTCGCGGAATTCCCGTCAATGGTATTGGCCAGTCCACCGCTGATGGTCGCTGCCACTCGGCCCGCCGTGATCTGGTTGTTGTCCGCGCCGGCAATGATATTCGCCCCGGCGGCGGTGGGTATGATCAGCAAGCCACGCTGGTTGTTCACGCGGAATTCGAGCGGCTGGTTGTCCGTCGTGCCGATGAAATCGGTGCCTGCCACGGTGCCGGCGTTGCCGGCGAGGCTCCAGAACGAGAGATTTTCCCAGCCCAGCGAAGAGCCGCGCCGCACAATGGATTGCCCTTCGCCCGCGCCGGTCAGGTTGAGCTTGTCGAGCGTCACCGCCCCGGAATTGAGAGCGGCCGTCGTCACCGCCCCGGTTTGTAGCGCGGCGGCATCGATGCCGGCCGGAACAACCGCATCAGTCACCGCGGCGCGCGACGCATAGGGCACGGCGGTCAACAACGAGCGCGGCGAGAGCACGGTCCGCTCATTGACAGAACCCGCCGGACGCGCGGCGACCTCGATCCAGCGATTGGCGAAATTGAGCACCGTGGGTGAGAACGGCAGGAGCACTTCATAGACGCCGGCCGTAACTTCCACCGTCGCATCCGTGTGAAGGCCCGCGCTCGTGCCGCCAGTGACGGCGTCAAAGAGCTGGAACGTCAGGTCGTAATTACCGTTGGCTGGCAGGCCGCCCTCCGTAAGGCCGCCTTCAAAGCGAAAGGCAGGTTCGGCGGCGGTGAGTGAGAGGCAACAGAGGCAAAGGCCGAGCCACAAAAGGCCCAGGCCGGTCGGCTTGGTATTCATAGACATCAATGGTTGGAGCGGGCTGCGGACAGGGAACTTCGACATAGGACGGTTTGGGGCGGCCAAAGATTTCATAAACTTGGTTCTGGTTAGTGGGCCGGCGGCACTCGGAGCGTGATCGGTTTGAGGAATGCGCGAAGGCTATCCACTTGAACCATTCCCGCCAATAAAAACGGCCGCCGACCCGGGGGAATGTTGCCGGTCTAACAGTTCCCCGCCGTTCTGACCATGCGCGTCTCGACGCACACCCAGCTGGAAATGATCAGATTCAAGTCCCGCCCGGCGCTTTGGGTAACGAGTTCGTAGTTTCTTGCGGTGGAACCTCGCCTCAAGGAATGGCGCGCAAGCGGGCTACGAAACTTTTGGCTGATTCAACTCCCACCAACCGCGTCAAGGGGCGCTCGCGGCCATCACCGCCAATGAAGATGACCGTGGGAAACGCAGCAATCGCGTGCCGCTCAGCGATGGCCGCATTTGCCACGGAGGTCTGGTCGGTCATATCCGCGCGCAACTTCACGAAACGTTCCGCCGCTGCCACCACTTCTTTCCGGCCAAACACCCGCCGGTCCAGGTCGTGACACGGCCCACACCATTCAGCGAAGAAGTCGATCATGACGGGCCGACCCTCGGCGGCAGCCTGCTCCAGCGCCGTGACCGAATAGGGCTGCCAAACCATTTCGGCCTCCGGTCGCGGCGGCAGCCATTGCCAGACGGCCAAGGCCATCAATCCACCTGCAACCAGACCACGAACCAGTTTGGGATATCGGCTGGGAAAGCCAGCGGGCTTGGCGCCGCCGATCAGCAACCCCCCGCCCAGCAATATCAGCGCGACGACTTGAAACAGCGGTTCGTCGAGAAAGACGAAGCTAAGAACCCAGATCACTCCGGCAAGTCCCAAGACCGCGCCGACGTTGCGGCCCGCTTCGATCCAGAGTTTTCGTTCGTTCGACGGCACGGGCCGAGTGTCGATGAAGACTTTGGGCATCGCAACTCCGGAACGGTTCGGCAACCGGTCTTCGTAAAGCCTTGGCCGCCGCGCATTTTGTTTGTTTCGCCCGCAACAACTTCCGCTACCGTCTGCCCGTGCCGACGTTTGGAGACCAGCTCAACGCCCCGCCCTCGCTGAACCAGTTGACCATCCCGGATCTCTGGCAGCAGCAAGCGGTGACCGCTTTGCGCGACGGCGCGACCTCCAATACCTCGCCAAGTCCATCCTGCACGAGACGGAGTCGCCGACCGTCACCGAGTTGCCGCGCCTGAGCTACCTCCAAAGCCAGCGGATCGAGCATCGGCTGGTGTTGAGGCGTTGAGGCGTTGAGGATCAAACAACGCCTTGATTTCGGTTGCGACAGCCATCGCTACCCGATAAGTCAATGTCGTGTCCTACGCGTTTCCCCTCGCACTGATATTCGCCGGAATGGGTTTTCTCTACACCCAGCGACGTTACCTGCTTGTTGGGTGGCGAAGTTACTTTTGGCAGACCACCGGGGGACTGGTGGTGGAGAGCGACGACAAATCATTTCATAGTCCAGGAGTTACAGGTCTTGCCGGTGAAGGCGTTGGCGAGCTCCGTCCGTTGGACCGAGAATACATCTATCGCTATACCGTCGCGGGAACGGTTTATGAATCGAATCAGTATTGTTTCGGTGGTTGGGCGGAAAACCTGGGAGCTTCGTTCGCGATCGGCGATGCGGTGAAAGTTTATTACGACCCGAAGAATCCGCAACAGGCTGTGCTGAGAAGGGGTATCCCGGTGGTCGGCATTGTCGGCCTTGCTCCCATCATCCTCGGCATCGTGATTCTCGCATGGCCGAAGTCCGCCGAATAGCGACTGGATGGGAAGTACCGGAGTCGCCGACCGTCACCGAGCTCCCGCGCCTGAGCTACCTCCAAAGCCAGCGCATCGAGCATCAACTGGTGTTGAGGCGGTAACCCCGGATGCTACGGAGCCGATCCGCTAGCGCGCCCGAGTTTGGTGGTCGCCCCAATCACTCGCCAGTTTGAGAAAATTTCCCATGATCCGGCGCGAGTTCTCGGGCGTCCCGGCCATCTCGATGTGAAATTGCGCGGCGTAGATCGGGCGGCCGTCAACACGCAGGCACTGCATCTTCGTCACGGTCCCCTGCCCCGCCGTCGCGATCAGGGACCAGCCAGCGGGCGGCCACTCGATCTGGCCGCAGTGGCTTTCCATCACTTGAAACGCGTCCGGCAATCCGGCGAACACCGGATCATTGCCGACTTTGACGACTTCATGCGGACCGCGTTCGTGAATGCAGGCCGAGTAATCGCCACACTTCAATTGGGTTCCTATGTGCCCGATGTGGCCGTAGATCGGCAGGCGTGGATTCCTCGGATCGCGGCAATGCGGACAATCCCACGGCTGCTCGCTGCCGGTCTCCGCCAGGATCGCCAGTCCCTGCGCGCCGCCGCACGAGGCCCACATCGGCAGCTTGGCCTGCTTCAAGATGTCGGCGGTGCCGCCCCAAAGCTTTCGATCCACTTCGCACCAGTCCTTGAAGTTGCCGGAGAGAAACGCCGCCAACGGACGTGGCTCGATGGCGATGAAGTCCGGCGTGAACGTGTCGAGCCAGACCTGCTGCGCCTGAAGCGCCGCCCAGCCGTCGCACGACTTCGCCAGCGGTAGGAACTCCTGGCCGTGCCCCGGCAGCGCGCCGTCGTGCGTGGTGTTGACGGCGACGATCCAGTCGGGGAACGCAATGGCCGCGTCGGTCTTGGGGAACAACTCAATCTCGCGCAGCACCGGTGCGTCGCCCACCACGCCATCGATCCGCAGGCGGATGGCGCGAACCGTTTCAACCTTCTTCAAGCGCAGCACTCGGAAGCTTCGCGCGTCGTTGGTCTGCCGCGTTTCCGTAAGATCGCGCCAATTAAGCTCATCGTCCGACACCTGCCAGACGTAGCTGCGAGGAGCGTTGCGGTGGACGAAGTCGTGATCGCCAGTGATCTGCAAGATCGCACCGATGGACTCGGGCCTGGCGAACTTGGCTTCCCACCACCAGATCCCCTGCCCGCTCGCGCCCCGCCAGGAATTCGCCGGCTCGATTCCAAAACGCTCCCCGTCCCGCGCGTTGATGGGTGAATGCCCCGTCGCCGTGGTGGACGCGCTCGCCGTCACCTCGCGCAACTCGGCGCGCAAACTTCCGACACCCAAGCCGCCGATCAACGCTCCTGCGCAAGCAAGAAAAAGTGCAAGCGAGGTGGTGGCAACTCGAGTCGAAAGCATGGGCGGACTATGAAATCACCGGTGCCGATGTCAAATGGCCGGTTGCGAAAGACCGTCACTTGCACAGGCCGCGCTCGCTCGTCCGGGTGAACTCGGCGAGCCGCAGGATCTCGGGCAACGGGGGCAGCTCGGCTTCGATCTTCAGCAGCGCGTTGGAGATGGTGAGCTTTTCCTTGAACAATATCTTGAACGCCTGGCGCAACGCCTTTTGGGCTTCCTCGCTCACTCCGTTACGTTCGAGCCCGAGCTTGTTGACCGTCCGCGTCACGGCCGGATTCCCGTCGATCATCATGTACGGCGGGACGTCCTGCACCACCTTCGACATCCCGCCGATGATGGACATCGTGCCGACCCGGCAGAACTGATGCACGTTGGACTTGCCGGCGACAATCGCATGGTCTTCGACCAGCACGTGCCCCGCGAGGCCGGCGCTGCTAAGAATGGTGTGGTTCTGCAGGATGCAGTTGTGGGCAATGTGCGAGCCGGCAAGGAGGTTGTTATGCGAGCCAATCACCGTTGCTTCCCCCTCGCCCGTCGCGCTGTGAATCTCAACGTGTTCACGAAACGTGTTGTGATCGCCGATGCGCGTCCACGTCGTCCCACCCGCCCATTTCAAATCCTGTGAACGCACCCCGACGGTGGTGAAAGGGAAGATCTCGTTCTCGTTGCCGATGACCGTGTGGCCGTCCACGACGATATGCGAATGCAGCCGGTTGCCCGCACCCAACACCACATGTTCGCCGATGACGCAGTACGGTCCGATCGCGCAGTTCGCGCCGATTTGCGCGCCGGGATGAATGATGGCGGAGGGATGAATCATGGGGTTCGCGGACGATGGGTCGGGGGCTGCGCCGAGTTAGCTGTCCACCAGCGTGAAGGTGACCTGCGCCTCGCTGACCACCACGCCATCGACGCGACAGATGCCGTAGGCCTTGCCGATCTTGCCCCGGTTCTTGGTGAGTTCGACTTCAATCATGAGCACATCACCCGGGCGAACCGGGCGGCGCCACTTCACGTCATTCGCCGACATGAAGTACGCGACTTTGCCGGCGTTCTCAGCCTGGCGCATCATCAGCAACCCGGCGACCTGGGCGATGCCTTCGAGTTGCAACACGCCCGGCATGATGGGATGACCTTGAAAATGTCCCTGGAAATACGGTTCGTTGATGGAGACATTCTTCTGCGCAATGATTTTGTTGCCGGCGATGCTCGTTACCTTGTCCACCATCAAGAAGGGATAACGGTGCGGCAGCAACTTCATGATCTGCATCACGTCCAACGTCATGCCGTCCTGAATGAGGCCCTCGGTGAGCTTGGTTTCGTTGCTCATGGTTGGTTTGGTCGGTTTGGGGGAGGGAGCAGTCGTTTCGGGCGGCGGGGTGAAGGTTTCGACGGCGACCTGCGCTTTGCGCACCTGCGCCGTGATCAGCCGGGCGAGCTCGCAATTGGCGCCGTGACTCGGACGCGAAGCCGTGACATGGCCGCGCAAGGGACGCCCCAGCAGCGTCAGGTCACCGACAATATCGAGCATTTTGTGCCGGACGAATTCTTCCGGATAGCGCAGCGGCTCGTTGGTCAGGACCGCGTCATCGCGGATGATCACGGCGTTTTCCAAGCTGCCGCCCTTGATCAAGCCATTGTTGAAGAGGTATTCGATCTCTTCGAAAAAGCAGAACGTCCGCGCCGCCGAGAGCTCCCTAGCCCACGTCTCGGGATTCACCTCGACGCTGTAGTATTGCGTGAACCGGCCGCCCTTGTCCGCGCTCGTGCAGGTGATCTTGAACCCGTCGTAAGGAAACACCGTCATGCGCGACTCACCGATTTGCAATTCGAGCGGCGTCGTGATGACGATCGGCTCGATCGGATCCGTCTGAAGTTCGAGTCCGGCTTTTTGTATCAGCCGCGTGAAATCGCGCGCGCTGCCGTCAGCAATCGGCGGTTCATTGGCATCCAGCTCAACCAAGGCGTTGGTCACGCCGCAACCAGTCAGGGCCGCGAGCACATGTTCAACGGTCTGCACCTTGGTGTTGCCCTTGGCAATGGTGGTTGACCGGTTGGTTTCCGTGACATTTTCGATGCGCGCCTCGATCTCGGGCTGCCCTTCGAGATCCACGCGCCGAAAACGAATACCGCTCCCGGCGGGGGCGGGAAGCATGCGCAGGCTGACTTTGTTACCACTATGGAGTCCGGTTCCGGCGTAACTCACCGGTTGCTTCAGTGTCTGCTGAGAAGGCACGCGCGGATTAAAGCCGGTGGTCCGCTGGCTTGGCAAGCTTGGGGAAGGCTGTTCGTGATCCGGTCACAAAAAAGCGCGAACCCCTTGCGGGATTCGCGCCTGTTCAGAAACTTACTTCAGTTTAGTGGGCGTCGGCCGGAGCGGCTTCTTTGCCACCCTCTTTTTCGTCGAGCTCGGCCATCGCCGCCCGGCGCGAGAGCTTCACGCGGCCCTTCTCGTCGACACCCAGGCACTTGACCCAGATATCGTCACCCATCTTCACGATGTCTTCGGTCCGCTTGACGCGGAAGTTCGCCAGCTCGCTGATGTGGCAGAGGCCATCCTTGCCCGGCAGGAATTCCACGAAGGCGCCGAATTCCTTGAGGGTGACAACCTTGCCCTTGTAGATCTTGCCGATCTCGGCCTCGGCCGTCATGCCTTCGATCTCGCGCAGGGCGATGTCCATGCCCTCGCCGGACACGGAGTAAATATGGACCGAGCCATCATCCTCGATGTTGATCTCGCAGCCGGATTCTTCGACCAAGCGCTTGATGTTCTTGCCGCCGGGTCCGATCAACATGCCGATCTTCTCGGGGTTGATCTTCACGGTCTTGATGCGCGGCGCGTACTTGCTGATCTCGGCCCGCGGCGCGGGAATCACGCTCTTCATGTGATCGATGATTTTCAAGCGCGCGATCTTCGCCTGCGCGAGCGCCTCGGTCATGATCTTATGCGGCAAACCCTTCAACTTGAGATCAAGCTGGAAACCGGTGATGCCCAGTTCCGTGCCGGCGATCTTGCAATCCATGTCGCAGAACGCGTCTTCCCAGCCGATGATGTCGGTAAGCAGCTGGTAGCGGGAAATCTCCTTCGCGGAATTGTACTCGGCGCAGATGCCGACGGAGATACCGCCCACGTGGCGCTTGAGCGGGACGCCCGCGTCCATCAAGGCGAGGGAACCGGAGCAAACGCTGGCCATCGAGGTCGAGCCGTTGGACTCCATGATCTCGCTGGTGATACGGACGGCATACGGATACTCGTTCATCGGCAGCATCGGCTCGATCGAGCGCTCCGCGAGCGCACCGTGACCGATCTCGCGGCGGCCGG
>JANLTG010000039.1:0-45679 GCA_031362805.1 bacterium
TGCAACACCGCCGCCTGGTGCGCGACTACGAGGAGACCGAAACCAGCGCCACCGGCTTCATCTTCCTGGCCCTGTTGCGCCTCATGCTCCGCCGCCTCGCCTGATTTCCAACGCCACCGCCCTTTTTCAGACAGGTTCTAACAAGCCGCCCCGGAAGCCGTGACGTTCCCACGCCAGCTTTTGAATCTCCGGATCTTTGAAGGCGGCGATCAGGCGCTTGCCGCTGCCGTCCAGGGCGATCAACGGATGGCTGGCCCAGACCGTGGGCCGGGGATAGAGGATGCGCAGCTTGTTGCGGACGGGCTCGATCAGCTCGCGGTGTTCGGCGGCGAATTCCAGCAACTGGTTCTCGTAGGCCACGATGATGGGATAGGCGCCCGCACCTTGCTTGAGGAACTTGTCGAAAAGGGTGCCGCTGCTCGCCTCCATGAACCCCAGCCGGTCGAAGAAGGTTTTGAGCTTCGGCAGGATCACGTCCGCTTTGTCGGCCGTGAGCACGTCACCGCCGTTGTAGGTGCTGGCCAGCAGGGCCGCCCAGGTGTTGCCGGAATTGCTGCGCGCCGGATCGGTCGTGTGAATCAGAACGGCCGAGTAGTACTGCGACAGGCCGAGGTCTGCCCACTTCTTCTTCTGATCCACGAGGTCGACGAGTTTGGCGAGATCGGTGACGAAGTAGGTCGCACCGACTTTCTCCACGATGCCGTTGGTCACGAGCGCATCGGCGATGATGTCCCAGGCGTAGAACACGAGTGGCGAATGGAAGATCTCCTCAGTCTGCGCGGGGTCGCCGCCCAGTTCCATGAAGCTTTCCAGATTCACCTGGTTGGCTGGCCAGAGAAAATTAAGGCCGGCGGTGGGCCCGCGCACCAGCTCCACTGATCCGGCCTTCTTGGCGTCGAGAGTGATTTGGTACCGTCCCAGGAGCCCCTTGACTTCCGGGTCCTCGACGAAGCCCGCCTTTTCGCCGCCGATCTTGCCGGACAGCGTGACGGGTGCGCCCACCGCTGCTTTCGCCTGTTCGGGTGGGCGGTTTAAATACTTCCAGCCGATCGCGATGCCAGCGATGCCGACGAAGATCAGGATTCCAAGGATTCGTCCAAACGCGGTTTTCATAGTGGTTTCTCCATTTGTCGCGGACGGCCGGGCGCCGATTTCTGGGATGAAGCAGTTGAGTCTGGAAACTCCAGGATCTTGCGTTCGGGTATCGAGGTCGCGAGTTCCGAATCCACGCCGAGCAGGAATTCCAGCGAACTCGCCGAGGCTTTGAGCGCGGCCACGTCGTTGCTCAGCAGTTGGTGGTAGATTCCGTCGAAGGCGACGCAAACATTCCCCACGGTGCCTTCCACGCTGCGGAGTGCTTCGGCGACCGTGGCAGCGCGCACGGGATACTCGCTCAGTTCGACATACTGCCGCAGCATTTTGACGAGATGCTCCAGGTTCTGCGGAATGGAATTTGCCAGCAGCATGCTCTCGGGTTTCTTCTCCAAATAGTCAGCGAGGCTGCCGGCCGTCCGCGTCAGGTTTTCCACGCGCTGGCGAAAATCCCCAGCCGCGAGCCGTCCTATAACCTGCTTCATTTCTGCCGCGCTGGTCCGGCAACGCGCGAGAAACTGGTCCCGATCTTCCGGAGAAAAGCCGAGCGCGACCCAGTCCTGTTCCCGGCGCGGCGGCGGTGGCAGTAGTAGAGAGGTGCCGGCATAAAGCCCCAAGCCAAGGACTGCCGCGAGCCACCACGGCATCGCCAGCAGGCTGATCGCGATCACAAAACCAACGCCGCCGGCCAGGCCTCGGAGAATTTCGCGCGGAGCGGTCTTCATGGGTGGGGCGCTGTTTGGTCAGTTGTATCCCTTGGCTTCGCGAAACGCTTTGGCCATGTCCTTCCGGCCATCAAACATCCGTCCCGCCATGCTGTCGGCGAGCGCTTTCATGTCGCGTTCCTTCGCTTCGCCGAACAGCACGGAATAGATTGGGATATCGCGGCCGATCCGCTGGCGGTCGATCGTCTGATTGAATTCGTCCAGTGAGTCGGTCGCCACGCCGTCGCTCATGAGGATGACCGAGGTGTGATACTTGCCGGTGCTGGCGTAGGTCTTCGCCCGCTCCAACGCCTGGAGCAGCGCCTTGTGGGTGTAGGTGCCGGCCATCGGACCCTGGCTTTCGATCTTTGCCAGAAGTTCGTCCAATGCCATGGGATCGTTTCCTTGCGCGACCCATTCGGCGATGACGCCGTCGCTGTAGGGCATGACCACCGTGACGTCCTCGGGCGACAGTTGGAGCAGGTAACGGGAAGCGATGGCGGGGGTGAGCAGGGTGCGCATGGCTTCCTTCACCTGTTCTTCGCCCTTGCCCCGCATGGAGCCGGAGAAATCCAACACGAAGAACGTGCAGGACGGTTTGCGGAAAGCGACTTGATACAGCTCGAGAGCTTCGCGAATGACAGGGCCGCCCGGCATCCGGACCGGAGTGATGACGCGCGCGAGGTCGATACCCCACTCGGGTTTGAATACCCGTGTATCCGCCGTTTCACTGCCCATGCCAATCAGGCCAGTGCGTCGGCCTTTGGCTTGAATTTGACGCTGCACATCGGGCGACAACAGATACTGTTGCAGCTCCTTGAAAAGTTGTTCCTTCGACTTGTCGCCCCGGTCCACAAAGGCCAGCGGGCTGTCCGCGATTGTGAGACCATCCACCGGATAAATCACGTAAAGCGGTTCCTTGCCTTGCGCCACCAGCGCTTCGTTCGCCTCGATCACCATGGCCTCGTAGTTGACCATCGCGTCGAGCAGTTCATAGCGCTCGACCATCAGGTCTTTCAGAAAGCCGGAGCTGCCGGAGGATCGGTTCGCCGAGCTCAGAAACTTCTTGATCAGCACCCTGAGTTTGTCGTCCTTCAAGTGTTCGGAGGTCAAGACGTCCGGACTCCCTGCGAACGCCGTGAGAAATCCGAGATAGGCGGAGGCCCCGGAGTTGGATTGGGAGGCGGAGGTCATCGCGAAGCGCACCTTGCGCGCCTCGGCGGCGTTGAGAATGTCCATCACCCGCACCTCCTTGCCGATCCAGCCGAGGGCTTCCGCGACGGGCTTTTTGACAGCGAACACCACGGGCGTCCGCATGATGCTTTCCGACGAGCGCGTCACCCTGGACAGGTCAAAGAGGTCGATCCAGAGGGAAGCGGCTGGCCACACGGAATCAAACTGACATTGCGTTCCCTTGGCCAGCTCGTGGCCGATTTCGACGCTGCCCATGTAGGCCATGCTGACACCCACGCCGCGCCGACGGGCGAACTCCTGGACAATGGGCTCCAGTGATTTGTTCTCGGATCCGGCGACAATCGACAGATTGCCACCCCTTGAATTCGAGCCATCGGGAGCGGCTCCGGCGGATTCCTGGGCCGGCTTCTGGCCGCAACCGGCGAGGCACAGCAGAGCCGACAGCCCGCAAGTGACTGGCAGCAGGAGGCGATTCTTGAGTTTCATAGGCTGATGGGTTGAACAAGGTCCACTACTCTGTGCGCCTAAACGCTAGCGGGCGCCTGAAGGTGCTACAATTCCAAATGCGGATCATTCTTCCAGCTGCCCGAATCAGGCCGCTCTGCTGAAATGCGCCTTTCAAAAATTCAGGATTTGCATTCGCGGCCATTCGCGTAGATTCGCGCCAACGATATGCTCGGCACCGGACTCATCAAAGGCATGGGCGAAACCGCCCGGAACTTTTTCGGCAGCTACGTTGACAAGGACCGCCTGCCCACGCAGGAGTATCCCGAGGTGCCCGCGCAGCTCAAAGAGAACACCCGCCAGTTTCCGATCCTCGTCTTCGACGGCGAAGATCCTGACAAAGGCTTGCGCTGCGTCTCCTGCCAGATTTGTGAGAAGGAGTGTCCGCCCAAGTGCATCTACATCGTCAAGAGCAAGGACAAGAAGCCGGACTTCCTCGGCAAACCGCAGATTTATCCCGCGACCTTCGACATTGATCTCTCGGTCTGCATGAGCTGCGGCATCTGCGCCGAGGTCTGCCCGTTCGAGGCGATCTTCATGGACACCGAGTTCGAGATCGCCACTGCGGATCGTTTCGGCGGTCTGCTCGCAAATAGGGAACAGCTCGCCAAGCCGAACAGTCATCTCCAGAAGATTCATCCCACGATGGCGAAGGAGATTGATGACCGGCGCGCGGACGCGTCGGTCAAAGCTGCGGCGAAAGCGAAGGCGGATGCCGAGTCGAAGGCCAAAGCCGCGGCGGCCGAGGCGGCAAAGCCAAAATCGGAACCACCCCCGCCAACTCCCGCCTCGACAGCTCCGGTCGCATCGTAAAAACTGCGCCCGTTCATGAGCCTGACGTCGCTCGCCGCACCCATCCTCGCCAATGCCGACCAGTTCCTGGTCGACGGCAAGCACGCGGTCATTGCCTGGCTGGTTCATTTCCTTCCGGTGGCCTGGCAAGACGTGATCACTGGCGGCCTATCCATCTTGCTCACGATCGCGCCCATCACCATCGGCTTTGCCACGCTCTTCGCGCTGTCCACCTGGCTCGAACGCAAGGGACTTGGCCGGATCCAGAATCGCATGGGGCCGAACCGTGTCGGCCTGCCGTTTCTGCCTTGGAAATTGTATGGACTCGGCCAGCCCATGGCGGATGGGATCAAGATGCTGATCAAGGAAGACATCGTGCCGCGCAATGCCGACAAGGTGCTGCATTTCATAGCGCCCGTGGCGTTGCTAGTGCCGGCGTTCCTCGCCTTCTCGGTGATCCCCTACGGCGATGGCATGGTGCCGATCAACCTCGATGCCGGCCTGCTGTTCTTCTTCGCCATCGGCGCTTCGACGGAGTTGCTGGTCTTCTGTGCCGGTTGGGCGAGCCGCAACAAATACGCTTTGCTCGGCTCGATGCGCGCCATCGCCCAGATGATCAGCTACGAACTGCCGCTCATCATCTCGACCTTCAGCGTGATCATGGCGGTGGGTTCACTCTCACTGGTCGCTATCGTGGACGCGCAGGCGGGCGGACTCGCCCACTGGCATGTGTTCACGCCGTGGGGCATCGCGGGTTTCATTCTGTTTTTTATCGCGTCACTGGCCGAGGCCAACCGCTCGCCGTTCGACATCCCGGAAGGCGAGTCCGAGATCATCGCCGGGCACCTGATCGAATATTCTGGCTTCAAGTACGCGCTGTTCTTCATGGCGGAATACCTCGGCATGTTCGCGATGGGCGGGCTGGCCATCTCATTATTCCTCGGCGGCTACCATGCGCCGTTTGCGTTTCTGGAAGGCTGGGTGCCGGGCCTGGTCTGGTTTGTCGGCAAGCTGCTGGTCATGATCGCGATGTTCATCTGGGTGCGCGGCACCATGCCCCGCCTGCGCATGGATCAACTGATGAACTTCGCTTGGAAATTCATGTTGCCGATGTCGCTCCTCGTCGTCGTGGCTGCGGGGCTTTGGCGTTTCGTCGGCGGCGGTTGGGTGGGCTGGCTGATCTGCGGTGGCCTGATCGTCGCGCCTTACCTGGCGCTCAGTCGTGGATTGTTCAAAGCCCGTCACTGGGCCAAACGGGAGTATCGTTATGCGGACTAACAGCCGAATGGAGTATCGGAGTATTGGAGAATTGGAGAGCAGTCACTCCAGCACTCCAGCACTCCAGCACTCCGTTGCTCTATGAGCTTTCCTCTCTTCATCCTCGGAGTCCTGACTGTCGCTGGTGCGGTGGCGGCGATGACGTTGCGCAATCTCATTCATTGCGTGCTGTCCCTGGCCGTGAGCTTCGTGGGCGTGGCGATGTTGTTCCTGCGGCTCGGCGCGGAGTTCGTCGGGTTCGCGCAGATCCTCGTCTATGTCGGCGCGGTCGCGATCCTGATCGTGTTCGCCATCCTGCTCACGCGCAGCGGTGGTGTTGAGCCGAAGCCGTTTCTCAATTCGCAATGGTGGATCGGTCTCGCCATCGCCATTGCGGTGTTCGGCAGTCTCGCCGTGGCCATTGTCGGCAGCAAAGACCTCACGAGCGTGGCCCTGGCTGAAAAGACGGCGCCCGTGAAGCAGATCGGCATCGAGTTAATGACGCGCTACGTGCTGCCGCTGGAAGTCATCGGCTTGTTGCTCACCGCCGCGATGCTCGGCGCGGTGATCATCGCCTGGCAGGAAGGAGATCGGAAATGACCGAACTCCAGGCCTACCTCTTGATCGCCGCATTGCTGTTCTGCGTCGGCCTGGCCGGCGCCTTGACCCGGCGGAACGCGATCCTCGTGCTGGTCGGCATCGAGCTAATGCTCAACGCCGCCAACCTGAACTTCATCGCCTTCTGGCGGTTCAACCCGAACGCCGCCGCCATCGACGGGGTGATGTTCGTCATCTTCTCGATCGCCATCGCCGCCGCTGAAGCCGCCGTCGGCCTCGCTCTGATCATCGCGATCTACCGGCACTACAAGACCTCGAATGTCGATGAAGTGAAGGAGTTGAAGGGATAGCCATGTCGCTCATTGTCCAACATCTCTGGCTGATCCCTGCGTTGCCGCTGCTCGCGGCGGGCTTGCTCGCGATCCAACGCAAGGAAGAGCGGATCCACGCGGCGCCAATCGCGATTGGTGCGATGGCCATCGCTTTCCTGCTTTCGCTCATAGCGTTGGCGGAAACGCTTGGGCAACCCGGCTATCGCGAGGCCTTCAACTTCAACTGGCTGTCCCTCGGCGACACTCACCTGCAACTCGGCTGGGTGCTCGATCCGTTGACCGCCGCGATGCTGGTGATGGTCACATTCGTCGGCGGGTTGATCTTCATCTTCAGCATCGGCTACATGGCACATGACGAAAACTACCTGCGCTTCTTTTGTTTCCTGTCGCTGTTCGCCGCCGCGATGCTCGGGCTGATCATCGCGAACAACCTGCTGCTGCTCTTCATGTGCTGGGAGTTGGTCGGCCTCGCGTCCTACCTGCTGATTGGTTTCTGGTTCCACAAACCATCCGCCGCCGCCGCCGCGAAAAAGGCCTTCATGACGACGCGCATCGGCGACATTGGCTTCCTGCTTGGCATGGTCTGGCTCTATGCCGACACCGGCACGCTGCTCTTCTACGACGGCGGCAACGGCTGTCTCGAACAATCCGCGCTGACCAGGCTCGTCACGGGCACGGTCGGCGCGGGCATGCTGCTTTCGACCGCGATCTCGCTGCTGATCTTTTGCGGCGCGGTCGGCAAGTCAGGTCAATTTCCGCTTCACGTCTGGCTGCCGGACGCGATGGAAGGCCCCACGCCCGTCAGCGCGCTTATCCACGCCGCGACGATGGTCGCGGCCGGTGTATTCTTGATGGCCCGCATCCATCCGTTGCTCGAAATCCAACCGCTGGGGGGCGAAGGCGTTTCGACCGCGCTGCAAGTCATCACGTGGATCGGTGCGATCACCGCGTTGTTCGCGGCGTTGATCGCCGTCGGCCAATACGACATCAAGCGCATCCTCGCGTACTCCACCGTGTCCCAGCTTGGTTTCATGTTCATCGGCCTCGGCACGGGCGGCGTGGCCGTCGCGATGTTTCATCTGCTCACGCACGCGTTCTTCAAGGCGCTGCTGTTCCTGGGCTCCGGCTCGATCATTCACGGCTGCCACGAGGAACAGGACATCCGCAAGATGGGCGGCGTGGCGAAGTTCATGCCCGTGACCTTTGCTTGCTACACCATCGGCATGTTAGCACTCGCCGGTTTCCCGCTGGTGTTCTCCGGCTTCTGGAGCAAGGACGAGATTCTCCATTCCGCGTGGGCGTTCGGGCCGTCGAAGTGGCCGTTCCTCATGGGCGTGGCTGGCGCTTTCCTCACGGCCTTTTACATGACGCGGCAGATGTTCTACGTGTTCTCTGGCGAATATCGGGGTGCGCACCACACGAAGCATGAGTCACCCGCCGAGGCGCAGGCGCACGACCCGCATGAGAGTCCACCCGTCATGACGCGGCCGCTGATCATTCTCGCGGGCTTCGCCATAGTCCTCGGGTTCTTTGGCACGCCGCTCTATCCGTGGCTGCAAAGCTGGCTGGAAGGGCGCGCCGCGCACTTCGGCTTCCACGAGTTCACGCACGCCATCCCGATGATGCTGCTTTCGGCGGTGATTGTGTTTGGTGGCGTCATTGCCGGCTGGTGGTATTACGGCCTCATCTCGCATCAACGCGCGGACGAACCCGATCCGCTCGAACGCAAGAACGCCGAGGTGTTTGGCTGGGCGAAGGCGCGCTTCTTCATCGATGAGCTTTATGAACTGAGTGTGATCAAGTGGGCCGGCGACTTCGCGAGGTTTGCCGAGTGGCTCGATCAGCGAGTCCTGGGCGGTGTCGTCTATTTCACGGGGTTGATCACCACGGGATTCGCGTGGGCGGCGCGCATGGCGGACGAGTACTTGGTCAATCTGGGTTTCGACCTCGGCTGTCGGGGTTTGAAACAAGGCGGCGGTAAACTTGGCGGCTGGCAAAGCGGCCAGGTGCAAAGTTATCTCCGCGTCTTTGGTGTCGCGCTCGTCGTCGTGGTGCTGGTCCTGGCGTGGGGAGGTGGCCGATGACCGACTTTCCCTGGCTCACGGCAATCACGTTGCTGCCGTTGTTCGGCGCTTTGCTGATGCTGACCATCGAACATGCCGACCGCGCGCTGCATCGGTTGACGGCGCTCATCATCGCGATCGTGCCACTCGCAATAGCGGGATTCCTCTGGCTCAACTTTGATGGGCGCACGGCCGACCTCCAGTTCGTTCAGCGGCTGGCCTGGATCCCGTCGCTCAGCGTTGAGTATCACGTCGGCATCGACGGCCTCGGTTTACTGATGGTGATCCTCGCGGCGTTGCTCGTGCCGTTCGCGCTGTTGCTCTCGCGCGGCGACGAAGGCCGGGGTTACTATGCGCTGATCCTGTTTCTCCAGAGTGGATTGTTCGGCACCTTCACGGCGCAGGACTTTGTCCATTGGTTCCTCTTTTGGGAGCTAGCGCTCATCCCGGCTTTCTTCCTGATCAAAGGCTGGGGCGGGCCGAAGGCCGATCGCGCCGCGCTCCAGTTCTTCATCTACACGATGGTGGGAAGCATCGCCCTGCTGCTGGCGTTTCTGGCGCTCTACCTTGCGGCAGGCA
This sequence comes from bacterium, assembly GCA_031362805.1. Lineage (GTDB taxonomy): Bacteria > Verrucomicrobiota > Verrucomicrobiia > Limisphaerales > RI-55 > RI-55. The sequence goes on from JANLTG010000039.1 coordinate 9,076, forward strand.
AACTGCCCATCGATCATCGGTTCAACTTTGCGGAGCTCGCGGAGTACGGTCGCAACGGTCAGTTGTCATCGGCGCTATCCGTAAGCCTGGGCTTCTTTGAAACTTTCACCACCGAGCGCGGACTGGCGGTGTTCATCTTCCTCCTTGCCTTTCTGGGCTTCGCCGTGAAGTTGCCGATCTGGCCGTTTCACACCTGGCTGCCGGCGACCTACTCCGAAGCGCCGACGCCCGTGACGATGCTCCTCACCGGCGCAATGTCGAAGATGGGCGCCTACGGTCTGCTGCGAATTCTCCTGCCGATCTTCCCGAACGAAATTCGCGCGGTACTCACGCCGTTGCTGCTGCTGGCTGTCGCCAGCATCGTTTTCAGCGCGGCAGCAGCGCTCATGCAGAAGGATCTCAAGCGCCTGCTCGCCTACTCGTCGATCAACCACCTGGGTTATGTCGCGCTGGCCGTGTTTGCGACGGCGGCCTCGGACATCGACACCGCCCGCCTGTTTGTCGAGCGCTCGGCGGCGTTGAATGGCGCGGTGCTCCAGATGTTCAACCACGGCCTCACGGCGGCGGCGTTGTTTGGTTTCGTGGCGTTGATCGAACGCCGTTCGGACGGCGTGCGCGGCCTCGACGACTTTGGCGGCCTGCGCAAAGTCGCGCCCGTGTTCACCGGCTTCATGGGGATCTCGCTCTTCGCGTCGCTGGGCTTGCCGGGACTCAATGGGTTTGTCGGCGAGTTCCTGATCTTCAAAGGCGTTTTCGCGCTGAGTTCGTGGGCCGCCGTGCTCGCGACGCCGGGCCTGCTGCTGACTGCGTGGTTCCTGTTGAACATCCTGCAAAAGGTTTTTAGCGGCGCGCTCAACGAGCGCTGGAAGGGCTTTTCCGATCTCACCATCACCGAGACTTGGATCATGCTGCCCGCCACCGTGCTGATGTTTATCATCGGCGTCTGGCCGCAGTCGGTCGTCGGGTTGATCAACGAAACGATGAAGGCGCTGGCCTTCCGCCTCTGACATGTTGACCTGGACCATATACTTCTCCTTCCTCGGCATGGCCGTGCTGATGTGCCTGCCGAAGGATCGGCCCGGCCTCGCACGTTGGACGGCGCTGGCGACTTCGGCGCTGGGGTTGGCTTGTGGCCTGTCGGCGGCGCTGGGTTTTGAAGCGACCGGTGGCGTCGTCGCGCTCGTTGACGAACCCTGGGTGCCGGCGCTCGGCATCAACTATCACCTCGCCGTGGACGGCATTGGACTCACGCTTGTGCTGTTGACCGGCGTCGCGGCGTTGGTCGGTGTCCTGTTTTCTTGGAACATCGAGCGCAGCCCCAAGGAATTCTTCGCCTACTACTTCGCGTTGATCGGCGGTTGCTACGGCGTGTTTCTCAGCTTCGACCTGTTCCTGCTTTTCGTGTTCTACGAGATCGCCATTGTGCCCAAGTATTTCCTGATCGCGGCGTGGGGCTCGACCAACCGCGAGTACGGCGCGATGAAGCTGGCGATCTACTCGTTCGCCGGCAGCGCGCTGGTGCTCATCGGCGTGATCGCCGCCTACGTGGCGTCCGGGGCGAACTCGTTCAGCCTCCTCGAACTGGCCAAGCACAACTTCACCGCCGCCCAGCAAGGCTGGCTGTTCCCGCTCGTCTTCGTCGGCTTCGCGGTGCTGGCGGGCATGTGGCCGTTTCACACGTGGGCTCCCACTGGCCACGTCGCCGCGCCGACGGCCGTCTCGATGCTCCTGGCCGGCGTGGTGATGAAGCTGGGTGCGTATGGGTGTTTGCGCGTGGCGATGACGCTGTTCCCGCTCGGCTTGCAACTCTGGTCGCCGTATCTCGGCGCACTCGCGGTGACCGGTATCGTCTATGGCGCGTTGGTCGCGCTGACGCAGAAAGATTTCAAATTCGTGATCGGCTACTCAAGCGTGAGCAACATGGGCTTTGTATTGCTTGGGTTGCTGGCCCTCAGCCAGACCGGGCTCAACGGCGCGGTGCTCCAGATGTTTTCGCACGGCGTCATCGCGGGCCTGTTGTTCGGTGTCGTCGGCCGCATGATCTACGATCGCACGCATACGCGGATGCTGGATGAACTGGAGCTGATGCAATTGGAGAAGACGCTGCCGTTCGCCGCGGCCGTCTTTGTCATCGCCGGCTTTGCGTCGATGGGCATGCCTGGCTTTAGCGGCTTCATCGCCGAGGTCCAGGTGTTGATCGGTGCGTGGCACGGCTTTCCCGCTTACGCCTTGCTGGCCGGCGTCGGCATTGTGATCGGTGTCGCCTACACACTGCGCGCCGTACAGAAAGCATTTTATCCCGACAAGGCTGATCGGGCGCACGCGGAATTGACCATGGAAAAACTTCCGCCGATCTCGTTCCCGGAGAAGCTGGGCACCTTTATCTTGCTGGGCTGCACGCTCGGAGTTGGCCTTTACCCGCGACTCCTGCTCGATTGGATTGGGCCGGCGTTTGAGTCGCCCTTGTTCGAGGGACTGAAGAAAGGGGTGGGCTTGTGAACGAGTTCAGCTACTTCGAGGTCTTCAAGCTGGCCGTGCCGGAAACGGTGCTGGTGATCGGCGTGTTGTTCGTGCTGTTCCTCGATCTTGTCCAGTTGCGCGAGCATCCGGCCGATTTCCGCAGCGCGTTTCTCGCGAGCACGACGGCGATCTTCTGCGTGATCGGGATCGCCTGGCTGCAAGTGATTCCCCAAACCGGCGGCATCCTCGATGGAATGCTCGTGATGAATCCCACCACGACACTTGTGAAGCAGTGCCTGCTGGGGCTGACGGCCTTGACCGCGCTGATCTCCTGGCGTACGCCGTTCACGCGGCACATCGGCGAATACTTTGCGCTGCTCCTGCTGGCGACGGTCGGCATGCTCTTCCTGGCCAGCGCGCAGCACCTGCTGATGATCTTCGTCGCGCTCGAATTGTTCAGCCTGTCGCTCTACGTGCTGGTCGCGTTCAACAAGGAGAGCCGGCACTCGGCTGAGGCGGCGCTGAAGTACTTCCTGTTCGGCGGCATGGCGGCGGCGTTCACGTTGTTCGGCTTGAGCCTCGTCTATGGCCTGACGGGGCAGCTCAGCCTGGCGGGCATCGCGACGGCGATGGCGGACCGACAACCCGACCTGTTGCTCTACGTGGCGCTGGTGATGACGCTCGTCGGTTTCGGCTTTAAGATCGCCGTCGCGCCATTTCATCTCTGGGCGCCGGACGCCTATCAAGGCGCGCCCACGCCGGCAGCGGCGTTCATCGCCTCCGGTTCGAAGGTGGCCAGCTTCTACGTGCTCGCCAACGTGCTGCTGATCGGCTTCGGCGCGCACGCGGGCGATGCCGGTTGGGGCCATTTCAAGAGCGGCTGGCAACCCGTGCTCGCGATCTTCGCCGCGCTGAGCATCGTGATCGGCAATCTCGTCGCGCTGAATCAAACCAGCGTGAAACGCTTGCTTGCCTACTCGGCCATTGCGCACGCCGGGTACGCGCTGGTGGGTATCATGGCCAACAGCCCGGAAGGTCTTTCGTCCGTCGTCTATTACGCCGTCACCTACGCGCTGGCGACGCTGGGCGCTTTCGCGGTCGTGAACGTCGTCGAGCAGAACGCCGGCAGCGATGACTTCGAAGCTTTCACCGGTCTGAAGGAACGCTCGCCCGTGCTGGCGGTGTCGTTGATGGTCTTCCTGCTTTCGTCGGCTGGCATCCCGCCGCTGGCCGGCTTCTTCGGCAAGTTCTACGTGTTTGTGGCCGCCGTGAAATCCGGCTCCGCCGACCTGGGGCTGATCTGGCTCGTGGCGCTCGCCCTCGTGATGAGCACGGTGTCGCTCTACTACTATCTGCAAGTGCTCAAGCGGGCGTTGGTGAAAGAGGCGGCGCCAGCGACCGCCAAGTTCGTGGTCAGCCCGCTGGTCGCCGTTGTTATCGGGCTGCTGGCGGCGGCGGTCGTGACCCTGGGTTGTCTGCCTACCTTGCTGCTGCCGTGATTGGTTGAAGTGCGAGCTTCCATTCCGCGACGGCCTTCGCTACCCCACGTCCCGCAATTGAACGATCCGATGAATTCCGACCAGCCAACCCCATTGTTAACGAACTGGGAACGCTTCTTTGACCCTGGCACCCGGAGCAAAGGTCGCGACTACTTTGAGCAAGGGCGGGTTGTGAGCCTGTCCATGCAGCCGTCCATCCGGCCGCGAGGCGAGTGGTTGATCACGGGCAGTGTGCTGGGCTCTTCGGCCAGGGTCTATGCGGTGGAATGCACCGGGCGCTCGTCGGCCAATGCGGTTGCGCAACTGCAAGGGTCTTGCTCGTGCCCGGTCAGCTTCCAGTGCAAGCACGTCGCCGCGCTCCTGTGGGCTGCGGTAGCGTCGCAACCCGGCGCGCCAACCACGTCCGCCAGCCTTTCGCGCGAAGCGGCGGAATGGGTGAAACAATTGACGGCGGCCCGCGCGCAGGCGACCGGTGCCGCGGCCAGGAAGCGCGCCACCGAATCACCCGAACGATTGGTCTATGTGCTTTCCGTCGATCCCGCCGGGCACCCCCGACTGGCCCGGCTTCAATGCTTCAAAGTGCGCGCCCTCAAACGCGGCGGCTACAGCGCTGGGCAGCTCTATTACCTCCACAATCTGGTCAATGGCGGCAACCCGCCGCGCTTCGCTACGCCGGCGGATCTCCAGATCGCGCGCGTGGCCTACGTCGCGGGCTTCTTTAACCAGTACTATTCGACCGAGCTGAAGCTGGGGCCGCAGCACGCCGATGAGCTGTTGCGCCAGGTCGTGCAGACTGGTCGTTGCCACTGGGAAAAGCCCGACCAACCGCCGCTGACTGTGGGGGAAGTTCGCGTCGCGCAACCCGAGTGGGAGTTGACGTCGAGCGGCAAGCTTCACCCGACCTGCGTTGCGAATCCGCCGTTGACGGCGGTGATTCCGGTGCAGCCGCCGTGGTATTACGACGCGCCGTCGAACTCCTGCGGCCCGCTCGACCTGGGCTTGCCCCCGACCGTGGCGGCGTTGTGGCTGGGCGCGCCTGGCTTTGCGCCGAATGATGTGAACGGGGTGCGTGAAGCCCTGGCGGCACCCGGCGATTCAGCCGCGGTTTTGCCGCTGCCCCGCGCGGTGACCGTGCAAGAAGTTACGGATTGCCTGCCCGTGCCGGTGTTGCAGCTCGCGACGCGGATGGTGCAATGGTGGGAAGTGGGCGTGACGTTTCGTCAGACCGGCGCGCAAGGCAAGCCGTGCCATTTCGCGAAGGTCCACTTCGACTATCGTGGGTTGTTGGCCGAGTGGTGCGACCAGACCCCGGTGCTCGAACGCGGCGGCACGGAAAGCATTCTGCGGATCAGCCGCCACGCGACCGAGGAACGCCGGCATTTGGATCGCTTGACCACGCTGGGTCTCGGGTCGGCCGTCGAGCTGATGTATTCCGCCAACCAGGATTGGGCGCGCACCGCACTGGTGATGGATGAGCTGGACGAGAATCTCTGGCAGACCTTCATGCTGGAGCATGTGCCCGCGCTCCAAGCCGAGGGCTGGCGCATCGAATACGATCCCAGTTTCACGGGCCGCGTGGTGGAGCCCGATGAATGGTATGCAGATCTGGAGCCCGAGGCCGGCAACGATTGGTTTGGGCTGGAGCTCGGCATCATGGTGGGCGGGAAAAAGCAGAATCTGCTACCGGTGCTGTTGCAGGCGTTGCGCGACCAGACCTTGTCCGCCGAGGAAGTGCGCAAGGCCGGTAAGAAGAAGCGCATCAATGTGCGTTTGCCGGACGGGACGACGCTGCCGTTTCCCGCCGGCCGGCTGCGCGACATTCTCGGCGTGTTGATCGAGCTGTTCGAACCGTCCGCGCTTGATGGCCAGGACCGGTTGCGGTTGAACCGGGTGCGGGCCAGTCAGCTCGGCGCCTTGACCGACGCGCAATGGAAATGGCAGGGCGGCGAGGCGTTGCGCGAACTGGGCCGCAAGCTGGGTGGGGTGGGCGAACTCCAACCAGTCGCGCCGCCGGCCGGCTTGCTGGCGACGCTCCGGCCCTACCAACTCGAAGGGGTGAGCTGGCTGCAATTTCTGCGCGAGTACGAGCTGGCGGGCGTGCTCGCCGACGACATGGGGCTGGGTAAGACCATTCAGGCCCTGGCGCATCTGCTCCTCGAAAAGGACAGCGGCCGGATGGATCGGCCCTGTCTCGTGGTCGCGCCGACGAGCTTGATGGTTAACTGGACGGCCGAGTCCGCCCGCTTCGCACCCGCGCTCAAAGTGCTGACCTTGCACGGCGACGAACGGAAGCATCATTTTGAGCGCCTGACGGATTACGATCTCGTGTTGAGCACGTATCCGTTGTTGCTTCACGATGAAGCCATCCTCACCGCCACGGACTGGCACCTCGTCATTCTCGACGAGGCCCAGTATATCAAAAACCCCCGCACGCAGTATGCCCGGGTGGCCTGCGCCTTGAAGACGCGGCACCGGCTGTGTCTCACCGGCACGCCGATGGAGAATCACCTGGGCGAGCTGTGGTCGTTGTTTCATTTCCTGCTGCCCGGTTTTCTCAGCGACGAGACCCGCTTTCGCAAAAACTTTCGGAACCCGATCGAGAAACACAATGATCATGAGCGGCGGGACGTGCTCTCCCGTCGCGTGGCGCCCTTCATCCTGCGCCGCCGCAAGGAACAGGTGGCCGCCGAGCTGCCGCCCAAGACCGTGGTGTTGAGCCAGGTCGAGATCGCCGGTGCGCAGCGTGATTTGTATGAAAGCATCCGGCTGGCGATGCACGAAAAAGTTCGCGCCGAGGTCAACCGCAAGGGCATGGCCCGCTCGCAGATCGTGATCCTGGATGCGTTGCTCAAGCTCCGGCAGGTATGTTGTGATCCGCGCCTGCTCAAGCTGGAATCCGCCCGCAAGATCGGGCAGTCCGCCAAGCTCGAACTGCTGCTCGACCTCCTCCCCGAGATGTTGGCCGAGGGCCGCCGCATCCTGCTGTTCTCGCAGTTCACCAGCATGTTGGAGTTGATCGAGGAGAAGCTTGCGGACGTGGAAGTGGAGGGGCGCAAGCTGGACTGGGTCAAGCTCACCGGTGACACCACCGATCGCGCCACGCCGGTGCAGCGCTTCCAGTCGCTCGAAGTGCCGCTCTTCCTGATCAGCCTCAAGGCGGGGGGCACCGGCTTGAACCTCACCGCGGCCGACACCGTGATCCACTACGATCCGTGGTGGAATCCCGCGGTCGAGAACCAGGCGACCGACCGCGCTCACCGGATCGGCCAGGATAAGAAGGTGTTCGTTTACAAACTCATCACCAAGGGCACGGTCGAGGAAAAGATCCTGGGAATGCAGGAACGCAAGCGGGAGCTGGTGGATGGCTTGCTGAACACGGAGCGCAAGGCGGGCGCCAAGCTCTCGGCGAGCGACCTTGATTTCCTGTTCGCGCCGTTGGCGTAAACGACGGCTTGATGCCTGGGCGGACTGCCGACATCCTGTCCGGCATGTCCGAGCAGGCGTCCTTCAACATCTTCCAGATCGAGCGGCCCCACGCCAAGTTGATGACGTATTACTTCATCATCTGCCTCTTCACCGGGCCGCTCTTCCCCGTGCTGATCCTGCCAAATTACTTTCGGTATCACACGATGCGCTACCGGTTTGATGCGGAAGGCATCTCGATGCGCTGGGGCCTTCTGTTTCGCCGCGAAGTGGTCCTGAACTATGCGCGCATTCAGGACATTCACCTCAGCTCGAACATCATTGAGCGCTGGCTGGGCTTGGCGCGGATCCAGATCCAGACCGCGAGCGGCAGTTCCTCGGCGGAGATGACGATCGAGGGCATCCTGGAGTTCGAGGCCGTCCGCGATTTTCTTTATTCGAAGATGCGGGGATTGCGCGAAGCCAAGCCGGCTCAGTCTCTGGCCGCCGCGACCGGCGCGCCTCAGGCCGGCGGCACCGTCCAGCTTTCGGCCGAGACTGCGGAGCAATTGATCGCCGGATTGCAGGACGCGACGCGCGAACTGCGACAACTCCGCGAAGATTTGGCTGCGCATTCGCCCAAGTCCCCGTCCGCCCCATGATCGACGCCGTTCGCCAGCTGGCCTTGCGCGTCCTGAAGATACCGGCGGAACCCACGCCCCCGGCGGGGAGTCACGCGTCCCTGCGAGTGTTTCGGGCTGCGCAAAACTTTTATCGCCTGTTGCTCGCGAGATGGGTGCTGAAGCAGCTCGGCTTCGTCGTGGGCGCGCTCGTTACCCTTCATTTCCTCGGCCAATGGACGGCCAACCTGAACCCGACCGTGGCCTTCTGGATCCGGCTGGCGGAATGGATCGGTCTGGCCGGCGTGATTGCCCAGATGCCGTTCACGCTGACGCTGGTGCGCTTCGACTACGAGCTGCGCTGGTACATCGTCACCGACCGGAGCCTGCGGATTCGCACCGGCATCTGGGACATCCGGGAAATGACCATGACGTTTGCCAACATCCAGCAGATCACGGTGGAGCAGGGGCCCTTGCAGCGACTCCTCGGCGTCGCGGATGTCATGGTGCGGACGGCGGGCGGCGGCTCCGGCGCTACCCAAGACGGTCATCAGAAGGGCGCGGCTGAGATGATGCACCTTGGTTACTTCCATGGCGTGAACAACGCGGGCGAAGTCCGGGATCTGATTCTGGAACGGATGCGCTGCCTGCGCGACGCCGGGTTGGGAGATCCGGACGACCACGAAGTGCAGGGGGTGATGGGCGCAACGGCCGCGGTGGATTCGCCCGATCGGCGCCTGGCGCTGGCGGTCGAGGAGTTTGCCCAGGCGGCTCGGGCCGCTCGGGCCGGAGTCGCGCTGTCTTGAACTGGAGCAGGGCTGGTGGGCAGTCGGGGGCGCGGTGCGGGTTTCCCGCTTTTTGTAATGGCAAGTCCCGCGCTCAATGCGAGGTGATGCGAATTGCGAATTCTAGGACCCGCTGGGGACGCGGGTTTACGCTGGTTGAGATCATGATCGTGGTGGCCGTGATTGGCGTATTGGGTGCCATCGCCATTCCCATGTTCGCTAAAGCGCGGAATACCTCGCGGGCCACGCTCATGTTCGCGGACATGCGGACTGCGGCTTCTGCTTTTGAGGTTTTCGCGATGGAAAATTCCGGTTACCCGGCCAATTCAGCGGCCGGGGTGGTGCCCGCGGGCATGGGGCCCTATCTGGGCAGGTTCAAATGGAACAGGGATTCGCCCCTCGGTGGTAAGTGGAATTGGGATTTCGACCGTTACGGTTTTCGGGCGGCGGTCTCGGTCACCGGGCACGCCGGCAGTCCGGCCACCATGGCGGAGCTGGACAAGCGGGTGGACAACGGTGACGTCCGCACCGGCATTCTTCGAGCGCGGCCGAACGGGCATTCCTACGTGCTCGAGTGACGGGCCATTTTTCAAGGTTGAGAAGCAACGGTGAAGGACGCGGGGCAGGGCCCTTGTCCAGATATCGAGCGGCTCGGCAGGACAGGTGACGGTGGCTTCGCCCCGGAGGATTTGACAATTGGGCGAATGCCTTCAGGGTTGCCGTCATGAAATTTATCGCTTCCCTAACCAGCTTGCTGCTGGCCACGACGCTTATGGCTGAATCCCCCCTGCTTGAAATCCCGCTCAAAGACATCGATGGCAAGGACACCTCGCTCAAGGCTTATCAAGGCAAGGTGCTGCTCGTCGTCAACGTCGCTTCCAAGTGCGGGTTCACTCCCCAGTACAAAGGTTTGGAAGCGCTACAAAAGAAGTTCAACGCCCAAGGTTTCACGGTCCTTGGTTTTCCCTGCAATGACTTCGGCTCTCAGGAGCCCGGCACGAACGTTCAGATCAAGGAATTCTGCGCGGCCACTTACGCAGTGAGCTTCCCGCTGTTCGACAAGGTCCACGTCAAAGGCGCCGAGCAACATCCGCTTTACGCGGCCCTGACCGGCAAGGCTTCTCCATTTCCGGGCGATGTCGGCTGGAACTTCGGCAAATTCCTGATCGGTAAGGACGGCAAGATCCTCGCCCGCTTCGACTCGAAGGTCTCGCCGGAGTCGGCGGAGCTGATTGCCGCCGTTGAAAAGGCGCTCGCCGCCAAGTAGGCGTTGCTTCCATTTCAAGGGTGTTTGGCCAGTTCCGGCAGACACCCTTCCTCTTTTGCTATGAGCATTGCCACCAAGACCGGAGATGCCGGATCCACCGGCCTGATGTACAACCGGCGCGTCTCCAAGTGCCATCCGCGGGTCGAGGCGTACGGCAGCGTGGATGAGCTGAACACCGCCATCGGCATTGCACGCGCCACTGCTGCTGCTGATTTTGTCCGCGAAACGCTCCTCGCCACGCAACATCAACTTGTCATCCTGATGGGTGAACTGGCTACGACGGTTGAGGATCGCGAGCGTTACGCCAAAGACGGATTCAAGCTCGTCACGCCCGAGATGACGGCGCGGCTGGACGGCTTGGTGAAGGAATTGGAGGCGCAACAGATTTCATTCAAGGGTTGGGCAACCCCCGGGAGTTGCGTCAGCTCGGCCACGCTGGATCACGCCCGCACGGCCTGCCGTCGGGCCGAACGCCGGGTCTGCGCGCTGAATGAAGCGGGCGAGCTGGTCAATGCGGAGATCATCATTTTCCTCAACCGCCTGTCCGACGCGCTTTGGCTGCTGGCTCGCTGGGTGGAGACCAAAGGCGCTGCCGGCACCATGTAGCCCGCCGGGCAGATCAACCGATCAGCATCGCGTCCCCGTAGCTGAAGAAGCGGTAGCGTTCACGGATCGCTTCCTGGTAAACCTCCTGCAAGTGATCGATCCCGGCGATGCTTCCGGGCAAGACAAAGGCGCTGACCAGCATTAACAAAGTGGAGCAGGGGAGGTGAAAGTTGGTGAGCAGGGCATCTACGATCCGGAACTTGTGCGGAGGATAGATGAAGATGCGCGTGCTACCCGCGCCAGCGACGAGGTGCCTCCCGTGCGTTTCCGCGACGCTTTCCAAAACACGTAAGCTGGTCGTGCCCACCGCGATGACGCGGCGCCCCGCGGACTTCGCTTCGTTGACCGCCTTGGCCGTTTCGGCGCTCACCGTGAAGCGTTCCTCGTGCATCTCATGATCTTCGATCTGCTCGGTCTTGACGGGCGCGAACGTGCCGAGGCCAACATGCAGGGTAACAAACTGAGTGGTGATGCCCCGTTCCCGAAGATCGGCGAGCAGCGACGCCGTGAAGTGCAGGCCTGCGGTGGGCGCCGCCACGGAGCCGGGCTCGCGGGCAAAAACGGTCTGGTAGCGTTCCCGGTCCAGCCGGGCACGCGCGTTGTCCGGCCGGATATACGGCGGCAACGGCATCTCGCCGAGTTCGCTCAAGTGATCGGCGATGTCACCCGGTCCCGAAAAGTGAACGCGCCCGTGGCCGGCCTCATTCTTTTCCAGGATCGTGGCCGTGAAGTCGGATGGCCCGCCCTTGTTCTTGAGCAAGCGGATGGTGCTGCCCTCGCGCAGCCGTCGACCCGGTTTGAGCATCACCCACCAATTGTTCGTCGCCACGGAACGTAGGAGCAGCAGCTCAGCCTTGCCGGACCTTTCCTCCCGCTCACAGCGCAAGCGGGCGGGAAGAACCTTCGTGTCATTGAGGACCAGCAGATCTCCGGCACGGAGAAAATCTCCCAGCCGCGCGATGGTGGAATGGGTGCGACTGCCCGAACTTCGATCCACCACCAGCAGGCGCGAGTCTTCCCGGCGGGCGGCGGGAGATTGCGCGATCAACTCATCCGGGAGTTCGTAGTTGAAGCGATCGGTCTGCATCCGGCGTTGAGTGTCTGGCGGCGAGCGCTCGAAAGCAATCTTGGGCTGGGCGCGAAGCGGGGCGGCTGCGTTTGTGAACGGCTACGAGGTGTTCGCTGTTCCTGGATCCGTCCAATCCACTCCAATTTTGAACAGGGATGAACAAGATGCGGTTAGTGGGGATCGGCAATTTTGCCGTTCTATGCCTCGGTCGACAACGACGCAGCATGTCCAGCAACACCGCAGCAATTGCTCCGATGAAGACGCCCGCCGTTGGCCCCGGTGCCGCGGCGGCAGTCCCCTGCCATCACTGTGGACTCGATTGCCGGGACTTGGTTCTACGCAGCGCGGAGCAGCGCTTCTGCTGTCAGGGCTGCCGGACCGTGTATGAGTTGCTCATCGAGAACGGTCTGGGGGATTTCTACCGGTTGGGCCAGTCGGCCGGCATGCAATTCCAGCGGCCCGAGGCGACGGCCCAGTTCAGTTATCTTGATGAAGCGGCGCTGCGTTCGCGGCTCGTCCAGTTCGATTCGGAAAAGCTCACGCGCATCACGTTTCGGGTGCCCGCGATTCACTGTGTCGCTTGCATCTGGCTGCTCGAAAATTTGCCACGCATCAACCCGGCGTTCCACGAAGCCCGCGTAAACTTTGCCCGCAAGGAGGTGGCGCTCGCCTTTGACCCGCGCCGCCTCAAACTGGGCGATGTGGTCGCGCTGCTGGGCGCGCTCGGCTATCCGCCGGACCTGCGCTTCGACGATCTTGACCGCGCACCGGCCAGCCCCATCGGCCGGCGCCTCTGGCTGCAACTCGGGATCGCCGGCTTTGCTTTTGGCAACATCATGTTGTTCAGCCTGCCGGGGTACTTCGGTCTCGATAGCTTTAGCGGTCCGATGTTCTCGCAGATCTTCGGCTGGTTCAGCTTTGCCCTCGCCCTGCCCGTCTTCGTCTTCAGCGCTGCGGATTACTGGCGCTCGGCGTGGACCGGACTGCGCCAGCGGCAGCTCACCATCGAGGTGCCCATTGCGCTCGGGTTGATCGCAATTTTCATCCGCAGCCTTTTCGAGATCATCACCGGCCTGGGTGAGGGATACTTTGATTCACTGACGGGGCTCATGTTTTTCCTGCTGATAGGTCGCATGTTTCAGCAGAAAACTTACGACCGGCTGTCGTTTGAACGGGACTACAAGTCCTTTTTCCCATTGGCGGTGACCCGGCTCCGGCGGGGAGGAATGGAGTCCTGGAGTAATGGCGCAGTGGGTGCGAAGGACAATCGTTCCGAGCGCTCCAACGCTCCCACACTCCCACATGCCAGTCGGGAGGAGCGCGTCTCGCTCTCGCAACTGGCCGTCGGCGATCAGCTCGTGATCCGCAATGGCGAACTAATTCCGGCGGATGCGAAGCTGCGCTCGGGGCCGGCGCTCATCGACTACAGCTTTGTCACCGGCGAATCCGACCCCGTGGCTTGTCCGGCGGGGGCGCTCCTGTTCGCGGGTGGCCGGCAGATGGGCGGAGCCATCGAAGTCGAAATGACGCGGGCGGTGAACCAGAGCTATCTGACTTCGCTGTGGAACCAGGCGGCGTTTCAGAAGGACGACTCAGGCACGTTGGACACGGTGATCAACCGGTTCAGCCGGCGCTTCACTTTCAACGTGGTCGGGATTGCCGTCGTCGCCGCGATATGGTGGCTCGCGGCCGGTGATCCCGCCCGGGCCGGCAAGGCCTTTGTCTCCGTGCTTATCGTCGCCTGTCCGTGTGCGCTCGCGCTGGCCACTCCGTTCGCGCTCGGCACCGCCCTGCGAATGCTTGGCCGCCGGCAAATGTTTCTCAAGAGCCCGACCGTCATCGAAAACCTGGCCCGCGTGGATGCCATTGTGTTCGACAAGACCGGCACGCTCACTTCGACCGGCGCGGGCGCGGTGCGCTTCGTCGGCCATCCGTTGAGCGAGATCGAGGAACGGTGGCTCTATTCGTTGACCCGGCATTCGACTCATCCCTATGCGGTGCGGATTGGGGAAGTCATTGCCCACGATTTCTTTCCCGAAGCCGTGCGCTCATTTCTGGAAACACCGGGCCAGGGCATGGAAGCCCAGATCAGTGGTCGCGAGATTTGGATGGGCTCCGCCGCCTGGCTGGCCAGCCGCAATGTGGCCGCTGAGTCCGGAAAGCTTGAGCAGGGGAGCGAGGTCCATGTCGCCATCGACGGCCGATACCGGGGCAAGTTCGTGCTGGGCGGCGCGCTGCGGCCGGAGACCGACCGGATGATTCAAGCGCTTGGTTCGTGTTATGAACTGGCGCTGCTCAGCGGCGACAATCCTCGGGAGCGGGAACGCATGGCCGGCCTCCTGGGCAAGTCGGCGGATCTCCAGTTCAATCAAAGCCCGCTCAACAAGCTCGAGTTCATTCACAATCTGCAACGAAGCGGACGCCGGGTGCTGATGGTCGGCGACGGTTTGAACGACGCCGGTGCGCTGAAGCAAAGCGATGTGGGCCTCGCCGTGGTGGAGGAGGTGGGCGCGTTCTCGCCGGCCAGCGATGGCATTGTTGCGGCGTCAACCGTGCCGCAGCTCGCCGCCTTGCTACGGTACGCGCAGTCGGTTGTGCGGGTGGTCAAAGCCGGGCTTGCGATCTCGGCGGCGTACAATCTCGTGGGCCTGGCGCTGGCGGTGCAGGGATTATTGTCACCAGTTTTCTGCGCGGTCTTCATGCCGTTGAGTTCGATCACCGTGGTGTTGTTCTCTTCGGGCATGGCCACCTGGCTGGCCCGGCGAATTCTCCCACAGCCAGGAGGAGCGGGCCAATGAACGTGCTCTTCATCCTGATCCCGCTGAGCATCCTGCTCGCGACTTGTTTTCTTTGGGCCTTCATCTGGGCCGTGCGCTCTGGCCAGTACGACGACACGCAGACGCCATCCATGCGCGTCCTGCTGGATGACGCCCCGGTCGCGGTGCCCAAGGAAAGTTTTGACTCGAAACCAAACCAAACATCGACATGAACCTGGAAACATTCAGATACGACAACCGGATCGTCCGGGCTTTCGCGATCGCGACGATCGTGTGGGGCATTGTGGGCATGCTGGCGGGCCTGCTGGCCGCGCTGCAGCTTTTTTGGCCCGGCGCAAACTTTGACCTGGCCTACACCACGTTCGGCCGCGTGCGGCCGCTGCACACGAACGCAGTGGTCTTCGCTTTCGTCGGCAATGCGATGTTCATGGGCATCTACTATTCGCTGCAACGTCTGTGCAAGGCGCGGATGTTCAGTGATCGGTTGAGCTGGGCGAATTTTTGGGGCTGGCAGGGCATCATCGTGGCCGCGGCCGTGACGCTGTTGAGCGGCTTCACGACCAGCAAGGAATACGCGGAGCTCGAGTGGCCGATCGACATCGCGATCGCCGTGGTGTGGGTGATCTTTACCATCAACTTGCTCGGCACGATCGTGAAGCGCCGCGAGAAGCACATGTATGTGGCGATCTGGTTTTACATCGCCACCGCGATCACGGTCGCCGTCCTGCATATCGGCAACTCGATCGCCATGCCCGCCGGTTGGCTGAAGAGCTACCCGGTGTATGCCGGCGTCCAGGATGCGCTCGTGCAATGGTGGTACGCCCACAACGCCGTGGCGTTCTTCCTGACCACGCCATTCCTGGGGCTGATGTATTATTTCCTGCCCAAGGCGGCGGAGCGACCGGTGTTCAGCTACCGGCTCTCGATTATTCATTTCTGGGGTTTGATCTTCCTCTACATCTGGGCAGGCCCGCATCACCTGCTTTACACGGCCTTGCCCGATTGGGCGCAATCGCTCGGCATGGTGTTCAGCGTGATGCTGGTCGCCCCGAGTTGGGGCGGTATGTTGAACGGGTTGCTGACGCTCCGCGGCGCCTGGCACAAGGTGCGCGAGGAGCCCATGCTCAAGTTCATGGTGGTGGCGCTCACGGCCTACGGCATGGCCACGCTCGAAGGCCCGCTGCTTTCGATCAAGAGCGTCAATGCCCTCTCGCACTACACGGACTGGACCGTGGCGCATGTGCACACCGGGGCTCTTGGATGGAACGGCTTCCTCGCGTTCTCGATGCTCTACTGGTTGTTTCCGAAGCTCTGGAACACGAAGCTCTACTCGGTGAAACTCGCCAACTGGCACTTCTGGATCGCGATTCTCGGCATGATGTTCTACATCGTTCCGATGTATTGGAGCGGCGTGACGCAGGGTCTGATGTGGAAGGAGTTTACCAGTGATGGCTTCCTGCAATACCCGAATTTTCTCGAGACCGTGCTCCAACTGGTGCCGATGTACGGCCTCCGCGCGGTCGGTGGTTCGCTCTACATCGTCGGCGTGCTGTTCATGGTGTTCAACCTGTGGCAGACCGCGAGGGCCGGCCAGTTCGTTCCGGACGTTGAGGCGCAGGCCGTGCCGCTCAGGTCGCAACCCGCGCACGTCGAGTCCGGCCCGATTTACAAACATCGCTGGCTCGAGTCCCGCGTGGTGCTGTTCACCGTGCTCTCCCTGGTTGCGATCCTGATTGGCGGGGCCGTGGAGATCATTCCGCTCTACCTGATCAAGAGCAACGTGCCGACCATTGCGAGTGTGAAGCCCTACACGCCGCTCGAAGTCCTCGGCCGCGATCTTTACATCCGCGAAGGCTGCGTCGGCTGCCATTCGCAAATGATCCGGCCCTTCCGTTCCGAGACCGAACGCTACGGCGAATACTCGAAGGCCGGTGAATTTGTTTACGATCATCCGTTTCTTTGGGGCTCGAAGCGCACCGGGCCCGACCTGCATCGCATCGGCGGCAAGTATGCCGACGCGTGGCACTTCAATCACATGGAAGATCCGCGCACGATGTCGCCCGGTTCCCTGATGCCGCGCTATGCGTGGTTGCTCACGCAGAAACTTGATACCAATTCATTGCCCGCGCGCATTTCGGCTTTGCGCAAGGTGGGCGTGCCCTACGAAGTGGGTTACGAGCAGGGGCAGGCCCAGCAGGATCTGGCCGCGCAGGCCGCGAAGATCGTGACCAACCTCAAGCAGGGCAGCGTCGAATCCGCCGCAGATCGTGAGATCATCGCGCTCATTGCCTATCTCCAACGCCTCGGCACGGACATCAAGGCCGTTGCACCGCCCGCCGCCCAGGCCGCCACCTCAACCGTGAACCAGCCATGATCAAGAACGTGCTTTCCGACATCGGTGGGATCGGCCTCTATGGGGTCATCTCAGTCTGCCTCTTTTTTGTCATCTTCAGCGGCGCGCTCGTCTGGGCGTTCCTGCTGCGCAAACCACATTTGAATGCCCTGAGCCAGTTGCCGCTCAACGACGGCTCACACGAAAACTCCCAGAAAGGAAACCCGGATCATGAATAAGGATAACGAAAAGTTCGACGCGCCGTTGCTGGATCACGAAGCCGACGGCATCAGGGAACTCGACAATAACCTGCCGCGCTGGTGGGTGTGGTTGTTCAATCTGTGCATTGCCTTCGCGGCATTTTACCTTCTGTACTATCACGTGCTCGGCAAGGGCGATCTACAGGCGGCGGCGTATGAGAGCGAGATGAAGATTGGCAACGAGATCAAGGGCAAGGCGATGGCCCAGTTCGAAGCCACGCTGGGCAACCAGCAACCCAGCAAAGATGAAGTCACGCTCGCGAAGGGATTGAGCATCTTCACCATCAGTTGCGCTCCGTGCCATCGCCCGGACGGCGGCGGCTTGGTTGGGCCCAACTTGACCGACGACTACTGGATTCACGGTCCACAGTTCAGCGACAACTTGAAGACCATCTGGAACGGCGTTCCGGAAAAGGGCATGGTGAGCTGGAAGGGCATGCTCAAGCCGGACGAGATCAACGCGGTCGCGAGCTACATTTACACCTTGCGCGGAGCGAAGCTGGAAACGCCGGGCAAGCTTCCCGAGAATCAGCAACCAGTCGAAACGGGTCCGAGTGCATTTGAATAGGCGCCAGCCATCCCGGGGCGGGGACGGGCTGTCTGCCGAATTGGAAAACAAATGAGCGACGCGAACCTCAAGGAACCACGCCGGCCCGACCACGACCCGCACGGCGTCGCGCAGGAGATTGATTGGGACGATTACCGCGATCACCTGGCGACCGCTGACCAACAGGGTCACCGAAAGTGGATCTACGCGAAGAAGCCGGCGGGGAAGTGGTACGTCCGGCGGACGGTCTTCGCGTGGTTCCTCATCATCGCCATGTTCGTGGGGCCGTGGGTGCGCATCAACGGCAACCCGCTGCTCCTGCTCAACATCGTCGAGCGCAAGTTCTCCATCCTCGGCCAGATCTTCTGGCCGCAGGACACGATCATATTCGCCGTCGCCATGCTGCTCTTCCTCACCAGCATCGTGCTCTTTACCACGGTGTTTGGCCGGTTGTGGTGCGGTTGGGCCTGCCCGCAAACGGTGATGATGGAGATGGTTTTCCGGAAGCTCGACTACCTGTTCGAAGGAGATGCTCACCAGCAACGCGCCCTCGACGCCGCGCCGTGGTCCGTTGGCAAGGTCGCGAAGAAGGCGCTCAAACACGTCATCTACCTCGGGCTCTCATTCGCCATCGGCAATACCCTGCTTGCTTACATCATCGGCAGCGAGGGGTTGCTCGCGATTCAGATCGACGATCCCCAGAATCACGTCAGCGGCCTGGTCGCGATGGTGGTTTTCAGTCTGGTGTTCTACGCCATCTTCGCGCGTTTCCGCGAACAGGCCTGCACCTACATCTGTCCGTACGGCCGGTTTCAATCGGCCATGATCGACGAGAACACGTTGGTGGTTGCGTACGATCACAAGCGCGGTGAGAAGCGTGCGCCGCTGCATCGGGAGCAGACGTTCGAGCAGCGCCAGGCGGAAGGGACGGGCGATTGCGTGAGCTGCCGGCAATGCGTGGTCGTGTGCCCAACCGGCATCGACATCCGCAACGGCGTGCAAATGGAGTGCGTCCATTGCACGGCGTGCATCGACGCGTGCGACACCGTCATGGACAAGATCAAGCGCCCGCGCGGGCTGATTCGCTATGCGTCTCTGAATTCCATCGAAAAGGGGAGTCGCCTGCGTTTCACGGCGCGTATGGGGATTTACAGCGTGTTGTTGACCGGGTTGGTGGTGTTGCTCTCGGTGCTGGTGTTTACGCGCTCGGATGTCGAGACGCTCTTCCTCCGGGCGCCCGGTGGCTTGTTCCAGGAACTGCCGGATGGCCGCTTGCAGAACCTGTACACGGTCAAGATCGTCAACAAGACGTCGCGGGATATTCCCATCACGCTGAGGCTTGAGAACACTCCGGGGGAACTCGCCACTGTCGGGGGTGTGCTGCTGGTGCCCCAGCAGGACTTGGTCAAGACTTCGGTGCTGGTGAAACTGCCGAAGTCGGGGCTGACCGGCGCCAATACCAAACTGCTGATCGGCGTGTATTCCGACGGGAAACTGATCGAGACGGTCAAGACGGCCTTTGTCGGGCCGCGCGTCCCAGCGGCAACCAATTGAAACTATGAAACCTGCAACAAAACGTCGCTCGTGGTGGCCCTTCGCCTTGATTGCATTCTTCGCCGTGTTCATCGGCTGGCTCGGCACCTTCGCCGTGATCGCCGTCCGCAACAGCATGGATCTGATCCGCCCGGACTATTACGAGCAGGAGGTCCGCTATCAGGAGCAGATCGACCGCGAGAATCGAACCGCCCGCCTGAGCGATGCCGTGCAGATCTCCTACGATGCCGCCGCCGGGAATGTCGCTCTCCAGTTGCCCGCCGCCCAGGCCGCGAAATCGCCGGCCGGGACGGTCCGGTTTTACCGACCGTCGGATGCCAGCCTGGACCGTGAGATTCCGCTCGCAGTGAATGCCGCCGGACACCAAGTCGTGGACACCACCCAACTGCGCCGGGGCAATTGGAAGCTACGCGTCACCTGGCGGGTGGAGGGCGAAGAGTTTTTCTCGGATCAATCGATCGTGTTGATGAATCCCCCGACTTGAAGCTGAAACCATGATGCTTTGGACCGCCTTCATGCTGGGTCTGGTCGGCAGCCTGCACTGTGCGGGCATGTGCGGGCCATTGGCGATGGCCGTGCCGGTGGTCGGGCAGGGCAGGGCAGGGATCATCTCCAGCCGGTTGCTTTACAATCTCGGCCGCATCGCCACGTACGCGTTGTTGGGTCTGGTTGCCGGCATGGTGGGACAAACCTTCGCGCTCGCCGGCCTGCAACGCTGGGTGTCGCTCGCCGCTGGTGCCGCCATCCTCGTCGGACTTCTTTTCGCCGGACGCTTCTCGACGGCGCTGCCCGCGACGCGGTTGGTGCTGCGGCTCAAGGCGGGCTTCGGCTCCTTGCTGCATCGTCGTTCGTACGGCTCCGTGTTTCTGCTCGGCACGCTCAACGGCCTGCTGCCCTGCGGGCTGGTTTACGTCGCGGGCGCAGCGGCAATGGCTTCTCCGCGCTGGCTGGACGGCGCGGGTTACATGATCGCGTTTGGGCTGGGCACCGTGCCGATGATGTTCGCGTTCGGCATCCTCGGCATGAAGCTGCAATCGCTGCTGCGGTTCCGCCTGCAGAAGTTGATTCCCGTCAGCCTCGCGGTCGTCGGTGGGCTGTTGTTATTGCGCGGGCTTGCACTGGGAATTCCTTACGTCAGCCCCGCTGATCCGGCGACCGGTCCGGTTTGTCCGATGTGCGACCAACTGGAGGCGAAAGCCGATTGCCACTGAGGTGCGGGCGCATCTCGACACTGCCCCCGGTTTCTCTCCCTCGCCCCGCGAGGCACGAGTGGGGCGAGGGCTGGGGAGAGGGGCGATTTATGCGTTCGACTGCCCTCCTCTCCCCAACCCTCTCCCCCCTCCAAGGGCGGAGAGTGAGGCCACCGGCTGGCGCCGGGGGCAGTGTCGAAATGCGTCCACGAGCTCGGCGGCTCATCAAAAAGCTCGTCGCTGCAAAAGCAGGTCAGTAGCGTTTCCCCGTTCAACATGAATGGGCGACTCGCGAGCAAATCCATCGTCATCGTCGGCGGCACCACGGGTCTCGGACTCTCCGCCGCCAAATGCTTTGTCGGTGAAGGTGCGCACGTGATTGTGGTGGGCCGCAGCCCGGCGAGCGCCGAGGCG
Source organism: bacterium (assembly GCA_031362805.1). Taxonomy (GTDB): domain Bacteria; phylum Verrucomicrobiota; class Verrucomicrobiia; order Limisphaerales; family RI-55; genus RI-55. The sequence goes on from JANLTG010000039.1 coordinate 29,858, forward strand.
GCCGAGGCAGTGCTGGGCGAAACTGCGCTCGCCTTTGTGGGGGATGCTTCCGATCCCGCCACTGCCGAGTCCGCCATTGATCTCGCGGTCGAGAAGTTCGGCGGTTTCCATGGGCTCTATCACGTCGCTGGTGGGAGTGGTCGCAAGTTTGGCGATGGCCCGCTGCACGAGATCACGGATGAAGGTTGGCAGGCGACGCTCGATCTGAATCTGACTTCCCTCTTCAACTCGAACCGCGCCGCCGTCCGGCGCTTCATCAAGCTGGGCACTGGCGGCACCGTCCTCAACATGGGCTCGGTCCTGGGTTGGTCGCCATCGCCGGCGTTCTTCACCACTCACGCCTACGCGACGACGAAGGCGGCGGTCATCGGTCTGACGAAAGCGAGCGCCGCGTATTACGCCGGCCACAACATTCGCTTCAACGTGCTGGCGCCGGCGCTGGTCGCGACGCCCATGTCGCAGCGCGCCCAGGAGAACGACGACATCATGGAATTCATCCGCACGAAGCAACCGCTCGACGGCGGGCGCATCGGTGTGCCCGAAGACTTGGATTCCGCAGCGACCTTTTTCCTCAGTGACGAATCGCGCTTTGTCACGGGCCAGGTGCTGGCCGTGGACGGCGGATGGACCGTGAGCGAAGGACAGGGGGGATAAAAGTTCCAAGCCCCATCAATGCTTGAAGGATGAGCGAGACTGGAGTCCGGCAATGACTGAAAATGTTCAACTGAGAAAAATCGGTAGCTTGGGCCGATGGTTCGTGGTTGTGTCCATTTTGATCTCGCTGGGACTTATCGTTCTGGCGGGTTGGTTCCTCGCCCTTGGCCCGGTGGCATTCTACGACACAAACTTCGAGGTGTTCGGACTTGGTGAACCGCTCACCGACGCACGCAAGGATGCGTTGTTGGCCGCCCACACGGCGCACCAGAGGTTTCTGTTTACTGTCATGCTGCTGGCCAACCTGTGCCTGTTGGGCGCATGTGGGTATCTCTTTTTCAGAGCACGCCGATGAGCTACCTCCTCGGCATCGATCTCGGCGGTTCCAGCGTCAAGGCCGTCGCGGTGACTCCCGCTGGCGACACGCTTGACCGCTTCAACGAAGCCTTCGATCCCGCCCGCCAACTTCATTTTGCAGAGACGATCCGTGACCTGCTCGCGCGGGTGACTTCGCAACAAAGCCAGCCCCCCAGCCGCATCGGCCTGTCCGCACCCGGACTCGCGGCGAAGGATGGTCGCTCGATCGCGTTCATGCCCGGCCGGCTCGATGGCCTGGTCGGACTCGATTGGACGGATTATTTGAAAGCCGCCGCTCCGGTCAAAGTTCTCAACGACGCCCATGCGGCCTTGCTCGGCGAAGTCTGGCTCGGCGCGGCCAAGGGCTTCGCCAATGTGATCATGCTGACGCTCGGCACCGGCGTCGGTGGCGCGGCGATGGTTGATGGCCGGCTCCTGCGCGGTCACGCGGGCAAGGCCGGCCACCTCGGTCACGTCAGCCTCGACCTGGATGGCCCGAAGGATGTGTGCGACATGCCGGGCAGCCTGGAGTTTCAGATCGGCAATTACTCGATCGGCGAGCGCGGCCAGGGAAAGTTCGCGACCACCCATGACCTGCTGGCCGCTTGTCGTGCGGGAGATTCATTCGCCAGGGAAGTTTGGAATCGATCGCTTAAAGCATTGGCCGTGGCCATCGGTGGTTTCACCAACGTCCTCGATCCCGAGGCGGTGATCATTGGCGGCGGCATCGCCCGGGCCGGCGCTGATCTGTTTGAACCGCTGGAACGGATGCTTCGCAACTACGAGTGGCAGGTCGGTGCGCAAAGGGTGAAATTGCTGCCGGCGCAATTGGGTGAACTGGCGGGAGCCTACGGCGCGGCGGCAAATTTTGGCACCGAGTGACGGCGAAACGCAAAGGGATTGACCGGGCGGCGTCAGATCGGATTATCTCGGGCGACCCGACCGCTGGACTGGCAATGCTTTTTCCCAGCGTCAACTCACACACACGACCATGAAAATAACGACCTCCCCGCTGATGCGCTTCCTCGCCATCGTCACCATCTTCGCCACGCTCACGTCCCTTCGCGCCGCCGACGACATCATCTGGCACGTCAAAGCCGTCCATCCCGAGGGGCGCTTGCTCGACGTAAAAGCGATCGACAAGGACGGAAAGATTCACGCCGTCAAAGCCATTCAAGCGGATGGCAATCTGCATTTGCTCGACATCAAAGCGATCGTAAACGGCAAGCGGCTGCCCGTGAAGATCCTCGTGAGTGACGACAAGTATGCGCCGGTAAAGGCCATCGGTGAGGACGGCACCATCTTCGCCATCAAGGCGCTGACCCCGGACGGCGAGAAGCTAGATGTGAAGGGTGTGAGCCGCAACGGCAGCATCATCAATATCAAGGCGGTCGGACCGATGGGTGTGTTCTACGGCGTGAAAGCGATCTCGCCGGAAGGGCGGCTCTACGATGTCAAAGGGATCAAGCTGTCGGCCGATCCCGCGGAAGGCAAAGTGAACGGGGTCGAATTCGCCGCGCACGTCAAGGCGATGCCACAGGCGCCGTAAGCAGGCATTGAGCGAAAAAGAGTGGAGTGGCGCGCCCGGCGCGATTCGAACGCGCGACCGTCCGCTTAGAAGGCGGATGCTCTATCCAACTGAGCTACGGGCGCCACCGGCGTGGAAGGTAAGCAGATTGAGGTGGCGACCGCAAGGATGCCGGTTGAACGGACAATAAAGGTGGGGCGCGTCGGATGCGGCAGGCCCGCACTTTCAGAGCAGCCGGGAATTTCCAGTCGTTCTCCTATTTGCGAGGGCTGCGGCTGATCCTGCGGACACAACCGCGCTCCTTCTTCAATCACGGGACCGTCACTTCCGATTCCAACGGGTCGTGGGATGGATTTGTTGCCGCCGAACAGGAGCGCCGATTTCCAAATCGGCATCAGGGCGGTCGTCGCCGCCGTCTTACGGCTGAAGGCGCGCCCGAAAGAATCTTTGATCCACCGCCGGGACTGCGTCGAGGTGCTCGATCGGCCGGTTGCTGCGCACGATCGAGCTGCCCAACGACCAGTTGGGGAGCGCCGAGCTGGTGTCGAAGTAAACCGTCTGACCCGTCCCCCCGGCCAGTCGCACGACCCGGCGGCCATCCGTCAACATGCGAAAACCCAACAGCGGCGGCGATTGCTCGTATGCCCCAATGTCCGCCGCCGCGCCCCACCGCCGCGCTCCGCCCTCAATGTCCGTCGGCACGCTGACAACCCATTGCGCGGCGTTCAGCGCCGGGGAACTCACCGCCAGCAGATAGTTACCCGCGTCCACGTTCACGAACACTGACGCCAGCGTCCCGCTGACCGAGTGCGGTTCGTTGCCCAGCGCCTGCCATTCGGCCAACGTCAGCACCGCGCTGTCATCCGGTGTGATGCGCGTGACGATGTTGTAGTCGCTGTCCGTGTTCGCGGCATCGGCGGGCGAGCCGAAGCGCAGGCCGCCACGAAACGAATGCCGCGTGAGCAGGATGTTATTGCGCACGGTGTTCAGCCCGGTGGTCTGGAGGAAGTTCAACGCCCAGCGTCCGTCCGCCGCCATGTCGATCGTGTTGTGATAAACTTGGTTGCCGCGCGGTCCGTCGCCGCCGTCGATCTGGAAGAAGATGATACCCGAGGCGTGATTGTTAAAGAGCAGGTTGTTGCGCACCACGGAGTATTGGATGCCATCGAGGTTGAGCGCACCGCCGCCGCGCCGGCCGTTGTCATAAAGCACGTTTCCCTCGATCAACGCATTCGTGATGATGCCGTCGCCGGGCGGAGTGTTGATGTCCGCGTTCAACTGGATGCCGCCGCCGCCGTTGCTCCAGCAGCGATTGCCGCGCAGGACCGGGTTATCCGCCGTGTTCGAGACGTAGATGCCGTGTTCGTTCGTGCTGCCGTAACACTCGTTGTTCTCGACCAAGAGATGTTCGGAGAAGCCGGTGAACAAGCCCCACGTCGCGTTGTCACCGAACACGCAGTTGCGCACACTGACGTGGTGACCGCCCTGCACCCGCAAGCCCGCGCGGTTGCCGTTGAACGAACGAAAGCCATCGACGATCAAGTGCTCGCAGTCAGAGATATGAATCGTATCGCGATTGTCGCCGCGATCCGTGGTCTTGGTGACGACGGCATTGGTGCCGAGCGCGCGGATCGTGATCGGTGCGACGGCCGTCCCGATCTTGTCGAACACGTCGAAGCCGAGATAGGTGCCGTCCGCGACGAGTGCCTTGTCGCCGGCCTGCACCAGGGAAACCGCCTTGCGCACCTGACGAAACGGCTGCGCCTCCGTGCCCGGATTGGAGTCATTGCCGCCCGGACCCACGTAATATGTTTGGGCGGCGTGTCCCAGGACCGGTGACAACGCGAGGAAGACAACCGCCAGAATGCAGGGCAACCAGCGCGGACAGTGTGAATTGCGGTTCATGGTTAGTCGCGAGCAAGCCCGGTGCCCGGCCGGCCAAGGGTTCTTAACCCAAGTCCAACCCGGAAGCGTTTCAATGGGCGCGGAGGCGAAATCAAACGATGGTTGCTTTGAGACGCGTCGGCCCGTTCCCGCTTGATTCGCCGGTAGGGCTGCCCATCTCTCCTGCTCGCTCCCCACTCGTCCCTCGCGGGGAGAGAGGGATGCCACGGTCGTTCACGTTGACCGCCACTCCTGATCGCACCCGATTGTCGGGGATTCATTGCTGCTGCCGGGAGCTTCTGGTACGAGTCGGCCATTCGCATGAGATTCAATGCCGCTTGTCTGCTTGCGTGGGTCGGGATGCTGTTCGCATCCGCCATGGGAACAATGGCTGCCGAGCCGTTGGCCTTGCACGTCGATTTCTCGCAAACCAACGGCGTGATCCGCGCGTTGCACGGCGTGAACAAAGGGCCGCTCGGGCCGGGCGGGTTGATCGATCTCACGGCGGAGCATCGCGCGCTCGGCATCCCGTTCACGCGGCTGCACGACTGTTACTGGCCGAATCCTTACGTGGTGGACATCCATGCGGTGTTTCCTGATTTCAACGCCGATCCCGCCAAGCCGGAGAGTTACGACTTCCGGCTGACGGACGAATATCTCACCGCCGTGCGGGCGAGCGGTGCGCAGATCGTCTATCGGCTCGGCGAAAGCATCGAGCACACGAGCGTGAAGCGCTTCGTGCATCCGCCGCCGGACTTCGAGAAATGGGCGGCGATCTGTTTGGGAATCATCCGGCATTACAACGAAGGCTGGGCGAAGGGGTTTCGCCACGACATCCGATATTGGGAAATCTGGAACGAGCCAGAGAACCGACCCGTGATGTGGAGCGGCACGGACGAAGATTATTTCCGGCTGTATCGCATGACAGCGACGGCGATCCGGCGTGACTTTCCCGATTTGAAGATTGGCGGACCGGCCGTCGGCGCGAGCGGCCGGTTTGTTAATGGCGTGTTTCAACCGACTGAATTCGTGACCAACTTCCTCAAGCTCTGCCGCACCGAGTTGCTGCCGCTGGATTTCTTCTCGTGGCATTGCTACACGGCGGACCCGACCGAGCCGGTGTCGCGGGCGAAGGCGATTCGCGAATTGCTCGACGGACATGGTTTCGCGAAAACAGAAAGCCACCTCAACGAATGGAACTATCTTCCCGGCAACTCATGGGATCCGGGCTCGCGCAACAGCACCGCACCGGCACGGCAGCGCTATTTCGAGGAAATGGCGGGCGCACCCGGCGCGGCGTTCATCGCGAGTGCGTTGAGCGAGTTCCAGGACGCACCACTGGACGTCGCGAATCTATTTCACGGCGAACTGGGTGCGTTCGGTCTGTTCAACGAGTTCGGTGTGCCCCAGAAGAACTACTACGCGTTGCTCGCCTTTCGCGGACTGCTCGACGCCCCGCAACGGGTCAAAGCCACCGGTGGGGTGCCCGGCCAACTGGCGATCGCGGCGGGCTTGAATGCAAACCGCACCGAAGCCCGCGTGCTGATCAGCAACTTCAATCATCCGCAGTCGGAGCTGCGCCTCCAACTCGACGGTCTGTCTTGGACCGGCGACACCATCGTTGAGCTGCGGGTGGTGGACGCGGCGCACGACTTGGAACTCGTGCGCACGGCGACCTTGCCGGGTGGCGACCGAAGCTTTGTCGTTGAACTCGCGAAGCCCGCCATTGCGTTGCTTCAATTTCGCGCTGAACGGTGATCGCTCTGAGGGTCGTCTTGGACTGAACGATCGTTGCCGGCTACCCGAGCGCCCGGCAAAAGTGATCTTTCTCAGCTCGGCAATGTTTTCCTTCCCGCCGAGTGGTCGGCATGCAAGTCGTTGCAATCACGAGTCCAAAGCTCCGGGCATGGGCGTTGCTAAGGGGGTGCCATGATGAGTGCTACCAATTTCAACGCTGACCGGAACCGGTTGTGGAAGCGAATCGCAGAAGATTTTCGGCAGGCTTGTTTGCTGCGTCGCGAGGGCAAGGCGGCTGAGGCGACTGCGATTCTCGAAAAGCGACTCCCCGAAACCATTGCCGCCTGGTCGCGGGTATCGGGCCTGCGTGAGCCTGAACGCCGCGAGCGGTTGAACGATCTGTTCGAGGCCGAACAGAAACGCGTCGACGACATCTGGCTTTCGCAGCAGATCATCTTGCGGCAAATGCGGGACATCCTGATTCCTTCGCTCTGCCTTCAGGTCGCCGAGGAAGTGCGCGAGGTCATGGAACTTCAGATGGAGCAGGTCACCGCCGCACTCGCGGGTATTTCGCAGGCGCCAATCCGTCAAGTTGCTCCCCCGGCAAACGCCGCGTTGCCAGATGCCACCGCGAGGATTGTGAAACTTCCCCAAGTGGTGGTGAGCGAGCGGCGGGCGATCCCGAGTTTTGATGACCTGCCGGCGATCATCGACGAGTTGATCAGCCAGGATCTGCGGGAGTCCGCCAGGGGTGCCCGCGGCCTTGCCCTTGTTTGAAATGAGTCTTTCCACCATCGCCAATCTCATTCGCTTGAAAGTGTTGGCACCCACGGAAGCCCAGCCGCGCTTCTCGCCGGTGCCGGTCAATGCGGGGCGAACGCTTTTGACCCGGGAAGTGCGACCGGTCCCGGTGAACCCAAGTGCGAGTGGACCTGCGGTGGGCCGGCAGACACTCGTGGTCGGGCTTGATTTCGGCGCCCGCCAGACGCGCGTGGTGGCGGTTGTCCCCGAGGTTGATGAGTTTTATCTGCGCCGGACTTTGCCTTCGGTGGTGGCAGTGCATACTCCAGAAGACGTGAAGACGTTGTCGCCTTACCTGCACTTTGGCGACGCCGCATTGAACAAAGGGCCACGGTTCCAAGTTTTTCGGCCGTGGCAAAACGGCGACATCGCTGATCCCATGATGGCGCGCGAACTTGCCCGGCATGTGCGCGACCTGATGCGCCGATCTGAGGCGCTCGTCTGTCGGGCGGTCGTTGCGGAACCCGTGATGATGTCGTCCGAGGGGCGGCACCATTTTCGGCAGGCATTGCGCGGATTGTTTGAGGAGGTCGTATTTCTGCCACGGCCATATCTGGCGGGTTTGGAACTCCGCGAGCAATTGCGGACGACGAACGCCCTGCAAACGACGGCTCATTCCGGCCCTCGGCCCGTGTTGCTCGTCGATCTGGGCGCCGGCAGCACGGAGATCTGCCGGCTGGGCGAACAATATCCCCGCCCGTCGGAGCTGGCGGGGGTCGGGTTCGGCGGCGATCACGTGGTGAGTCTGATGCAGGCCTCGTTGCGGCAGGAATATCCTTCGTTTCAGCCCAGCCAGAACCTAGTCCTCTCGTGGCTGGAGAACTTTGGATTTGTGGGTGAACCCGTCGCCGCCGTGGCCGTGAAGGTGCCGGTCGACGGGGTGGAACGTGAGATCGTATTGACCAATTCACTCCGTCGCAGCTGCGAGGCGTGGCTGGTCCATGTGCAGCAGATGATCATGACCATGGTCCGCGACGGAATCGGCACCGGCCAACGACCGGCACAAGTATTTCTGACGGGCGGCGGCAGCCGGATGAACCGGTTGATACCAGTCCTGAATGAATGGCTCACGCGGGGAGGCATCGGCGGCCTGAACTTGCAGCTGGCTGAAGAGTCGGATCTTTCGCTTGCCGTATTGGGGGCGCTCCGCGCCGCCCGGCAAGTGCGCGCCGACCAGTGGCCGCGCTTTGCGCTTACATGATTTTTGCCTAGGGATACGCAAAACCCCCGGCCGCGAGTGCGACCGGGGGTATGTGTTTGGAAGTCTAATTACTTGGCGCCTTGGTCGATCCAGGCGCGCACAAGACCGATCTGGTCCTTGGTCAGCGCCGGATATTTCTCGCGCTTGTCCAGGGGCGGCATCTCGGATTCTTCGATCAGGTCGGCAATGTTCCAGACGAGCGGGCTCTTGTCGCTCTTGCCGGGGATGATCGCAGCTTCCTTGCTGGAGCCACCCTTGATCAAGCTTTCCAGCGTTTCCATGCTGTACTTTGATTTCGGTTTTTCGCCGCTGTGACATTTGAGGCAGCTGGTCTCGATCAAGGGTTTGATGTCCTTGTCGAAGGTGACACCGGTCTTGGCGGCGGCGGGGGGCAGTTTGCTGATGTCCGGGTCCGCAGCTTGCAGGGAGAGTGAGGCCAGCAACGATCCCGCGCAGGTGAGGGCGAGCAGTGATTTAGGGTGGGCGATCATGGATTTCAAATTAGGTTTCGCAGAGACCCGACGATATTGCCGGCCGGGTCATTCAATGGCAAGTTTGCGCTATCACAAACAAACGCTGGCCGACGTGCGGCGACTTTGTTACCCATGCGCCGGGTTCAAAGCGCTATGTCCACCACTTACTTTTTTGACTGGCAGAAGAAGTTGGAGATTCCGGGGCGGGTATCTTTTCTCGAGGGCAACGGCGGGCTGCCCAAGATCGAGGTGGCGACGGCGCTGGCCACGGCGGAAATCTACGTGCAAGGGGCGCACGTGACCCACTTCCAACGCAAGAACGAGCAACCGTTGCTGTTCTTGAGCCAGGTCAGCCGGTTTGAGAAAGGCCAGGCGATCCGGGGCGGCATCCCGATTGTCTATCCGTGGTTCGGCGCCCGCGACGGGCAGGGCTCGCACGGCTACGCGCGCAACCAGGCGTGGGAGCTTTGGGAAATTACCACCATGCCCAATGGCAGTGTGCGGTTGCAGTTTCGCCTGCCGGAATCTCCGGAAGCAGCGCTCTATCCCGCCGCTTTGGTGAACTACTCCGTCACCGTCGGCGAGACGTTGATCTGTGAATTGACCGTCACCAATCGTTCGCCGGAACAGGCCCTCGAGTTCGAGAACTGTCTGCACAGCTATTTCCTCGTGGGCGATATCAAGCGGGTCGGCGTGGTCGGTTTGAATGGGGTCGAGTACCTCGACAAAGTAGGCCCTGGGAACCGGCGCCGGCAGGACAAGGATGTGCTCCGAGTCGAGGGCGAAACCGATCGCGTCTATTTCGATACGCCCGGCCCGGTCGAGGTGGTGGACGAATCGATGCGCCGCAAGATCCGCATCGAGACCACTGGCAGCCATTCAACCGTCGTTTGGAATCCGTGGATCGAAAAATCGCAGCGGCTGCCGGACTTCGGCAACGACGAGTACCTGCGGATGATCTGCGTCGAGTCGGGCAACGTGGCGAGCAATCAGATCAAGCTGCTTCCCGGTCAGACCTCCGCGCTCAAGGTGAAGCTGATCAGCAACGCGCTCTAGCGAGGGACCCGGCAACTTTGCGGTCTTGAGCGAGCGGTGTTGTGGCCTGACGCCCTTGCCAGTGATGAGTCACCCCCCAACTGCCAATCAGGATCAGCGTGTTGCCACCGGGTCCGCGCCCGACGCTGGCAACGGGCAACCCGTCGAAGACTTGGTCGGGTTTTCACTGCGCTGGGCGAAACGCATCGTCATTGCCGCGCTTGGTGGGACGGTGCTGCTCATCGGAGTGGCGATGGTGGTCTTGCCGGGGCCGGCGTTCGTGGTAATCCCCCTGGGCTTGGCCATTCTGGCCACGGAGTTTGTCTGGGCTCGTCGCTGGCTCCGCAAACTAAAGAGCATGATCCCCGGCAACAAAGTGGACGGGGCGAATACGGAGCCGCCCGGCGCGGGTTCGCCGCCAGTGGAACAGTCCAAGCCTCAGCCCGGGAAACCTACATCCCCATGATCTGGTACCCGCCGTCCACGTAGAGCACTTGTCCCGTGATGGCTGCCGCACCGTCGCTCGCGAGGAAGACCCCGGTGTGCCCGAGTTCCTCACTCGTGCAACTGCGTTTGAGCGGGGCGTGCGCTTCGTAGTGCTTCATCATGTCGCCAAACCCGGCAATGCCCCTGGCGGCGAGCGTGTTCATCGGACCGGCACTGATGCAGTTCACGCGAATCTTCTTCGGGCCGAGATCGTAGGCGAGATAGCGGGTGCTGGCTTCGAGCGACGCCTTAGCGACGCCCATGACGTTGTAGTGCGGCACGACCTTTTCAGCGCCGTAGTAGCTCATCGCCACCATGCTCCCGCCGTCCGTCATCAAGGGTGCCGCGCCCCGGGCGAGCGCGACGAGCGAGTAGGCGCTGATGTCGTGAGCGATGCGGTAGGCTTCGCGGCTGGTGCTGACAAAGTCACCTTCGAGCGCTTCCTTCGGGGCAAACGCCACGGAGTGCAGGAGCAGATGCAGCTTGCCAAACTTCGCGCCCACGTCGGCGAACACCCGGGCGATGTCGTCATCCCTGGTCACATCGCACGGCATGATCAACGTGTCGGCGCCGAACGTGCCGGCCAGTTCCTCGACGTTGTCTTTCAGGCGTTCGCCCTGGTAGGTGAAGGCGAGCCGGGCGCCGGCCTGATGCCAGGCTTGCGCGATGGCCCAGGCGATCGAGCGTTTGTTGGCGACTCCGAACACGATTCCAAGTTTTCCAGTGAGTGAAGGCATGGCAATAGTTGGTTTGAACGGGCGAACCATGCCGGTCGGCGTCCGGCGCTGGCAAGACTCCATTGCGTGCCCGGCCGGGGGTCGTTAGTTTGCCGCCACCGATGAACCTGTTGAAAACTCTGGGAGCTGTCCGCAGTTGGACGCTGCTTGTTTGCATGGTCCTGTTTTTCAGCGCGAGTGGCGCATCCCGCTGCCTGGCCGCCGACAGTCCGCCCAAGCGGGAAATCACCCCCCGGTCGCCCGCCAGTCGGGAGCTTCGCGACCAGCGCAAACCCAAGCCCACGACGAATGCGCCCATCATTATCGAAGGGACGATGCGCCACGCGATGGGCTATCCCCGCGTCTTTGCCCGGATCTTTTTCAACGGCCAGCCGGTAATGGGTCGCCCGGCTCAAGACGTGATCCAGCGCGCGCGCGCCCTGGATGGCAATCTCATGGATTTGAACTTGGCGGCCTCCTCCGGTCCGCACTCGTGGTGGACGGCGGTGCTCGATACCGGCGCGGAATCGCATTCGGTGAATCAGGACACGGCACAACGATTTGGGTTGCGCGACGCCGGTGATGTCCTGGCGGTCGTGACGGGGGTGGATGGCCAGGGCATCAAGGTCATGTCATGGGTATACGCGTTGAACCTTGCGGGCTCCAACGGCCACTTGAGCGAGGAGCCGAGCATGCCCTTTGGCCTCGTCCAGCAAGACGCGCGGTTCACCCTCGAGCTGAAAGCCTATCAGCCGCTGCGGAAGACGGAACCGGAGGGTGCCAACCTGATCGGCATGTCGGCAGTCCGGCAGTTGGCCGTCGAGATCGACAACGGCAACGCCACGATCGCGATGTTGGGTGAAGCACTCGACATGTCCTCGGCTCGCGCTTTCGAGGAGTCGTTGCGCGGCAAGGTCGCCGGCCCCCGGGTGCGATTCCTGCCGCCTGCTTTTCGGCCGACAAACGAAGTGGTTCGCATCCCTCTTCGTTACCTAAACTCACGGCGCATGCTGACGCCGGGCTATGAGATTGCACCCGTAGCGGCCACCTCGCCCTTCATCATGGGAGTTCGCAGCGGGCATGTCGGGAAGACGGCGATTGGCAATTTCCTTTTCGACACCGGCGCTTCGCAGACGATTATTTCGCGGCGCATGGCCTATCAGCTCGGCCTGATCCCCAACGCCAATCCGGCCAATGACAAGCCCGAGTTCAAGGGCGGGTTCACCGGCATCAACGACCGTGAGATTGAAGCCGCCGGGTTCACGATTGACACGCTCGAAATGCTTTCGCCGAGCGGCCAGATCATCACGTGGCGAAACGTTCCGCTGCTCGTCCACGACGTCGCCATGCAGCAGGCCGATGGCACGATGACGGTGCATGATGGTATTCTCGGCAACAATCTCTTCATGGCCTCCAGCAATGGCGAACTCACCGAGCGCGGCCTGAAGGTCAATCCGCCGCCGTTCGAGCGGTACTGGATTCACGGCCCGTTGGGCGAGATCTGGTTTCAGCGCCCGGTTATCAAACCGGCGGAATGACGGGGCCGCGCCTGTTGCGTGCGAAACTCGGACGGCCGCCAGCCGATCCATTTCTTGAACGTCGTCGAGAACACAAACGGGTTCTCATTACCCACCGCGGTGGCGATGGCTTCGATCTTGTCCTCCGTGGTTGAAAGCAGTTCGCCGGCGCGCTGCATGCGGAGATAGGTCACCTGCTGCATGGGACTGCGACCGAGTTGCTGCTTGCTGAGGCGGCGGAGATGTTCGGCGCTGAGGTGGCTCGCCGTTGCCAGCGCCGGCAAGGTCCACTTCCGTTCGGGTTGGCGGCCGACCTGTTCCCACAATTGCCACAGCCGGTCGTCGCTGCGCAATGGCTGGGCGAAGCGCATCACATACGATTGGATCAACTCCACCCAGTGATGCATCTGCGCCGGCGCGGCGGCCGTCCGGCACTCGTGATGAAGACCCTCGATGCTGGCCCGCAGCGGCTCGGGATCGAAGCGGGCCAGCACCGGCGACGCGGCCGTGGCCACCGGGCGCTGCTCTGGCGGTTGCTGGTAACGCACCCAGCAGAATTCCCAGGCTGAACCCGGCACCGCATGAAACGCATTGAGAATGCGCGGCGGCAACAGGCAACCGGTGCCCGCGCGGCAGCGTTGCCAGCGGCCATCAATCAGGATGACTCCCTCGCCGCGCAGGCACGCCAGGAAATACGAGCCGCTCTGCCGGTTGCGGACGACCCGGTACGGAGTCACGGCCCGGCAGATTCCCACGTGGGCAATCTGGTGCTGGTGGAGCAACGCGCACGCGGGGAAGTCAGCCAGCCATTCGCGGGTGTCCACGAGGTCAACGCGCACACCGAACTGCCGGGTGCGCCGACCCAGAACGTGAGTCTCGCGCAGCTCCGTCGAGCTGCCGGTGGGGCGGTGTTCGTCGCCCTGCGGCGTCAGCGGGATCGAGTTCATGGCGTTGTTCGGGGCGCTGGTATTGAATGAACTGGAGCCCGGCGGGTGACTGCAAGGACGATTCGGGGGAAAGTGGCAACGGGGCTTGCCGCCGGGGAGAGGCACGCTGTTCACCCTCGTTTGGGCCGGAGCCTGCATTTCAAACTTTTAACTAGACCGTGACGAAGCCCTCGGCCAAACATGTCGCTCCAGCGCAACCGAACCGAAGTCGTTGCTGATCGCGTCATGCTGAAATTCATCCTTCGCCGCCTGCTTGAGACCATCCCGGTGCTCTTCATGGTGGCGACGATGACCTTCTTCATGTTGCGCCTGGCGCCGGGCGGTCCGTTCGACGGTGAGAAGAAGGTCGAAGCCTCCATTGAGGCGAATCTCAAAGCCCACTACGGCTTGGATAAACCGCTACTCGTTCAATACGGCAGCTACCTGAAGAACCTGCTCAAGGGCGATCTTGGGCCCTCGTTCAAATACGCCAACCACACGGTCAACGAGTTGATCGGCGAAGCTTTGCCTGTCTCGCTGGAACTCGGCTTCTACGCCCTGTGCATCGCTTTGGTAATCGGCATCACGATCGGCGTGATCGCCTCGCTCAAGCCCAATTCCTGGTCGGATTATGTTCCGTCGTCCCTCGCCATGGTGGGCATCTGCCTGCCTACGTTTGTGCTGGGTCCGCTGCTGATTCTGACCTTTGCGCTCAAGTTCGAAATGTTCTCCGCCACCGGCTGGGAGTTCGCCCGTGACCGCGTGTTGCCTTCGATTACTCTCGGAGGCTACTACGCAGCTTACGTGGCGCGCATGACCCGCGGCGGCATGCTCGAGGTGCTGACCCAGGACTACATCCGCACGGCCAGAGCGAAGGGCGCAAGCGGGGCACGGGTCCTCTTCAAGCACGCCATGCGCGGCGGGCTGATGCCGGTGATCTCGTTCCTCGGCCCCGCCGCCGCCGGCTTGATCAGCGGCTCGTTTGTCATCGAGACCATCTTCAACATTCCCGGCCTCGGCAGGCATTTTGTCACCAGCGCCTTCAATCGTGACTACACCATGGTCATGGGCACGGTACTTTTCTACGCCACTCTAATCATTCTGCTGAACATGGTCGTGGACATCCTTCAAGTGTGGCTCAACCCCAAACTTAAGTTCGAGTAAATGCCGGACCCACTCCCCAACGGTTTGTCAGCGGCGGCCTTGCTTGAGCAGGCGGAGCAGGGGACCTCCCTGTGGAAGGATGCCTGGCTGCGGTTGCGCAAAAACAAGATGGCGGTCTTTGGATTCGTGGTGATCACGATCATTTCACTGCTCTCGATTTTCGGACCTTTCGTCGTCAAGTATTCCTACGAGGAACAGAATCTGGATCTCGGCAAGGCCCCGCCGAGCGCCGATCATTGGCTGGGCACGGACAAGCTGGGGCGCGATCAGCTCTCGCGAATTCTCTACGGCGGGCGCATTTCCCTGCTGGTCGGACTTTGCGCCACCGCCGTCTCGCTCACGATCGGTGTGCTCTACGGCACGATCGCCGGTTTCGTGGGCGGCAAACTGGATGCCGTGATGATGCGCGCGGTGGATATTCTCTATGCCCTGCCGTTCACAATCTTCGTCATCCTCCTGATGGTCTTCTTCGGCCGCAACATCATCCTGCTCTTCCTCGCTATCGGTGCGGTGGAATGGTTGACCATGGCGCGCATTGTCCGCGCCCAGGTTCAGTCGCTGCGCAAACAGGAATTCATCGAAGCCTGCCATTCCCTCGGCCTCCGACGGCGGCGGATCATCCTGCGCCACATGATTCCGAACGTGCTCGGCCCGATCGTTGTTTACACCACCCTGACAATTCCCGCCGTGATGTTGTTGGAGGCCTTCTTGAGTTTCCTCGGACTCGGCGTGCAGCCGCCGATGAGTTCGTGGGGGCTCTTGATCAAGGAAGGTGCCGAGATGATGGAGGAAGCGCCGTGGCTGCTGATCTATCCCGGCCTGTTGTTTTCGCTGACGCTTTTTTCGCTGAATTTCCTCGGCGACGGCCTGCGCGACGCGCTCGATCCCAAGGCCTCCAAAGACTGACAACCACGAATGGACACGAAGACAGACAGATCTCCAGAGCAACGTGAACTAGCCAGGCTGAAGTCGGAATTGAATTGGTGCAGGTTCGCGCAATTCGTGTCGAAAGTTTTTCATCATCTCCGTTCATCCGTGTTCATCCGCGGTTAAACTTCATGCCCCTGCTCCAAGTCGAAAACCTGAAGACGAGCTTCCACACCCGCAACGGGGTGGTGCGCGCGGTCAACGACGTGTCGTTCAGCGTCGGCAAGGGCGAGACCCTCGGTATCGTCGGCGAGTCGGGCTCCGGCAAATCGGTCACTTGCTACTCGTTGATGGGCTTGATCCCGCAGCCGCCCGGCCGGATCGAGGGCGGCCGCGCTCTGTTCGACGGCATTGATCTGCTCAGTTGTCCGCCGGCCCAGTTGCGCGCCATCCGCGGCAAACGCGTGGCCATGATC
>JANLTG010000133.1:0-7113 GCA_031362805.1 bacterium
AAGAGCCGTGTCGCCTGGGTGGCCGGAATCGGGCCGGCGGCAGTCTGGCCGGCGGCGGAGTTATTCACCAGCTCGGGCGGAGCGGCCTTGGGGGGCCGCTTCCCTTGCTGGTGAGTAACTCCGGAATACGTATCAGTCCAAAACATCCCGTCGCGGCCATTGCGTTCTTTGCGTGGGGCGTGCGTGAAATGTAGATCCAGTTCGACCGCCGGCAGAAATTCCAGATGGACGCCATCCGGTCGGTGATGGCGGTCAACCGCGTTCAGCCGTCCGCCCCTTTCGAGCGTTGCCATCTCAGCCCAAACGCGTAGCCTACCCCTATGAGCACAACGGAAATCATCGAACAAGTGCAGCGACTCCCGCCCGCCAAGGTCTTTGAACTCAGTCAGTGGCTCCGCAAGTACGAGTCGGCGCTCTGGGAACAGCAGATCGAAGCCGATGTCCGAAGTGGCAAGCTGGACAAGTTGGGTCAGGAAGCCCTCGCCGAACTGCGCGAAGGAAAAACCCGGCCCTTTCCGGAATGAACTCGCGGGCCACGCGCGCCTTCTGGGAGCGCTACCACGCGCTTCCACCCGAGACCCGTGCTCTCGCGGACAAGGCTTATCGGCTTTGGCAGCAAAACCACTGGCATCCCTCGCTGCACTTCAAGAAAGTCGGTTCCTACTGGGTGGCCCGCGTGACCGTGGACTACCGGGCGCTGGGAATCGAGTCTGGCGGCACGGTGGCGTGGTTTTGGATCGGCCCGCACAAAGATTACGAACGCTTTATCGGCTGATTCCTACGGTGGAATCAATGCTCCGGACGCCCGGCGGCGCTCTCGGAGAGACGCGTCCCACTGCGGTTGCCTGTCGAGCAACTCTGCCGAGAACAGCTCGGCGACCTGTGTCACCTGGTGCTGGTGAACCCCGAGATGCTCAGCCAGATTTCATGTGTTGTCACCAACACCGACGCGCTGGTGCAGGGCCTGAAGAAGCACTGGTTCTTGCGCTCGTCCTTCAAGGAGAAGAAGCCGAAGGAGAAAAAGTAACGTGGGCCGGGAAGTCGAGCTCGCCCCAGAATGTCCCTACAGCCAGAGATCATCTCAACCGCAACATGGAATTCTACAATCGAGTTGCCCATGCGAGGCAATGATGGAAAACAATCCACTTCGAGTCGAAAAGGCAAAGCGGCGTCAGGAGAATGCGAGATTTGGAAAGATAAATAGCAAGGCTAGCATTAAGGCGTGATAAGCAATCACTACTAGCCAAAGTTTGCGGCGGACAGGCTCGCAGCTAGCGCCAAAAAGGAATCCGTATACAGGAAACTGAACGACCGCGAGCAACAAGGCCGGCGCGCTGATTTGCCCGAACAAATGCGTGGTCAGCATGGGTCCTGGAAAAATTAGTCGCGCAGCCAGGTAGTTCCCGTGCCCCACGCCCCCCAGAAAGCATAGCCAAAAACAGGGCAGGTGGAGTGGCTACAACACCATAAATAATCCCGACAATTCTTTTGTTCATGTTGTCGAGGAGCCGGCTTCAGCCCACGGCAGATGATTGCTGCGAATGCTCAAAAACCTTCGGTCATTGGAAGTTGGGCGTTGAGCGTTGAATGTTCGATGTTCACTTCTTCTCCGCCACAAACTCTTCCAGCAGCGAGTTGAGCCGCTTGACCATGGAGCGCGGATCTTCGAGCAGGCCGGCGGCGAAGCGCGCATTGTCGAAGACCTGCTCGGCGACTTTGTTCGCCAGGTCGGGCTTCGTCTCGCGGGTCCTGTTCAGACCCACGATGATCGGGTGATGCTGGTTGATCTCGAATTCGTACTTCGCGGTATCGACTCCGTGACCCGCCGCTTGCATGAGCTTCTTCATGCTGGTGCTGGCGTACTTGTCGGCGCTCAACACCACCGCCGGGCTGTCGATCAGCCGGTTGGAGGCGCGCACCTCGGTGACCTGCTCACCCAAGAGATCGCGGAACCAGGAGCTGAGCGATTTGCTTTCGTCCTCGGTCAATGGCGTCACGCCCTCGCGGGTGTGCGGCGCCTCGATCTTGAGCTCGGCCTTCTCGGCGGAGACGAGCTTCTTGCCGTCGAACTCGTGCAGGTGCTCCATCACGAACTCGTCCCACGGATCGTGCAGAAACAGCGCCTCATACTTGCGATGTGCGAGCACCTCGTAATACGGGCTCGCCTCGGCCGCCTCGCGGGACGGCGCGATGACGAAGTAAATGTCCTTCTGCTCGGTCGGCATACGGCTGATGTACTCGGCAAGCGAGGTCGTCTTGCCGGCTTCCATCGTCGAGGAATTGAAGCGCAGCAGCTTGCCGAGCTGCTCCTTGTGCGCGTGATCGGTGACGACGCCTTCTTTCAGGAAGCGGGCGTAAACGTCGTAAAATTTCTGGAACTGTTCCGGGTTCTTCGTCGCTTCCTCGTCGAGGAATTTCAGGAAGCGCCCCGTGATTACCTTGTTCAGCTTGGCCATCAGCGCGGAGTCCTGCATCGACTCGCGCGAGATGTTCAGCGGGAGATCTTCGCTGTCCACGACACCGCGCAGGAAGCGCAGCCAGTCGGGGAAGAGGCCCTTGGCGCGCGGTTGGATGAGCACCTTCTTGCAGTGCAGGTTCACCTCGGACTCGCTCTTGCCCATGCCCATCGTCTCGAAGTTGCGCGACGGCACGAACAGCAGCGCCTTGATCGCGAGCGGGGCGTCGGCCGTGAAATGCAAGCGCAGCAACGCCTGCTCGTGGTCGTGCCCGAGGTACTTGTAGAACTCGTCGTACTCCTCGGGCTTGATCTCTGATTTGCTGCGCGTCCAGATCGCCTGAACGGTGTTGAGCCGTTCGCCGTTCAACTCGATGGGGAAGGAGACGAAGTTCGAGTAGCGCTTGATGATCTGCTCGACCTTGAACTTCTCGGCGAACTCTTTCGCGTCCTCCTTGAGCTTGACGATGATCTTCGTGCCGCGCGGGAGATCGGCGGCTTCCTCCATGGTGTATTCGCCGCTGCCGTCCGAGACCCATTTCCAGCCGGCCGCGTCGGCGTGGGCCGAGCGCGTGTGGACCTCGACTTCTTTGCCGACCATGAACGCGGAGTAAAACCCGACGCCGAACTGGCCGATCAACGAGGCGTCCGCCTTCTGGCCCTCGGCGAGTTGTTTGAGGAACGCCTTCGAACCTGAGTGCGCGATGGTGCCGAGGTTCTCGACCAGTTCATCGTGGGTCATCCCGATGCCGGAATCAGCGATGGTGATCGTGTGTTCCTGGTCGTCGGTGGTGACGTTGATCTTGGGCTCGATGTCCGGCTGATGCACGTCTTTGCCCGAGGCTTTGGTGAAGCGCAATTTCTCACAGGCATCCGAGGCGTTGGACACCAGTTCGCGGACGAAGATCTCTTTGTCCGTGTAAAGCGAATGAATGACGATGTCCAGGACCTGCTTGATCTCGGCCTGGAATGCATGTTTTTCCGTGGTTGCCATGGGCGGTGTAGATGCAGGAAATCTGGCCGCCGGTCAAGGGGCGGGATGAATTTCGCTCGGCGCCGACCGTTTGTGAACAACCTGTCAACAACCCGCGAATGGCTGCGAACAAGTTTCCTGGTTGCGCGATTGACCGGCCGGGGCTGGCAGCCGATAGGGTTCCGCCTTCATTCCCATGATCGCAACTGCCGTTATCCAGGACGCCGTCGCCACGCTACGCACCCACCGTGAATTGATTGCCGGGCGCAACGGTTTGCGGCCGGCGGTGGTGGAAAGCTGGCTGGCTGCAGCGGAAGCGAAGTGCAGTGAAGAATTGATCGACGAGACGGGGGTGCGGGTGTGTCTGCGGGTGATCGAGCGTTGGATCAGCCCGCTGGGCGAGTTGGGGGGAGTTCACTCAACCCTGGTTCGCCTCCTGGCCAACGGGAAAACGCCGGCTGCTTTGTTCGGATTGCCGCCGTCGCTAAAGGAGTGGCTGCCATTGCCAACGGCTGGTGGCGATGATCGTTTCGTGCCGGCCGGTTGATCAAGCGTGCGCTTGCATCCCGACAGGATGGCGACAAACTCCCGACCGCAACGGGCATTGATCGATTTCAACATTCCACCTATGGCCAGCCTCAACGTCATCCAGGGTGCTCTAGTCGGCACGCACTTTGAACTTTCCAAGCGGCCCCTCTCGATCGGTCGCGAAGCCGGTCGCGACATTCAAATCACCGATCCCAAGGTGAGCCGCAAACACGCCGTAGTTCGGTTCGAGAACGGCAGCTATGTGATCGTCGTCGCCAGCGCGCGCAATGGCGTGAAGATTAACGGCCTCAAGATCGGCGAGCAATCCGCGCTGAGCGAGGGCGATCAAATCGGAATGGGCGACACCGTGCTGCAATTCTCCGAGCTCGGGGCCTTCAAGGGCGATGCGGTCAACGAGATCAAGGCCGCAACCCGGGGCGACAAGACGATCGTTCAAAGCTAGCCGCGCCGGCGCGGTGCTCGTGTCGCCGGTGAGTTGCTGCCCGATTGCCTTCTTGAAACTTTGGGGGATCGCGGCACCATCGCGGTCAGCAGTTTGCCCCAATCGACATGGAAACCATCGAAGCCATCCAGGCCAGACTTCAGGCGGCGCTCCCCGACGCACAGATCGAGGTCGTTCGCAACGCCTCGCCGATCGCCCAGCATTCGTTGCTCGTCGACGGCGCCCACGGCCGGGCCATCGCCCAGTTCCTCCGTGACGACGCCGTGCTCCAGCTCGACTATTGCTCGAACGCCACCGGCGTCGATTGGCCGGAGCGCACACTCGTCGAGAAACTCAAGGTGAAGAAGCTCTTGGACGGCGTGGAGAAAGAGGTCGAGGAGACGAAGGAAACCAAGTTCCCCGCCTACCTCGAAGCGGTCTATCACCTCTACTCGATGGCGAAGAAGCACGGTCCGGTGATCATCCGGATGCGCACGGGCAATCGCACCGACGCCGTGACGCTGCCTTCGCTGACGCCGGTCTGGCGGAGCTGCGAGTTTCAAGAGCGCGAGATTTTCGACCTATATGGCATTCGCTTCGAGAGGCATCCCGACCTGCGGCGAATCCTGATGTGGGATGAATACCACGATCATCCGATGCGCAAGGATTACGTCGAACCGGACGATTACGAATACGAACCGACCCCGCATGACGACGTGTGCGAAAAGGCCGAGCGGCATTATCCTGCGAATGAGGTGGCCAAGTGAAAGGCGTGGTGCAAACGGCAGGCGAGACTTGGTGTGCGGAAGATGCAGGGCGGTTCAATCCCGGTGGCGCTTTAGCGGCGTTCCTTCCCCTCACCCTCGTTCCCTCTCCCTTGGGGAGAGGGAGGCCGTATCGTAGCCGCCAACCGGTTCGCTTCCGTCTTGTCGAACGACGCCGGCAACATCTCCCTCTCCCCAGGGGAGAGGGTAGGGGTGAGGGGGAACGAAGCCAGCAAATCTCCGCGGGTAGCCTCCACTTCAATGGCGTCAGCTCATGAGCACATTTACTGAAACACCGGCCGGCAGCCCTGAATCACCGCTGACGCAACCGGCTTTCCAGGTCTTGCCCAAGGCCGGACCTGCGGGCGAAACCGACGGCTCGCTCCTCGAAATCTCGATGGGGCCGCATCATCCGTCCACTCACGGCGTGTTCCGCATGGACGTGGTGCTCGACGGCGAGACGGTGGTGAAGCTCAAGCCGGTCTTCGGCTACCTGCACCGCAACCACGAGAAGATCGCCGAGGGTACGACCTACTTGTCGTCGATGCCCTACACCGACCGACTGGATTATTTCTGCTCGCTGACGAACAACTGGGCCTACGCGCTGGCGGTTGAGAAACTGGTCGGCCTCGACGTGCCGGAGCGCGCCGAATACATCCGCGTCATCACCGCCGAGTTGACCCGTTTGCAGAACCATTCCTGCCTGATCGGCTTTCTCGTGATGGACATGGGCGCGCTCGGCACGCCGCTGATGTATGCCTTCCGCGAGCGCGAGAAGATCCTCGACCTGTTTGAGTCGCTGACCGGCGCACGGATGATGTGCAATTACATGCGGTTTGGTGGTTGTCGGGTTGACCTGCCGCCCGGTTGGCTGGAGGCCGCCCGCAAGATCGTGGACTGGTATCCGCAGTTCCTCGACGAGACGGAGAATCTTTTCACGAGCAACGAAATCCTGCTCGCCCGCACGCAGGGCGTGGGCTCGCTCTCCCGCGAACTGGCGATCAGCGCAGGCATCACCGGGCCGATGCTCCGTGCCTGCGGAGTCAATTACGACCTCCGCAAGGTCGATCACTACGGCGTCTACGATCGCTTTCAGTTCCGGGTTCCACTCGGCGAACGGGGTGACGTTTACGATCGCTACATGATGCGCATCCTGGAGATGCGTGAGTCGGTGACGATTCTCCAGCAGGCGCTCCGCACGATTCCCGACGGCCCGATCATCAGCGCGAAGGCCAAGCTGCGCGGGTTCAAGCCGCCGGTTGGCGAGGCGTATGGCCGGATCGAAGCGCCGAAAGGTGAGCTCGGCTTTTACCTGATCAGTGACGGCACGCCGAATCCGTATCGCTACCGCGTGCGCCCGCCGAGCCTGATCAACCTGACCATCCTCGAAGACATGTGCCTGGGCCGCGACGTGGCGGACGTGATCGTCATCCTCGGCAGCGTGGACATCGTGCTGGGTGAGGTAGATAGATGAACCGCGTTGGCGGTTAAGGATAGTGTGTTCCTAGTGTCAATTTGTGGAATGGCTGCGACCGGGCTGGCCGGTGCGAAACTCGTAAACAACCTTGGTAGGCGCCACACTACTCGAAGGTTGGGGCAGAGCCGCCGGGCGCCATGCAGCTGGTGACCGGCAAATATTCGCAGCTCGGACCGATCGCAGGTCCGCAACAGGTTCAGGCCGACCGGAGCTCAACGCAGATTGGTGTTCAAGGAGTCGGTCAGCTTCGTCATGACGGAGAAGTTCGGCATCGGAATTACGGCGTCGATGGTGGGTGGGACGCCGGCGATGGGCAACTCGGTCACGTTGACCGCGCCTAAGAGATTGTCTGAAAAAGCTGAGGGGCTGAAAGTCCAGCGCTTAAACTGCGGGCGCAGTAAAAAAGAAAGTCGGCCGCCGCGCACGAAGGCCTTGACTTTGGGCGGCCGCAGCCGGCGCTCACCTTTCGCGGCA
>JANLTG010000176.1:0-3799 GCA_031362805.1 bacterium
CGGCTCGACCGACTCTCACACGGCGCTCGCCGCCGTTGAGGAGGACAATTTCTTCGGCAAAACCACTTCGTCCGAACCCAGCGCAGGTCGTGCGATGCATCCCTTCGTC
The DNA here is from genome assembly GCA_031362805.1 of bacterium. Taxonomy (GTDB): domain Bacteria; phylum Verrucomicrobiota; class Verrucomicrobiia; order Limisphaerales; family RI-55; genus RI-55. Next base: position 110 of record JANLTG010000176.1, read on the forward strand.
AAGACCAAACTCGCCACCTTCATGGGCTGGGAGACCGGCGCCTCCGGCTATGCGGCAGTGTGGGCGAAGGAGAATACGCGCGAGTCCATCTTCGACGCGATGGAGCGCCGCGAGACCTACGCCACCACCGGCCCGCGCCTGATCGTGCGCTTCTTCGGCAGCTTTGATTTCGAGGCGGCGGATGCGAACAACCGGATGCCCGCGCAGATCGGTTACACCAAGGGGGTCCCGATGGGTGGCGATTTGAGCAAAGCGCCCGCCGGCAAAGCCCCGACGTTCCTCATTGCCGCCCTGAAAGATCCCATCGGCGCGAACCTCGACCGCTACCAGATCATCAAAGGCTGGGTGGACGCGAAAGGCGAAGTGCATGAGAAGGTTTACGACGCCGTGTGGTCGGGCGACCGCAAGCCCGGCGCGAACGGCAAGCTGCCGAGCGTCGGCAACACGGTGGACGTGCCGAATGCCACCTGGCTCAACACGATTGGCTCGCCGGAGTTGATCGCGGTCTGGAAAGACCCGGACTTCGACCCGGCACAGAGTGCGTTCTACTACGGCCGCGTCATCGAGATCCCGACTCCGCGCTGGACGGCGTATGACGCCAAGAAGTTCGGCGTGACCATGCCGTCGGAAGTCACGATGATTGTGACCGAGCGCGCCTATACCTCGCCGATCTGGTATAACCCGGGGAAGTGATTCAACCGGGGGAGCGGAGAGAACAGAGGTTTCTGCTCTCTGTTTCCTCTGTCAGCTCCTGTGATGAACGCTCGCCCTCTCCCCGGGGGAGAGGGTCGGGGTGAGGACGAGCGTTTCCTCGCTCCCCAATCCATTCTTCACCTGCCACTGGGCACCAACGAATTTGGGCGTGAAGACTATCGTCTTGCCCGACTGCCGCACTTGTCTTACGCTCGCCCCATGAAAACTCTGACCATTCGCTTGCCCGATTCCCTCGTCACGGAGATCGAACACGAGTCGCAGTCGCGCCGCGTGTCAAAATCCGACGTGGTGCGGGAGCGCTTGCACCATCCGCAACGCGCTGCGCGCGTCGGCGGCAGTATGCGGGAGTTGATCGGCGACTTGATCGGCTCGGTCCGCAACGACGGACTGCCCGCCGATCTCTCCAGCAACAAGAAGAAATATCTTCCCGCCTTGATCCGTGCCAAAAAATATCATCGCCGATAGCAGCGCCCTGATCGCCTTGGTGCGTCATGATGACCAGCATCACCGTTGGCTCGATGCGCATGTAGATTCCCTGCCGATGCCGTGGCACACATGCGAGGCGGCCTTGAGCGAAGCCTTTCATCTGGTCGGAGAACGAGGGGTTCCCAAGATCAAGGAGATGTTGCGGCGTGGCGCGGTGGTGCTCTCGTTCGATTTGGGCGATGAACTTGAGCCGGTGCTCACACTGATGGACAAATACGCCGATGTGCCCATGAGCCTGGCCGATGCCTGCCTGGTGCGCATGAGTGAAACGCTGCCCGGCCCCGTGGTGCTCACCACCGATGCCGATTTCAAAATCTACCGGCGCCACAGCCGGCAGGTCGTTCCCTGCTTGCTGCCATGAAACGAATCCTGAAAGAACCGTTGCTGCATTTCCTCCTGCTGGGGGCTGCGATCTTCGTGGCGTACAGCTTCGTGTCGAAACGCAGGAGTGACGAACCGGGGAAAATCATCATCACGCAAGGACAAATCGCGGCGATGGCGACCGGCTTCAGCCGCACCTGGCAACGGCCACCCACCCGGGAGGAACTGGAGGGCTTGATCGGCGATCGGGTACGCGAAGAAGTCTATTACCGCGAGGCGCTGGCGTTGGGACTGGACCGGGACGACACCGTCATCCGTCGTCGCCTGCGGCAGAAAATGGAGTTCGTCTCCGATGACATCAACGCCCAGGCAGAGCCATCCGACGACGAGTTGGGCGCGTATCTGAAAGCGCACGCCGACGCGTTTCACGTTCAGCGACAATTCACGTTCAGGCAGGTTTACCTCAACCCGGACAAACACGGTGAAACACTCGCGCAGGATACCGCGCAACTGCTCGTCCAGTTGCAGCAAGCCGGAGGCAAAACGGATGTCTCGGCGCTGGGCGATTCGATCCTGCTGGAACATCAGTTCGAAGGCGCGCCGGCCGGCGAGATCGCAAAACAGTTTGGCGAGCCGTTCGCGACGGAACTTGGCCGACTCACGCCCGGCGAATGGCACGGGCCGATCGAGTCCGGCTATGGCGTGCATTTTGTTTTGGTGAGCGAACGGACGGAAGGGCGCCTGCCCGCGCTGGCGGAAGTCCGCGACGCCGTCCACCGCGAATGGACCAACGCCCGGCGACTCGAAGGGAACGAGAAGTTGTACGCGGAAATGCTCAGTCGTTACACGGTGACCATCGAGGAGCCGAAACCGGCGGTGGATCCGAAGAAGGTGGCGGAGGCCCGGCCATGAACAAGTCCACCAGCATTATTGAACAGGAGGGCGCAGAGGTAGCAAAGATGAACCGCAATCCAGGATCATTGATGTCCAAGGTTGGTACGACTTTCTCTGCTGTCTCTGCTATCTCCTGTTCAATTCTTTTCCTGCTGGTGTGTTGCTCGTCCGTGTTCGCGCACGAAATACGTCCCGCCTATCTCGAACTGCGCCAGACCAGCCCCGACACCTACGACGTGCTCTGGAAGGTGCCCGGCCAGGGCGAGAATCTGCGACCCGGGCTCTATGTGGAATTCCCGGCAGGCAGCACGAATGTCACCCCGCCGCGCGCGACGATGGTCAACAACGCCTTCACCGAGCGCTGGTCTGTGCAGCGCGCGGGCGGATTGACCGGCGGCACGATCCACATCGCCGGCCTCAGTGCGACCATGACCGACGTGCTCGTGCGGTTGGAGCGGCTCGACGGCACGACGCAGGTCACGCGGCTCACTCCCTCGCTCCCGTCATTCACCGTCGAAGCCGCGCCACGCGCGCTGGCGGTCGCCCGCACTTACGGTCTGCTCGGCGTCGAGCACATCCTCGGGGGCATAGACCATCTGCTGTTCGTGCTCGCGCTGCTCCTCGTTGTGGGCTGGCGCTGGGGAATGCTGCTCAAGACCATCACCGCGTTCACCGTGGCCCACAGCATCACGCTCGCGCTGGCGACCCTTGAACTCGTGCGCGTTCCGCCGGCGCCCGTCGAGGCGGTCATCGCCCTCAGCATCATGTTTGTGGCGTCCGAGATTTTGCACGCGCGGGCGGGCCGGCCCGGTCTCACCGCGCGCGCGCCGTGGGTCGTGGCCTTCACGTTCGGCCTGCTGCACGGCTTCGGCTTTGCCGGCGCGTTGAGCGAAGTCGGGCTGCCGCAAGGCCAGATCCCGACCGCCCTGCTGCTGTTCAATGTCGGCGTCGAGATCGGTCAGTTGCTTTTTGTCGCGACCGCCATCGCGGGCATCGCCTTGCTGGATCGGCTGCGGATCACCTGGCCGAAATGGACCGAAGCGGTCCCGCCCTACGCCATCGGCGGCTGCGCCGCGTTCTGGGTCATTCAACGCACGCTTTCCTTTTTCCCGTACTAAAATCAGCAACGATGAACCGGAACGATTCCATTCAGGGGAGCGCGCGCGTCTCGCGTGCCGTGTTCGGCGTCGCGCCGAACACCGTTTGGGCTCTGAATTTTCCCGCACGGTTTGGTTTGCCAAACCGCGGCTGCCGGGAGGCGTCGCCGGGACGGCT
>JANLTG010000192.1:0-57553 GCA_031362805.1 bacterium
AACATCCCCTACGGCATCCAGCAACCGGCGGTCAGCGGACAGATCATCGCGCTCGAGGATTTCTTGGGTGTGAAGCTTTTTCAAAGGCGCCCCTTCATCCTGAGCCAGGCCGGTCAGGAGTTGTACGAGTTCATCAAGCCGTTCTTCAGCAACCTCGAGGGGATGACCGAGAAACTTCAGGACGGCACCGCGCATCACATCCGCATCGGCGCGTCTGAGGTCGTGTTGCGAGACCATGTGCCGCACTTTATTGGGCAGGTGAAGAAGAAGTTTCCGAAGATGCGACTGACGTTGCGGGAAGGTTACCAGCCACAGATTGAAGCGTGGCTCGAGCGAGAGGAGCTGGATCTGGGCTTCACGTTGATCGGCGACAACCCGCCCCCCGGCATTCAAAGCATGCCGCTGCTTTCGTTGCCGCTGATGCTGATGGTACCCAAGACGAGCCGCTTCAAATCGGCGGACGAGATCCTTCTCCAAGACAAGATTGACAGCGCATTGATCAACCTGCCGGCGAATGAGGCCATCACGAAGAACTTTCAGAAGGGCCTGGCCCAACGGGGGGTGGATTGGTTTCCGTCCATCGAAGTCAGCTCACTGCATTTAATTGAGACATACGTTGCCAATGGACATGGCATCGGGTTGTTCGCCCAGATTCCCATCACGAAGCTGCATAAGGATATCCGGATGCTGCCCCTGCCGGACTTCCCTCCCGTATCGTTTGGAGCCCTCTGGAAAGGCCGTCCCACCCCGATTATGCAGGCGTTTCTCGATGAAGCGCGGGTCCGCAGCCAGGAGGTTGGGGGAGCCCTTTAGCGGGTTGGCCCGCGATTTGCGACAGGGTTGATAGCTTCTTAAGACGTTCCGAAGTTTTGCCGATGAGACTCTGCGGCGTGCGTGTCTCGGCCGGAAACTCGGAATGGTTCTGGGCTAAGCTATCAACATCATGGAACTGCCATTTCTCAACCGAAAGGCCAAGAAGAGCGATCATCTGGTCGCGATCGATCTCGGCAGCCGGGCCACGAAAGCGGTCTACCTGCAGCGAGTTGGCGACGGCTTCAACATCGCTTCCTACGCGATCGTGGATGCCCCGGGGGTTGGGGAGCGGGCGCCGTCTGCGGAGCTGCTCGGCGAACACTTGAAGCAGGTCCACGCGATGTTGGGGGCGCCCACGAAGCAGATCATCCTGGCGGTGGGCGTGCAGGAGTGCCTCTTGCGGCATGCGGAGATGCCGATGATTCCCATTCCCGATCTGCGCAACATGTTGAAGTACGGTTCGCGCAACTATCTTCAGGAAGAACTCGCCGGTCATGTTTTCGACTGCCATTTGCTCGCCATCCAGCAGCCGGTCGCGGGCGCCGAAGTCTCCAAGGGCAAGGTGAACACCGCCTCGATGAAACAGCGCGTGCTGGTTGGCGGCATCAAGCAACAGCGGCTCGATGATTTGGTGGAGGCCGCGAAACAGGCGGGACTTACCCTGCAAGCAGTCGTGCCGGGCCACATCGGCCCCGCGAATGCGCTCGAGCTTTCTGAGAACGAGGCCTTTGCCAAAGAGGTGGTGGCCATCGTTGAAGTCGGTTTCAAGAACTCTTACATCACCATCTTGAACTGCGGCGAGCTGGTTTTGAATCGGGTCGTCAGCGTGGGCGGGGACAAGCTGACCAACGGACTCGCCGAGACCCTGAGCATCAGCTACGAGGAAGCCGAGGGCATCAAGATCGGGATGCCGCACGAGGTGCAGTCGACCCTGGAAACGTTGCTGTTGCCGCTGGGTCGCGAACTGCGCGCCTCGGCCGACTTCTTCGAGCACCAACATGAGAAGCCCGTGGCGCAAGTCCTCGTCTCGGGTGGGTGCGCCTGTTCGGAGTTCCTCGCGCAGACTTTGCAGAACGAGCTGATGGCGCCTTGCCGCACGTGGGATCCCACGAAGTCCCTCGGCCGAAACCTGCCGGCTGATCAACTCGCCCAATTTGAACCGAACGTCGCCCGCCTGTCGGTCGCTGTCGGCGCGGCTGCCACCGCTTTCTAAGCCACCCTATGCCTGTACGCATCAATCTCCTGTCCGAAGCCATCGCCGCTGAAGAAGAGCGCCGCAATGATCCGGTGAAGCGCTCCATGTGGATCGGCGTGTTCTGCGTTTTCTTGGTGCTGCTGTGGTACAGCACGTTGTTGTTTGAACAGATGGTGGTGAGCAGCCGGCTCGAGGAAAAGAAGACCGAATGGTCGCGGCTCGAACCGTCCAACAAGGATTTGCGGGAAGCCAGCAACGGCATTCGGGACGCCATGGCCAAGATCACGGCCCTGGATCGGCTCAGCACCAACCGCTTCTTGTGGGCCCCGGTCTTGAACGCGATTCAATACACCATGGTTGAAGATCGGGTGCAACTGGTCCGCTTGAATGGACAGCAGAGCTTCGTGATGTTGCTGCCGCTCAAGGAAGATTCCAAGAAAAAGGAAAGCGTGTCCGGTGAAAAGACCGCGCCCGCACCCAAGAAGAAGAAGAAGAAGACAAACCCGGCCTCCTCCACTGAAAAAGTGCTGCTGACGCTGGATGCCCGCGATGTCGGCGCCCAGGGCGAACAGAACTTCAATGCCTTCATCGACGCGATCGGGCAGTCGCCTTATTTCAAGGCCAATCTGGAAACGGGCGGGCTCCGGCTCGCGAAGCTGCTCCCGCCGACCAGTGAAGGGGGCAATGCTGACAAGGCGTTCACGCTGTTCACCGTCGAATGCAAATTCCCTGACAAGGAGCGCAAGTAATATGGCCAAACTTTCCAAAGAGAAACGCGACCGGATGATTCTGGTCTACCTCGTCAGCGTGTTTGCGATGGCAGCCACCTACATCCTGCTGGTGCGCTCGCAGCAAGAGCGGCTGAAGCAAATGTCGGCCGAGACGGCGAACATCGTGGATCAGATCGATGGGACCAAACGCCTGCTTAGCCAGCGGGACGAGTTCACCAAGGCTTATGCGAAGGTCAAAGCCGAGGTGGGAACCCGCGAAGATGGCATGGCGAATGGTGACCGGTTCTTCTGGTTTGTGAACATGCTTAACAAGTTCAAGTCGAGTTACGATGTGGATATTCCACAGATCAGCCCGGAGACCCTCGGGCCGGTGGGGATCTTCCCCGAGTTCCCCTATGAAGCCGCAACGTTCAAGATCAGTGGCTCCGCCCGTTTCTACGACTTCGGCAAGTTCCTGCGGGACTTTGAGAACCGCCATCCCCATTTCCGGGTGCAGAATCTGGATCTGGAGCCGGACGCCACACCTGGTTCGGTCAAGGTTAACTTCCGGATGGACGTGGTAACACTCATCAAGCCCGCCACCTCGTAGATCTCATGAGAACATTTTCCACCCCTCTGCTGCTCGGCGTGTCCCTCGCTGCCTCGGCGTGTCTGCTTTCAGGCCAGCCCGTGAAAGCGGCCGAGAAAGCCTCCGCCCGTACCGTCCCGGTGAAGGCGGCCCCCACCCGATCAACCAGCGTGATCTCCAACGAGATTCCCGTCATCGAGATCCCTTCTTCGGTGTTCGTCGCCAATTACTCCGACCGCAGCGGCCGGGATCCGTTTTTCCCCGGTGCCGACTACTTTAAGAAGGGCGAAACCAAACAAAGGCCATCCATCAATGCGCCGTTGGCAGCGCCCGATGACGCGGTGTTAAAGACGTTGAAAATCAATGGTTCGGGAGGCGTTGGTGAAAAGCGCTGGGCGATGGTTAACGGCGTGACAATTTACCTGGGTGAGCACGCGACCTTTCAGGTCAACGGCAAGCCGGTGAAGATACAGTGTTTCGAAATCTCCGATAAGGCCATCACGGTCGGCATCAAGGACACGGCAACCCGGCGGGAGATCAAGTTGCAATAAGCAAACAGACCACAAAAAACGATTCTTCGTTAACGCAATCAACTCAGACAAACAGAACATGAAAAAAACAACCAAACTCACACTCATCCTGGGACTGGCCCTCCGCAGCGCGGCCTGTTTTGCCCAGAACCCCAACCCGCCCGCTGCCGGCGCACCGGTGACCACCCAGGCCGAGATCGTGCCCTTGATCGTCATCGATGAGGCTCCCCTCATCGAGGCCGTCAAGACACTCGCCCGTCAGGCCAACATCAACTTTATCTTGGATCCGCGCCTCACGAATCCAGAGCCCGGTCCAGACGGCAAGGTGCCCGTCCCCCCGAATGTGACGATCCGCTTTGAGAACGTCACTGCGGAAGACGCCCTGGTCTCCGTCCTCGACACCTACGGCCTCACCATGGTGCGTGATCCGCGAACGAAGGTCGCCCGCATGACCATCAAGGATCCCGACGCACTTGCGCCGCTGGTCACCACAGTGGTGCAGCTGAACTACGCGAATGCGACCAACCTCGTGGCGGTGCTGCTGCCGACCCTGGTGGACAAACGCAGCCGCGTGCTGGCCGATGGCCGGACCCGCAAGCTGATCATCGTCGCCACGGAAAAAGATCAGAAAGCCGCCGACGATCTCATTAAAAGACTCGACCTCAAGACCGAGCAGGTGCTCATCGAGGGCGCGATCATTGAGACTTCGCAGAACCCGAAATCGGTCAAGGGCATTGACTGGACCGGCACGCTGTCCGCGCAGAACATCAGCTACGGCAACAATCCGCTGGGGGGCTTGTCGATGGAGACTGATGGCGACACGCTGAAATTTAACCCGCAAACCGGGTTCCTCCGGGCGGATGGGGTGAGCGCCGTGCTCAGCTTCCTCAATACGCAGACGGACGCCGAGGTGATGTCCACCCCGCGCACCGTGACGCTGGACAACCAGGCGGCGAAGCTCGAAGTCTCCCGCGCCTTCCCGATCTTCAAGGTGACGCCGGGTTCGGCCAACAGCCCCGCCGGCGCGGAGATCACTTACACGAACTTGGGCACAATCCTCACGGTGACCCCGCGCATTGCTGCCGACAACAACGTGTCCCTGTCCGTTACCCCGGAGGTCTCCAACCTCGCCGGCAAGGACACCCAGTTGGTTCCCAGCAGTGACGGTGGCGATTCGCAGGTGATCACCGCCAATATTTACGATATCCGGCGCTTCGACACCACGGTGCTCGTCCCCAGTGGCAACACCATCGTCCTGGGCGGGCTCGTAACCGAGGAAGTTACCGACAAGGCAACGAAGGTGCCCATTCTGGGTGATCTGCCTGGCGTAGGCCGCGCGTTCCGCAGCAACTCCAAGGAGCGCACCAAGAAGAACCTGCTGGTCTTCCTGACACCCACTATTCTGCGGGATGATGACTTTCAGAAGAGTGAAAGTGGCAAGAAGTTCATGCAGTCTTCGCCGACTGGTCTTTCTGTATGGGATGAGGCCAACGCGATGGAAAGCACCAAGCCCCACGACTGGCGCAAGCCGGTATACTAATACCGCCATACCGAGTTGATTGAATTCAGGGCCGCCCGCGAGGGCGGCCTTTTTGTTGATCAAGGAAAGTCGACGTAAGCACGAGTCTCAGTTGTGCCGGAACCCGCAGGCGCGAACGGGAGCAAAAAACACCGCCCTTGCCAACCCGTGGGTCACCCGTAAAGTCCCGCCATGGAAATGCCGGGTCAAATTGCCGTCATGACTTTGCCGGGGGTTACTTTGTTTCCCCAGTCGATGTTGCCGCTCTACATCTTTGAGCCGCGCTATCGCAAGATGCTGGTCGAATCGCTGGAGTCGCATCGGCTGTTCTGCGTGGCGATGCGCCGGCCAGGCACCGAACGGGAACTGCCGGAACCGGTGGCCGGCCTGGGATTGATCAGGGCCGCCGTGGGTCACGGCAACGGCACGTCGCACGTTATCTTGCAGGGTCTAACCCGCGTGAAGCTCGGCAAGGCGCTTTGCTACAAGCCATTTCGAGTGCATGGGATCGAGCCGCTGCCGACGACCGGAATTCGCTCTGCTTCGGTGAAGCAACAATTGAAGCGCGTCAAGGAATTGGTGGCCCAGCGCCTGGAGATGGGCCTGATGCTGCCGCTTCCCAACGAAGCAAAGTCGGGCAGCGCGAAGGGAATCCTCGTCAAAGCCAAGGATATCATGCGCTATATTGATGCCTTGGCGGACCCCGAGCAAGTGGTGGACATGGTCGCCTGTTCCCTTTTGCAGGAAGCGACCCATCGCCAGACTATTCTGGAGACCGCCGACTTTGAGTTGCGCTTGCTGCACCTGACCAGTTGCCTCGGTCGGGAGATTAAACGCCTTGCCAGTGACGACGCGGCGTCCTGATCCGCTTGGCGGAGCAGGTTTAACGGACGCCAGCCAACGTCGTCCTCGAAGAATGAATTCAAGGATCCCGGCCCGGACTCGGCGATCCCTGTTGAATTGGCCGAAGCGGGAAGCGTCTCAGCGGATCGGTTGTTTTGAATTTATGTTGGCCGCGGCAATTCCGATTGTTACAGACTCCCCGCACCGCATTGATGGATAACGGATTCATGATCGAAGTGGCAGACCTGGTGAAGGATTACGCCAGCTACCGCGCCCTGCACAACCTGACGTTTAACGTCCGGCGCGGGGAGATTGTGGGCCTGCTGGGACGCAACGGCGCGGGCAAGAGTTCCACCATGCGGATTCTTTCCTGTTTTATGCCGGCGTCGTCCGGTCAGGCGCGGGTGGCGGGCTTCGATGTCTTTTCGCAAGCGGACGAAGTGCGCCGCCGCATCGGCTACATGCCGGAAAACAACCCGCTGCATCTCGACATGCGCGTGCGCGAGTATCTTAAGTTTCGAGCGCGCCTCAAGGGGCTCAGCCGGCCGGCGTCACGGGATCGCGTCGATGCGGTAATGGAGCAATGCAGCCTGGCTGAGGTCAGCCGCAAGCTGATCGGTCATCTCTCGAAGGGGTTCAAGCAACGCGTCGGACTTGCGGACGCGCTCGTGCATGACCCGGAGCTGATTATTCTCGACGAACCAACGATCGGGCTGGATCCCAACCAGATCCGCCTGGTCCGTTCGCTCATCAAGAGTCTTGCGCAGAAACACACCGTGTTGCTCTCGACACATATCCTGCCGGAGGTGGAAATGACCTGCAGCCGGGTCTTGATCATGCAGGAAGGCCGGATTCTGGCGGACGACACCCCCGAGAACCTGCAGAGTCACATGAACCCGGAAGGGCAGGTTCGAGCCGAGATCGCCGCGCCCATCGAGCGGGTGAAGGAATGGCTCGCCGATTGGCCAGCCATCGTCCGCTATGACGTGGTGCCCGGTGACGGTGAGTTTTTGTTTGTCTCGTTGACCCCTCAGGCAGGGGCGGACCTTCGACCCGAAATTTTTGCCACCTGCCGCGAGAACTGCTGGGTATTGCGTGAGTTGACTCGCTCGCGATTCTCGCTCGAAGACATCTTCGTGCAGGTCACGCGCCCCCAAGCGGAGGAGGAATCCTGATGCAGGCTTTTGTCACGCTCGTCCGCCGCGAACTCGGCAGCTATTTCAACTCGTTCACGGGTTACGTGGTGCTGGCGGTCGTGTTGCTGCTGATCGGTCTGAGCTTCGTGCAAATCATCAATGTGGTGAACGGCACGCCTACATCAGTGCCAGTCACCCAGCTTTATTACCAGACGATGTATTTCTGGCTTATCCTGTTACTCGCGTCGCCCGTGATCACGATGCGGAGTTTCGCGCTGGAAAAAGATTCGGGCACGTTTGAAACCTTGATGACCGCGCCGGTGAGCGACCGGCAGGTGGTGGCGGCCAAGTTTGCCGGCGCCTTGCTCTTCTACATCATCATCTGCCAGCCGCTGCTTGTTTGCGCCCTGGTGCTCCGCTATTTCGGCGGTGCGCAGGAGGCGTTCGACTTCGGCCTGTTGGCGTCGACGGGCCTGGGCATCCTGCTGCTCGGCTGTCTTTATATGTCGCTGGGGGTCTTTGCTTCTTCCCTGACGCGCAGTCAGGTGACGGCAGCCATGATCAGCTTCGCGGGCGGCCTGACGCTGTTCATGCTGAGCTTTGCCAACCCGGGCGGGGTCGCCAACACCGGCTCACTGGGCGGGTTATTGGCGGCGATCAATCTCCGGCAACACATGGACGCCTTTGCGGCGGGCATCATCGACAGCCGCGCCGTGGTGATGCTGGTGAGCCTGACCGCGCTCTTCCTCTTCCTCACGCTGCGCGTCGTCGAGAGTCGCCGTTGGAAATGACCCCGTGATGAACGCGCTGACCACCTTCTCCCGCAGCCGCAAGTGGAGCATTGCGTTGCAAGTGGCCATTGGCGTGGTCGCCTTCGCCGCGATCGTGGTCATGGTCAACCACCTCTCGGCCCGCCATTTCAAACGGGTTCACTGGTCAAACCGGGGCAGCATGGAGCTGACCCCGCGCACCCTGGCGCTCTTAAAGTCGATGACCAACCGCGTCGAGGTCACCGTCTTCTTTGATACCGATGCGGCCTTGTTCGCACCGGTGAACCAAGTGCTTGAGGAATACGTCGCGGCCTCCCCCAATCTCACGGTGCATAAGGTCGATCTCTATCGCAACCCCACCGCCGCCCAGTCCATCCGGACGCGCTACAACCTGCCGCCCGAGACCGATGAGAATCTGGTCATCTTCGACCACGCGGGCCGCAAGCGGGTGATTACCGAACGAATGCTGGCCGACACGGATTACGAGCAAGTTCCGAACGCCGCAACGTATGAGCTGCGGGCCCGTTACCTCACCTTCAAGGGCGAGCTCATGTTTACGTCGGCGATTGCCGACGTGATCGCGCCGCGCCAGTTCAAGGCCTGCTTTGTGACCGGGCACAACGAACACAACCCCGCAGGCAATGAAGCCCAGATGGGCTACGCGTCGTTCGCCGATCTGCTCGCTCTGAACAACGTGCGGCACGAGCTGCTCAACCTGGGCACCAGCGGCGAGATTCCGCGCGATTGCGATCTGTTGATCATCGCCGGCCCGGAACAGCGGTTCCTGCCGGCCGAGCTCGATCGCATTGAACAGTATCTCAATCAGGGCGGCCGCTTGTTCGTCATGTTCAACATCGGTCCGGTGGTGGCCGGCACCGGCCTGGAAAAATTGTTGGGCACCTGGGGGGTGAACGTAGGCGCCAATCTGGTGGAGGACGCGGACAACGCCCCGGAGGGAGTGGCCGCAGCCTTCACCACTCCGCGCTATGGACAGCATCCCATCGTTGGACCATTGGGGAACGTGCGATTGCGGATGTGGTATCCGCGCACCGTCGCCGGCCCCGGCACCCTCGCGACGGGACCGGCCGGAGCCAACGTCGCCGAACTGGTTTACAGCGGAACCAACGCGATCGTTTTGACCCAGTTTAGCGAGGGCCAGGTGAAGCACACCGGGCGCGATCCGAAAGGGGAGTTCCCCCTTGCCGTGGCCGTGGAGAAGGGCGGCTTGCCCGGGGTCACAACGCAGCGCGGCGGGGTTACGCGCATCGTGGTCACGGGCGATTCCTACATGTTTGGTAACACGTTCATCGACGTGCTGGGGAATCGAGACTTTGCAAACCAGGCCATTAACTGGCTGCTGGATCGTTCGGAGTTGATGGCGGGCATCGGGCCCAAGCCGATGAAGGATTATCAACTCGCGCTGACGCCGGCCCAGCTCCAGGGAGTCAGGGTGGTGCTGATCGCCGGCCTGCCGGCCGCCGCGTTGCTGCTGGGCTTTGCCGTCTGGCTCCGCCGGCGAAATTGACGACGGGCCGCTCGCGCGCGCCCATTGAACTGAAGTGAATTCACGACAAACATGGTGGTTGATCGGCATCGCCGCGGCACTGGCGCTGTTCATTTTCTTCGGTGACCGTCACGATAACGGCCACGACGCGTCGTCCACCGCCGTGGTGCCAGGCTTCAAGCGCGATCAAGTGTCGGTGATCGAGATTACCCAGACCAACCAGCCGCTCGTCCGGTTGCGAAAGACGGGCAGCCTTTGGAACCTCGAATCCCCGCTTCACTATCCGGCCCAACCAATCGCGGCCGAACGTTGGTTGCAGTTGCTCGAACAGGCCAGGTGGGGGGTCCGGCTTTCCAGTGACGAGCTCAAGAGCCAAGGCGCCCCGCTCGCGGACTTTGGTCTGGAGCCGCCCCAACTGACAGTGTCGCTCCAGGACGGGGAACGCATTACCGAAGTGCGACTCGGGAACCGGCTGGCTGTTGGCAACCAGTGCTATTTGCAGATCGGCGGGCAAAGCGACGTCTTCGTCGTGGACAATCAACTCGTGCAGGCGCTGCCACCAACCGCCACCGCCTGGCGCGACACCGCGCTGGTGACCTTCACGAGCATCGCGGTCAGCAACAAGATCGCCTTCGATCGCGTTGAAGTGCGACCCGCCACCAACGGCTACACGTTGCAGCCGGACCCACTGGCGGGCTGGCGCATCACCCGGCCCATCTCGGCACGGGGCGATGCCACCAAGATCAGCCAGTTGGTCTGGATGAACATTCCCTACTGGCGCATCGAGGAGTTTGTCACCGACGACCCGGCGGCGGACCTCGCGGAGTATGGGCTGCAACCTCCCGAACAGGAATTGGTCATCGGCCGGGGCACCAACGATTTGCTCACGGTTCAATTTGGGCGCAGCCCCACCAATCGCCCGGACCTCGTCTATGCCCGCCTGCTGCGGCACACCAACATTGTGCTGACCGCGCGCACCAATCTGGACTGGTTGCGGCTGCCGTACTCGCTGTGGCGCGATCGCTTGCTGGTCCGGCTCGATACCAACCGCGTCAGCGAGATCGTCGGCGGGAACGGGTTGACCAACGGCAATTATCGGGTCCGCCAAGAAACAAATGGCCTCTGGCGCGTGGTCGAGCCCGTGGTTCTGCCGGCCGATGCCGCCTTGGTGGCGGAATTCTTCACGCACCTCAACAGCATCGAGATTGGCTTTGAGAAGGATGTGGTCGCCGATTTCGCTGTCTACGGCCTCTTGGATCCCGCCCGGCAGTTTGCCCTGTTGTCCGCGACCAATGGGATCACCACCAATTTGTTTCCCACCGTAAGCTTCGGCACAAACCTCACGGGCATCACCTTCGCGCGGCGTTCGGACGAAACCGCGGTCTACTCCATCCAGCCCAATACTTTCCATGCGCTGCCGCTCGCGCACTGGCAATGGCGGGACCGCGCCATCTGGGAATATCAGACCAACGAGGTTCAGCGGGTGCGCCTCTGGCACAATGGCAAGACCCGGGAAGTGGTGCGCAGCCCGGAGGGCCGTTGGTCGCTGGCGGCCGGCTCCACCGGCGCCTTGGATCTTTCGTTTGACGAAGCGATCCTTCAGCTCGGTTCCCTTAGGGCGGATCGCTGGGTGGGCATGGGCCGTCCCGAGATCAGCCGGCCGCTGTTCGGCTTTGCGAGCAACCAGGTCCATCGGGTCGCGGTCGAGATTTCGCGCAAAGGCGTGCCGCACACCAACGTCGTCGAGTTCGGCGGCATCAACAACGAGGGCCGGCCCTATGCGGCCGTGCAACTGGACGATAGCCAGACCTGGTTCTTCGAGTTCCCCATGCCGTTGTTTTATCAATTCGTGAAGCGCAGCCTGGTCCTGCCTGACGGCCGGTAGCCGGCGGATGTCGCCATGCCTGAGGAGCAATCCAGTCGCAAGCCCAGCCGGCGAAGGCGGATCTTTCGTATCTGTCGCCAGTGCATCCTGCTCCTCCTGCTGCTGCTGGTTTGTGGGGTGATTTATCTGAACCAGATCGGAGTGCCCGGCTTCGTGAAGAACTCGTTGCTCGCCCGGTTGGAGGAGCAGGGAATACAAGTGGAGTTCAGCCGGCTCCGCTGGCGCTGGCACGAAGGAATCGTCGCCGAGAATCTGATCTTGCGCCAGAAGGTCGACCTGGGTGGGCCGGTGTTTCGCAGTGGGGAGGCCAGCGTGCGCCTAGACATGGATCGCTTGCTGCGTCCGAGCTGGCGCATCGAGTCGGTCGCCGTTCGCGATGGTCATTTTTCGTGGGTGCTGCCGGGCACCAACGGGCTGGTGCCGCTGCAAATTGATGCGATCAATGCGGAAGTCGCCGTTGACCCGGACCAGTCCCTCGACCTGCGATATTTCACCTCGCGCTTTCGGGATCTCAAACTGCAAGTCAGCGGAACCTTCGCGCATCCCGCCGCGATGGCCCAGGCGCGCGACACCAATGCGGCTCCACGAAACATCGAGCTGCTGAACCAAACGATGACCCAGATCGCGAACTACCTCACCAATCTGCAGTTCACGGCGGCGCCCAGGCTGAAGCTGCGCTTTCAGGCGGACGCGGCGGATTGGAGCACCCTGCGCGCGGATGTGGAGATGCAATTGCCGCAAACCCGAACCACCTGGGGCGACGCCGAGGGCTTTCGACTGCTCGCGCGAGTCCGGCCCGCCTCGGCGACCAACGCGGAACCAAGTTGCACCATCTTGCTCTCGGGTCGCGCCATCGAAACACCCTGGGGCCGCGTCGAGGATTGGCGCGCGACGTCGCACACCGTGCCGGTGATCCAGTTGCCGCTTAATTCGAGCAACACACTGACGGCCTCCTTCGGTCGGTTGAACACGCGCTGGGGCGCGGTCGAGGAGGGCAATCTTCAATTAGTGGTCCGGGCGCTCGACCCGGGGCGGCCCGGGGAGATTGATCTTAGCCTGTATCTCGCCGGCCAACGCCTCGTCACTCCGCACGGCCGGGCGGGCGAACTGACCTTGCGCACGGACGGTGCAATCAACCGGACCAACGGCCTCCCGCTGCACGGCAGGCATCTGCTGACGGTCAGCAATGTGGCCGGCACGAATTTCACGGCATCGCTCGTGCAAGCGCGCGTGACGCAGTCCGCCGCCGCCGGTGACTCCGTGGCCACGGACGAGTCGTGGGGCTTCTGGCGATCACTGGCACCCTTCGCGATCGGGTTCGAGTTGAACGGCGAAAATGTTGCCGCCCAGGGCGTGAAGGTTGATTCACTCAAGGTTGTCGGTGAATGGCAGGCACCGAAACTTCAGCTCAGCGAAGTGCGCGGCAAGCTGTACGGCGGCGACGCCCAATTCTCGGCGGCGATCGATGTGCCGTCGCGGGAAATTCAAGCGGCCGCCGACGTGGCGTTCGACTTCCACGGCCTGGACCCGGTGTTCACCGAACGCTTTCGCAACTGGCTGGCGCCTTACCAATGGCAGAACGCGCCGCACGCCCAAGTGACGGGCACGTTGCGGTGGCCGGACTGGCGGGAACTTAAACCGGACTGGCGCGAGGAGATCATTCCCAGTCTCGGCATCTCGGGTCAGTTCCACGTGAAAGACGCGTCCTACCGGGGCATTCAGGGGTCGGAAGCCCTGTCTGATTTTCATTTCACCAACTCCGTCTGGAACCTGCCCAATCTCACCCTGGTCCGCCCCGAGGGTCGCACGGTCGCCTCCTATGACGGCGATGAGCGCACCCGGGATTATGTCTGGCAGATTCGCGCCGACATCGATCCGCACGCGCTCAAGCCGCTATTCAGTGGGGACCAACTGCGGATCTTTGACTCCTTCACCAACCACGCCACGCCGCACATCGAAGGCACCATTCGCGGGCGTTGGCGGGCTAATGATTTGATTGATATTCGTGCGGCGGTGACGGCTCCTCACCTCGAACTGCGGGGCGAGCGGGCGGATCTTCTGAAGGCCTCCGTCGAATACACGAACCGGTTTATCACGATTCGCAACCTCGAGATTCAGCAGAGCAATCGTGTCGCCCGCGCCGGCATGCTGGGCATCGACCTGCCCGGCGACCGGATGTATTTCACGAACGTTGACAGCTCCTTGCCGCCGCAGTCGGTGGCCCGCGCCATCGGCCCCAACACTGCGCAGGCAGTCGCGCCTTACGTGTTCGAAGGTGCGCCCCGGATTCTGCTGAATGGCGTGCTCGGGCTGCGGGGCCACGACCCGACCGACATGAAATTTGCCGTCGTGGGTGGGCCCTTCCATTGGTGGCGCTTCAACGTCGAGGAGATCCAGGCGAATCTGCTCTGGCATGGGAACCAGTTGGAGCTGACCAATGTCGTGTCAAAATTCTACGGCGGAGCCGCTGCGGGTGAAGGTTCCTTCCAATTCTATACGGACCAGCGGCCGACGGATTTTCGGTTTGCGCTGACCACGACCAACGCGCAGTTGCAGCCGCTCGTTCACGATGTCTTTTTAAAAACCAACGGGCTGGAAGGCGCGTTGTCGGGGGCGCTCGCGGTCACGTCGGCGCGCACGGATTCGGTCGATACGTGGCAGGGCTTCGGCAACTTGTACCTGCGCGACGGTGTCGTTTGGGACATCCCGATCTTCGGCATTTTTTCACCCGTGTTCAACGCGCTCGCGCCCGGTCTGGGCCAGAGTAGAGCCAACGAAGCGATCGCCAGCTTCAGCATGATCAACGGCACGATCATTTCGCGCGATCTACAGGTGCGCTCCGCCGAACTGAGCATGAGCTACCAGGGCAGCGTGGACTTTCAGGGCAATGTCGAGGCGCGGATGCAGGCGCGGCTGCTGAAGGATTCCGGTGCTTTCGGTCCCTTGATCAGCACTGTGCTCTGGCCGCTCACCAAGATTTTTGAGTATCGGCTGGCCGGCACGCTCAGCGAGCCCGTCGCGGAACCCATTCACATCCCCAAGTTTTTGTTCATCGCGCTCGAACCATTCAAGGCGCTTCAGGGCGTGTTAAAGGGAATGGGCGAGGCAGTGGTCCCGAAGGCACCGTCGGTTGAGGCACCCAAGCCTTGAGCGCCTTGCGGCGAATTCGGTGGAATCGTTTCCTGTGAACTGCCCCGCGGTAGCGTCCGGCGTCAGACACTCAGCCCTGGCTGGAGCCCATCGCAAAGGCGCTGACCTCGGCCTGTTGCCGGCATGAAAGTTCGGAGTTCTTCCTGGCTTGGCTGGGATTTCATTCTTCACGCAACGCGTTGCTGCATCGACCGCACCAAGGCCGCCGCTTCCGCGTGGTCGAAGTTGTCCACCATCTCGGTCAGGCATTCGTAGTCCGCCGCCAAGGCCGTGGGCAGGTCGATCGACTTGAGCTTTTCCGCCCGCTGGCTGATGGCGTCGAAGTCGCCCCCGTCCAGCGCCACGGCGAGTTCCTCCAGCGCAGCCTGGATCGGTCGGGGGGCGGTCGGCGGCGCGGGGTCAAGCGGTTCGTCAGCGTCCGCCGGTTCGGTGGGGTTGAGCAAAGATGCTTCAGGAAGTGCGGTGAGCTGGCGAATGCCTTCCGCCACGCGCGCGGCCTCGTGTTCCAGTTCCGCGACCATCGCTTGCGTGTCGCCCTGCTCGAACTTGAGCGCAAGCTCGAGGGTCTTCGCCAGCCGGCGCAAGGTGTCCGCCGAAAGGCTGCCGGCGGCTCCGGCGAGCGAGTGCGCGTGGCGGCGTGCGCTGTCGTTGTCCCGGGCGGCCAGGGCGGCCCGCAAATCCTGGCAGATCCGGCCCAGCCCGCCGCCGAAGCGGTCCGCTTGTTCGCGGATGGTTTCCAGCGGCAGGCCGAGGCGGCTCATTGCCTCGCGCAGATCAAGACCGGGCACGAGCGGCACACCGTCCGCCTCGACCGTAACTTCGACCGGGCCAGCCTCATCTTTCGTGGTGTCGTAGTCACCGAAAAGATCAGGCTGCGTACCGTCGGATTCCTTCTTCTTGCGTGAGCGCTTCTGCTTCTCGGGCTTGCCTTCAGTTGGAGGAGTAGTCACCGGCTCGACCTTGGTAGCCCGCGCTGCGGCCGGTTCCACCGGAACAGTCACTTCCCACGGCGGGCCCGGCTCCGACTCAACGATGGTGGGCGGGGCCTCAACGACTTCGTCGACCGGGACGACGGCATCGCGAACAGGCGCGGCCGGCTCAAGCTCATCCCCCGCACCCGCCCAAAGTTGACTCGCGCTGGCGTTGGAGCTGGTTTCATTCACCGCCGGCGCTTCAACAGGAGTTGGCGTTTCCCCGGTGGTGACAACGGCGGAAACAGGCGCAATGGCTGTCGCAACTGCGGCCACCTCCCGGGGTTTGCGAATGCGTTTCTTCCCTTCGGGCTTGGGCTCCGCAACTTCGGCGGGAGCGCCGGTCTCCGACCCGACGCTTGCCGGTGACGGCTCGGCGGAATGGTCGATCGCGAGATCGGCATTCCCAGCCGGCAGAGGTTCGATCGGTTCGGTGGGTGACTCTGGCGACACTTCATTCGCGACGACATCCGAGACCGTCATTGCGCCGGCAGGAATCATTTCGGCAGTCGCGAAAGCAACTTCTGCGATCGCGATCTCGGCGACCGGCGCGGCACTGGCCCTGTCTTGCAGCAGCCATTTGCGGAGGACGCGGAAGAGCAGCTTGCGATCGATCGGCTTGGCGACGTAGTCATCCATGCCAGCGTCGCGGCAGGCTTCGAGATCGCTCTGCGTCGCGTTCGCGGTGAGCGCAATGATTGGCAGTGATCGGCTCGCAGGACTCTTTCGGATCACGCTTGTCGCTTCGAGGCCGTCCATCTCGGGCAATTGCAGGTCCATCAGCACTGCGTCGTAATCACCGGCCGCCACCATGGCGACGGCTTCGTGTCCGTGCTTGGCGATGGTCAGCGTGATGCCGGCGCGGGCGAGCAACTCTTCGGCGATGAACTGATTCGCCTCATTGTCTGCCACCAGCAACACGCGCTTGCCGGTGAATTCCCGCGCGTCGAACTCCGTGTCGGGCGACGGGGGCTGCGCCGGCGCGGGCTGGCTCTGAAGCGATGCCATCACGGCGTCGAGATCTCTGGGCTCGAACTCAGTTTTCGAAAAACCCATCGGTTCAACGCCGGCGCTTCCGGCCTTGCTCGCCGTATCCGCCGCTTCCTTCGCTCCCGCCAGTTCCTGCTGCAAGTGCTTGAGCTCGGTGATCTCGATCGAGACGCCCGCCGTGCCGAACAATTCGCCCGCCTCGTTCACGAGCGGAAACATGCGGGAGATGAAGTGCCGCGTGACGCCGTTGATCTCGGATGCCTCTTCGCGCTCGCGTCGCTCGCGGGATTGCCGCACCTCGCGATCGCCTTCCTCGTGCGCGGCGCCCGCCTTGCGCCCGAACAAATCCGCGGCGGACCGCCCGAGCAACTCCGTCGCCGGCCGGCCGAGCAGGGTTTCGTAGTTGCGATTCACAAACAGATAACGACCCTGCGTATCCTTCACGTAGATGAACGCATTGGCGTTGTCCATGACCGCCTGAGTGAGCCGCTGGCTGCGACCCAGCTCCGCCTCGGACTGCTTGTGATCGGTGATGTCCACCAGCAGGCCGATCAAGCCGCCAGGCGAACCATCCGTGAGTTGGAATCCGCTGACGGTGTAGCGGGTCACGCGCTCGGTCTGATCGTGGTAGCGGATCGGCAATTCGTAGCTGCGCCGCGCAGTCGTGCGAATGACTTCCTCCTCCTCGGCGTGAAAGCGCAGGCGGACGTCGTCCAGAATGAATTCCAGATCCAGCACGGTCTTGCCCTTCAAAAAATCGCGGCTGACACCGAACGCCGCTTCATACGCCTGATTGCAAGTGACGAAGCGCGCTTGGAAATCCTGGATGAACATCGGGTGAGGGATCGCGTCGAGCAGCGCGGTTTGGAAATGCAAATGGCGCTCGATCTCGGCCGCAGCGGACTTGCGGGCCGTAAGATCGCGCAACACGCCGCACGACAACTCGCTCCCGTCGGGCACCGTGATCGGGTTGAAGCTCATTTCAACGGGAACCGTCTCGCCATCCTTGCGCCGCGCCGCGAGTTCCCGGTTCGTCGCGGAGGTGGACGAAGCGTCGCCGCCCGTCGCACCGGGCAGCAACGCAGCGAGCTGCTGGCCCAGGAGCTCCGATCGTCCATAACCCAGTAGAGACTCCGTCTGCCGGTTGACCAATTTGATTTTCCCCCCGGCGTCGGTGAGCAGCAGCGCGTCCGGCAGGGCTTCGATCCAGCCGCGGAAGCGTTCCTCATTCGCGGCGGATTCGGCGATCTTCTGTTCCACCGTTTCACTCATCCGATTCAAAGCCCCGGCCAGTGTCCCGAGTTCGTCGTTGCGCGATATCAGCACGCGCCGGAAAAAGCCATTCCGCCCCACGCTGGCTGCGGATGCCGTGAGCTCGAGGATCGGAGTGATGAGCTGGCGGTTGAGAATGATGAACACGAGCGCGACCAAGATCGCTGTGACGATGAGCAGCCAGGTTTCGACCCGCGCGAGCGAGGCCGCCTGGGCGCTGAGTCGTTGCCCTTCCGTGCGGGTGCGCCGATCGACCATGACTTGCACCTCGCGAATCGATTTCATGATCCGCGCCTTGGACTGCTGATACTCCGGTCCGTGCAGCAGTTGCAGCGCATACCCGCGATTGGGCGCGCCCCTCAAGTTAAACTGCCCGCCGGCATCCCGATAACTGCCCTTGACCGCATTCATGGCCACTTGCTCCAGCAACCCGAGCGAGTCGGACTGATGTTTGGCTTCACCCAGTTTGGCAAGTTCCGCTTCGGTGCCACCCGCTGCCAGCAGGCGTTGGTCGAAGGACATGGAATCGCCGTTCGTCCGAGGCTGCCGGCCAAGCGCAACCACCAGCTCCCAGTAAACCTTGTCGTAGTCTTCTGGCCGAGGGCGTAGCCCATCACGAATGGCGATGATCTGGTTGTAGTACAGCTCGAACTTGGGATCACCCGACACCGCAAACGACTGCGCCATCCGCGTGCGATCGTCGGCACTCAAGCGCAGTTCGTTGGCGATGAGATAGGATTCGTAGCGGCGCTGCTGGCTGGTGGTGAGGGCCTGCTTGAGGCCGCTGCTCCAGACGGAAAGCGCCAGTTGCGCCAGCACCAGCACGAAGAGTGCGGCAAACATCAGCTGGAACGTGCGCCGTAAAGACGGCTGGAATGTTTGCCGCTCGTTGAGACCTTTTGGGCCGGTAGAGTTCATGATTGGAATTTCAGTTTCACGTTTCGAAGTTCTGGCATCAGCCCTCGCCTGACATCCACTACGCCATCACGGCGGCGCTGTGGCCGCGCAGTTTCACCGGGCCACGCGCCTCGCGCTCGAGCCGACGGCAGGCCTCGCAGCTGTCGATCCCTGGCATGAGGATGTCGAGCAGGATCAGGTTCGGCCGGATTCTTGCCGGCGATTTCCAGGCCCAGCGTGCCGGTTTTCGCACTGCATGGTTGATAGCCCGCCTGCTTCGAAATCGCACCGACGACCCGGACGTGCTCGCTGGTATCTTTGATCACCAGGCTGCGGGCTGCGTCGGGTTGGCTCATGGAACGCCGCGAGCCTAGCGTGGCGACGGGTGCGGTTTCAATCACCCCGTTCATGGCGAACCGGGTGGTTTGGTGCTGGCCAATTGCGCAGCGCTTCCCCCGCGAGCAGCAAACCAAATGCGGTTGAGCGGCGCGGCGCGCGCGCGAGTTGTGGGGCTGGCACTTCGAGGACATCGGCGTACGGTGCCCTGGGTCTTGAATCAATTCGCCGCCTGCGACGCGTCGCTACGTCTGCGTATTATCCATTTGCTGAACGAATGACCCGCCCTTAGAATCCGCAACCATTATGGCTGACAACTCCACTTCGCCGGGCAGCGCCTGGCTCTATTACGCGCTGATGACCGTTTTTGCCTGGGGCGTCTATGGCGTCATCCTCCACAAAGGTCGCGGCTACATGCCGATGGGATCCGAGACGCCGCACGCCGGCCTCAAGGCCTTTCTCTTCGTTTGTGTCGCGTACGCTTTGATCGGGATCGCCTCGGCGGTGTTGCTCAAGATGCGGGGCTCGAACTGGAGCTTCACGGGTGAAGGGGTCAAATGGAGTTTCGTCGCGGGGGCCGCGGGCGCGGTGGGGGCATTTACGCTCGTCCTCGCGCTGGGGGCGGCCGCGCAGATTTACAAGGGTGCCGCCGCCGCGGCAGTGATGCCGATCGTTTTCGCCGGCGCGCCCGTAATCAACACCATCACCGCCCTGTGGCTGCACCCGCCCGAGGGCGGTTTCCGGTCGTTGCCGATGCCGTTCATACTCGGTTGCGTGCTGGCTGCGGTGGGGGCGTTCATGGTGGCCAAGTTCGCGCCGTCCAACTCGGCGGGCCCGTCGAAACCTGCCGCGGCCACCGCGTCAGCTTCCGGCGCAAGATAGTTTGTTGCGATGGCCGCCGGCTTCCCGAATCGCGCCGCGCTCGAAGCGCATCAATTCACGCAGCTGCGTGCGTTGCTGGCGGCGGTCGTCCCCGCGAATCCATTCTACACGGGCAAACTGGCGGCAGCGGGAGACCTCTTGACCCTGGGTGGTCTCGCGGAATTCCGCACCCGCGTTCCGTTCACAACCAAGGTCGAGTTGTCGGCAGATCATCTCGCCCATCCGCCTTACGGCTCGAATCTCACATTCCCGCTGGAGCGTTACACCCGGTGCCATCAAACCAGCGGCAGCTCTGGCCAACCGATGCGCTGGCTCGACACGAATGAAAGCTGGTCCGGGCTGCTGGACAACTGGAGCGAGATCTATCGGGCCGCCGGGGTGTCCGCGGTTGATCACCTCTTCTTCGCGTTTTCCTTTGGCCCGTTCCTTGGCTTCTGGACGGCCTTCGAAGCGGCCTTGCGCATAAATTGTCTCTGCATCCCCGGGGGCGGCATGAGCAGCGCGACGCGGTTGCGGGCGATGCTCGCCAACCACACCACCGTGCTGTGTTGCACGCCGACCTACGCCCTGCGGCTGGCCGACGTGGCGCGCACGGAGGGAATCGATCTGGCGGAGTCCAAGGTCCGGCTGATCATCGTCGCCGGTGAACCGGGCGGCAGTGTCCCCGTGACACGGGCGGCCATTTCCTCGGCTTGGAACGGGGCACGAATCTTCGATCACCACGGGATGACGGAAGTCGGTCCGGTGAGTCACGAATGCTACGAACAACCGGGCGTCCTGCGGGTCTTGGAGTCCGCCTACTTCCCCGAGGTTGTCGGGCCCGAATCTGGCAAAGCGGTCGCTCCCGGCCAACTGGGGGAGCTAGTTTTGACGACGTTGAACCGGACGGCGTCACCGCTGATTCGCTATCGGACCGGTGACTTCGTAAAAGCGCTGCCTGCTGTCAACAATCCCGCAGGCATCCTCGATTTGTGCCTCGACGGCGGTATTCTCGGCCGGGTCGATGACATGGCGCTGGTGCGCGGGGTGAATGTTTATCCCGGTGCCGTCGAGCAAATCATCCAGGAGTGCGGCGAAGTGAGTGAGTATCAAGTCAGGGTTTGGGAAGAGCGGGCGCTGACGGAAATCGAAGTAACGATCGAAGCGACTGACAACGGCGAGGCGGTCCGCTCGCGGCTGGAGAAGCTTTTGCAACAACGGCTGACTTTGCGGGTGCCCGTGAAGCTGGCCGCAGAAGGTTCGTTGCCGCGTTCTGAAATGAAGGCCTGCCGTTGGCTGCGGGCGTCGGCTAAGTCGCCGTGATCACCGGCTCGCTGAGCACGCGCCGGACTTTCAGCGCGAGCATGTCGGGGCTGAACGGCTTCGCGAGGAATGTCTCCGGTGCGATCGTCTCGCCTTCGTGGCGACCGGTGTAAGCGTAGCCGGAAACATAAAGCGTCCGGGTCTCCGGCCGGGTTTGCCGGATGATTTTTGCCAGCTTGAAGCCGCTCAAGCGCGGCATCACCACGTCGGTCAAAAGCAAATCGATCTTCCCGGCATAGTCGCGGCTTAGGCGGATGGCGTTCTCCCCGTCGCTGGCTTCGATGACATGATAGCCCCGGGCCTCGAGCGTGCGGCGCATGAGGGCGCGCACGGCATCCTCATCTTCCGCGAGCAGGACCGTTTCGGTGCCGCTGGTGTTGCGCCCGGCCGGCAGGGCTACGATTTGAGGGGTGGCCATCTCGGTGACGATGGGGAGGTAGATGCTGAAAGTTGAGCCTTCGCCGGCGTGGCTTTCGGCGGTGATGATACCGCCGCTCTGGCTGATGATTCCGTAGACAGTCGCCAGGCCCAAGCCGGTGCCCTTGCCCACTTCCTTGGTGGTAAAGAACGGCTCGAACACACGGGAGAGCACTTCCGGAGTCATGCCTTCACCATCATCCGCAAAGGAGATAAGCGCATAATGACCGGGCGGCAACTGACTGACCGGGCCCGACTCGGTGCCGCTCAGGTTGCGATTCTCGGTGCGGATCAAGAGCCGGCCACCTCGGGGCATCGCATCGTACGCATTGACGGCGAGGTTCATGATCACCTGTTCGAACTGGCTCTTGTCCACCTTCACGTTGCCCAGCTGAGGTGCGAGGTCGATCTGGAGTTCGATGTGTTCGCCGATGATTCGCCGGAGCAGTCGGTTCATGTCCACCAGCACCTCGTTCAAGTCCAGCACTCGCGGCTCGAGAATTTGTTTGCGACTGAATGCAAGCAACTGCCCGGTCAGGGACGCCGCCCGGTTGGCGGAGTTCTTGATCTCCTCGAACCAGTCCTGCAGGTCGTGACTCTTGCCGAGCTTGAGCGAGATGAGGTCACAGTAGCCCTTGATCACGGTGACCAGATTGTTGAAGTCGTGCGCCACGCCGCCGGCCAACCGGCCCACGGCCTCCATTTTTTGGGAATGCCGCAGGGCCTCCGCTTGCTCCTGCAAAGCCAGCTCGACCTTGCCGCGCTCCGTCGTGTCGAGCGCGAGGCCGACAGCGCCGACGATTTCACCGACGCCGTTCTTCAACGGCACGATGTTGCATTCGTAGTTCCGACCCGACCAGTTCGCTTCAAACGTTGCGGGCTGTCCTTGAATTGCGCGGCGATGGGCAGAGATGGCAGGCACCCGGGGGTCGTCGGTCTTGAAGTATTCAAACAAGGTCATGCCCACCACGGCGTCCTGCTTCAAACTGAGTGCTTTAAGACCAGCGCCAATCGAGGAGGTGAACCGCAGATCCTTGTCCACCGACCACACAATCGCCGGCACTTGTTCGGTCAACAAATTCAAACGGGCCTGATGCTCCCGCAGTCGGGATTGGGATTGCTGGAGCGACTCGGTGAGCCCGCGCATCTCGCGGTTGAGCTTCATCGCATGTCGCCGGCTGGCCCAAAGCATGATGCTGGCGAAGCCAAACAACACCGCCGAGCCGGTCAGTGCGATCAGCCGATAAGGTGGCGCCGGGTGGAATTTGAAATCGGCGGTGGTGCGGGGGATCAAGCGGTAACCGGAGTCAAACGGCGCCTCGAGATCCCGTTGACTTACGATCCCGACCACTTCCGCCTCGTGGAGGTTGGGCAACTCCGTGACGAAATCCGGATCAGAGTAAAACCGGCTGGGAATGAACAACTGCACCACACCCGTCGCGTCCGTCAAAACCGCCCGTGCAAAATCAGCGTCCGACTTTTCACTCAAGGCCATGCGGCCCCGCACCCGGACCAGTTGCCCGGAGAGGGCCTCGCCGTTCATCTCAGCCGCCGTGGCCAGCCGTGGTTCGGGCACGCGCGACTCGCGAACGAGGGTGATCTCCTTGATATTGATTTCTTCCGCACCTTGATACTGCTCGACGACACCGGTGACCTGGACTTCATCACCAGCCTTGAAGCGGTTCTCCAACCGGCTTGGCGCGCGGGTGAAGATCAAAATTGCCCCGGTGTTGTCTTGTAGATTGACCAGGGCGGAATTCTTGCCGGTGACGAGCGGGTCCGCCGTCAAGACCCCCTGCACGGTCACGGATTGACCCAAACGATCCGGGACAAAATTGCCATCGCGATCTTCCAGCACAGCGGCCAGCGAAACGGTGCCCGGTGCCGGTGTCGCCGAAGGTTCCGCTGCGTGGAGGCTGAAGGTCAATGCAACGCCCAGCCCGATGGAGTAAACAACACTCCACCAGCCATCTCGAAATTGAACTGATCGCGATGCTTTCACAGGCAGGCACACGCTAGGTCATCGATTTTGGTGAGCCAGGGCTCGACGACGAATCACGGGGAACGAATGATTCAGACGTTAGGCACGGTCCAGTACCGTGGCAAACCGCAAAACCCAACCCCCTGATTGCCAACATGAAACGCCACGGAATCCAGTTGCTTGTGGCGGTGACTGCAAAATGCCAGCGGTAGCCCCGGCTTGCAATCGCAGTGCGCCCTCCGTTTGCTGGTGGTCGTGTTCATTCGCTCCGCTCTCCTCCTGTTTCTTACCGGCGTGCGTTGCTGGGGTACCCCCATCTCGCTGCTGAACTGGAACGTCGCGGGCAATGGCGCCACCGACTGGACCACCAACGCCCCACAGGTTCAGGCCATCGCCCGCATCGTTCGGTTCCTCAATCCCGACCTGATCACGTTCCAAGAAATCCCCCATCTGCATGTGGCCGAGATTACCAATTTCGTAGCCGCGTTTCTGCCGGGTTTTCACTTGGCGCGATTCAGTGGGACGGACGGCATCCTGCGCAGCGTCATCCTCAGCCGTTTTCCCATTAACCGCGAGGAGAAGTGGCTCGACGGCGCATTGCTGAACGACTTCGGCTACAACGGTCGCTTCACGCGTGACGTGTTCGAGGCCGAGATTGCCGTGCCGGATTGGCCGGTGCCACTGCATGTTTTCACCACCCATCTCAAGTCGGGCTTCGACAGTGATTCGGTGGCCCGGAGGGGAGCGGAGGCGCTTGCCATTTCCAATTTTGTGGTCAACACGTTCTACCCGGCGCGTACCAATCATCCATTCCTGCTGACCGGCGATTTAAATGAAGATGCCGTCGTCCACGCAAACTCCGGTGGCGGCGTACTTCCCAAGCTGACCAATGAACTTCTCGGCTTGCGGCTCACGTCTCCCGTTCATCCCACGACGGCCAGTGAGCGGACGTTCTCCATTCGGTCGAGCCTCCAGTCGCGCCTGGACTATATTCTCCCCAACGGCTTGCTTTTTTCCAACATCGTGGCGAGCCAGACCTTTCGCACCGGCCTCCTGAACCCGCTGCCGCCGGGCCTCGAAGCGATGGATGATCGCACGGCGTCCGATCATCTGGCGGTGTTGATGTTCATCGAGAATCCCTACTTGGTGCCTTTCCGGGTAACACAGCTTGAGGCCGAAGGTGACTTCCTGACGTTGCGCTGGGAAGGCGTTGCGGGTCGGCGTTACACGGTCAAGTGGTCGCCCGATCTGGAACATTGGAACGACGCCGCGACCGGGATTCTCGTGGGTGGACCCGCCGGCCTGTGGAATACGGCGCGCCCGCCGGATACTCGATTCTACCGGCTTCTCCAGGAACCGGCACCGTGAGTTGTCCGGCAGCGCAGTCACGCGAAGCAGCGATTCGAGGCACAACCGCTGCGCCAGAAGTCTTGTCGTCGTCCGACCCGTTGCGTTAGCGTCGCGCAAATGATCCCTTTGGAATCGAGCCGCATCTTCAGCCAGTTGCCGCCGCCGCAGCTGGCCGCGATCAAACAAGCCATGGAGGAACGGGCGTTCACTTCCGGTCAGCCGATCTTTCAGGAGGGCGACGCCGGCGACGGTATTTACCTCATCAACTCCGGCGAAGTGGAGATCTCGGTCGTCGTCGGCAGCCAGGGCGAGCGCAAGGTGTTTGCCCGCGAAGGCCCCGGCGCGATGTTTGGCGAGATGGCCATGGTGGATAACCTGCCCCGCTCGGCCAGCGCCATTGCCCGTGAGAAAACGGCCGTCTATTTCGTGCCCCGCGAGACCATGCTCCAGGCGATGACCCAGTCACCCGCCTTCATGACCAGCGTCATGCAGGGCATCACGCAGCGGCTGCGCGAATTCAACCGGCAATACATTGATGAAGTGCTCCAGACCGAACGGCTGGCCCTCGTCGGTCGCTTCACCCGTTCGATCGTTCACGACCTGAAGAATCCGCTGCACATCATCGGCATGGCCTCGGACCTGGCCGCGAGTGAACGCGCCACGCCGGAAGCTCGCGTGATCGGGCGCGAGCGCATTCGCAAGCAGATCAACCGCATCTCCAGCCTGGTCAACGAGGTGGTCGAGTTCACGCGCGGCAGCTCCTCGACGTTCATTCTTGCGCCGGTCGAGTTCGATCGCCTTGTGCAACAAGCCGTCGATGAATTGCGCGCCGAGCTGCGGCTGAGCTCCGTCGAGCTGGAGCTGGTCAATGTGCCGCCGGCCATTCGGGTGCCTGCCAATCCGGAGCGTCTCCTGCGGGTCTTTCACAACCTGTGCGGGAACGCGTGCGAGGCGATGCCTGCGGGCGGCAAGATCCGGCTCGGCTTCGCGGTCGAGAATAAACAGGTCATCACCACCGTGTCGGACACGGGTCCCGGCATTCCCGCCGAGATTGCGGACAAGCTCTTCACCGCGTTCGTCACGCACGGCAAGCCCAATGGCACGGGCCTGGGCCTCTCGATTTGCCAGCGCATCATCGAAGATCATCGCGGCCGGATCAGCGGTGGCAACGGGCCGGAGGGCGGCGCGCAATTTGTCTTCAGCCTGCCGGTGTCGTCGTCGCAGTAGGTTGATGGCCACGCGGGTCGGCCAATCCAGCCCTGCGGTTGTGCGGCTTCGGCTATTCCTGCTTCGCGGGTGAAGCCGTTGGCGACGCTTGTTCGACCGACGGATCAACTGGCTTGCCAAGGGCGAGCTTGCTGAGCGTGTCATCGCGCAACGAGGTCAGGCGGATCAAGCCGGCGACTTCCAATGCGTTGCTTGTTCCGGTCCCAAGCTTCGACAGCACGAGAGCGGAGTCGGCGGCTGTCTGATCATGAAGATCGCCGCCACGAATCTCATCAAGGGCGCGCATCACCGACTTCACGTCGTTCGCGCTGGCCGCCTGCAAGGCTACTTTGCCAAGCGCCTGGTCGCGCTCCTCGACGCTGCTGATCGCCAGAGCACTCCGCAATTGAGGCGCCAGCAGCCCGCCGAGCATATCTTCCTTCAGCGCGTCGTAACCCATCTTTGTGCCCATGCCCACCGCTGTGACGGCAAAGATGGCCCACATGATTCCCATGGCGGCCGGCGAACTCCAGAACCCGACCTTCGGCTTCCGAACTTTCTCAATCCGCCAATACACGTAGTACAGGGCGAAGCCGGCCAGCAGAAAGAGCATGGAACTGGCTGCGGGATGAAATCCTGCTTGGAAGGGTGTATTGCCCGCCGGGTAGGTATCGAAACTAAACCACGGCTCCCAGACTCCCAGAGTGTACGTGAATTGCCGGTGGCCCCCGCTTTCCCATTGGCTCTTGATGCCCGTGCCGATGAAGGCGATCAGGCAGGCCATATGCAGCACCACCAGCACGGTCTGCACGGAAAGGGCAAACCACTTCGCCCGTTCGGACCACCAGTCACGCCAGGCGCGGTTGACCATACTCAGGATACCCAGGCTCTGATCCGCGGGTGTTGATGCGGCCGCAGGCTCGGCCAACTGCGGCGGATTCGCGGCGGGCTTCGGCGTCGAGGAAGGTGAGCTTGAAATCGTCTCCACCTCCGTCTTCACCGCACCGACTGTTTGGTAACGTCGTTCCGGATTTCGTTCGAGCGACTTCAACACCACTTCATCCACGCGGACATCGACCTGCACGCGCTTGGACGGCGGCTCGAACCGGCCCATCGGCAGCTCGCCCGTGAGCATCTCGTAAAACACCACGCCGAGCGCGTAGATGTCCGCGCGATGGTCCACCTTGGACGGCGTCTCGATCTGCTCGGGTGCCATGTAGTGCGGCGTGCCGAGCGTGTGGTTCGTGCCGGTCAGCGTGATGTCTTCTTTCTTGCCAGCCAGCTTGGCGATGCCGAAGTCCGCGATCTTCACCCGGCCTTTGCTGTCGATCAGGATGTTCTCCGGCTTGACGTCGCGATGCACGATGCCTTCGTCGTGCGCGAACTGGAGCGCTTCACAAATCTTCGGCACGATCGCGAACGCCTCCTCGGGACTCAGCCGGCGCGCGCGCTCAAGCTGGCGGAGGTTCGCGCCGTCCACGAATTCCATGACGAAGTAGAAGTACGGCCCGGCCTGGCCGAAGTCGTAGATGGCGACGATGTTCGGGTGATTAAGCCGCGCGAGCGCCCGGGCTTCGCGTTGAAAACGCTCCGCAAACGCCGGGTCCCTGGCCACGTCGGGGGGCAACACTTTGAGGGCGACGACGCGATCAAGGTTGGTTTGGCGCGCCTTGTAAACCCAGCCCATGCCCCCGCGCCCGAGCAGTTCGAGCATCTCGAGTTGAGGGAAATGTTGCGCCAGGTCGGCCGCCGGGGGAACGGCCGTGCGGTCGCTTCCCGCACCTGGGTCCGGCTCCGTCGGTGTCCGGGTTTCAAACCCCGCAGCCAGGACGCATTTCGGACAAAGCCCCTGCGCCACGCCGGCTGCCAGCGTGGCTCCGCAACGCGGACAGGCAGCGTTGGTTGCGGGAGGCAACACGGGCGGCAGGTCGGTCGGTTTGGTCTTTCTCGTCGCTAACCATACCACGACGGCAATGACGCTGGCGGCTGCCGCGAGCATCATAGTGAGCACCACGCCGATGATGATGATTTCCGGCCAGCCCAGAAAGGCCAGTTGGAGTTGCGAATGTTGGTTCATACAGTTGTCCGCTGGCGGTCGAACCGTTCATCGGAGCGTCCGCCAATCCCTACTGAAGAATCGCAGGCGAACTGTTACCGAAAACTTTTCACGACGCCAGCGCGGCAAACAGTTGGCGCAGCTCATCCTCCACCTCGCCGGCCGTGGCCACCGTCTGCGCGATCTCCAACCGCAACAGCTCCCGGTAGCGCCGCCGCAGCCGATGCGCCGCCACCCGCACCGCGCCTTCACTCATCCCCAGTTCGCGGGCGAGTTGAGCGTGGGAACTCTCCGCCCGATCGCCACCCAACGTGCCCTTCAACTGCTGGAACAACTTGGCCTTGCCCTGTTCCGCGTATTCGCATTCGAGGCGCGCGAGCACGGTGTCGAGCAGGGCCAGCGCCCAGCGACGGTCAAACTCTCGCTCCGGTGTGGTGGTGGTCGCCGGCTCGTGCCGCAAGCGATCTTCCCCGACCGGGGCGTCCAGCGAGATGATCTGAAACTGCCCGCCCCGTTTCTGTGCGCGCGACCGATCCCACTCGTTGGCCAGAAAATGTTTCAGCGAGCTCAACAAGAACGAACGAAACCGGCCGCGCTCGCGATCCGCGACGTCGAGCCAGCTCTTCTCCAGCAGCTTGGCGAAAAACGCCTGCGTCAGGTCCTCGGCATCGGCGGGTCCGTGACCCAGCCGCCGCACATGCGCGTAAAGCGGATACCAATACGCCTGGCAAAGTTGCTCCAGCGCGCGCGCCGCCTCGGGTGATTGTTTGCCTTGAGCCGACACCACGACCGACCACCGCGTTGTAACAAAGACCGGACCCGGTGGCGGTCTCGTGGTCTCGTGGTCGACTGGTTCGGGTGTTCTCATGCTGACGGCAACCGGATGGATTGCCCACTGGCTGCGCGGATTCGAGTGCTCAATACCGTGCGCCGGCCCCGGCGTGCGAGCCAAACCTCTGGCGCTGACCGGGCGGTCAGACAACTTTGACGCCAATCTGGACCGCCGAATCCTAAACCCATACGCTCGCGCCCGTTCATGAACCGAGTCCGCCTACTGCCCGACCATGTCGCCAACCAGATCGCCGCCGGCGAAGTGGTTGAACGGCCCGCCAGTGTCGTGAAGGAACTCGTCGAGAACGCGCTCGATGCCGGCGCGCGCAACATCACGGTCGAGATCCAGGCGGGCGGGCGGGCGTTGATCCGCGTCACCGACGACGGTTGCGGCATGAATCGCGACGACGCGTTGATGGCGCTCGAACGCCACGCGACCAGCAAGATTCAGCGCGCGGAGGATTTGCTGTCGATCAGCACCATGGGTTTTCGCGGCGAGGCCATCCCCAGCATTGCCAGCGTCAGCCGGTTCACGCTGACCACGCGCGAAACTGAGGATCAATCGGGCGAGGCCACGCAGATCGTGATCAACGGCGGCAAGCTGCTCGACGTGAAGGCGGCGGGCGCGCCGGCCGGCACCAGCATCGAGGTGCGGCAATTGTTCTTTAACCTGCCCGCGCGCCGGAAATTTCTGCGCGCGCCCGACACCGAGTTCGCGCACATTCAGCATTACTTCACCCTGGCGGCGTTGGCGCATCCCCAGATCGGCTTCGTGCTGATTCGTGACGGCAAGCAACTCCGTCATCTGCCGGCGGTGACTGACGCTGACGCGCTCCACGCGCTGGGCGAACGGCTGCGCTCCTTGCACGGCGGTGGCCTGAACCTGCTCGCCGTGGATCACCGCGCGCAGGTCAGTGAGCAACTGGTTGCGGACGACGATGTCGCCAGCGACGTCAGCTCGTCGGTGCGCTTCCGGTTGTGGGGTTTCATCGGAGCGCCCGGTGTCTCGCGTTCTTCGCGGGAAGATCAAAACGTGTTCGTCAATCGTCGGCCGGTCGAGAACCGCGGCCTCAACTTCGCGCTCAGCGAGGGGTATCACACCGCGCTTATGAAAGGGCGCTACCCGGTGTGCTGTCTGTTTCTTGAGATCGACCCGGCGGCGGTGGACGTGAACATCCACCCGTCCAAGCGCGAGGTGAAGTTCCGCGACGAGCGAGCGGTGCGACGCGAAGTGACGAACGCCATTCGCCAGACTCTGCTCGCGTTTCATACCAAATCAACCGCGACCAAAGCTGGCCCCACCCCAGTGCGGCCTGTTGCGGCCGACGCCATCGACGCGGTGCCCGGCCGGCCGACGCCGCAACAAGCGCCGCTCTTTCCCCTGCCCAAACCCAGCGCGCCGCCGACGGAGTTGTTTGCCAGCCGCCCCAGCGAAGGGCCGGCCTCCGGCCCGGCGACCAAGTCGGCAATTCAACACGCCGAGCCGGAGACCGGCGCTCCGTCAAAGCAATCCATCGGCGCCGAGGTTGCTCCACTTCACCCTTTCTCCTCTGCCCCTCCTCAATCGTCCACCGCCCCCGTCCCGCTCCTTGCCGTCCCGCTCCGCTTGCTCGGGGTTATCGGCAAGCTTTACGTCGTGCTCGAATCGGATCGCGGGCTCGTGCTGCTCGATCAACACGCGGCGCATGAGCGCATTCTTTTCGAGCAGATGCTTGAGCGACTGGAGCACGGTGACGCGCCCTCGCAACGGTTGTTGCTACCCGAGACCGTCGAGCTTTCGGCGCGTGACACGCAGTTCATCCGCGAGAACCTCGCCACGCTGACCCGTCTCGGCATTGGATTGAACGAATTTGGCGAACGCACTTTTCTGCTCGATGCGCTGCCGCCGATGGTGAAGACCCGTGAGCCCCGGCAATTCGTCACCACCTTGATCGACGAATTGAAGGCCGTCGGTGCTGGCGTCAATGCGCTGCGCCTCGGCGAAGACGTCGTCGCCAAAACCGTCTGTCGGCACGCCGTGAAAGCGAACGACGCACTGTCGCTGCCCGAGTTGGAGAAACTCATCGAAGACCTGCGGCATTGCACCATGCCTTACACGTGCCCGCATGGCCGGCCGACGCTGATCGAGATGAATTTCCGGGAGCTGGAAAAAAAGTTCGGCCGCGTGCAGTGAGAAATGCCAGCTCTCGTATGAGCGTGACGGAAACTCCCTTAAACCTGCTGCCAAGCAAAAGCACTAGAGATGAAAACTTATCTGATGACTTGGAACCCTCTGCGATGGCAGTGGGATGACCTTGCAAAAACCAGTGCCGAATTAATTGCTGGCAAAGCTGTGCTCGCAAGTTGGAGTTGCGGTAACACCAAGAGCATCCAACCCGGTGATCGATTTTTCCTTATCCGAGTCGCGAAAGAGACAAAGGGGATCATGGGTTCTGGATGGCTAACGTCCGCCCCACATTTCCGATTGCACTGGGACGCTGACAAAGCGGCAGCCGGGATGCAATGTCTCGGTGTGGACGGCGAGTGGGAGCGATTAATTGATCCAGATGTCGATCCGCCGCTTGGATTGAACCAACTTCGCACAGGCAAGCTTTCGAACTTCAACTGGACTCCGCAATCTTCTGGCATCCGCATCCCGGACGATATCGCTACTGATCTTGAACAGCTTTGGTCCGCACATATTGGCGAGACGTCGCTAGCTGTAGTTGCTCCAGACACAGAGGTCGCAGCTATGGAAGGGATGGAAAGGCTGACTCTCGTCCGGCACAGAAAACGGGAGCAGATGCTTCGGAGAGCGAAAATTGCCAATGCGAAAGCACTAGGAAATGGCAGACTGATTTGTGAAGTACAAGGCTGTGGCTTCGATTTCGAAGCGATCTATGGCGAAAAAGGTAGAGACTACGCACAAGTTCATCACCTCCAACCTCTTGGTGACAGAACGAACCCCAGCCTAACGAAGCTTTCAGACCTGGCCGTCGTTTGTGCGAATTGTCATGCTATGATTCATAAAGGAGGAAAGTGCCGTTCGCTGAGCGAATTGATTCAAGCAAATCGACTACGCGGCTGTACGCTGTGAAATCTTTTGACATAGCAAAGTAAGTGGGGGCATGGCGCGCATGCAAACGCGAATTGCCCAATCGCTTCGCCATTTTACCTTTTTTTGGCGCTTGCAAAGCGCCGGTTACTGCCCCGCCTGCGCCGTGCGATAAACCGTCGCGCCCAGCAGCACGATCAAGAGACAGAACGCCAGCCGTGCGCCGCACGTGATGCGGATGCGTTGTTCACTGGCGGTCGCCCAGTCGATCAAATCCCGCATGCGCCACGGCGAGACCGTCAGCCAGATGCCGGCGACGACGAACACGTAGGCCCACGCCTGCCAGAGCACGACCCAGCCACTGGTTCCGATCAGCGGTCGGCCGGTGTCCACCATCCACTTGGCGAGCAACAGCATCACCACCGCGGCGCCGCGCACGGCCAGGAAGTCACGGACGAAGAGGCAGCTCGCGATGCCGACACCGGCGAAAAAGCTGAGCAGGATCTTCTTGTAGCTCTCGAAGTCGGCGACTTGTTCCTGATTCACGTTGTGTACGAACCAGCCGGTGCCGAGCAGCATCAGAAACCAGCCCCAGGCAGTGGAGCGCGGGAACTTCCGCATCACGTCGCGAAATTTCTCCGGCGAGGTGAGCCCGAACACCGCCGGCAGGGCGGCGATGAGCCCGAGTCCGATTGCGAAACTGGAAAGTGAAACGTTGGTCATGGTGACTTGCGAGGGCGGAAGGGAACCGAACGGCCCCGGTTTACTCAAGCTTCAATTCAATCCGCTCGGGCGGGGTGGATCCCTGCCGGAGCAACACCACCTGGTTCGTAGTGATGGACTCACAGACGTAGCGGATCACGCCCGACTTGTCGCGGAGAGTGATCGATTCTTTCTCGCCGACGGACTCCGTCTTGTCACCAGCCTGGATCAGGGCGAGGCCGCGATCCTTCATCATGGTGATGCCTTTGAGTTTGAGACCGGTCGCTTTGCCAGTCGCCGCTGCCGCCTTGTTGCTGACTTTCGCAACCTGGTTGCTGCCGGGCTTCGCGACCTTGCTGACGGGCTGGCTCGTCCCGGAATCCTCGCCGCGGTTGGCGGCGGTCACGAAGGTGTTGGAAGCCTTGTTTATCATGCCGGCATAGTTCGGGATCATCGATGTTTCCTCCTCCTCCTTCGCTGCCTTCGCTTCGGCTGCGACGCGCAAGGTGTGGAAATCGGGGAGGACCGCCGCCAGCAACCACAGACCGGCGACGTACATGATGGCGTTGCTGATCACGATCGAGAATACGAGGTCCGAGTGCTCCGCCTGGGTGACTTTCTTCAAGCCGATGTAAACGATCACAAACGCGGCGGCGGCGGCGATAAAGCCCACGGGAATGAAGTAAGCAATGGAACCGATCGCCGTCGTGAGCAGCAAGCCCGGCCAGGTATAGTTGAGACTCTGCATGCGCAGCAGTCCCCAGATGACCGCCGTGAACAACGCCCAGCGAATGACGAACAGCAAGCCGAGATAGCCGGCGATCGTTACCAGCGAGATGCCTTCTTCCTCCATGTGATGAAATCGAGATTGGTGGTTTGAATGCGGGCCAACGGGCCGGTGACGGATCGTCGTTCGGTGGTGATTGCGCGGAGCTTAAGCCATTGCCTGCCGACTTCAATCCATCAAAATCGCCGGGTTGCCGTAGAGCGTGAACGAACCCACGCGCTCGATTTCGACATCCATGAGCTGGCCGCGATGCCGGTCATCGCCGTCGAACACCACGATCTTGTTGCAGCGCGTGCGCCCCATCATGCGTGCTTCGTTCCGCTTGCTCCGCCCTTCGACCAGGATTTGCACGCGCCGGCCCACGAACGCGCCGTGGCGTTGCTCCACGATCTCATCAAGCTGCCGGAGCAGGCGCTGATTACGTTCTTCCTTCACTGCGTCAGGCACCTGGTCGGCCATCTCGGCGGCGGGGGTGTCTTTGCGTTTCGAGTAGCGGAAAATGTACGCCTGATCGAACTGCGCTTCGCGAAAGAGCGACAGGGTCTGCTCGAAGTCCTCGTCCGTCTCACCTGGGAAACCAACGATGACATCCGTGCTGATGCCCATGCCCGGATGAACCCGGCGGAGTTTTTCGACAATCCCCAGGAAACGCTCGCGCGTGTAGCCGCGGTGCATCGCCTTCAGCAAGCGATCGCTCCCGCTCTGCACCGGGATGTGCGCGCTCTCGACGAGTTTTGGCAGGCGCGCAT
Source organism: bacterium (assembly GCA_031362805.1). GTDB lineage: Bacteria > Verrucomicrobiota > Verrucomicrobiia > Limisphaerales > RI-55 > RI-55. The sequence continues at coordinate 34,408 of JANLTG010000192.1, forward strand.
AGGCCTCGACCAGATCATCGCCGTAACCTTTTGGGTGAGGTGACGTGAAGCGGATGCGCGCCAGCCCCTCGAGCTCATGAACCGCATCGAGCAACTGCACAAACGCGGATTTGCCTTCCATCGTGCCGATCTCGCGCTTGCCGTAGCTGGTCACGATCTGGCCGAGCAACGTGATCTCTCGTACGCCTTGCGCGACAAGCTCGCGGCCTTCGGCGACGACGTCGTCAATCGGTCGGCTGCGTTCGGCGCCGCGCGTGGCCGGCACGATGCAAAAGGTGCAGTGCTGGTTGCAGCCTTGCATGATGCTGACAAACGCCGAGACACCCTTCGCCGTGCTGCCGTTGACCAGATGCTCGCGAATGCGTGACTCGCTCTGGGCCTCGGCTTCGGTGTCCACAATCTTCCGCCGGCGGCCGTGCAGGAGGTCATCCACATACTCGGGCGCGCGATGAAACTTCTGCGTGCCGAGCACGAGATCGACATCCGGCAGGCGATCGATCAATTCCTTTCCCCGGCTTTGCGCCATGCAGCCCAGGAAGCCGAGCACCACGCCCGGCCGTGTGCGGCGGATTTCCGAGGCGAGCAGCCCCATCTTGCCGATGGCCTTTTGCTCCGCCATGTCGCGCACGCTGCACGTGTTCAGAAGGACGACATCAGCAGCCGTTTCGGAGGTGGCGACTGTATAGCCTTTGGCCACAAACTGCGCGGTGACGGCCTCCGAATCGCGCTCGTTCATCTGGCAACCGTAAGTTTTGATGTAAACGCTGGGCATTAATTTCCGGGCGGCGAAGCTAGGCCACGAGGACGGGCTTTGAAAGGGGGAAGATCAACGTCCGGGACAAAGGCACACAACCACGGATGAAGCGGGGCTTGACGGCTCTCCGGCCGAAAACTAGTTTCCGCGTCCGGTTGGTTGGTGGCCGTAGCTCAATGGTAGAGCCCCAGATTGTGGTTCTGGATGTTGCGGGTTCGAGTCCCGTCGGTCACCCCACCTTCTCCGCGTATGCCATTCCATGCGCTCAGGCCTTGGCCGCTATACTGGTAAAGCGCCGCACGGTTACCTTGAGAGGGGATGGCTGTTTGAACGCATGACCACTAACTCTTCAATGAACGTCCAGCGACGGCGGAGCCGGCTAGTTCGCACCATGCTCAGAATAGCAGTAGTTGGTGGGATAGCAGTCGTGGTTTGGTCGCTTTTGCCAATGCGATTTAGAATAGGGGCGGAGATGGCCTACACAGTGAGGTTGTTAGAAGCGCACGGGCTCGAGCGACAAGGAGATGATGAAGGCGCTGTAACGGCTCTCAACGCGGCGATTGGGGAAGATTCAGAAAGATTTGAAGCGTATCTCTCCCTTGCCGATATCCGGTTGCGCCGCGGGGATACAAATGAAGCGATCCTGAACTACGAACTGGCCCTTCGATACTGCGGCAGCAGCCCGACGAACGTCATACCTCTGACAGCGCAAGTCAGGGAACGCGTTCGAATCGCGGACAAGCTCAGACAACTCAAGTCAGAGTAGCGGTTGCTCCTGGCTGCTTACGCGGCCGCCTGAATGGCCTTGCGTTGGACGATGGGCGGCTGTTCGCCGCGCACCACGGGCTCGGTGATTTTCACGCACTCGATGTCGTTGGACGCCGGAATGTCGTACATCACATCGAGCATGAGTTTCTCGAGCAGGCTGCGGAGCGCGCGGGCCCCCGTCCCTTTCTTAATCGCCTGGCGCGCCAGTTCGTGCAGCGAGTCCTCGGTGAATTCCAGCGCCACGCCTTCCATCGCCAGCAACTTGGCAAATTGTTTGACGAGAGCGCTTTTCGGCTCGGTCAAAATCTGCACCAGCTGTTCTTCCGTCAGCTCGTCCAACACAGTCACCATCGGCAGGCGGCCAATGAATTCGGGGATGAACCCAAAGGCCAGCAGATCCTCGGGCTCGACCCGATGCACCAGGTTGTCGTGCTCGGTGCCGGTCGAAGCTACTTCCTCAGTCTTTACGCCAAAACCCATCACGCGCTTGCCGACGCGGCGTTGGATGATCTTGTCGAGGCCCACGAAGGCGCCGCCGCAGATGAAGAGGATGTTCGTCGTGTCGACGCGGATGTATTCCTGTTGCGGATGCTTGCGTCCCCCCTGGGGCGGTACGTTGCAGACCGTGCCTTCGAGAATCTTCAATAGCGCCTGCTGGACGCCTTCACCCGAGACATCGCGCGTGATGGAAACATTCTCGGTCTTGCGCGTGATCTTGTCGATCTCGTCGATGTAGACGATCCCCATCTGGGTGCGCTTGACGTCGTAATCGGCATTTTGCAGCAGGCGAAGAATGATGTTCTCGACGTCTTCACCCACGTAGCCGGCCTCGGTGATCGTTGTGGCGTCGGCAATGGCAAAGGGGACATCCAGAATGCGCGCCAGCGTTCGCGCGAGCAGCGTCTTGCCAGAGCCGGTCGGTCCAATGAGCACGATGTTGCTCTTTTCGAGTTCCACCTCGTCGTCCACCCGAGTCCGGCCAAAGGCTGAATCCGAATCCGACGGCGGTTGGGTGGCTTCGACCGAAATGCGCTTGTAGTGATTGTGAACGGCGACCGCGAGCGTCTTTTTGGCCTGATCCTGACCGATGCAATGCCGGTCCAGCTCGGCCTTGATGTCGGCGGGTTTGGGGACCTTGTAAGCCGTCTGCCCGCGCTTCGGGTCCGTGTTGAGCTCCTTGTCCAACACGCTCTTGCACAGCAGCACGCAACTGTCGCAGATATAAACGCCGGGGCCGGCGATCAGCTTGCGGACCTCGGAGTGCGACTTTCCGCAGAAGCTGCAGAGGGTGATGCTGTTGGAGCGGGCCATGGCGCGGGCGTTACTTCTTCTCGGCCAGCGCCGGGATTTCCTTGCGGGACTTCACCACTTCGTCCACGAGCCCGAATTCCTTGGCCTCGTCGGCGGTCATGAAGTTGTCGCGATCACAGGCTTTCTCGACCACTTCATACTCCTGCCCGGTGTGGTGGGAGATGATCGAGTTCAAGCGCTTCTTCAAGCGGAGCATGTACTTCACGCGGATCTCGACATCAGTCGCCTGACCTTCGGCGCCGCCGAGGATCTGGTGAATCATGATGTTGGCATTCGGCAGCGCGTAACGTTTGCCCTTGGTGCCGGCGCACAGGAGGACCGCGCCCATGCTGGCGGCCTGGCCGATGCAGTAGGTGTTCACGTCGCACGACATCCACTGGATGGTGTCATAGATGGCCAGACCCGCCGTGACGCTGCCGCCGGGTGAATTGATGTAGAAGTGGATGTCCTTCTTGGGATCCTGCATCTGGAGAAACAGGAGCTGCGCGATGATGACATTCGACACCATGTCGTTCACGTCTGTGCCGAGGAACACGATCCGATCGACCAGCAGGCGCGAGTAAATGTCGTAGCCGCGCTCACCGCGACCGGTTTGTTCCACCACGTGGGGGATCAGAAAATTGCTTGGTTTCATTAATTCTTAATCGATGGCGCAACGTAACGAAGGGTCCTGCAAGCGTCAAGTGTCGCAGGCCCGCCGCGGCGTTGGCGTGCGTTCCATCAGTTAACGGCACTTCCGCAGCTCAACTTGATGGTATTTGGGGCTGCACTCCCAGGCCGGAAACCCGTTCGCCCGCAGCCCATGAAATCGTCCCACCTTCGGTGCGGAGGCCATCGAACGGGTCGTTGATCAGCAACACATGGCTGTCCAGGTCCAGGTGGTCGGCCAGATCAGCCAGTTGATATGCGGCCGCGATGCCGAGGCTTGACTCGATCATGCACCCCAGCATCGTCTTGAGACCCAACTGGCGCGCCTGACTGAGGGTCGCCAGCGCCCCGGTGAGGCCGCCGGTCTTCATCAGCTTCACGTTGATGCCGTGAAAACTCCCCGCCAGCCGCGCGACTTCATCGGACCGATGACACGATTCATCCGCGAAGAGCGGCAACGGCGAGCGCTCGAAAAGCCAGCGGTGATCCGCCTCGGGACGACCCGCCGGCAACGGTTGCTCGACGAACTCGATCCGCCCGTCCGCCGCGAGCCACTCGATCATCCGCAACGCGTGTTCGCGATCTGGCCAGCCCTCGTTCGCATCGACGCAGACCCGTTTGCCCGGCGCCACCTCACGCAGGGCGCGGAAAGATTCCTGATCGTGGGGTCCGCCCAGTTTGAGTTTCAGCAGTTGAAAGTCGGCGGCGCGGCGAACTTGTTCGTGGATACGCTCCGCCGGACCGATCCCGATCGTGTAAGAAATCGCTCGCACGCCGGGCGGCCCCAGATTGAGAAGCTCCCAAACCGGTTGGCCGGCCCGCTTGCCGGCGGCATCGTACAGCGCCATTTCGATCGCACATTTCGCCGCCATTTCGCCGGAACCCTCACCTGCGATCAGCGCCAGAGACTCATCCAGCTGATCAAGCGATAGTCGGCTGGCATCGAAGCTGGAAAGAAAAGCCTGCACGGTCGCGGTGGATTCGCTGTAGCGGTTGATCGGTGCGGCCTCACCGAAGCCGACTATTCCGCTCGCCGCGTCGCGCAGCGTCACCTGCACGACCTGCGAACGACGAAGCCCGCCCGGTTCGGTGGTGCGCGCGGTGGCCCACGGCAAGGCGAGTTTCAAGTCGACGACCTGGTGCGAAAGTTCCATGTGGGGTGATCCCAATTAGTGCGACCGCGAAACGGATGACGCTTACTTGCGCAGCCGGAACAACTGCGCACCCGGCTGCGGCGGAAACGTGACCCGATGCTCGTTGCCCACGGGCGTTGAGTTGAGATTCGGAAGGCCCCAACTGACGGTCGCGCCGCTGACGATGCCGGTCTGCAACAGGAATCCGGTCGGGCCGGTGGGCCAGGCGATCGTCACCTGATCGAGCGCGAAGCGGGCTTCGAGATTGGGCACCGCGGGGTCGATGACTGTCACGGTGTAAGTGTACGACTGCGGACTGCCGTTGATGAGGACATTGGCCACGGTCACCACGTAAGGCCGATCCGCTGCGGGCGCCGTCGTCGGCACGCCGGCCACGGTCCAGACGAGCGTGTTGTCGCCGTAGCCGTTGTCGGTCCGGCTGATGACCCCCACCGTAAGTGTCGCTCCCGCTTGTTTCACCGAAACAGTCGCACCGCCGAAGCTTGCATCCGGCCGCGAGAACGACCACCGGCTCGAAACTTTCGGCAGCAATTGATACGGAAAATATCCGGGCGACGGCCATGTGACGAAATCTGGCGTCGCCGGCCGCGGTCCGAAATTCGCCAGCACCCAGAGCGCGTTGGCGGGTGATTTGCCGTTTTGAGCAGGTACGGAGCCCGTCCCCATCACCACCTGGCGCGGATACAATATCCAGCGGCGATGACCGACGAACTCGTTGCCAGCGCCGGGATCATCCACGTAAAGATCAACCGCGCCCGGCCCCTCGCGACCGAGTGCGAGGTTTGAACTGCCCGCGGCGGTGGCACCATCGATCGAGTAGCAAGCCCAGGTGTCGGTCGGAGCATGGCTCAGGCTGCCTTGCGCGCTCATCATCATCGCTGCCCGAATGCATTTGTCGCTGCGCACGGTGTCGAGGGTCACCACTCCGGGCAACCCGGCCATCGCCCGGTAGTAATTCACCCGGCGCAAGGTCGCCTCCTTGTGGTTGAGGCTGTTCACCCCTTGCATGCAGGTCGAGGTGTTGCCATCCCAGCCGACGGAAAATCCCTCGGACGCGTTGTAGCCCGAATAGAAAGCCGCCACCACATCGAGCCGGCTGGACGTATCGATCGCCGGCACGCTCGCGTCGTTGAGTTGAATGGGTTGAAAGGTCCGCTCGCTTTCGGGAAGGAACGGTGCGGGAGCCAGCTCCTGAGCCGACGTCGTCCAGCCCATCAAGATCATGACCAGCGCGCACAGTCGTCCAAGCGCCGGCAACAGTCGGTCGGTTCGCCGCCCGTGGGTTTGTTTTCGGTGCATGGTCATATTTCCGTCAGGTTCATGGTGATCGGGAAGTGATCGCTGAAGCCATTCTGATTCAGCCCGCTCGCCGGCCGCCCGAACCGGATCGGCACCGGATAGCGGCCCGGCGCCGTCATTTCGGGCAGTTGCACAATCGTAACGGACTCCTCGACCGCCTTGAGTTTCGACTTCGCCTTCAACATGCCGCCAGAGATCAGAAACTGATCGAGCATGGCGCTGCTCTCGTAGAAGTGCGTGCCTAGGCCGCGGCCCATCAAGGGCCACATCAAGTTGAGCAGGCGCGGCGTGTTCGCGTACAGCACCTGGTTGCGCACGCGTGAGCTGAGGGCGTGATCCGTGAGCGACCGGTCGCTGGGCTCGTCGTTGAAATCCCCCATGACCAGGATCGGCGTGTCGTCGCCCTTCACCTCTTCGATGCGCGCCAGGAAATACGCCAGCGTCTCGCCTGCGATGATCCGATACGCCTCGGACTCGCGTCCGCCGCCGAGCCGCGATGGCCAGTGATTTCCCACCGCCACCAGCAACCGGCCGTCGGCCGTGCGAAAGTTCACCTGGAACAACTCGCGGGTGGCTGTGCGCTTCTGGATGAAGTGCGAAAACGTCTCTTCGGCGAGGAGCTTCGCGCTGTCGTAGATGAACGCCACGTCGATGCCACGCTCGTCCGCCGTGTCGTGATGGGCAACGAGGTAATTGCGACCGAGCGGCGCGAGGGCCTCGACGAGCCGTTGGAGCACCGGCCGGTTCTCGATCTCGCAGAGGCCGAGCAGATCGGGGCCGAGCCCGCCATTCAACTGGCGGATGATCGTGGCGAGGTTGTTGATCTTGCGGGTGAGGATGGCGTCGTTCCAGCCCGCGAGTTCGCCTTTGAGCGTGCGGTTGAGTTTGTCGGAACGCGCCGGCGAGTCCTCGACATCAAACAGGTTCTCCACGTTCCACCAGGCCACGGAATGCGTTTTCATGGTTGATCCGACGCGACGCTATACCGCGAGCCTTGAAAGGGAAGTGAATAGTCCGCGCCAGCTTTTCGGGAACGCAGGCTTTCCCCTTCAGCACCACTTCCGTGGGCCAGGGGCCGCAGAAAGCGCAAGAAGGAGCGAGCTCTCCCACGCCTGCGATGTTGCGAATGAGTGGAAGAAGCTGGCGGCTCCTGCGCCTTTCAAAACACTCGCGCCCAGATCACCTTCAGGTACCGGCTCTCCGGGCAGTTCGACATGACGGGGTGATCGCTGCCCGGCCCCGTCTGATCGAGGAATTGCAACTTGCGCCCCTGCCGGTGCGCGCCCTTGATGACCATCCGCTCGAAGTCTTCGAAGTTCACGAGGCCGGAGCAGGAACAGGTCGCAAACAGCCCACCCGGTTTCACCAGCGAGATCGCCAGTTGGTTCAGATCCTCATACTTGTGGCGGCCGTCGTCATACTCCTCGCGGTCGAGCACGAACTTCGGCGGGTCGAGAACTATCGCATCCCAGCGCTCGGTGTTCTGCTGCATCTGCCGCGCGTAAGCGAATGCGTCCGCATGCACCCACTTGATTTTCGCCTGATTGATATTGGCGTTGCGCTTCGCCTGCTCGATCGCCTTTTCGTCAAGATCGACGCCCGTCACATCCGTGGCCCCGCCGAGCGTCGCCGCCGCGACCGCAAAGCCACCCGTGTAACAGCACAGGTCGAGCACGCGCCCGGCGCCGATGAGCTTGCTGAAGCGCAACCGGTTCTCCCGCTGATCGCAGAAGAAACCAGTCTTGTGGCCTTCGGCGAAGTTCACCTCATAGCGGACGCCGTGCTCGCGAATCCGGACGGTGCGCACGGCTTCGGACAAAGCTGGGTTCACCTGGATTTTCTCGATGCTCGCGATCTGAGGATCGACTTCGACCACGATGCGTTTGGTGCCGAGCCGCTCCTGAAGCAAAGGCAGCCAACGGGGGAGCCGTTCGTAAATTCCCAGGCTGTGAACCTCGATGCTCAAGGTGTCACCCAGCTTGTCCACGACCAGGCCGCTCAGACTGTCGCCGTCGGAATGGATCACGCGGAAGGCATCGGTGGTCTCGGGCAGCTTGAGCACGTTCAACCGCAGGTCGAGGGCACGCTGGATCAACTCAACGAAGTAATCCTCGGTGATCACCTCGGCACCGTGATGGATCATCCGCAACGGCACCCGGGCCGGCGGGTTGTAAAAGCCATGGCCGAACGGCTGGCCTTCCTTGTCGTAAACCGTCACGACCTGGCCGGGGCGCGCATCTTCCGACGCGGCGCGGATCATCGCGGGATAGATCGTCGGGTGATAGCTGAAGTACTTCATCTGCACCCACGGCTTCTGCCAGGTCTCGCTGCCTGCGGGCGCCGGTGCGGAACGCAATTTCTCGGCCCGCGACGGCAGCGCCGGTCGGAAGGGCCGGTTGGGGTAAAAGGGCCGGCGATCGGTTGGGCGCGGGGGAGGGCGATACGTCATCCGCTTGGCGTACTACGGACCCACGCGGTCAAGCAACAGGTAAAACGGATGGCTCTGGTTTCCCATCTTGACTAACGAAAAAACGCCCCCGACTGTCGGCTTCATAACAACGCACCGCAACGACATGAACGACGAGCAGTTGAACCCATTGGGATTGAAAAACGAAGTGGACCGGCGCGCCTTCCTCAAGGGCGCTTCCGTGAGCGGCCTGATGATGATGATGGGCGGCACCGTGCTGGTGCCCACGCGCCAGGCCCTCGGAGCCGACGCGGCCGAAACCAAGCGCCCGGCGACGCCGCCTTTGAAATGCGGCATCATCGGTTGCGGTGCCTGGGGCCGCGATCTCATCAACACGCTGGGCCAGCTTCCGAACGCGCCCATCACGGCCATGTGCGACACCTACGGAGCCTACCTCCGGCGGGCCGCGCGTTCGGCGCCGGACTCGAAGCAATACGAGGATTACACGCAACTGCTCGCGGACGAGAACGTGGAGGCCGTGTTCATCGCCACGCCCACGCATCTGCATCGCCCGATGGTTGAGGCGGCGCTCAAGGCCGGCAAGCACGTCTACTGCGAAGCGCCGTTGGCCCAGACCTCCGAGGATGCCAAGGCGATCGCCCTCGCGGCGCAGGGCGCGACCAAGCTTTATTTCCAAAGCGGGCTGATCAACCGCTCGGAACCACAACGCCGCTTCCTCCTGGATTTCATCCGCACGGGCGCCTGGGGCAAGACCGTCATGTCCCGCCTCCAGTTCCACAAAAAGCAAAGCTGGCGGCGTAGTTCATCCAGCCCGGAGCAGGAGCGCGCGATGAACTGGCGCCTCGACAAGACAACCTCGCTCGGGTTGATCGGCGAGCTGGGCATCCACCAACTGGACATGGCCAGCTGGTTCAATCATGCCCGCCCGAAGGCGGTCACCGGCTTTGGCTCGATCGTCAAGTGGGCGGACGGCCGGGATGTGGAAGACACCGTGCAGGCCATCTTCGAACTCGAAGATGGTTCGTCGTTGATGTACGACGCGACGCTGGCCAACTCGTTCGACGCGGACTACGAGATGTATTACGGCACCGATGCGGCCCTCATGGTGCGCGAAAGCAAGGCGTGGATGTTCAAGGAGGTCGACGCCCCGCTGCTCGGTTGGGAAGTCTACGCGCGCAAAGATTCGTTCTACAAGGAAGTCGGCATCGCGCTGGTCGCCAACGCCAGCAAACCCACGACTACCAGCGACAAGCCCGAGGCGGAAGCCGCCTACACGAACGCGCCGCTCAAGTACGCGCTCGAAGCGTTCATCTCGAATGCCTTCAACCACGGGCAGGCGGTGAAGGATTTCAAAGAGAGTTTCGGCGAGGACGATGCCGCGTTGGCGGATTACTTGAAGGATCTCGAGAGCAAGCGTTTGCCCGCGGCCGGCTACAAGGAAGCCTTCGAGGCCACGGTGCTCGTCATCAAGGCCAACGAAGCCATCCAGGCCCGCAAACGCATCGAACTCAAGCCCGAGTGGTTTGAATTAACCTGAGCCCCGCACCCGTCCAAACCACCAGTTGCAACCAGCACTTTTTATGAAAATGATTCGTCTTCTCCCGCTGCTGACCGCCGCCCTCATCGCGGCCCTGCCCGCCGTGGCGGATTCCTACAAGGCCCGACCCGGCAGCTCCATCAAGATCGCCGGCACCTCGAACATCCACGACTGGACCGTCGAGTCCAAACTCATCGGCGGCTCAATGGAACTGAAGGGCGATCTCGCCAAGGCCGGCAAGGTGGACGCCACCGCCGAGGCGAAAATCTCCGTGCGCTCAATCAAGAGCGACAAGAAGGCGATGGACGACATCATGCACGCCGCCATGAAGGTGGAACAAAACCCGACCGTGGTCTTCACCCTCAAGGAACTCACCGCCCAGGGTGACCTGAAGTTCGAGGCCAAGGGCGAGCTCACGCTGGCCGGCGTGACCAAGGAAGTGAAATTCCCGGTGACGATGGAAAAGATCGAAGGCGATCAGCTGAAAGTGAAGGGTGTGCTCGACACCAAGATGACCGACTTCGGCATTCAACCGCCCGCGCCGAACATTCCCGGCAACCCGATCAAGACTGCCGACGAGGTCAAGGTCACGTTCGAGTGGCTGACCAAAAAGCAGTAAGGCCGGAACGATTTTAGATCAGCAAGGGCGATCGCCAGCCGGCGATCGCCTTTTTTGTTGATGAGCCAACCCTGATACTCGCGGCGGCGGCCACGCGTTTCGGCCGGGCTTGGCAATTCGGAAATCGGATTTCGGAATTTCGCCTCCCTACCCCTGCCGTTGGCCGACCCGGGGGCGTATCTTTTTCATCGCCTGCGAATAACTTGGCCGTCTTTGGCGTGGCGTTTCCCGGCGCGCGAATTATTCTTCAGGCTGAACACGAAGCGCACGTTTTGATTGCCCGTCGCCATGGCTGCCGCTGAAAAGATCATCCAGCTCCGTCAACTGCTCGCCGCGCGGTTTCCGGCGGCGCATGCGCTGCGCCCGCCGGGGGGCGCTGCCTTTGCCACCCACCTGCCGCGGTTGGATGACCTCGGCCTGCCCAAGGGTGAATTGACCGAACTGGTGAGTGAGCACGCCAGCGCCGGCGTCGCCACGCTGCTCGCCGCGTTGCTCGAGGCCGCCCACCGCGCCCCGCAACCTGTCGCGCTGGTCGATGGCCGGGACAGTTTTGATCCGCAGTCAATCCCGGCCGGTGCCCGCCGCAATCTTTTGTGGCTTCGTTGCCGCCACGCGCTTGAAGCCACGCAAGCCGCCGACCTGATCCTGCGCGATGGCAACCTGCCCTTCGTCATCCTCGATCTGCGCGCGAACCCGGTGCTGGAAGTCCGCCGGTTGGGCAGCCCGATCTGGTACCGTTTGCAAACGCTCGGCCGGCATTCCTCCATCACCTGCATCGTGCTCACGCCGGTCAAGGTGGTCAGCAGCGCGCGCCTGCGCCTGGTCGTCGAACGGAAGCGCCTGCTCGCTGACCTTGATGGCCGGCAAGCTCAACTGATTGCTGAAATGCCAATTCAGGTCACCCGCCATCGCGAGGCCGCGGGCGATGATGCGGAGTCCCTCGTCAAACCAACTCACCGCCGGGCCGGGTAAACCGGTAGCGGCGGTCTGTGACCGCCGGTGCTCCAATGAATCTCGAAGCCACCGCCAATCCAGTTTGCGACGCGCCTGGGGACGTCGCCATAAGGTGAACCATGTTTGCCGTCCTCCAGCTTCCCAACTTCCACTTGCAGGCGGCCCTGCGTCACGAGCCCGGCGCGCTCACCGGTTCCGTGGCGTTGCTGGATGAAGACCCGCGCGTCGAGCGCTCACGCGACAAGATTCGGATCACGCAAATCACGGACGCCGCCCGCCGGTTCGGCGTCGAGCTGGGCATGACCGCGACGCAAGGTCAGGCGCGTTGCGCGAATCTGCGCATCGTCAACCGTTCGACCGCCAGCGAACAGGTGACACAGGAAACGTTGCTGCAATGGGCTGGCAGCATCTCGCCGCGGATCGAGTCTACCGGCGACGGCGTCTGCACGATCGATCTGACCGGTACGCGCTTCGATCACGAACCGGAGTTGCTGGGCGAGCGTTGCGTGGCTGCCTTTGTGCGGATGGAGCTCGTTGCGCAGATCGGCATCGCCGCGAATCCCGAGCTGGCTTTGCTCGCGGCGAAGTTGGCGGTCGACAGAACTTGTAGCAGCCGACGTGAGGAGGCTCATGCCAGCGCGGAAGGTGGAATGCGAAACGCGGAATCTTCAAGGCAGAGCCTCGTTACCTCGGCTGCTACCGTTCGCATCATCGAGCCGACGGCCGCTGCCGCGCGAAGATTCCTCGCCCCGCTGCCGATCGATGCCTTGTCCCTCTCGCCGGAGCTCGTGGCCGTGTTGCACATCTGGGGCCTGCGCAAACTCGGCGAGCTCGCCGCGCTGCCAAAAGAAGGCGTGGTCGAACGACTCGGCCCCGAGGCGTTGCCGCTCTGGCGCCAGTTGAGCGGCGGCGAACCACGGCCGTTGAAGCTGCATCGCCCCAGCGAAATCCTGACCGAGGCGCTGGACTTTGAGAATCCCGTCGAACAACTCGACGCTTTGCTCTTCGTGCTGAACCGCTTTCTGCACTCGCTCGAAGTGCGGCTGGCGGAAATGTATCTCGTCGTGGAAACGCTCACCCTCGAACTGCGCTTCGAGGACGGCACTCGGCACGAGCGCGTGTTTCGCATTCCCGAACCGACGCGCGACATCGAGCTGCTGCTGCGCACGCTGCACACGCATCTGGAAACTTTTCGCGCCGCCGCACCGGTCGTCGGCGTGCGGCTCACCGCCACGCCCGCCCGTCAACCGCAGCAGCAGCTCGATCTTTTTCAACCCAGCCTGCGCGATCCGAATCGCTTCGCCGAAACGTTGAGCCGGCTCGAGGCCTTGCTTGGCGCCGGACGCGTGGGTTCGCCGGAAGTTCTGCCCACTCATCGCCCGGACGCGTTCAAGGTCGCCCCGTTCAACCCGGAGTCCGAACCCGCACTGCCTCGTGACGCCAAGCCACCAGTTCGATTCGGCCTCGCGCTGCGGAGGTTTCGCCCGCCGTTGCCCGCCCGGATCGAGTTGAAGCAGGAACTGGATGCCGAAACGTTGTTGCGGATTTCGGCCACCGGGATTCACGGCAAGATTCGTGCGAGTCGCGGCCCTTGGCTGGCGTCGGGCGACTGGTGGGACCAACGCCCATGGCAACGTCGCGAATGGGACATCGAGCTCGAAGACGGCGGGCTCTACCGCCTCGCACAGCAGGCCGATCAATGGCAGGTGGACGGAGAGTATGATTGAAGTCCGAAAGCCGAAGACCGAAGGCCGAAACAAAGCCGAGCTTCACCCATCTCGTGTCTTGCGCGAGGCATTCCGCTTTCGGTGTTCGGAGTTGTTTCGGCCGTCGATCTTCGGTCTTCGGCATTTGGTTTAACCACCATGTCCAACCAACTCGACCTCTTCGGCGGTGCGAAGCCAGCGGACACGAACGCTGGCCATGTCGAGGTTTCGTCCGCGCAAGGCTCGTTGCGCGCGGCGGCGGCAGCGCTGGCTACACGCAGCATTTTTATTGGCACGTCTTCGTGGAAATACCCCGGCTGGTGCGGACTGTTGTATTCCGCAGATCGCTACGCCTCCCGCGGCAAGTTCGCCGAGACGAAGTTCAATCGCGAATGCCTCGCCGAGTATGCCGAGACCTTCAAGTCCGTCTGCGTCGATGGCGCTTACTACCAGTTTCCCTCGGAGAAATATCTGGCCGGTCTCGCGAGCCAGGTGCCGGCGGATTTCAAGTTCAGCTTCAAGGTGACGGACGAGATCACGCTGAAACAGTTCCCGCAGATCGCACGCATGGGCTCGCGCGCAGGCCAGGTCAATCCACACTTTCTCGACGCGGAACACTTCACCCGCAACTTCCTCGGCCCGTGCGAGTCGATCCGGCAGAACGTCGGCCTGCTGATGTTTGAGTTCTCGCGGTTTCATCCGATGGACTTCCGGCATCCCGACGATTTCGTCGCGGCGCTGGATGCCTTCCTTGGCCAGTTGCCAAAGGGCTGGGACTATGGTGTCGAGATTCGGAATGAGGAGTATCTCGGGCGCGCCTATCTCGAAGTTTTGCGGAAGCATGGGGTGGCGCATGTGTTCAACAGTTGGGACGCGATGCCCGCAGTGGATGAACAAATGGCGATGGTTGGCGACACGTTGGCAGCCGAGCCCATCGGCGCGCGCTTTCTCCTCAAGCCCGGTCGCAGTTATCAGAAGGCGGTCGAGAAGTTCAGTCCTTACACCAAAGTGCTCGAAGTGTATGAGCAGGGGCGGAGCGCGGCGGCGGCGTTGATCGAGCTGGCGCTGCGGAAGAAGTCGCGGCTTTACCTGTATGGCAACAACCGGCTTGAAGGCTGTTCGCCGCTGACGCTGCTGGCCGTCATCGAGCGGCTGCCGAAGGAAATTTGGAATACGAAACCTTGTAGCGGCGGTCTGTGACCGCCGGTAACTATCGGCTCGAATGGCGACGGTCATAGACCGCTACACACACAAGAATGCCCGAACGATTGCGCAGACTGGAGCAAGTGGAAGTGGATCATGCGATCTACTTCGTTACGACTTGCACCCACGAGCGGCATTCGATACTTGCCAATGAAGAGGTACACGGCGCTTTCGTTACGTTCTGTCGAAACGCCGAGTCGCGACGAATCTTTGTCGGCCGTTACGTGATCATGCCCGACCATCTTCATCTGTTTGTCCATTTCTCGACTCCAGCCGCCGATTTGTCGGGATGGATGAAGAGTTTGAAGAACTATCTTTCCAAAACAATGCGTGAGGAAGGGGTTGCGGCACCACACTGGCAGAAGGGATTCTTCGACCATGTTCTGCGCAACGGCGAATCCTACTCCGAGAAGTGGCTGTATGTGGCGCACAACCCGGTTCGCAAGGGACTCGTTGCCAACTGGCAGGATTGGTCATGGCAGGGCGAAATCTATCCGCTCAGGTTTTAGGAATTTACCGACGGTCATAGACCGTCGCTACATAAGATGAACACCTACCTCGAACTCCACGCTCGCAGCGCGTTCAGCTTCCTGCGCGGAGCTTCGTCGCCGGAGAAGCTGATGCAACGTGCGGCGGAGCTGGAGCTGCCGGCCGTGGCGATCTGTGATCGCGATGGTGTTTACGGTTCGCCCCGGGCGTTTCAAAGCGGCAAGGAGCACGGCACCCGCGCGATTGTTGGCAGCGAACTCACGATGGAGGATGGCTCGGTGTTGCCCGTGCTGGTGCGCACGCGCACTGGTTACCAGAATCTTTGCCGGCTTCTGACCCGCACCAAACTCCGCGCCGCCAAGTACGAGAGCCGGATCAACTGGCCGGAGCTGCCCGAGTTTGCCGAGGGATTGGTCGCCCTCACCGGCGATGAGGAAGGCCCGCTGCATCGCGCACTGGCTGCGGACGATCACCCGGCCGCCGAGCAAGTCACGCGACGGCTGATCGATACCTTTGGCTCCGGCAATGTCCGGATCGAGGTTCAGCGCCATCGCCGACGTGGTGAGGAGCGAATCGTCTCGGCCCTGGTTGACCTGGCGCACCATCTCAACCTTCCGCTCTTGGCGACCAACGGGGTCCAACACGCGATGCCCGATGGGCGCGAACTGCTCGATGCGTTCACCTGCCTTCGACACCACACACACCTCGACGCGGCGGGTGATCTCTTGAGCCTCAACGCCGAGCGCCAGCTCAAGACCGGTGCCGAAATGAAGAGGTTGTTCGCCGATCTGCCCGAGGCGATCACGAACACGGACCGGCTGGCAGATGAACTTGATTTCACTTTGCAGAACCTTGGCTATCGGTTTCCGGATTTTCCGGTCCCGCCCGACGACACGATGGCCGCCAAGCTCCGGCGCGAAACCTTTGCCGGCGCGCGCTGGCGCTGCGGTGGTGAGCCCGACGAGAAGATGACAGCTCAGCTCGAACACGAACTGATTCTCATCAACAAGCTCGGGTTCGCCGGCTATTTCCTGATCGTGTGGGACATGGTGCAGTTCTGCCGCCAGCAAAACATTCTCTGCCAGGGACGCGGCAGTGCGGCGAACAGCGCGGTTTGTTTTTGCCTCGGCATCACGGCGGTCGATCCGCTCCAGCACAAGCTGCTGTTCGAGCGGTTTCTCAGCGAAGGCAGCACCAGTTGGCCGGACATCGACATCGACCTGCCCAGCGGCGACCGGCGTGAGTCCGTGATTCAGGAAGTGTATCGCCGTTATGCGCCCCACGGCGCCGCCATGACGGCGAACGTGATCACTTATCGTGGCCGCAGCGCGATGCGTGAGATGGGCAAGGTGCTCAACCTGCCCGCCGACGTGCTCGGTCGTTTCTCGGACTTGAACCATCACGGTGATTTTCCGGACACACAGGAGTTTCAGGAGAAAGTTTCGCAGGCCGGGCTGCCCAAGGAGCATCCGCGCATGCCGGCACTCACGCGACTTTACCAGGCGGCTTACGGATTGCCGCGACACATGGGTCAGCACTCGGGTGGCATGGTGATCTGCAATCATGGCCTCGACGCGGTTGTGCCGCTCGAACCGGCGGCGATGCCCGGCCGCGTGGTGCTGCAATGGGACAAGGACGACTGCGAGGATCTCGGCATCATCAAGATCGACTTCCTCGGGTTGGGCATGATGGCGGCGATGCAGGACTGTCTCGAGCTGTGTCGCGCGCGCGGTCCCGCGCGGGAGTTTGATCTCGCGAAGATTCCCAAGGACGACGCGGCGACGTTTGAGTTGATGAACCGTGCGGACACGGTGGGCGTGTTCCAGATCGAAAGCCGCGCGCAGATGGCGACCTTGCCGCGCATGAAGCCGAAGACTTTTTATGACGTGGCGATCGAAGTGGCGATCATCCGGCCGGGCCCCATCGCGGGAAATCTGACGCATCCGTACCTGAACCGGCGCTCCGGCAAAGAGCAGGTCACCTACCTGCACGAGTCGCTGAAACCCGTGCTCGAACGAACACTCGGCGTGCCGCTGTTCCAGGAGCAGATGCTGCAGATTGCGATGATCATGGCGGACTTCACCGGTTCCGAGGCGGCGGAGTTGCGGCGGGCGCTGAGCTTCAACCGCTCGCAGGGGCGGATGAACAAGGTCGTCGTCAAACTGCGCGCTGCGCTCGATCGGAAGCAGGTGTCGCTCAAGGTGCAGGAGGAGATCATCCAGTCGATCCAATCGTTCGCGCTCTATGGTTTTCCGGAATCGCATGCGATCAGCTTTGCGCTCATCGCCTACGCCAGCACCTGGCTCAAGGTGCATCGCGGCGTCGAGTTCTACACCTGCCTGCTGAACAACCAGCCGATGGGTTTCTACTCGTGCGACACCCTGATCAAGGACGCAAAGCGGCGCGGCATCCGCACGCTGCCGGTGAGCGCGACGTGCTCGGATTGGAACAGCGTGGTGTTGGATGACCAAACTCTGCGGCTGGGCTTGGGTGTGATCCGTGGCGTGAGCCGGACGGCGGTCGAAGCCATGCTGGCGGAACGCTCGCGGTCGCCGTGGCGCGATCTCGATGACTTCCTCGTGCGCACGAAGTTTGAGCGCGATGAGCGCCGGGTCCTGGCCGAGGTTGGCGCCTTGAACGGCCTGGCCGCGCATCGTCGCGATGCCTTGTGGCAGGTCGAACGTACGGTGGATGAAGGCGATCTGTTTAATCAGCCAGCCGGAAGTTCATTGAAGGCAGTCGAAGGTCGTGAGTCGCGTTCCCCCTCACCCCAGCCCTCTCCCGCCGGGCGAGGGGGCAGCAAATCGGTCGCTCCAGGCCACAAGAAAGCTGACGTTTCATCCGGCGCCCTCTCGTCAGCAGAGGATTCGACAATCCCAGACGCCGCCGACAGATTCTCCCTCTCTTCTGGGGAGAGGGCTGGGGTGAGGGGGAAGGCGCAATCCAACGGCCCGACGGCCGGTGATTCGCCGAACGCCACCGAAGTTCAGGGTCAGGGCTCAACAGAAAAGCGGAGCGCGCGGAGCGACGCACCCTACCAGGCCGAAAGCATTCTGCCACCAATGACGCCGGCCGAACGATTGCAGGCGGACTACAACTCGTTGCACCTCTCGGTCGGGCCGCATCCGATGGCGTACTTGCGCCCGCAGTTGAGGGATGTGTGGCGGGCGAGCGATCTGCCGCAGGCCAAGCCTGGGCAGCACATTCGCATCGCCGGCCAGGTGATCTGCCGGCAGCGACCGGGCACCGCCAATGGCAACCTGTTCATCAGCCTCGAAGACGAGACAGGCATTTCGAATGCGTTTGTGCCGTCGAAGACGTTCGAGGCCAACCGCCTGATCATCACGCAGGAAAACTTCCTGATCATCGAAGGCAAGCTGCAGAAATCCCAGGGCGTGATCTCCGTGCTCGCCCGCAAATTTGAAGCGCTCCCGAGCGCGCTGCACGACCGCAACTTGTCGCACGACTTTCATTGAAGTGCGCGCGGTTGATGGCGGAGCGGTTATCGCTTTGCCACCTTGATGCTGCCGCCGGAAGTGCTGAGTGAAACTTTCGGCCCGCCACCGTTGACCTTGCCGTTGATGGAGCTGGGTTTGATCGTGCCTTCCACAGGCAGGTCGCAGTTCACCTTGCCGCCGGACGTGCTGGCGGTGAGGTCCGCCTTGAAGTCATTGGGCACGGTCAAATGGATGCTGCCGCCGGACGTGCTCAATTCGAGCGGCTGTTCGATCTGGCCGGCAAGTTCCGCGCTGATGGAACCGCCGGAGGTGTGGCCTTTCATCGCGCCACTGACCGCTCCGACTTTGATGCTGCCTCCCGAGGTATGGGCCGACACATTGCCGATTACGCTGCCCACTTTGATACTGCCACCCGAGGTCTCGACATCGGCGTTGCCCTTCACGTCCTCCAGATTGATGCTGCCGCCGCTGGTGTGCGCCTTGATCGCCCCGTTCACCTTGCCGAACTTGAGGCTGCCGCCGGACGTATGCGCCGCGACCTTGCCGGTGATGTCCGCCGCGCTGATGCTGCCGCCAGCAGTGCGCACATCGAGGTTGTAATTTGCGGGCACCAGCAGCGTGTGCCGGGCGTTCAGGTTGACGTTGCGCGGTTGTTTGCCGTCCTTCCACTTCATCGTGATCTTCACGTCGCCACCCGAGTTTTCGTAGTCGAACACTATTTGATCGATGAGCTCGCCCGAGCTCCTGCCAAACCAGCCGTTGCCGGGTTTCAGCACGGCGTCGTAGGTGACTTTGTCCTGGTCATGCGTCTTGATGTCGATCGCGCCGAAGGACGCATTGAAAGTCAGCGTGCCGCCGCTCGTGGCCGGCAGCGACTTGCTTTTAAGCCGTTCCGCGTCTGCGGCGTGGAGGGGCATCGTCGCGGACAAGGCTGCGCAGACGAGAGTGGTGACAAGGGGCAGAATGGAGGAGGTAGGTTTCATGACATTTCGCAGTTCAGGTTCAACTACACTGGGGGAGGAGAAAAGGTTTCAGTCAGTTCGCAAGTCGGCCAAAGGCTATCGCCGCTGGCCCGGTTGTGCTCAAGGCAGCGGCTTGAGCAGCAAGGCGACGGCGGCGCAGCCGGGATTTTGTAGCAACTGGCGGTGGGTGAAGCGGAGGTCGTTCAGGGAACAAACGGGGCAAACATTGAACTTTCAACGTTCAACGCCGAACACCCAAGACGATCCCGCGTCGTCAACATTCGATGTTCGGCGTTGAATGTTGAGCGTTGAATGTTCGGTGTTCATTTTCATTCGCTTCTCAACGCCGCCATCGGATCAATTCCTGACGCGCTCCCGCCCAAGGCAGCACTCGCGATCGCCGGGAACGGGTTGTTGCCGTCACGCAGACGCAGCCGGGTCTTGGCAAAGGTACAATCCGAGCAAGCGGCTGCCGCCGAACCGTTCACCGTGACGCTCGTGGCATTCAGGGACGTGGTCCCGGCCAGTCAATCAGCTCCTCGTTCGGGGACCTTTCGAGGGAGCGTGAGACCCAGCGAACCCACTCGCTCGGTTGACCCGAAAAGCGATCATGGGCGGCGCTGTCTAACCTCTCCTTCGTTCGTTGGACCGGGCGCGGCCGCCGAGGCGTTGCCGCACCGCCCGCGCGTAGTACGCGAGGGGGATGAGTGACAGCACGGTGATCACAGCGAGGATGATCATCTGGTTGTGTGCAGTCGGGGCAGTCAGGACCTGATGCGCGACGGCATCATTCGCATGTTGGGCGAAAGCCACCGGACTTTCCGCGGCTGTCCGGGCGATCGCGAAGCCGCCACCCGCAGCGCCGTCCCAACCCAGAGCGGACAACCAGGCAAAGGCTTTCACGCCCACGCTCATGCAGCCGACGGCGAGCAAACCGACGGCCGCCGTGCCGAGTGAAATCACACCCACGCTCACTGTGCCCACGGCAAAAAGCCCGATCGCGAATGCTCCGACACTCACGGGGGCGATGGCCCAGCCACCCCAAGCAATCAATAGCCCGTAAGCGCGATCCCCGCCCGCCACCCAGCCAAACACAGGGCGCTCGCCCTCGTCGGGTGAGGAAAACCGGATGTGAACCAGCGGCACCCCGAGCAACTTCAATCGGCTTCGATATTCACCAGCGGATGACCCGACTTGATCCCGGGCATCGCGAAAACACTCAGGATGCCGTCGCCGTTCCGCCGAGCGCATCGAGCGAAACTCCCGCATCAAGCGCACCATCAACCAAGGCCATCCCACGATGAACGCCAGCACCAGCGCCTGGGTGATCCAGGCGAAGGTCTCGCGACTTTCCCACCACTGAAACGCGGCGGCACGAAGCAGGTAAATGATTCCCAAAAATCCCAGCGCCCCAAAGAACACCCACAGCGTGGTCATTACGACGGCGCGACGTTCCCGGGGCGTCCGCGACTGATCGAGATTAGCGCGCAACGCCAAGACCGTGGAGACCACACCCGAGCACGAAGCCAACAACGCCGCGAGTCCCGTGGACTTGGCCATCACGCTGCCATGCGCCACCGCCGTGGCAACACCGATCCCGGCGGCCTTGGCTGGTGTGACCATCGCCGGGAGCGCCGCCAGCACGGCCAGGGTGAAGACGCGGCCAGGTGTGCTCCGGGAAAGCGCACCTTCCACGAAGGAAAGCACCCGCTCCTGCAAAATCTTGCGACCGCGGGCGAGCCGCTGCTTGACCGCGTCCTCGGTGAGATCGAGCGCGACCGCCACATGCTCCACCGAGCGATGTTCGCGGTAATAGAGAACCAGTGGTTCGCGATACAACTCGGGCACGCGCTCCAGTGCGCTCCACAAGATCGCCTGCTCCTCCTTGTCCATCGCGAGGTCCGCGGCGGGCTCGTCACCCGACGGCATCTCCTCCGCGAGTTCGAGCGCTTCCGCCTGCCGCACGGGTTCCTGGCCATCGGAGCGACGCAATCGGCCGACCTTGTAACGCAGAATCCCGCACAACCACGGACGAAGTTTTTCTGGTTCACGGAGAGTGCGGAGCTGGCGCCAAGCGTCCACGAACGCGTCCTGCGCCAGATCTTCGCTCTCGCTCAAGTTTCCGGTCGCCGAGTACGCCAGCGAGCAGAGGAGACGCTGGTATCGCTCCACGATCCGGCTGAAGGCCTCGCGATCGCCGGCCAGGCATTCGGCCACCAGCTCGGCATCGGTGATGAGTTCAATTGAGATCATGGTTTCCGCGTTGTGCATGCTCGGTCACCGGTATGTGCCCGAAAAGCACGGGCAGGTGACAAGCTATTTTCTCCGGCCACCGCCCAGCCGGGCAGGAGCTCGTCGAGGCTTGAGAATCAGTCCGTTTGATCAACACGAAAGAAACTTTGTCACCGGACGCCCTCATTCGGACACCTATGAGCGAAATGTCGTGCAACCACTGGAACCTGCCTCACCCCGAAGCGGCCAGTGGGTCCACGACCAAACAACTGAAGCAATCCGAAATAGATCACTTATGAAAATGAAACTGATTCCGTCTTCCCCGATCACCCGCCGCACAACGGTGGCGACCACCCTGATTACCACTCTGCTCGCGCTTGGCGTGATCGCAGCCGAGCCCACGAAAGCTCCCTTGTTGCTCGACGATTACTCCGACTCCAAGAGCAACAAGCACGGAGTCGAACGACTGCTGATCGACGACAAGGCGATCGGCAGCACTTCAACGGCGACTCAGAGCTGCGAGAAGGGCGTGCTCGCGGTCAAGGGCGACTTGGTGCCCGGACGCGGAGTCCCCGCGTTTATCAGTCTGGCGTCGCCCTTGTCAGCCGACGGCAAACCGAAGGACTTGACCGGCTACCAAGGCGTTCGCCTGCGCGTGAAGGTCAACAAGGGGATTGTTTACGTTCAGGTCAGCAGTTCGGAGATCCAGAATTTCGATTATCACGGCAGCGCACCCATCGCGGGCAAGGGCGGCGAGTTTCAGGAAGTCCGGATTCCCTTCAAGGACATGAAGCGCGCCTGGTCGGAGCAGACCGTGCTCAGTCTCAAATCCATCACGAGCATCAACCTGGTTTCGTTCGGCATGGCCAAGGACGCGTTCGCCTACGAAGTGGATGAAATCGGTTTCTATTGAACGGTGTCGCTCAATCCCATTGCCACCATGACTTCATCCGTCGCCCAAACCAACTTGGCCGCATTGCAAAGCGCGGATACCTCCCGCCTGGACTACCTCGACGCGACCCGCGCCTTCGCGCTCTTGCTCGGCATCGTGTTCCACGCGTGTCTGTCGTTCATGCCGGTCTTCATGGGCTGGGCGGTGCAGGACATCTCGACCAGCCAACTGGTGGCGCTGTTCATGACGGTCAGCCACTCGTTCCGCATGGAATTGTTCTTCCTGCTGGCGGGCTTCTTCAGTCACCTGACCTTTCATCGCAAGGGCGCCGGTGAATTCGTGCGCTCCCGCGTGCTCCGGATCGTGGTGCCGTTTGTTGTCGGCTGGTTCCTTCTGCGCCCGCTGGTCATCTCCGGCTGGATCATGGGTTCCGCGAGCCTGCGCGGCGACGTCGATGTCTGGGCCGGTCTGCTGGGCGGCTTGCAATCCCTCTCGACGCTGCCGGCCGGGATCTTCGCGGGATCGCATCTGTGGTTCCTGTACTACATCGCGCTGATCACCACCCTGGTCCTCGTCGGGCGTGGATTGCTGAGCGCAACCGGTTCGTGGAAGGACACGCTGGCCCGCCGGGCCGACTCCTTCGTCGCGTGGCTGGCGAATTCCCCGGTGTCCCTGCTCCTCCTCGCGGTGCCGACGGCGGCCACGCTGTGGTTCATGCGCTACTGGAGCATG
>JANLTG010000202.1:0-59749 GCA_031362805.1 bacterium
CAAGAGGGGGAAGGACGGCTTCAGGAACGTTCGCCGGGCGGGTTCAACCCCGGATGGAACGGACGCTCCGCGCGCTCACCCCGCACTTCCCAGCGAACCTCACCAGCGCGCTCCGGTCCTTTCCAATCCTTTGGTGATTAGCACCAGCGAGAGGACTGAGATTCAGGTTGCGGAGACCCAGAATGCCGAGGCCTTCCTGGCTTACCAAAGGGGGCGCGATTTCCTGAGCAGCCGCTTGTTTGACAAGGCGGCGGTCGAACTGCGGCGGGCTTATCAGCTCGATACGAACTACACCCGGGCGTGGAACGCCTTGGCGGAATCGCAATGGGTTCCCCTCGTTTTTGGCGGAACGACCAACGAGATGGCCACGATCTTCAAGCGGTTATCGGGCGAAGCGGAACGGTTCCACGCTCAACGGCCCGAGGACCCAGCTCTCGCGTCGCTCCGCATGCGTATTACAACGATCTTCGAGCGAGACTGGAACAAGGTGAGCGCAATTTTTTGGGACATTCAGCGCGACCAGAAGCCAGACTCCGCAGTGTTGAGGGCCATGTCGTGGTATTACACCTTCATCGAAGGTCATCCAGAGCCTGCATTGCACACGGCGGAGCAAGCCATCGCGCTGGATCCGGAAAATCTCATGAATTCGATCATTCGTGCGAATCAACTTTTCCACTTTGGCCGATATGACGACGCGGTGCGCGCCTTCCGCAGCCTTCCGCCCGAGAAGATTCAGCTCGAAGATTATTCCTTCGTCTTGCTCGCGGTGGGAGATCTGGCTGGCGCCAAGGAAGTGGCTACTCGCGTCCTCGCGGGGCGTCCGAACGCATGGACGCAGTGCAGCCTGGCTGCCATCCACGCCAAGTCGGGTTCTGCGGACGAAGCCCGGAAGATCCTGAGAGAATTGGAGGCGCAAGCGGAGCAAGGCCTGCACATCCCCTATGCGCGGATCGCGTGGAGCTACGGCATGCTCGGTGATTTCGAGTCCGCCCGCCGCTGGCTGCGCCAGGGGTTGTTGGAAGGCCACGGCGACTGGAGCATGCTCTGGCTGCGCTCCGCGGAGAAACTCGAGATGTTCGGCAAGCTCCCGTGGTATTGGGAGATCGTGGATGGAATGAAGTTCCCGCCGCTCCAGATGGACAATCCCTACTTCGCGCTGGAGCAGGCCATGCGTTACGGCCGGGGCACCGTCGGCCCGGCCACCACGAACACGGGCACCAACGAGCCGCCCAAGACGCTGGCCGTCCTGCCATTCGTGAACATGAGCGCGGACAAGGACAACGAGTATTTCAGCGACGGCATCACCGAGGAGATCCTCAATGCATTGGCCCGCACGCCGGGCTTGCGCGTGGCGGCGCGGACCTCGGCCTTCTCGTTCAAGGGCAAGAACGAATCCATGCAGCGAATCGGCGAGGCGCTCAAAGTGGGCGTGCTCCTGGAAGGCAGCGTCCGGCGCGAAGGCAGTCAACTGCGCATCACCGCCCAGCTTATCAATGTGGCCGACGGGTTTCATCTGTGGTCGGACACGTTTGATCGGAAGGCGGAGGATCTGTTCGCGATTCAGACCGAAGTGGCGCAGAAGGTGACGGAAGTGTTGAAAGTGAAACTGCTGGCGGGAAGCAGTCCCAACGCCACGCTCGCCGGGACCGACAATCTGGAGGCGTACGATCTGTATCTACGCGGGCGCGAACTTTGGAACAAGCGAACGGGCACCGACTCGCAGCGTGCCGTGGGTTTGTTCCAGCAAGCGACGGAGAAAGATCCAAAGTTCGCGGCGGCTTATGCCGCACTTGGATCCAGTTACGTGCTGCTGCCGGAATACGCCGCGGTGCCGGTACGCGAGGCGATTCCCAAGGCGCGGGCGGCGGCGCGGCGGGCGCTCGAACTGGATGGCCGGCTGGCCGAAGCCCACGCGGTGCTTGGCCAATGCGCGCTGAATGATTGGGATCTCGTGGGAGCGGAACAGGAATATCAGCAAGCGCTGCGCTTAAACCCCAATCATGCCACCAGTCACCAATGGTATTCGTTGCTCCTGACGGAGCTGCTGGGGAAACCAGATGAAGCCCTCGCTGAGATTCGCAAAGCTCAGGCGCTGGACCCACTGTCCGCCGTGATCCAAGTAAACATTGGCATGTGCCTGAATGTTGCCGGGCGGTACGAAGAAGCGCTGGTTGAGTATGATAAAGCGCTCAAACTTTCACCGGATTTCTTGCCTTCCTACCAGCGTCGCGGCCGAACCTTACTCGTGCAAACGAAAATCCCGGACGCCATTGCCGAGTTTGAAAAAATTCGGAAGATAGCGGGGGATACGCCGTACGCACTTGGCTACCTGGGCTATGCCTATGCCCGCGCGGGCCGGACGAATGAGGCGCGGCAGATCCTCGGGAAGTTGAAGAGCGTCTCGGCCAGCGGCAGTTCCGCCTTCGGTGAGCTTGCGTTCGTTAACTTGGGCTTGGGTGATCTGGATCAAGCTTTCGTCTGGTTGGAGCGTGGGGCCGAGAGCCGCGACTTGGATCCGCGGGCGTGGAAGTTCGATCCTCTATATGGCGAAGTGATCAAAGACCCGCGCTACGCGGCGCTGCTCAAGAAATACGGCTTGGACAAATGAGCGCCGGCACCGGGCAACGCAATATCGAGAAAAGCAGACGGCTTGGTCCCTACGAGATCGAGCCGCCCATCACCGCGGAAAGCCTGCGCGAAGAGTTTCGCGCTTGATGCCCGAGGCAAAGCTGGTTGGGCGCATCCTCTTGCTGGTTGCCCGCGTCATGGCCCTTCCCTATCATGTTTAACACGATCATCACCCGCCTATGAATTCTACTTCCTTGTGCCTGCTCCTCCTGCTTGCCGTTACCAACCTGGTTCAGGGTGCGCCCTCGAATTGGCCGGCCTTTCGTGGCCCCAACAGCTCGGGCGTCGCGCCCGACGCCCATCCGCCCGTCAAGATCAGTCCCACCAACTCCGTCCTGTGGAAGGTTGCCGTCCCGTTCTCGCCCTCGTCACCGTGCATCTGGGACGATCAGATTTTCCTGAACACGTTTGCCGACGGCGAACTTCAGGTTCGCTGCTATCAGCGGGCGGACGGGAAGCTCGCGTGGACGCGGGGTGTGAAGACCGAAAAGCTCGAGAGCTTTCATCGCACCGAGAGCAGCCCCGCCACATCCACCCCCGCAACCGACGGAGAGCGGGTGGTGAGTTACTTCGGTTCCTTCGGGTTGATCTGTCACGACCGCCAGGGGAACGAACTCTGGCGCCACCCGCTGCCCGTCGCGCTGAGCCTGGGAGGCTACGGCACCGGCACCTCGCCCCTGATCGCCGGCGGGCTCGTGGTGATCAGCCGCGATCGCGACGAAGGTTCAAGCCTGCTGGCCGTGGACCTGCGCACCGGCAAGAAGGTCTGGGAAACTCCGCGGCCCGAATCGTACGGCAGCTTTGGTACGCCGATCCGCTGGCAGAATGGTGAAACGGAGGAAGTGGTCGTCCCCGGCTCGTTGCGCCTGAAAGGTTATGGGCTGAAGACGGGGACGGAGAATTGGGTGGTCGAAGGCCTGACCGCGTTTGCATGCACCACGCCGGTGACCAACGATGGGCTGCTGTATTTCGCAGGCTGGTCCGACGGCAAGGCGGATGATCCGTGGCCGAATTGGGAGAAGTTCCTCGAAACCCACGACAAGAACAAGGATGGGGCCGTGCAGGTGGACGAATTTGAGGAAGGCGCCCGTGAGTTTTACCGCGGACTGGATGTCAACCGGAACGGCAGCGTGGACCAGGGCGACTACAAACAATTGCTCGCGGCACTGGCCCAGGCCGAGAACCTCCTGGTGGCCGTGAAGCCCGGCGGCCGGGGCAACATCACCGCGACACATGTCGCGTGGAAAGCCACCCGCGGCCTGCCCTACGTCGCATCGCCGCTGCTCTACGACGGCCGGATTTATTGTTTCAAAACGGGCGGCATGATTTCCTCCTTCGATGCCCAGACCGGCGAAGCCTTCTACCTGCAGGAAAGGTTGAACGCCGAGGGCAGCTACTATTCATCACCCGTGGCCGCTGACGGGCGGATTTATGTCGCCTCGCTGAATGGCAAGGTGACGATCATCAAGGCGGGCGGCACCCAGCCGGAAATTCTTCATCAAGCCGACTTCGGCGAACGTATTCTCGCCTCGCCGGCGCTGGTTGGGAACCAGTTGTTCCTGCGCACGCAGTCGTCGCTGTATGCGTTTGGCGAACCCACGAAGCGCTAACCCGGAACGATTCCATTCAGGGGAGCGCGCGCGTCTCGCGTGCCGCGTTCGGCGTCGCGCCGAACACCGTTTGACTTCCGCACCGACCCGCACCGTTTGGTTTGCCAACACGTGGCCGCCGAAGGCGTCGCCGGGACGGCTCCGCGACACGCGAGACGCGTGCCCTCCCCAATCCAACTGCATGGATCCGGCTGAGCCTCGATCACCTTCCCGGCAACCGACCAGTTCGCTCCAGTTCGAGGAGCAGCCGCTTCCGCCAAAGGCCGCCGCCGTAACCGGTGAGCGAGCCGTTCTTGCCGATGACGCGATGGCATGGGATGAGGATGGCGATGCGATTCTGGCCGTTGGCATTCGCAACGGCGCGTTGGGCGGTGGGCCGATCGACACGGCGCGCGAGCTCGTCGTAGGCGATGGTCCGGCCATGGGGAATTTTCCGCAACGCCGCCCAAACTTGTTCCTGAAATTCGGTGCCGTGGGGCGCCAGCGGCACGGAGAAGGCCTGCCTGGTGCAGGTGAAGTATTCTCTCAGCTCAGTTGAGAGTTGTTTCAACCAGCGGTGCTCGCCCGGCACCACCGGACTGCGAAACCGTTTCCGGATGGTGGCGAGATTCGTCTCGAGCATCCGGCGATCGGTGAATTCCAGCAGGCACACGCCTTCATCGGTCGCCCCGACCAGCAGCGGTCCCATCGGACTGTCGATCATCTGAATCACGATGCGTTCGCCCGAAACGCGAGCGCGCCCCGGCGCTTCGCCAAACACCCGCGTGAAGGCATCACGAAAACCACTGTGCGATTCGAAGCCGCTGTCGAGCGCGACGTCGTCGAGCTTCAGGCCGTTACGGAGCCGGTCAAACGCGCCGGCGAGCCGCTGGCCACGGCACCATTCGGCGAAGGTCATGCCGAGATTCTGCGTGAACCAGCGACGCACGCGCTCGGGGGTGTGACCGAGCGCCTGCAACTCGTGGGCCTGCAACCGGCCTGTCGCCGATTCGCTGACGCGCGCCATCAGGTCGTTCACCCACGCGGGCCGCTCACCGTTGGCCGCGAGCGGATCGCACCGCTTGCAAGCGCGATAGCCAGCGAAGAGACACTCCTTCACCGAAGCGAAGAACTCCGTGTTCTCCAGCTTCGGCTGCGACGGACATGATGGCCGGCAGAAGATCCCGGTGGTGCGGACGGCGGTGTAGAAGACGCCGTCGTAGCTGGCGTCCTTCCGCGTGAAGGCGCGCTCCATCTCGACTCGCGGCGGCAGCAACGGCGGTTGTTCGTTCATTCGCATGCGAGAAGCTTAGCATGGGCGTCCACCGAGAAAGCGATGTTTCGTTTGAGCCAGCTCCGGACTGACTCAACCACGTGAATCCCAGGCCGATGAAGAAATGCACTGGCGGCCACGTCATCAATCGCTACTTTGGCCGCGGCTTCGGTTAATTATTGCGCCGACCAAACCGATAACACCCAGATCGATCATGACTTTTCATCTTAATCTCCTCCGCCAATCGCTGATCGTGCTGGCGACGCTTTTGGTCTCCAGCCTCATCGCCAGCGCCGCCGTCCGGCCCACCGTGCCGAACTTCTCGTTGATCGATCAGGACGACGCCAATCACGAACTCCAGCGCACACCCGGTCGCGCGGTAGTGTTGATGTTCACCGGCACCGGCTGCCCGATCGTCCGCAAGAACGCCTCAAAATTCCGCGCATTGAAAGACCGCTTTGAAGCGGAGGGCGTGACCTTCTGGCTGGTGAACTCTTACGCCGGCGACACGAAGAAGGACGTGCGCCAGGAACGACGCGATCTTGGGCTGTGGAGCATGACCTACCTGTTGGATGCGAAACAGGCGCTGTCGCTCGGGCTTGGGGTTGAACGCACCGCCGAGGTGGTGGCCATCGACACGAAGGACTGGAGCATCTTTTACCGCGGCGCAATCGACGATCAACTGACGGAAGGGGCGGAGAAGCCGGCCGCGACGGAGAAATATCTTGAGTCGGCGTTGACCGCCTTCCTTGCCGGCAAGGAAATCGCCACCGCCAAAACTCAAGCGCACGGCTGTCGCATCAGTTATGCAAAGGTCGCCCAGGAAGGTGCCGCGCCCGACTACGCGACCCAGGTCGCGCCGTTACTCCAGAAACATTGCGTCGAGTGTCATCGGGCCGACGGCATCGGACCGTTCAGCATGAACAGCCATCGCCGGGTCGCCAATCACGCCGAGATGATCGAGGAAGTTCTCCTGACGCGCCGCATGCCGCCGTGGGATCCGCATCCTGGCTACGGCAAGTTCGTTGACCCGCATTCGCTGTCGCTTGAGGAAACGCAGACGCTGTTGCGCTGGGTTGACGCCGGCGCGCCGCGCGGCGAGGGAGCCGATCCGTTGGAGGTGCCGTTGGCCGCCTTGCCCGAATGGCGCCTCGGCCAGCCCGACGTTGTGCTCAAGCTGCCCGAAGTACAAATGATTCCCGCCACCGGTGTGCTGGATTACCGCCACATCAAGGTTGCCAACCCGTTCACGAACGACGTTTGGTTGAGCGCACTCGATATCAAGGCCGGCAACCGCAAGGTCGTTCACCACGTGATCCTCTACGCAAAATGGCCCGGCGCCCCAGACAACGGCAGTGACAAGGGTGTCTTCTTTATCGGCTGGGCTCCCGGTTCGAGCGCTATGAAGTATCCCGCCGGTGTGGCGAAGCATCTGCCCGCCAACGCGGAGCTGACGCTCGAACTGCATTATACCACCAACGGTTCTGAACAGACGGATCAAAGTGAGATCGCCCTCTATCTTGCGGATAGTCGGCAGGAGCGCTCTGCGGAAACCCGACAGGCGATCGAACCCAATCTCAACATCCCGCCCGGTGAAGCCGAGGCGCGGCACACCGCCACTTACGCCTTCACCAAACCGGCGACGATTTACGGCTTGTTTCCCCACATGCACTTTCGCGGGAAATGGATGCGCTATGAACTTCTGCTCCCCGACGGCAAACGCGAGACGCTGCTGCACGTGCCGCGCTATGATTTCCAGTGGCAACTTAGTTATTACCTGGAGCAACCGCGACACGTGCCCGCCGGTTCCTGGCTGCTAGTGTCGGGCGCCTTCGACAATTCAGCGCGCAACCCCGCCAACCCCGACCCCGGCAAGCGCGTCGTCTTCGGCGAGCAATCGTGGGACGAAATGTTCATCGGCTTCTTCGAGGCGGCGGATGACCCCGAGCCGACGAAAACGGCGGCAAGGTAACAGCGACAGGAAGGCAGGTCTTACGCGAATTCCGCTAATTGGCGCTAATTCGTGAAATTCGCGTGAAGCCTCCGACCTTTTCGATTTCCGGGTTTCTTCCCCGCCTCTTTCGTGGCTGAATCAGCTCACGCATGAAACTCGGATTCGTCTCCGCCATTCTCCCCGAACTCAATCTCGACGAAGTACTCGCCTTCGCGGCAGCCGAGCGCTTCGCCTGCGTCGAAGTCATGTGCTGGCCGGTCGGCAAGGCCGAGCGCAAATACGCCGGCGTGACGCACCTCGACGTCGATGGCCTCACCAAGTCCCGCGCTGCGGAAGTTCACAGGCTCTGCGCCACGCATGGCGTCTCGCTGACGGCACTGGGCTATTACCCGAACCCGCTTGATCCCCATCCCGAAGTTTCGCGCGTCGCTGTCACGCATCTCAAGAAAGTAATCAAGGCCGCCGCTGTGCTGGGGCTGAGGAACGTGAACACCTTCGTCGGCCGCGACTGGACCAAATCCGTCGATGACAACTGGCCGCGCTTTCTGAAAATCTGGCGGCCGCTCATAGCATTTGCCGAGGATCACGACATCAAGATCGGCATTGAGAATTGCCCGATGTCCTTCACGAAGGACGAATGGCCGGGCGGCAAGAACTTGCTGACCACGCCGGTTATCTGGCGACGCGCGTTCAACGACATCCCGTCGCAGCACTTCGGGTTGAATTACGATCCCTCGCATTTCGTGCTCCAGCACATGGACCCGGCGAGTCCGTTGAAGGAGTTTCAATCGAAGCTTTTCCATTTCCACGCGAAGGACGTGAAGATCCGGCGCGAGCGCATCAACGAGGTCGGCGTGTTCGCCCATCCGCTCGAATGGCATCAGCCGCGCATCCCCGGCTACGGTGAAATGGACTGGGGCAAATTCATGAGCGCGTTGACGGAGACGACTTACCGCGGCCCGGTCTGCATCGAGGTCGAGGATGACACATTTGGCAAGACGCTCGCCGGCCGGCAGCAAGCGTTGCGGGTGGCGGGCAATGTCTTGCGGCCGTATTTTGCCTAGCCCGCGATGGCGCGGGCGGCCACCGCAGATTGGCCTCGTGATGGAGTGATGGTTTTTGCTTCAATCAAACACACACATGAAAGCAATGGCCTCAAGCCGCGTCTGGTTGACCACGGTCCTCGTTGCATTGTTACCCTCCGGCGAACTCCGCGCCGCGGAGCCACCCTTTCAATCCCAGGACATCATCGCCTTAATCGGTGGCGAAGACATGGTGGTGCTGGCTGAGTCCGGACTGCTCGAAGCGCAAATCCTCCAACAGCCCGGCCTGGCCGCAGTGAAGGTGCGGGCGCTGGCGTACGAGGGCGACACCGTCTTTGAGCAACATCGGCAACTCAACTTTCCGACATGGGAGGAACAACTGCAGAAGATCGGCGCCACGGTGGTCGTTGTGCAGTTCGGTCAGATGGAAGTGCTCCGGCCCGGATCGAGCACGAATGAGTTCGTCCAACACTACGAGGCGTTGCTGATGCGACTGGCGGACAAGGACCGCCAGTTGGTGATCCTTTCGCCCCCGCCGTTTGAGAAACCTTCAGCACCCCTGCCCGATCTCACGCCGCAGAACGCCGCCATCGAGGCGCAACTCCCACGGATTCACGCCCTCGCGGACCAGTTGGGCGCGGCGTTTGTCGATCTGTATCGCACGTTGCCCGAGGGCGGCTCGTTCACGCGCGACGGCATTCATCTCAATGGACGCGGCCAACAAGTAGTCGCCCGGGAGATTGTCCGGCAACTGGGCTTGAAGCCGGTGGCGTCCGCCGACCCCGCCTTGCTTGCGCTGCTCGCCGAGAAGAACCGGCTGTGGTTCAACTATCATCGCCCGCAGAACTGGGCCTTCCTCCACGGTGATCGCACCGAGCAGTTGTTCAGCCGGGATTATCGCGATACGTCGGTCCGGCTCCTGCCGCGCGAACTGGAAGCGTATGTGCCGCTCATCGCCGCGAAGGAAGAGGAAATCATCGCCCATCTGCGCAGGATCAACGTGGAGAAGAATTGAAGAGGAACGATGCGAAACGAGCCCTACAAGCTAACTCCGAAAGCGATCCCAAGGTTCGTCTCGCGGTCGCCTGACGGAAGTCACGGCGGCGCGGCAACGCCGCCCTACCAACCGATGGTAGGGCGGACCTGCCGGGCCGCCGTTGCTTCACCGCAAACCAGCGCAGCGACGTTTGCGGCCCGGAGCTTCCAGCAGGTCGTTGCGGTTATGCTGGCGATTGCGTTCGAGGGTATGACGACCCACGCCGCCGATCCCCACGATCCCGCCGTCGAGCAGGCTTCGTTCAAGGTGGCCGAGGGATTTGATGTAAACCTCTTCGCCTCCGAAACGGATGGCGTGGTGAAGCCGATTCAAATTCGGTTCGATGCCCGCGGCCGGCTGTGGGTGATCGGCAGCGCGGTGTATCCGATGATCAAGCCGGGTGATCTTCCCAACGACAAGGTGCTCATCCTCGATGATCGCAACCGTGACGGCCGGATCGAAGCCGGTGAAGTGACGGTGTTCGCCGATGGTCTGATGATCCCGACGGGGCTGGAAGTGACCGGCGACGCGCGGGGCTGTTACCTCGGCGAAGGCCCGAACCTCAGCCTGCTGCGCGACACCGACGGCGACGATCGCGCGGACGAGAAACGCATCGTCCTCCGTGGCTTCGGCACCGGTGACAATCATCAGAACATCAATTCGTTTCGCTGGGGACCGGGCGGTGAAATCTGGTTCTGCCAGGGCCTCCACAACCTTTCGCGCGTCGAAACGCCGTGGGGTGTGCAGGCGCTCGACCAGGCTGGCATCTGGCGGCTCTGGCCGAAGCGGTTGAAGCTCGAAGGCTTTTACGGGAGCGCCGCCGAACCGCAGAATCCCTGGGGCTTCGTTTTCACCGACTGGGGCGAGCCCATCGAGCTCGCCGGCAACAACAGCTCGATCATTTATCCGGTGCCCGGACTCGTGCCGAAGAGCCGGCCGGATCAACCGACCTTGATCTGGAAGGATGGGCGCGGGCGCAAGATGAGCGGCGGCGAGATCGTGCAAACCGCGCACTTCCCCGACGCCTGGCAGGGCCGGCTGATTGTTGCCGGTTACATCAACAACGCCGTGTGGGCGATGAACATCGCGGATGACGGCGCCGGCTTCGCGCTCACCGATGCCGAGCCGTTGATGACAACAACGAACAAGAGCTTTCGACCAGTGGACGCGCGGTTCGGACCGGATGGCGCGCTGTATTTCGCCGATTGGTACAACCCGATCATCGGCCATTACCAGGCGAGTTTCCGGCACCCGGAGCGTGATCGAGAACGGGGCCGCATCTGGCGCGTCACGGCCAAAGGCCGGCCACTCACAAAACCACCGCAGCTCGTGACCGCGTCCATCGGCGAACTACTTGGACATCTCAACTCGAAGGACCGCTGGACGCGCGACTTCGCAAAGCGATCACTCGCGGATCGGCCGACGGACCAAGTCGTGCAGGCGGTGCGTACCTGGGCGGACGACAGCCGTCGCACCGACCTCGAACTCAAGGAGGCGCTCGGAGTTCTTCAAAGCCACGAAGTGGTCGAACCCGCACTGATCGATCGCCTCGCCGCTGCGCAGGAACCGGGTGCGCGGGCCTATGCGGCGTCAGCCACCGGCATCTGGGCCGATCGTCTGGAATCTCCCTTGCCCATTCTCGAGCGCCTGGCAAAGGACGCTCACCCCCGCGTCCGACTCCAAGCCATCGTCGCGGCGACACACGTTCCACAACTCAGCGCCCTCGACATTGTGCTTGAAGCCGCCACCCGCGGCACCGACCCGTTCCTCGACTACGCGCTACGGCAGGCGATGTTTTCATTGAAGACGCTTTGGCTTCCGGCACTGCAAGCGGGTCAACTCACCGTCGCTGCGGATGCGACCAAGCTTAGTCTATTGGTCGGCTATGACGGCAGCCCGGATACCCTCGCCGCCGTGCGTGAACTTCTCAGCCGCCCGGCGACTTCGCTGGCAAGCCGCGCTGCCTTCCTCCAGATCATTGCCGAGCATGGCGATGTGAACGACCTCGGGCGCGTGCTGGCGATCGGAGACATGGCACTGCTTGAGCCTTTGCTGCCCGCCGTAGTGCGGACGGCGCGACTTCGATTGCCGACGCCCCCCGCCAACGCGGCCGGACTCTTGAAGCCACTGATCGAAAGCGCAGCCACCAGCATTCGAGCTGACGCGATGCGGCTCGCCGGCATCTGGAAGCTGGAAACCTTCCGATCAACGCTCCTCGCCAAGGCAGCAACCTCGCCGGCCGCCATGGACGGGTTGGTGGCGCTCGATCCGCTGGCGGCGTCCGGTGCGTTGGCCATCCGCCTGCAACAACCCGGTTCGGTCACCGACCTCGCGCCGCTGCTCGAACCCTTCCTGAACCGCAAGGACGCCATTGAGCCGCTGGTGACGGCGCTGAAGTCCGCGCCGCCGCTCGAAGTGAATGCTCACGCGGCGAGGGACTTTCTCAACCAACGCGGTTTCCAGCACGAAGCCTTGCGATCCGCCTTCGCGGCAACCACCGGCACCACGGCTGCGTCGCATTGGCAATGGTCGGAAGAGTTTGCTCGCAAGCTGGCGGCGGACGTTCGGCAGTCCGGGAACGCCGCGCGCGGGCGGGAGCTTTTCCACCGAGCCGAACTGGCCTGCCTCGCGTGCCATCGCGTGGGCAGCGAGGGTGGCATCATTGGTCCAGCGCTCGACACCTTGGGCACAGCGCAACCGGTTGATTTCATCGTCGGCGCGCTCCTCGAACCGAAGAAAGAGATCAAAGAAGGCTACGACGCCTATGAGCTCGAAACGAAGTCGGGCGATCTGCTGACCGGCTATCGCATCCGCTCCGATCGCGCTGCAGTTGTCTTGCGTGAGACCGGAGCGGCGGAAGCCATCACGCTGAATCGTGAGCAGGTGAAGAACGAGCGACCGTTGGGCACTTTGATGCCGTCAGGGTTGGCGGACTCGTTGACGCGCGAAGAGCTGCGCGACCTGGTGACTTACTTGTCCACGCTGGGAAAGGCGGGACAATGACGAATTGCCGCCGTGCAATGGGCGCTGTAGCCTGCGCCCGGTCATGAGCGACTTCCGCACCCTCAAAGTCTGCTTCGCCGTGGCGCTGCTCTCGCTGGTCGCGTTGGTTTTCGCGCCCGGCCAGTCCGACACCAGCCCCACCCACTGCGAAATCTGCGGCAATGTCTTTATCGACGTTATTTTCACTGGAAACGACAAGGTGACCGGCAAGAAGAAGCTGTTCTGCAGCCGCTGCATCAAGAGCAACGAACGCTGCTTCGCCTGCAGTCTGCCGGTCGTCAAGGACGGGTTGATGCTGGAGGACGGCCGGGCCTATTGCGCGCGTGATGCGAAGGCCGCGCTGATCGACACGAACGCGGTGCTCACCGTTACCGACGAGGTCGATCAAGTCGTGCGCCGCCTTTTTCAGGACCGCATGACCTTTCCGGATCAAAGCCTCATCAACCGGAAGGTGATCGACCGGCTGCACCTGACCGCCTGGTACAAGATGCCCGGCAATGACAACGAGTGCCCCAACGTGCTGGGCATCCACCAGTTGATGATGACGCCGGGTGGCGTGAGCCATGACATTCACGTGTTGAGCGGGCTGACGATGGGAGAAACGCGCACCACGTACGCCCACGAACTCACCCACGCCTGGGTGGCCGCCAACATCCCGCGCGGCCGCAACTTGAGCCGGGATTCCCACGAAGGCTTCTGCGAATTGATCGCCTACCTGACGGCGGAACACCTAAATGATGCGAAGGCGCAGCAGGTCATCTCGTCCAACACTTACACCCGCGGACAGTTCGGCCTCTTCCTCAAGGCGCACCAGGCGCACGCGTTGCCCGCGATTATTGACTGGCTGCGCTACGGCACGGAGCCCGCCATCGATGCCGCCGATATTGATCTCGTGCGCCGCGCCGGCCCGCCGGCCCGCCCGGCACCCCAGAAGTTCATGCGCTACGTGGAGCCCGCGGTGGCCGCCGAGCTGGCCGCCGCTGCTTCTCCCGACAAATTCGAGCTGAAGGTGGTGACCGGCACCGCTCAACGGCGCACCGCGTTGATCAATGGCCGCGTGTTTCTCGCCGGTGAATCGGGCAAGGTGCGCAAAGGAACGAACCTCGTGGAAATCAAATGCGTTGAAGTCGGCGCCGATTTCGCGCGGATTGAAATTCCGGCAACTGGCGGGCAGGAGCGGCTGCAACTGGTCCCGCCCAAGTCCCGCTAGAAACTGATCGGGTCATTCATCCGGCCACACTGGGGGCAGCGCGAGAGATCCACTCCCGCGTCATCGGTGTAAACCGTCGCGCACGCCGGGCAGCGAAAGATCGAATCCTCTGATTGCAAAGGCGCAAACCGCCGGGCGCGCCGGGCCGAATACCAAGCCAGGAAAGCCACGCTCCCCAGGGTGATGACGGTGTAAAGGAGGATGATCGCTTCGACGCTCATCAGAGTTGGACCGGTTGCACCACCGGGATCGCGCTGGGCGCGTTGGTGGCCGGCGGCGGCGGCCGTGTCCCCCAGTGAATCGTGATGCGCGCCCGGCGGAGTTGTTCGAAATCACGATTGTCTTTGCTCGGCGAAATCCGGGGGTCCACGACGAACTGCGACCGGCGCACGGCGGCCAGCGCGAGTTGATCGGCGACGGCGGAACCGCTGGCACCGGCGGGCGCAAGCGAGACTTGGAACACCCGTCCGCGTTGGTCCACCAACAATGAGACCACCGTGGGCGCCAGGAGACCGGCATGTTCCACCACCGGCAATTCGAGCTGCGAAACGAGGTCGCGCGCGGCAAGTTCACCGGCAAACGCGAGCCGCGTTTCAACTTTGGGGCGTTGCGCCTCCGGAAGTGCAAGGCGGCTTTCCCGGGGCCGGCTGAGCCGGTCGGAAACGGACGCGCGCTCCGGTTGATTGGTCGCGCCGAACCGCTCGAAATCCGCGAGCAGCTCGTCGGGTTTGAGCGCGAGCCACTGCGGTGGATTGGACCAACCGGGCGAGCGATGCGCGAGCGGTCGCACTTCCAGCCAGGTGGCGCCCGAGAAGCCCTCGCGACTCGGCAGCACGAACAAGGTTGGGTTGTTCAGCTTGAGCAACGCCGCGAGCTCCGGGCTGATGACGGGCGGCAACAGGCGGGCGCCCAGCAATCGTGTTTCCTCGCGGGCCACCAACGGGGTGCGATCCGCCAACTGCCAGGCGAGCCCCGCTTGCAGGGCGAACAGAAACGTCACCGTCGCGATCCAGTGACGGGTCGACCAAGGTCGCTCGGCTGGAGTGTTGCCATTCATCGGGCGCCGGCAGCAGGCCGCACCGCGAGCAGGACATCTCGGATGCCCGCCGCGCGCGCCGCAAAATTCAGTTCCGTCCAGGCGCCCAGCTTCACGTTGCGATCCGCCTGCACAATGAGCGTGATCGGATGGCCCGCACTGGCGACCGCCTGCGCCAGGATCTCGCGCAATTGACCGGGCTGCTCGGTGCTGAGCTGCCGGTTGTCGAAGTACAGTTGACCCCGTTCATCCAGCACGATCGTGATCGCCGGACCCTGCACGCCCGAAAGGTCCACCGCCTCCGGCAAGGCCACCGGAATGCCCGGCTGAAACGTGATGTGCTGTTGCAGCATGATAAACAGCAGCAGCAGCAGGAACACCCCCATGAAGGGCGCGACATCCAGCTGGCCGCGGAAGATCTTGGCGTTGCGCGGCAGCTTCATGCCTTGGTCTCGCCGGTCACCAGGTTCAGGATGTCCGTCGCCGATTTTTCCATGTCGAGCACGATGGAGTTGACCCGGTTCACCAGGTAGTTGTAGCCCGCATAACAGGGGATCGCGAGCGCGAGGCCGGCCGCCGTGCAGACCAGCGCCTGCCAGATGCCGCCCGCCATCGTGCCCGCATGGGCAAAAGCGCCCGCCTTCTGCAACTCGGTGAAAATGTTGATGAAGCCGAGCACCGTGCCCAGCAGCCCGAGCAGCGGCGCGATCTGCGTGATCGTGGCGAGCAGGTTCAACCGCTCTTCGAGGCGCGGCACTTCGAGCAGGCCCGCTTCCTCCAGCGATTCCCGGACGCCGTCGCGGCCGCGTTCCCGATTGAGGATGGCGATCTTGACCAGGCGGGCGATCGGGCCGGGCGTTGCGTCGCAGATGGACACCGCCTCGACGATGTTGTCGCGCTTGAGCACGTTGCGCACGCCGTTAAGGAACTCCGTCGAGTTGATCTGGGCGCGGTGATAGTACAGCCAGCGTTCAACAAACACCGCCACGGCCACGGCGCCGGCGAGCAGCAGGATCCACATGACGGGCCCGCCGCTGGACAACAGGGAAATCGACATGGCTGGGTTATAGATTTTCGACTCCCAAACTTCAAAGGTGAAATCTATCGCTGGCAATGAGTGGCCGTTTGCCTCTTGGAGGTTGGCCCACTAGCTCGTGTCGGTACCCTCTTCCGACTAATCCATCTTTCCCGGATTGCTTCGCGACTGCATCGTATGGGATACCCCATGCAGCATGTCCCCACTACAGCCATCTCCTTACGGGCTCCTGCTGCTGGCCGGCATCGGCGTGAGCCTCTGGCTCTGGACGCGGCTGGCAAAGCGCGAAGACCGCCTGTTGCTGGTTTACATCGGCGGCCTGTGCGGTGCCTTCCTCGGCGCCAAGATCGTCTATCTCCTCGCGGAGGGCTGGTTGCATTTCGGTAAAGAAGACATGTGGCTGCAACTGGCCACGGGCAAGACGATCGTCGGGGCGCTGCTCGGCGGCTATGCCGGGGTCGAATTGTCCAAATCCTTCATCGGCTACCGAGCCGCCACGGGCGACTGGTTTGCGATCGTGGCGCCCATTGGAATCATGCTCGGGCGCGTGGGCTGTCTGCTGCAAGGGTGTTGCCTGGGAAGTGTCTGCGAACCGGCGTGGTATTCGTTGCAGGACCAGGCGGGCATTGACCGCTGGCCTGCCGTGCCCCTGGAACTCGCGTTCAACATCGGGTTCCTCCTCGTTGCCCTGCTCGTCCTGCGACCGCGACGCCTTCTCCCCGGCCAACACTTCCACCTTTACCTCGTTGCTTACGGGCTCTTCCGGCTCGCGCATGAAGCGGTGCGTGCCACGCCCAAGGTCTTCGGTCCGCTGAGTGGCTATCAACTGGCGGCGCTGGCCCTGGTCGTTTTGGGGGTGGCGCGCTTTCAGCAGAGGAGGCAGACTGCCCGCAACTCAACTCTGCCCACCGCCTCATGACCACGGACACACCCAAATCATTCTGCCCGGAATGCCAGGCCACCTGGGACCAGCCCTGGTATGACGTCTGCCCGGCCTGCCAGCATCGCTTCAAGGAACGTCCGTGGTGGCAGTCGCCGTGGGTGATCCTTGGGATTGCCGGCGCGCCCGCGGTCGCGATCCTCCTGCTCGGTCTGTTGCCCCGGGACACACTCCGGCTCGTGTGGACCGATGGACGCGACGATCTATTGATCATCCTGGCCCTGGTGGGCAGCGCGTTCGCCGCAATGCCGGCCGGCATCCTCTTCGCCTGCCGCCTCAAACCGTCGGTCGGTGCGCGGGTGCTGCTGTCGCTGGTGTTCATCCCCATCTTCTACGCGGTCAGCTTTTTTCTCTGCTTCTTCGCGTGCGCGGGCGTGGTGAACCGTTAAGAAATGAACACAAACTCAAACCGGCAGTTGCGAAGTCTGTTGAAGGCCACCGCCCTGGCTGCGTTGCTCCTCGGCAATCCCGCCTGCCGTTCAAACCCCGCATCGGGCGCAGCCAAGGAACCCTGGGCCAAACAATCCCGCCGCGAGATCGAGCGCGATTGGTGGCTTCAGAATCGTTACGACGACACCCGACCCAGCGCGTTGAATCCGGGTGAACATCGGTGACATCACCGGGTCACAACCCACTAGAATGAAATGGCTGGCTCTCATCTCGGTGATCGCGAACCTGGCACTCGGCGCTGTGTTGCTGCGTCCACGGCCGGCCGAGGTTGCTGCCCCCACCGAAAGTCTTGCGAACGGCGCACCCAGCCTGCTGCAACTGGTCACCAATACCGTGACGACC
The DNA here is from genome assembly GCA_031362805.1 of bacterium. Classification (GTDB taxonomy): domain Bacteria; phylum Verrucomicrobiota; class Verrucomicrobiia; order Limisphaerales; family RI-55; genus RI-55. Next base: position 17,541 of record JANLTG010000202.1, read on the forward strand.
GTTCACGAGGTCACGCCGAAGGTTCCCCGCTTCGACTGGTCGGACATCGAGTCCGACGACTACGAAGTTTACATGGCGAACCTTCGCCGGCTGGAGATGCCGGAGTGGTTGATCCGAGAACTGGTCATCGCCGATCTCCACCGCTACTACCGGCTGCGGGCGGTGCAATTGCCGGCCGCACGCACAACCTATTGGCTGACGCACCGCGAGCAGCGGGCTCGACAGCGGCAGCGCGCCCAAGCGGAATGGGCGCTCAAGGAAGAGGAGCACGACGTGATGCGGCGGCTGACCAGCACTTACCGCCACCAAGATGGGGCCGAGGCCGTCACCGAAAGTGAAATAGCCATTACCTTTGGGGCCATGACGGAAGATCAGGTCCAGGAAGTGGTCTCGGAGCTGGCATTCGTCAATGACCGCGCCAAATCGCTCGAAGAATTCCACGGCGGTTTGCTCAATCGAGCCGACCGAGAGTTGTTAACGGCAAGCTTCAACGACGCCAAGGCGGGCCTCGCCACGCGCGTTTCACCCGCGCTGATCGAGGAGTTTTATCTGCGCCTGCAAATTGTGCTCAGCGGGCTGTTGGATGATTTGGAAATGCCCGGACTCCAGTTGACGGGCGTTCAACTTCGGGAACTGGTACGAATCCGCAGCGGCATCATCGATCCGATTCGCTGGGAGCTGACCGAGGAGGACAAACCGGAAAGCGCCGAGCGGACGCAACTGAATCAGGAAGTGCAGATAGCCGTGGCGGCCGCGCTCGGCGAGAACGTCGGCGCGCAATACGCCCGGTCGCAGAACCCCGCTTTCCGTTCGATGACGGAACTGGCGGAGCGCCATCAGTTGCCGGTGGAAAGGGCGATCGTGGTTTACGACATCCGGCAGACGACGATCGACGAGTTGCGCAGCCTGCTGGCGAGCAATGAGGTGGATGATGAAACCAAGTGGGAGATGCGGCAGTTCATCCAGCAGGAAACGGAGCGGGCGATTCAATCGACGCTGGGGCCGCCGGCCTGGGAGGAATACCGCGCCAATGACGGCCGCTGGATGGATCGCGTCGGCGGCCAGCCACCGGGCGCAAACGTGGGAGGCGGCCGATGAACTGGCGCCGCGTACTGCTTGCGTCTGGTGCGTTGAACGTGCTGCTCGGCGTGCTGGCGCTCGCCTCGGGCGGCGACTGCGCAACCAGTTCGAGCCACGGCGCGCCTTCATTGGCGCCGCCGCCGCCCAACCCAACCGTGCGAGTGATCACCAACCACGTGGAAACTACGAACACCCTGCCAGGACTGGCCATGCAATGGCCTGGGTGGTCGCAAATCGTCGCGGCGGATTGGGGTGAGTTCCGCACCAACCTGCTGGCCGTGGGTTGTCCGCGCGAGACGATCCGGGACATCCTGTACGCGTCGATTCAACGTGAGTATTTCGCCGAGCGCCGCCCGCACCTTGCCGCGGTGAATGCGATCTTTTGGGATGAACTCGCCCGGCAAGGTATGAAGCTCGATACTGGTCCGATCGCCAAAGCCATTGAGCGTATCAAGGAGCTTCATCAAAGATACGATCAACTATCGCGAGCCGTACTCGCGGATTTGCCGCACGGCGATGAGGCTGAATCCACCGCGCGTCAGGAACAGGGACGGGCCGATCAATTCAGCCACCTCGAACCGGTCGTCCAAAGCCGCGCGAGCGAATTGGTCGCGAACTACGATCGCAAACGTGACGAGCTGATGACCGCGCACCGCGACGAACGCGGGCAGATCACCCCCGAGGGCAAGGCGGCATTGAGCCAGTTGGCGGAAGCGCACCGCAGCGAGCTGGGTGAATTGATGGGGCCCGAAGCCACCCTCGAGTGGCGGCTGCGAACGGGCGGCCAGGCGAATTGGGCGAGCGAACTGCGCGGCTTCGAACCGACGCCGGAGGAGTTGCGCCAGATTGCCGACTGGCGGTTGACCCTGGCCGAGTCCGCCGATGCCGATGAAAACTTCTGGGGCCGCTACGGCACCAGCCGCCCCCCCAGTGACGCCAATCTGGCAGCAAGCAAGTCAGCACCCGAATTACGCCTTCGTCAAATGCTCGGCGGCGAACGCTACGCCGAATATCAGCGAGCGAAGGATGGCAGCTACCAACAGCTCTACGATCTCAGCGAGCGCTTCGAATTGCCGGAGCAATCCGCTTCACAGGCCCTGCAAATGCAGACGGATGCCAACCGTGCCGCCGAACAAGTCCGGAACAATTCCAACCTCACCGGCGCCCAGCGCCGCGATGCATTGCGCGCCATTCAGCAGGAGACTCAACGGTCGTATCAGGGTTTGCTCGGCGAAGACGCCTACTCCACCTACCAGCGGCACGGCGGCGAATGGCTCAATACGTTGTCGGCCTTGAACCCGAATCCTTGAGCGCCTCCGGCTCATTGGTTCACCACCACCAAGCCGTCCTTCATCACAAACTTCAGGCGCTGGAGTTCGGTGATGTCCGCCACGGGATCGGCCGCGACAGCGATGATGTCGGCCAGCTTTCCGGGCTCGATCGTCCCCAGCTCTTTTTCCATCCCGAGCAGACGCGAGGCATTCACCGTCGCGGTTTGAATCGCCGCCATTGGAGCCATGCCGCCCTCCACCATGTAGGCAAACTCCTTCGCGTTGTCCCCGTGCGGGAAGACGCCGGCATCGGTCCCGAACGCCACCTTCACGCCCCGGCTGATCGCCGTGCGAAACGTATTCATCATGAGCGGGCTTATGGCCAGCGCCTTCTTCGCGACGATGGCAGGATAGTAGCCCGGCACCATCGCCTTCTCTGCCGTGAATTTGCCAGCGCTCAACGTGGGCACATACCACGTGCCACGCTCCTTCATCAGCTCCATGACTTCCTCGGTCATCATCGTGCCGTGCTCAATCGAGGTAATGCCCCCCAACACCGCGCGCTTCATGCCCTCGCTGCCGTGAGCATGGGCGGCCGTGAGCATGCCGAGATCGGTCGCCGTTTGCACAATCGCCTCGATCTCCTCCGGCGTGAACTGTGGACGGAAGCCATCCTTGGCGACACTCATCACACCGCCGGTCGCAGTGATCTTGATGACGTCGGCGCCCTCCTTGTAACGCTGGCGAACAGCCTTGCGCGCGTCGTCGGGTCCGTTGATGACCGCGTCGTCCGGCCCCGGATCACCCTGCAAATCCCGGCGCATGCCGTTGCTTGGATCGGCGTGCCCGCCGGTCACGGCGATCGATCGACCAGCGGCAATGATGCGCGGTCCCTCGGCGATGCCCTTGGTGATGGCGTTGCGCAAAGCGACAACTTGTTCACCCCCAAGATCGCGAACGGTGGTGAATCCCGCGCGCAGCGTGATCCGCGCATGGTGCGCCGCCAGCAGCGCGTTGTCCTCGGGGTTGAACTGAAAGCGTTCGAGATAGCGCTGCGGTCCGGGGTCGCTCTGGAGATGCACGTGCATATCCGTGAGCCCGGGCAACACAGTGCGGGTTTTCAAATCAATGACGGCATCGCCCTCCAGCGGCAGTGCATAGCCCGCATCCACGGCGGCGATCCGGTTGCTGACGACAATGATGGTGATCTGCTCCCGCGCTTGACCGGTGGTTACGTCAAGCAGCCGCCCACAATGGAGCAGCGTACGATCCGCAGCGGGAACCGGCGGTGTCCAAAGCAACCACGCGGCCAGCAGAATTGAGGGGAAGCGCATGCCCGATGCAACTCACTGCCGCATCGTCGGTCAAGCATTCGGATCACTCCCGACAGCGTCACCGCGCGGACTACGCGGCGGGCAATACCAGTTGGTCGTACACTTCACGGACGATCCGCGGCCCGTAACTTTTCTCCAGGCGCCGGACGATGAAATGCCCGCGGGCCATGGATTGAAAATGGCTGGTGAACAGGACGTTGACCACGCTGCCCGCAGCCGCGCCCACGAGCGGAACGGCTTTGGCAGCCACTTGTTCGGAAACAATGACGCCAAAGCGGGCGGCGATGACGGAAATGAATTTCACCAGCGCGGGTGCCGATTCACGGGCCAGCCCATGGCGGGCGAGGTGGGCGGCGGCTTCGCTGATCGTGCTGGCCAGCACGGCGCGCATGGCCCAATAAGCATTCTCCGCCGCGTCATCACTCGTGGATCGACCGCCCAGCGCGAAAACTTCCAGACAGGCCAGCCGAGTTTCCGTGTCTTGCAGGTCATGCCCTTCGCTGCGGGCTATGTCAGCGATCGACCGCAGCATGACGGTGGTGGAAAATGGCAGCTCGATCGGCAGGGCTATAAATCCAAACGCGCCGCCGATCCCGCCGGACACCCCGGCAATGACGCGATGGAAACCGAGCGATGCCCGCTCATTGCGTCCCTTGGATCGCAGCGAAGTGGTCGCCACGCGCAACGCGGTCTGGAGCGCTTTGTTCACCGCGCCTTGCACCGATTGCGACCAGTTGGCGGGCAGCATCTTGAAGCCTCGTTCAAGCGGCGCGCCGAGGAGGCTGGCCAGCCGGACGGCGAAACCAGGATTCTCCAGCAGTGACTTGGCGTAGCGGAGATCGGCCAGGTCGCACGGTTCAAGCGTGACGTTCTTGAGGGGTTGAACCGCGACGGTCATGCGGAAGAAAATCGCACGCGCCACCAGGCGAGGCGAGCGCTAAACGGCTGAGCCGCTCCAATGAAGTTTCGCCCGCAACGTTCCAAAGAAGGATTGGCCGTCGAGTTGCACGAGCTTCACCCGGCGTCGACTGCGGCGCACGGTCACCTCGACTCCGCCGGCCAGCTCCTGCACCACCTGGCCGTCCGCCGAAAGGATCGTGGCCGGTTTGTCGTTGAGCACGCGGATCTGCAGCGTCGACTTCAGGCTGACGATGACCGAGCGATTGGAAAGCGTGTGAGGGCAAATCGGCGTCAGTGCGAACACCTCCGCGTCGGGGCTCACGATCGCGCCCCCCGCCGAAAGCGAATAGGCGGTCGAGCCAGTCGGGGTGCTGATGATCAGACCGTCCGCGCGATAACGCGTCAGCAGCTCGCCGTTCACCAGCACTTCCAGTTCAACGACGCGGGATGAGGCCCCGCGGCTGACCACCACGTCATTCAACGCGAGCAATTCAAAGGGCCGCCCCGCCACGTCGCCCCGCGCCTCAATCACGGCGCGATTCACCACGCGAAACAAGCCGGCGGCAAGCTGCTCGATTGCTTGGGGAAGCTGCCGCAAGTTGGCACCGGTCAGGAAACCCAGGTGCCCGGTGTTGATCCCGAAGATCGGCGTCCCACTGCCGGCGGTCTCGCGACCGGCGCGAAGCATGGTGCCATCGCCACCGAACACGAGCAGGACATCCACGGCCCGCGCCACGGCAGCAGCGTCGGGCAGCGCTGAAACGGATCCGCGCAACAGCCCGGCCGTGGCCTGATCCACGACCACGACCCCTCCCAGGCGTTGAATACAGCCCACCGCCTGCGGCACGGCCCGTTCACAAAACGGCTTGTCGAGGTTGGCCACCAGGCCGAAGCGTTTAAGGGGTTTGGTTTGGCTTTTCAAGCAGCACCAGGAATTCGCGATTGCCCGCCGGCCCTTGAATGGGGGATTCGGTCAGGTCCCGCCAAACTAGGGAGGTCTCCGTGGAAATGAAAGCCTGCAACTCAGCGATGACCCGCTGGTGAACGGCGGGATCAGTAATCACTCCGCGACCGCGATCCGCCTCGGCTTTGCCCGCTTCGAATTGCGGCTTGATCAACGCCACCAACCGGCCGCCCGGCCGGAGCAACGGCACGGCCGCGGGCAGGATGCTCCGCAGCGAGATAAACGAGCAATCGATCACGACCAGCTCGACGAGCTCAAACGGCGGCGGAAAATGCGCGCGGGCCAGATGCCGGGCATTGAGCTTCTCCATGACCATCACGCGCGGGTCCTGGCGCAATTTCCACGCAAGCTGACCTTGTCCAACATCCACCGCGAAGACTTTGCCGGCCCCACGCTGCAGCAGGCAGTCCGTAAAGCCACCCGTGGAGGCGCCCAGATCAATCGCGGTCAAGCCGGCCGGATCTACGGCAAACTTCTCGAGCGCGTGTTCCAGCTTCAATCCTCCCCGCGAAACAAATTTGTCGCGCGCCAACACCTCGACGGAATCACCTTCGCGGACGGCATCGCTGGCTTTTTGCGCCACGTGCCCATTCACGCGAACAACGCCAGCCATGATGGCGCGCTTCGCCTGTTCGCGACTTTCACACAGGTCGCGATCCACAAGGGCTTGATCAAGTCGAAGACGAGCCGCCATGCGCGGCTAGAAGGGCAAAGGCGGAGCGCGGGCGCAACGAATTAATAAACCGACTGGGTCAACATCGTTTGCGCTTCGAGGTAGGTCTTCAGGAAGTACTCACGGTCCTCCACCACTTTTTGAATCAGCTGGCCGAGCAGAAAGATCTCGGAACGATTGACGACCGCGTGAACGCTGAGTTGGTAGGCCTGCAGCACGTTGAAGGTCTGCACGGTATCACCCAGCAGGATGATCGAGCAGTGCCGGCGCTGCGGCATCGGCGCATTTTGAAGCGCCGCCAGCGAGGTGTTCTCCGCGGCAACACTCGAGGCGAAGAGCTCCTCGGTGATGACAACTTCATATTTGTTCTGCAAAAATCTCGCCATGAAGTCGGCATGCGTACCGGCGGTGTGGACTTTGTAACCATGCTCGTTGAGCGCCACCATGGCGGCGTCCAGCCACTCGGGGGTACTGAGGCCAAGCAGCGCCGGCTTGTCGGTCGTCGTGATGAAATCGAGTTCAGTAGGCATGGCTTGGCTTACTTGAGTTTAAGGGACATCGGCACCGGCGGTGGCGGGGCGGCGGCTCCGGTCGCCCCGGTCGCCCCTTCCGCCCCTTTGCGCATGCGAAGGTTCGCGTAGTCGTTCATGGCCTCACCGCGCAGCTTCTTGAGATTGTCGATGGACCGCGTCACCACGCCACGTTTGGTGCAATAAAGCAGCGCGGACTCCTCACTGATGATGCCCTGGTCGAAGGCATCGACGCAGGCCCGGTCGAAGGTCTTCCAACCGAACGTCTCGCTGGCCTCGATGATCTCGTAAAAGCTTTTACCCTCGCTCTCGCCCTGCACGACCGTCTCCTTCGTCCGGAGGCTGGAGCCCATGATTTCGAGCAAGGCCTGCCGGCCCCCGCCAATCTTCGGCGCCAGTCGCTGGCTGATCACATAGCGGAGCGTGTCCGCCAGGCGCACGCGCACCTGCTCCTGTTCCTCCGGTTCAAACATGCCGAGAATACGATTGATCGTCTGGCCGGCGTCAATGGTGTGCAAGGTGGACAAGACAAGGTGACCGGTCTCCGCCGCACTGAGCGCGATCTCCACCGTCAGCCGGTCGCGCATTTCGCCGACGAGAATCACCTTGGGCGCCTGCCGCAGCGCGGCCCGCAGCCCGTTGGAAAAGCTGTCAAAATCGGTGCCCAGCTCGCGCTGGTTAAAAGTGGCCTTCTTCTGCGGATGCACGAACTCGACGGGATCTTCGAGCGTGATCACGTGGATCGCCCGCGATTCATTGATCGAGTTCAGCATGGCGGCCAGCGTGGTGGACTTGCCGGAACCCGTGGCGCCCGTCACCAGGATCAGCCCGGTTTTTTCCCGCGCCGCCGACTTGAAGATGTCCGGCATGCCGAGTTGCTCCAGCGAAGGAATCTCCGTGTTTAACTTCCGGAGCACGATGCTGTAGTTGCCCCGCTGCGCGAAGATATTGATACGGAAGCGAGCCTTGCCCTCGAGCGTGTAAGAACTGTCACAGGAGCCATGCTTGAGCAGGTCCATGAACAGCTTGTGGCTGCCCCCCAGCAAATTAAGCGCAACCACCTCGGTCTGAAACGGCGTCAACTTCGTGATCGGCGGCTCGCAGGCCACCGACATCAACTCACCGGAGGACTCAACCTGCAGCGGCTTGTCCACCGTGAAGTTCAAATCGGAGACGTCACGCTGCGAATCCAGCATCGTGGTCAGGATATAATCGAGTTCGTTCTTTTGCATGGCGGCGAGGGGCGGAAAGTTTACATCGCGTCGTCATCCAACGGCGGGTTCGCGAGGAAGCCGCGGAATTTCTTTTTATCGAGCGACTTCTCGTAAGCTTCCTCCGGCGAGATGCGCTTCATGCGCAGATGCTCCATGATATGATCATCCAGCGGCTGGTTGCCGAGCTTCTTACCGACCTGGATCATGCCGGGAATCTGGTGCGTCTTACCCTCGCGCACCAGGTTGGAAATGGCCGTCGTGAAGACGAGAATTTCAAGGGCCGCGACGCGCCCCTTCTTGTCGATGCGTTTGAAAAGGTTCTGCGCAACCACCCCTTTGAGCGCTTCGGACAAAGTCGCGCGGATCTTGTTCTGCTGGTCGGCGGGGAAGACGTCAATGATCCGATCCACCGTCTTGGCCGCGCTCTGCGTGTGCAGCGTGCCGAACACCAAGTGACCGGTGCTCGCCGCGGTCAGGGCCAGCTCGATGGTTTCCAGATCGCGCATTTCACCCACGAGGATGACATCCGGATCTTCGCGCAACGCGCCTTTGAGCGCGGCGGCAAATGATTTCGTGTGAATGCCCACCTCCCGGTGGTTGATCAGGCTGCTTTTGCTTTCATGCACGAACTCGATCGGATCCTCGACCGTGATGATGTGGTCCCGCCGGTTTTTGTTCGCGTAATCAACCATCGCGGCCAGCGTGGTGGATTTGCCGGAGCCCGTCGGCCCGGTCACCACCACCAGACCTTTCTTGAGCATGGCCATCTTTTTCAGGACGGCCGGCAACGGAGCGTCCCATTTCTCGAAGTCCTCGAAGGTGATCACCTTGGTGGGAATCTGGCGGAACACCGCGGCAATCCCGTACTTCTGGTTGAAAAAGTTTGCCCGAAAGCGGGAGACGTTCGGAATCTCATAGCCGAAATCCACGTCGCCGGTTTCTTCAAAATGTTTAATCTTGTACTCCGGCGTGATTTCGTAGAGCATCGCCTTGAGCGAATCGCTCTCGAGCGGCGGGAAGTCGACCCGGTGAAGTTCACCGTTGATGCGCAGAATGGGCGGATTGCCGGATGACAAATGCAGATCCGACGCCTTCTGTTCGAACATCAAATTGAAGAATGCATCTATTTTGGCCATAACCAGTCCGTGATAACGGTGTTCACTTCAAACGCAGACGAGCACGCCGTCAAGCGCCACCACGCGTTGACTGAGCTTATTCAGCAAGAGGCAGACCGCCGGGCACCGCTAACTTTTGCCCGCTTCATGGAACTGGCGCTTTATACGCCGGCCCTAGGCTTTTATGAACAACGCGGTAAGCCTATCGGCCGCCAGGGTGATTTCTTTACCAGCGTATCCGTGGGACCGCTGTTTGGTGAACTGCTGGCGTGCCAGTTCAGCCAGTGGCTCGATAATCTTCCCGCCAGCCGGCCCATCATCGCCGAAGCCGGCGCTCACGACGGGCAATTGGCGCATGATCTCCTGACCGCTCTGGCCCGCGTTGACCCGAAACTCTTTGCCCGTGTCGAGTATTGGATCCTCGAACCATCCGTCCAACGCCGCCAATGGCAGAACGAGAAGCTGGCGAAGTTCAGCCGTAATGTCCGCTGGTTTGAATCATGGACAGAATTGTACTCATTTCGGGACGCCACAGGACAGGGGTTGACAGGTATCATCTTCGCCAATGAACTGCTCGACGCCCTGCCGGTCCACCGGTTGCGCTGGGACCGTTCGGAGGGGGAATGGCGCGAGTGGGTGATCATCAGGGATGGTGCCGGCTTCGCGACTTCGAAGGCCCCGCCGGGTTCCGTGGTGGCGGCCTATGGTCGGCACATCACCACTCTGATCAGTGACCAGAATGAACGCCCGCTTTGGCCCAACGTCCCCAACGAACTGCTCGCAGTCTTACCGGATGGATTCACGATCGAAATCTGCCCGGCCGCTGTGGCGTGGTGGCAGCAAGCGGCTGCGGCATTGGATCGCGGCTGGTTGCTGACGTTGGATTACGGTTTGCAGGCCGAAGATTTTTTCGCTCCCCACCGCGCCAACGGGACAATTCGCGCCTATTGCGAGCATCGCACGACCACGGATGTCCTCGCTCGACCCGGGCAACAGGATCTCACCGCGCACGTTAATTTTACCGCCCTTGAACTGGCAGGGAAAAGCTCGGGGCTGATCACAGATGCGCTGACTTCGCAGTCGGATTTCCTCACCGCGAGCCTGCGGCAAAGAGCGAAGCGTGGCGAAATGGAGCTTGCCCCCGAACAAATCCGCCAGTTTCAGACCCTCACTCATCCTGATCACCTCGGGCGCGCGTTCCAGGTCTTGGTGCAATCGCGCGGCATCACCGCGGAGAGCTAAGTTCATAACCCATCACCGCCAGCGCCCACAGGGCGGCGGTCTCGCTGCGCAAGGTGTGCGATCCGAGCGTCACCGGTCTCACGCCACCGGCCGTGAGTTGCCCCAGTTCTTCGCCGCTAAAATCCCCCTCCGGGCCAATCCAGATCGAGACCGACGACGGCAATCTCCCCTGCTCGCGGAGGATGGTCTCGATGATCGCGCGTGGATGAAGCGCTCCCGGCGCAAGGGCGGCCACCATTCGAAGCTCCGTTTCCTCATCGCCAGCCAAGGCTCCGGCGAGCGGCGTTGGCAGCCACACGGTCGGCAGCCAGCACGCGCCGCACTGCTTGATTGCCTCGACGACGACCTGCTGCCACTTGTCCCGTTTGTCAGTGAATTCCCCGCTGGCGGGCCGGGCTACCACGCGGTCCGTGATCACCGGAATAATCTCGGAAGCGCCCAGTTCGACGGCCTTTTGGAGAATGAACTCGAACGATTTGCCCTTCGTGATCGCTTGAAAGAGCCGGATGCGGCACGCTGGCAATTGATGGAGCACCGTTCGTTCAACCCGCATCCGCAATTCACGCCGTCCGACCGAGCTCGCTTTGCAAAAATGCTCGCGCCCTCGGCCATCGAGGATGATCGCGGATTCGCCCTCGCGAATTCGAATCACCTGTGCGGCGTGATGCGCCTCGGCTTCCACCAGCACAATGACGCCATCGGTGGTTGGTTCTGCGGCGTGATAGAAGCGGCGCATGGCACGCGTGGGTCGAAAGCTCAGCGGAAGAAATTCTTGGCCTTCTCGAAGAAGCTTTGCGCAATGGGGTTCACCTTCTCATCGCACAGTTGCGCGAACTCCTGAAGCTTGTGCTTCTGTTCGGCATTCAGGCGGGTCGGCACTTCCACGGTCACCCGCACGTGCAGATCACCATGGCCGTAACCTTGAAGGTTTTTCACCCCGCGGCCCTTGAGGCGAAAGACGGTTCCGGTTTGCGTGCCCGCCGGAATGCCAATCTTCGCCCGCCCGGTGAGCGTGGGCACTTCCAGCTCCGTTCCGAGCGCGGCGGGGACGAAACCGATGGGCATCTCGCACACCAAATCATCGCCGTCGCGCGTGAAGATGTCGTGGGGTCGCACATGCAGCACCACGTAAAGATCGCCGGCCGGTCCGCCGCGCATGCCGGCCTCGCCGTTGCCCGACGAGCGCAAGCGCGCGCCGGTATCGACGCCACCCGGGATCCGCAGCTTGATCTTAGAGCGCTTCTCGACGCGGCCCGCACCATGGCAGGAATGACAGGGCTTCTCAATGATCCGGCCGGAGCCTTCGCAGCGCGGACAGGTCTGCGCGATGCTGAAGATACCGCGGGCCGCCACCACCTGGCCGCGGCCACCGCACGTCGAGCAGGTCTTCGTGCTGGCACTGCCTTCACTGCCTGAGCCATGGCACTTTTCGCAGGCGTCGAGCTTCGAAAGCGTTACTTCCTTCTCGCACCCTTGCACGGCCTCGATGAAATCAATCTCCAGGTCATAGCGGAGATCGGACCCACGCTGGGCGCGGTTTGGATCCCTGGCCGCGCCCCCGCCCCCGCCAAACAAATCCTCAAAGATGCTCGCCCCGCCGGCACCACCACCGGCCCCGCTGAAGACCTCGCGAAAAATATCGAACGGATCGTGGAACCCGCCGCGCGCTCCGGCACCCGCCCGCGCGCGGGCATCGAATGCCGCGTGGCCATACTGGTCGTACGCCGCCCGCTTCTGCGGATCGCTCAGCGCCTCGTAGGCTTCGCCCAGTTCCTTGAACTTCTCTTCCGCAGCTTTGTCCCCCGGATTTTTGTCCGGGTGAAATTTTACCGCCTGCTTGCGGTAAGCTTTCTTCAACTCGTCGGCACTGGCACCCTTGGCGACGCCGAGAACCTCATAATAATCGCGCTTTGCCATGAAAGTATTGCGTGAAACCTAAACCGCTCCCGCGGCGTCGCCGCCGGGTTTGGTCGCCACCACCACCGCTGCGGGGCGCACGAGCCGTTCCTTCAGCCGATAGCCCTTGCGCACCAGCTGAAGAACATGCCCCTCGGGCACGTCGGACGACGGTTGCTGGCTGAGCGCTTCATGAAGCGCGGGATCAAACGGCTTCCCGGCCGCGTCGATCTCCTCCAGCCCGGATTCTGCCAAGACCCCCCGGAGCTGGTTGGCGATCATCTTCACGCCGGTCACCAGCGATTTGACCGAAGCCGGATCGGTATTGTTACCCGCGGCCAGGGCGGCCTCGAAGTTATCCATCACCGGGAGCAACCGCTCAATCAGCCCTTCGTTGGCATATTTGATCGCGTCGAGCCGGTCCTTCGTCGCCCGCTTCTTGAAATTGTCGAAGTCGGCATTGAGCCGCACGTAACGGTTCCAATGCTCCTGCGCCTTGGCCGCCTGCTCCAGCAGCGCCCGCAATTCCTCGGGGGTGGGCGGACTGGATTGAGCGCCAGGGTCCGCTGCGCCTTCCACGGGAATGGACGGGTCCGCTGAGTCCTGCACTGGTATTTCCATGCTGGTTTCGTTGTTTGCCTGTTCTGCTTTCATGACTTTTCGAAAAAGAGGGCTGAAAGTATACAAACTCGACCGGGGCGGCAATAGGTCCGTACAAAAAGAAAAGCGGGCGTTTGGATGACACACTTTTTGTCCAAACGCCCGCCTGTCCCTACACAGTTTCGGGACAACCTGGTTGAAACTCAAACAGGAGCCTCAACTTATATTGCACTAGATCGGCAAAATCTTACCGACTTTCTAGTGCAATCGCCTGAGCGCAACCCCAGTGCCACCCGCCACGGGAGCGATCGAGGTTGCGTCGAATCAGCCATTTCTGACCGACCCCACCCCACCTACCGGCCAACCTACGGCTTGGGCGGCTCCGGCTTCTTCGGCAAAAGCTTCAACAACTCCTGCTGCTCCAAATACCATTCGCGCAGCGCCCGAGAGAGCATCGAGTCTTGAAAGCTCTTGAAGTTGGGGATGTTCAGGGCGGCCTCAACGTCGTCTTTCAGCGCCTTGTTGAGATCACCCTTGGCCTCGGTCGCCCACGCACTGAACGAGCCGGTCTTGTCATTGAGCGCTTTCGCCGCCGCCATTCGGGTTTCGTTGTCGTAACGGAATTCCACGACCTCGACGTTGGCCTTGTCCACCTTGCCTTTGATTCGCCGCGTGTCGTCCTTGGCCATGATGACCGTCTTGGCTACCTCGATGACCCGTTTCTCCAACTGGCTGACCGCGTCGTCCTCGGCGAGCACGTCGTTCGCTTTGAGTCCGAGATCCCGTGTCGCGTTTTCGTAGGAGCGGAGCACGCGCGCCATGACGGCTTCCTCCAGCTCTTTGAACATCTTGCTGCCGCGCTCGAGAATCAGCTTCTGTTCGTCCGGCGTGAAGCTGTACTTCTGCTCGTCGAGCCCGACGAAGTTCGTGTAAGCCGGCGATTTGAGCAGCTTTTCCAACCGGGCCGTCAGGTTGGTGGCCGCGATCTTCTCCGCCGCCAGCACGCCCTCGGGTTCCTTCTTGGTCTCCAACTTGAGATCCGCGGGCAGCCAGGCGAACGAGATCCGGTCCACGCCGCCCAGCTTCTCGATCTGATTGGTCAACGCCAGCCAGTGCGCCTGATAACGCTCCTTCTCGTTCAGGTCACCGATGAAATCGAACTGGTTCTCAACCTTCAACGAACGCGTGGTCGATTTGAACCAGTTCAAAAGCTTGTCGTTGTGTGCGCCGAGCTCGTTCGCGTAACCGCGGAAGGACAGGCTGACGCGCTCCAGCGGCACGCGGTCGCGCGGATCACGCGGGGCCCGCGCTCGGATAAACGTCTCGATCACGTTGTTCGGGATGTTGCGCGCGGTTTCGCTGAGATCGTTGTAAGCCGCCAGCAACGGATCAGTGCCGTAATCAAAACGGATCACGTCACCGTAGCGGGACGTGGCGTCGTCGGTGGCAAAGAGCAGCTTGTTCGTCACCACCGCCTTGTCGTCGAAATAGCCCCATTGGATCGCCGCCTTGTCATGCGGCAACACGTCCTTGGTCTCGCGCATTTTCCAGCCGATGAACATGCCGCCCTTGAACGCGGTGTACTCCATCATCGAATTGCTGACGTGCTTGTCCTTGTACTTCTCCAGGTCCTTGCCCGTGATGTAAGCCTTCACAAACTCATCGAGCTCCTTGGGACTCAACGTCGCCGCCAGGCTGCCCCCGAAGTTATGCCGCAATCCGATCACGTGTCCGACCTCGTGGGCCACCACTTCGCGCACATAATCCTGAGAGGCGCGCAAAACCACTTCATCGGTCAGCGCTTCATTGGCGAGCAAGTCCTGCAGGCCGTCCGCCATCTGCTCGGCGAACTCGGCGGTATCCATCTCGCACGCAGTCTGCCCCTTCAACCACTGCAGCGCCGGGTGCTTCGGTTTGTCGTCGCCCTTGTCCTTCTTCGCCTCCGCAATCTCCCGCATGGCGCGGAGCAGCACCCGCGCGCGCGATTTGCCACCCACGCCGAACACGCTCGTCATGTAGGCCTGCCCGTGCCGCGCCCGACCCGTCAACGGATCAAACAACACATCGGCATAGGCGCTGCCGGCGGCATCCCACGGCACCCATTGCACAATGTTGTAGCGCGAGTCCGGCGCGGTGACGCCCTCGGGCGCCATCTCGGCCTTCACCACTTCGCGGCCGAACGCGCGGTTCCAATAGAGGATGCCGTCCTTCATCGCTTCGACATATTCCTTCGGCGTGTTCGCACTGTAGTAAAAAGACACCGGCTCCTTGATGTCGAAGCGGCCCATCTTCACCGACGTGCGACCGGACTCCGTCTCGACGCGGCCCGGTATCTCCCAGAAGCGGGCGTAACGGGTTTCGTAAGCTGGCATCTCCTTCGCCACGAAGTCGCCCTTGCTGTACGGCGTGAAGAAGTAGCGGATCTCGTAGCGCGACTGAGTGTCTTGCGCGAACTCGCGGCTGCGCGACTGCACGCTCTGCCGCACGACCGTCTGATCAGCGTTCTGCGTGACGGCAAACACCCGACCCTCGGGCACTTCCTCGACATTCTCACCCGCCGACGGATCGAAGGCCCCCGACGAAGCGTACCAACCCTGGCTGAACACCCGGCGCATTCCCTTGTTGAAATCGATCACCAGCTCGCTGTCGTTCTGCTGCACGATCGGGAAGGACGCCACGAGCAGGCGGGACGGCAGGTCCTTCGTCACGACGAGGCCTTCGGTCGCTTCGTAAAGATCGACGGCGTCATGGAACAACTCGAACTGCACCACCTTGCCGGATAAGCCGCGGCTGGTCGCTGCGCCGGACTGCGGGATCAACGACATGGACATCAGATACTCCCGCCCGAGCCCCGCGCGCGGAATCGCGAGGTGCAGGTTGGCGGCGGGTTTTAGGGGTGGCGGCGGAGACGCCTTCGCGTCTGCAGCAGCAAGTGATTGGAGATTCAACAAGCCGACAACCAGTGCGAACGAATAGAGTCCGCGAAGCCGGAGGGTGGGAGAGCAGCAAGGGCGCATAGTTTATGTTGCGAGTGATGTGCGGCGATTAAGCCGAAGCCGCCCGGCGCCGGAAAGGGAAATTTGCGCCCGTCTCGGATTTTAGCGGCAATCTGTGACCACCGGCGAAATTGGCGGCGCTCACAGATCGCCGCCACAAACGAGACAGGGAACGCATTTCGGGGTCCCCGAACAATAGGGACGGCGGCACGCCGTCCCTCCCCCATACCTAATTCACGAAGCTCGCCTCATCGGTCAGGAGGAGCGCATGCGCATACTCAGCCCAACCGGTCAGTGGTTTCGCAGGCGCAGTGGCCGGCACGCTGTCGCGGCCCAGACGCTTCCGCTGCACTTGACCGGCGACGGTGGCGGCCGGGTTGTTGATGACACCGGCGGACGCTTGTTGCTTCGCTCCCGCCACGAACTGGCGGCCGAGTTCAACCTCCGCGCCGGTCGGCTCGCGCTGGAGAAGCAACTCGTAGAGAAACCGGATGCGTGCCGCTTCATCTGCGAGCTTGGCGAAGTCCTGCCGCGCCACGATGTTCTTTGCCTGTTCGATCACCAGCGGGCTGTTCATCAGGAACAGCGCCTGTTGCGGCACGGCGGTCTGGTAGCGTTTGCCGGTCGGCATGTCCGGCGACGCGAAATCGAACACTCCCATCATCTCCATCACGTCGCTGCGATCGACAAACCCATAAACCGATCGGCGATGATCCTGCGAGAGCTTTACGCCACCACGCGTCAACGCCGAAGCGCCACGCCGCTGGGTCAAGTGCGTGCCCTCGGAAATGTCCACAGGTTTGCCGCCGACCGTCAGATCAAGCTGGCCGCCGACGTAGAGGATGGCATCGCGCATGGGCTCGAACTCCAAGCGTCGCACGTTCGCGCGCCAGAGCAGCCGGTTGAACGGATCTTTCTCCGCGAACGCCGGATTGCTCGCGCTGCCCTGTTGCCACGTCGCGGACAACAGGATGTCCTTGTGCAGCTTCTTGAGCGACCAGCCGCCCTGCATGAAACCTGTCGCCAGATAATCGAGCAACTCGGGATGACTCGGTGTCTCGGCTTGGGACCCGAAGTCGTCCGGTGTGCTCACGAAACCTTCGCCGAAGTGATGTAACCAAACTCGGTTCACCAGCACGCGGGCCGTCAGTGGGTTGTTCGTGCTGGCAATGGCATTCGCGAGCTCGAGCCGGCCGCTGCCGTGCGTGAACGGCTTGCGATTCGGGCCCGACAACACTTCGAGAAATTGCCGCGGCACTTCATGGCCGCGATTCTCGGCTTCACCGCGGATGAAAATCGGGGAGTTCGCCGGCGACGCGACATCGACCATCACCATCGCGCGACCGGGTGCGCCGGGATGCGCCATCTCGAGCGTGGCGAGCTGTTCCTTAAGCTGGCGATACTGGCCTTGTTGCCGACCGCGCGCGAGCCGGGGCGCAACTTCACCCACGAGCTTTTGCATCGCCGCATTGAACGTCGCATCCTGGCCGGCGATGAGATTGCCATAAGCCACCGCCAGATCACCCTTGGTCCGCACCGTGGCCGTCGTGAGCGTCTTCAACACCGAGGGATGCACGCCGCGCGCCTGCGGATTGCGATCTAGGTTCGACAACGCACGTGGCGCTTGTTGCGCAAAGCGATTGTCCGGCATCCGCGCCAGCAGCACCCACGGGCCGAAGATCGCCACGTCGCGCCGCGCACCGGCTTGCACGAGCTTTTGCCAGTTGCGGACTAGCGCAGGATCGCCACCGTTCTTGCGCACGTATTCAGCCTGCTCCTTCGCCGGCAACGTCAGCGCGTAGAGATAGATCGCGCTTTGCGTCCGGTAATCGCCCAGCACGTTGACCGTGAGGTCGGCGACCAACTTGTCCTGCCGGGTTTCCAGTTCAAGCCGCGCGACTTGATAGTCGCTCTGCTCATCCTTCGTGCCCGGCCGCGCGATGACCGGCGGTTCCGCCGGTTCGACGCTGCTGTTGAACACACCATGCAACGAATAGTAATCCGCCGTCGGGATCGGATCGAACTTGTGATCGTGGCAACGCGCGCACGACACGGTCAGTCCGAGGAACGCCTTCGTCGTCACGTCGATGCGGTCGTTGGTAATGTCCTGCGCCATGCCGTTGAAGTGATCGCCCACGGTGAGAAAACCCATCGCCGCCAGCGTGGGATCGCCCTTGGGCAGCTTCAATTGATCGGCGGCCAGTTGCTCGACGATGAACCGGTCGAAGGGCTTGTCTTCGTTGAACGCTTTGATGACATAATCGCGATAGGTCCAGGCGTACGGATACATGGAGTCCTCGCGGTTGCGATTGAACTGACCCTTGGTGTCCGAATAGCGCGCGACATCGAGCCAGTGCCGGCCCCAGCGCTCACCGTAACGCGGTGACGCGAGCAGTTGATCAACGATCTTCTCGAAGGCGTTTGGCGAATTGTCGGCAAGAAAAGCGTCCATCTCGGCCGGGGTCGGCGGCAGGCCGATCAAGTCGTAGTAAGCGCGACGGATCAACGTGCGCTTGTCGGTGACGGAATTGGGTTTCAGTCGGTTGGCTTCAAGTCTGGCGAGCACGAAGCGGTCGATGTCATTCTTGACCCATGAAGTTGCCGCGACCGTCGGCGGCGCGGAATTCTTCAGCGGCTGAAATGCCCAATGAGCTTTGTCGGAGATCGGAGTTGGGAGATCGGAGATCGGTTTGGCGGCTCGCGGATCAGGAGCGCCCATTTTCACCCATGATTCGAGCGTGGCGATCTGCTCGGCCGACAGCTTCTTGTTCTTCGGCGGCATCTGGAGATCGGCGTCCGTGTAATGCACCGCCTTGATCAAAAGGCTGCCTTCGGGATCACCCGGCTTGACGACCGCAGCGCCGGAGTCACCGCCCTGTTCCCAGCCGCCTTTCCAATCGAGTTCGAGCCCACCCTTCACCTTGCCCTTCTCCGGGCTATGGCATTCGTAGCAATGCGCGGTGAAGATCGGGCGGACCTTGTTCTCGAAGAAATCGGATTGCGTTCGTGCGAGCTCGGCGGCGGGGAGTGAAACTACCGCAAATGCTGCCGTCGCGACGGCGGCGCGCACGGAGTGACGCGCCCTACTAAACATTGGTGGCAGCCGACGTGAGGAGGCTCTAACATCTCTGCTCCGAATTGAATGGAGCCTCGTTACCTCGGCTGCGACGAGTTCGGTCTCGGGGTTTCGGACTTCGATCTTCATTTGCGCCTCCTTACTCACGCCAAGATTCCGTTGACCACCTTGCCATAATTGTCCGTGAGTCGGAAATCGCGGCCGTTGTAGCGATAGGTGAGCTTCTCGTGGTCGAAGCCCAGTAACCGCAACACCGTCGCGTGCAAGTCATGCACGTGGACCTTGTCCTTGACCGCCGTCGCTCCGAATTCATCCGTCGCTCCGTGAACCGTGCCACCCTTCACGCCACCGCCTGCGAGCCACATGCTGAACGCACGGTGGTTGTGATCGCGGCCCGGATCATCGTTACCATTCCGATCGCGGGTCACGGTGCGGCCGAACTCCCCGCCCCAGATGACGAGGGTGTTGTCGAGCAGGCCGCGTTGTTTAAGATCCGTCAGCAATGCGGCCGCCGGAGCATCGATTTCCTTCGCGCTGGCGGCGAGCCGTGTCGCGATGTCTTCGTGATGATCCCAGCCACCGGCCCAGACCTGCACGAAGCGCACCCCACGCTCGATCAGCCGCCGCGCAATCAACATCTGCTTCCCTTGCGGTGACTCACCGTAGAGCTCGCGGACGGTTTGAGATTCCTTGCTGATGTCGAACGCATCCGTCGCTTCCATCTGCATCCGATACGCCATCTCGAACGACTGGATGCGCGCCTCGAGCTGCGGGTCCTCCTGAAGATTTTTTTGATGCGCCGCGTTGAGCTGCTGCACGAGATCGAGCTGTCGCCGCTGCTCGTCCTTGCCGAGATACGGGTTGCGGATGTTCTGGATCATCTGCTCCACCGACGGCGCGCGGGTGTTGATCGAGGTCGCCTGAAAGTTGCCGGGCAAGAACGCCGAGCCCCAGTTGAGCACGCCGCCGGGCGGACCGCCACCGGGCCGCAACGAGATGAAGCCCGGCATGTTCTCGTTCTCGCTGCCGAGACCGTAGAGCGTCCACGCACCAAGACTGGGTTTGGCCATGCGCAGTGAGCCAGTATTCATAAACACCGTCGCCACGTCATGCGCCGGGATGTCCGTGTGCATCGACCGGATCAGCGACATTTCATCAACATGCTTCGCCAGCCCGGGAAACGCTTCGCTGACTTCGATGCCGGATTCGCCGTGCTGGCTGAACTTGAAGTTCGAGCCCATCGCGACACCCTTGAGGTCCGGCAGTTCCTGGCCGTCACGCTGGTTGAGCGAAGGTTTCGGATCCCAGGTATCGACGTGGCTGGGTCCGCCCTGCGCAAAAATGTGAATGACCCGCGTGGCCTTGGCGGCGAAGTGCGGCTTGATCACGGGCGCCGGGCTGTCGGCGGCGAACGTCGAGGGGCGCGAGAGCAGACCCGCGAGTCCGAGGGCACCGAAGCCCATGCCGGCACGATGAAGAAACTGCCGGCGCGAGAGGCAGAGGTCTTCGAGTCGGGGCGAGTGGTCGCGCAAGAATTGCTCAGAGTTCATAGGCATGCTTTCGTAATTTGCTCAAGGTGTCGACGACGGGCAATAACTCCCGGGCTTACCACTGTGCGAATGTTCTTAGCAGGTGATGAGCCGAGACGTGAGCAGGTTGGACCCAACTGTTGTGGTTAGTTGTTCAGGTAGATTCGAAGCCCATCGAGAAACATCTGCACGGCGATCATGATCAAGAGCATACCCATCAGCTTTTCAATCGCACGCAGGCCGCGGCTACCAATGACCGCCATCAACTTGATGCTCGTTAGCAAGATGGCTGCGGACAGCAACCACGCCAGGGCCAGAGCGCCCGCCCATTCCCAGACCCGGTCAGGCTGGGAGGTGGCCAGCAATAGCAGCGCGGCGATCGCCGAAGGCCCGGCCACCAGCGGCACGGCCAGCGGGACGATGAACGGGTCGTCACTTTCCAACTCGGAGTGAATGCCTTTCGTCGGAAACACCATATTGAGCGCAATCAGGAAGAGAATCACTCCACCCGCGATGCTAAGGGACGATTGCTGCAAGCCGAGGAAATGCAGGATGGCCCGGCCAGCAAACAGGAAGACCAACAGCACGACGAGTGCAATGACGAGCTCGCGCAGGATCACTTCGCGGCGTTGTGCCTCGGGCAGACTGGCGAGCAGAGCGTGAAAGACCGGGATGTTGCCCAGCGGATCGAGGATGAGGAAAAGCATCACAGCCGCCGACAGGAAGTCCATGACGCAAGCAAACTCCGTTGGCTTTGGGTTGTCAACGGATCGGAGGCGCAACACCTGTGCTTATCGAGGCTGACATTTCCTGATCCACCCAGCGCTGAGCAGCGCAACTCCCCTTAAAAGGCCTCAGCGGCGAGTCGCCATGGGCTGTCCCATCTGCGCGTAGAGTTCGCGGAATTGGAGTGAATTCTCAACCAGATCATCAGCCAGCTTAACCCTGCCCTTCTCAAAGACGGTGATCGTGGAAGAGCCGCCGAACTCGAACCAGCCCTTCTCCTGTCCTTTCAACACGGGTCGCTGGGGCTCGAACGACTGTCGGATGCTGCCGACACAAGTGGCCCCAATTTCGATCAAAAGTACCCTGCCGAAATGCTTGGTCTCAAGGCGGGTGATGACACGCTTGTTTGACCAGAGGTAGGCGAGATTGCGGCGCAACGCGATGGGATTGACCGAGTACAGCAGACCGTTGATGAGCTGCGGTTCACTAGGCACGCCGCCGGCAGGGAAATGAAACCGATGGTAGTCAATTGGACAAAGTCGCGAAAGGACGAGCGCACCTTGCCGATAGGAATTCGCCAATTCCGAATCATCGAGAAGCATGTCGATGTCGAAGTGCTGCCCCTTCACAAACACTCCGCTGATCTGTGAAATGTCCTGGAAGCCTAGATGACGGCCATCGGCCGGAAACACCAAGCTGTCGCTGCTGCCATCGATTGGCCGCGCCTCGGGCTCAAGCCGGCGGACAAAGAAGTCATTGAAGGATTGGAAGCTGGCAGGATCGGCAGCCATCTCGGCCGTTGGAATACCGTATTGCTTGATGAAGGGGGCCACCTTTGCGCGGCTTGCAGGCTGTTTCATCCGCCAGCCATACCACCGGGAGAAAAGCGCGCGTTTGGCTAAGAGATGCAATGCCAGTCGCCCCAACGGGTGCTGGTAGGTCCAGCGAACAAAGCTCTCTCCGTAGACGACCTCGCGCTCGACGCGAGCCGTGTGGCGATTGAAATACTGAATGGGAGTCAACGGCACTGATATGAAGATCTTTTTGCCAATTCCCGCAAGGAAATGGTGAGTCGCTACTCCCGTTGACGGCGGTGACTACGATTTTACAGTTTGCTCCGAAAGGGAACTGCTGGCATCCGCAACTTGTTCCCAGAAATCCGGATTTGCTTCCAGCGCCCGATCTTCGCCCAGCTTGAGGTTCGAACGGTAAAAAAAGTCCTTGAGCGTGTTCCGGCTTAGAATGCGGTGAACGACTACGCCAAGCTTGTGGCGCTCGAAGTAGATTCGGTAGTCAGCGAGGCGGAATCGATAGAGCAACCGGCCGCTCTTCTCCAACTTGCCGAACACCTCCAAGTCGGATTGAACCATCTCCTGCGGAATTCCCTTGAACTGCCCGAGGATTTCCAACTGGAGCCGCTTGGGCATGGCTGCGAGCTCTGCGGCACTGGTTGGGTTAAAGATAATTTGGAAGGGCCCCATGGTAAGAAGCTTGGTAGCGCATACGGGAATCGAACCCGTCTTTCAGCCTTGAGAGGGCCGTGTCCTAACCGATAGACGAATGCGCCATTTAAAGGAAAAGGGCCGCTTTTAGGGCGGCCCTTTTTGTACTAAAGCTTTTTGAACTCAGGCCTTCTTACGCCGAAGGAGCAGCGCGGTTGCACCAAGCAAGCCAAGAGCAATGGTACCCGGCTCGGGCACGGGGACAAATGTAACGGCAAACCCGACTGCTGTGGCGGAAAGAGGCACAGCGGCCGACGCAGGTTGTCCCACACCACCGGTTGAACTTGTGAACAGCGGGCTTGCACCGATATAGCCCCCATTACGAGTCAAAGCTTCTTCATAAGTTGCACCCATGGATGCAGACCATGCCTTGACTTGAAAAACAGCAGTTGCACCTGCTGCGGTGCCAGCTCCCGTTGTTCGCGTGCCGCCACTGTAGCGGCCGACAACCGGCCCAATGGTCGTTGTTCCACCGATCTGAGTTAGCGCGCCTGCCGCAGATCCAGCAGGGCCCCAATAGAGAGCAAGCAGAACCGTGTTACCGACTGCAAGCGACCCAGAATCCGGGCTTCCCGGAGCGTAGGTTACCAGAGAAGCGTTAGAATTATTGAAAACCACCGTTCCTTGAGCAAACGCCTTTTGTCCGGCGATCGCCAAGAGCGCAGCAGCAACTATTGAGAATTTTTTCATTTGGTTGTGTTAGGTAGTTTAGTTATTCACCGAGAAATTGCGAGTCCATGTGCGAGGCGCTTGCGCAAACACAAAGAAGCCATCCGCTACGCCGACTGTGGCATCAGGAGACCAACCAACCCCAGTGAAAAACTCAGGCACAGTAGCTGAATACCCCTGCCCCGCGCCATCCCAAGTATAAACGAGGTCGCCATCACCACCAGGCACCCCAAGAGCGCTAAGGGTCGCTTGCTGAGGAACCTGGGAGCCACGAATCGAAAACCCACTTGGAATCGCGGTCGTAAGGGCGGCACCTTGACGAACCTCGCCAACAAAGGTCAGTGTAGCAGGGCTAGGCACGTAGATGAAGACACCTTCACCGGGAGCAATGGCGGAATTAGGAGACCAACCTACTCCGGTAAAATACTCAGGAACGGTCGGAGAAAAGGCACCGCCGGTAAATGTGTAGATCAACGAACCTTCAGGCGCGTTTGGAATGATGTCGTTTAGATTATCGGTGGCAGCTTTGAGTGGATTTGAAATCATGTGAAAACCAGGCGTTGCCAAGGCTTTATTCACATACCCCACGGAGTTTACTGAATACACCTGCGCGTCTGCCGCGAGGAGCCCCACTGCCCCAACAGCAGCAGAGAGTAGAAGCGTTTTTGTTCTCATAAGTCGTCGTTTGGTGTTGCGTGTGTCTGCGCGAATTAACCAACTCCACGTGTTGCTGTCAATCAGTTTTTAGAAAACAGTTTGAACGTTTCACGAGGGTCGCCAGGAAGGGCAAGTTTCTGCATCTGAACGGGACAAAGTTGTTCGCTTTCGGTTCAAACCAACCGGAGGTCACAGCGTTTCGCTCGCAAGGATCGTCGAGACCCAGGTCCTATTTCCAGTAGAACTGGAGGATCTGAACGTCCTGCGGCTGATTCCGGCGAAGCAGCGCCACGTATTGCCGCTGGAGATCGCCAATGGTAGCCGTCACTTCCACCTCGAAGGTGGCGCTGCGCACATCACAGTATCTCGCCAACTGCAGCACCATCAATTGATCTAGGCCGGGAACCGCACTACCCAGTTCTGCCACTGACCTAAAGGGCATGTCATCCCCGCTGCCCGCCATGCCATCCGGTCCCGACCTGGCCGAGACAATTCCAGCGGCGAGATTTTCATCCATTCCGGGGATGAGCAGAAGTGCGCCGGTTCCAGCGGTGTTGAGGTTCAGCCTTGGATTCGATACCGGAGTGAACAGATCGACCAAGCCCACGGCGTAGTGGCTCGCTTCCGATGAGTTGGGATTCCGATTCATCACCGTCCGTTGGAAGGCACCTCGCCGCCCGGTAGTTGGCGACGAACCCCAATACATCTCCGGGCTGACGCCGTTGATCATCAGCAACTCACTCAGATCATCGAGCGGGCCGTTCTTGGCGCTGTAGGGCGGATTCAGGCGCTGGTAGAAGTCCGATTCCACACCGCCAATGTGCGTGTCGTCGTCTTGATCGATCCAATCAAGAATCGAGCCGGTGATGGCGCCAAGCTCCGAAGCATCGACCCCCACGATCTTGAGCGCCTGCTGAAGGATCTGCTCGTCGGCGACGTTGATGTTGAACCGCCGTTCTGAGTCCACGATCTTGATCGAAATGGTGCCGTTTCCCAGCGATATCTGGTCAAGCGATATCTCCGGCGGAAAGATGTTGGTCCCGCCAAATCCGCCGGCCCAGAACTGATTCAAAGCATCAAAGGGTTCGTTCGGGTTGTTCATCGACTGGCCGACCACGTAGCGCGCGACCTCGACGCCGGACCGCCCCAACCAGTCAAGCTCCGGGTCGGCCTGTGCGTTGCGGGCGAGCTTGGTCTCGATCTTCATCGACATCACAAATCCGCCCGCGAGCAACGACAAGCTGATCACCACGATCATGACGATCACCAACGCGATGCCAGATTCGGCAGCTCGGGCGCGGAGGTTGGTGGGGGCAATTTTCAAGAGACTTTATCGAATCAGCGCCTAGGTGACGAGGGCGGCAAGATTGAATTAAACTGATCGCCCGCATTCAGTTGAGAATTCTGGTCCGTGGGCAAATTGGCGCCCGGAGCCATCCCCGGCTGATTCTGGGGATTCCGGACTCCACCGATATTCGCCATCTGATACTGCGGCAGAACCGCCGAGGAAGGGACCGTGACCACCCGCGTGATGACTTGCGAGGGTTGATCGGGTTTGGCGAGCGAACCACCCAGCGCGAGGGCAATGCGAACGGTGCGGGGAATCTGATTGGTATTGGCCCACTCAGGCACCCATTCGCCCGTCTGTTGGTCGTAGAACTCCATCCGAAAAAATTTCACGTCGCGAGCGAGGTGGATCGCGTATTCCTTGCCCACCTCGTTGGTTGCCATCATCACCGGCACCTGCCGCAAGACGAGATCGGGGGTGCCATTCGTCCCCGGCTCGACCGTAAACGTCACCCGGCGCACCGCCAGATCGCCAAAAATGGCGCTGCCGGGATAGCTGGCCGGCAAGCGCGAGACCAGGCTCAAGGACATCAGATCGGGATCGCTGGTAGTGTCCGCCACGAACGAATAGTGCCGGCCGTTCAGGATGAACATTTGGGAGGTGGAAAGCGCATCCTCCACCGCGCGCATGGCGATCCGGGCGCGCTGCACGGTTTCCGCGGCCTTCGACCCGACCTTGGCACCGCGCAGGATTGAATACCAAACCGAGTAAACGGACGCGATGACGATGACCAGGATCGCCGAAGCAATCATGATCTCGAGGAGCGTGAAAGCGCGGCGCGACAGGGAATTTTGGCGTAGCCGTTTCATATTCTTAGCGCGGCGGAGGAGGGAGATTCATCCCGGGCATGCCACCCGCCACGGCCGAGCGGGGGCTGAACAGCAGCACGCTGATGGACCGCTCGAACGGCCGGCCATTCCGTAAGCCGGTGACCACAATGTCGGCCTTGAACAAGCCATTGGAGGCAAATTGGTAGGTTTGGGCCGCCCACTTGAAACCCGGGTATATGTCCGGCGCGAGGAACTCGAAATCCCCGGAATAGGTGCCCCCGTCATCCAGCCGGTTGGTGGTCGCCATCTGCGAGAGTTCCGCGGCGATCATCGCGGGTGAGGGCGTGTCCTGTTGCAGCGCCTTGGCCATGCCGAGCCCGCGGCTCATCAATTGCATCACTGAGAACATCGCGACAAAAAAAATCGCCATGGCAATGATCACTTCCAACAGGGTGAAGGCCCGGCCGGGCGTCCGCTTGATTCTCATCGCACCACCTCCCAATTCACGATGCCGGTCGTGACATCCGCGGTGAACTTGCGCCATTCATCCCGATTGGAGCGGATCAGGAGCGTGAACTCATCGACCGTGCCATTGGGATAAAACCGCACCCCGATTTCCTCCAGGGTCTGCAAGTCGGGGACAAAGTTGACGCCAATAAACATGATCGCAATGTCCTCCGGCAGGGCGTTCTTGTTCTCGCCACCCTTTGTGCCACCCCCAGCGCCGACCTTGTCGTTCACGATTTTCTCCGCCTGCTCGAGCATGAGCTCCTCTTCGCTCCTGGCCGCCTTCCGAGCCAACTGCGGGACCAGCGTCCGTTCCGCCGGTCGAATTAGCAGATCGCACGGCTGGCCGCTGACAATCGCCTGCGCCCGGGCCTCCGCACAAAGGTCGAGTACTCTCTGAGTTGCCCGCCGAATCGTGTCTTTCTCCAGGGACCGATAAAAGGTGGGGATGCTCAACGTCATCACGACCGCCATGATCGCCATCACGATCATCAACTCAATCAGCGTGAAGGCCCGCCCCCCGCCCGTTGGAGCTGCCCGCTGCGTAGTTGGACGGATCACGTTCATCAGCGGCCAATGGTGGAGGTGATGGCAAACATGGCCGAAAGCACGCTGAACAGGAGGAAACCGACGCCGATCGCCATGACGACGATCAACACGGGCTCGATCAAGTTGGTCATCACGCGCAGTGCAATTGTGAGTTCGCCTTCGTAAGTATCGGCCAGATTCCCCAACGCGCCCGGCACATCGCCCGTTTCCTCGCCGATCTTGAGCAGATCGATCATGAGTTGCGGGAAGATCTTCGCCCGCGCCAGCGGCTGGGCAATCGTTTTGCCGTCGGTGACATCTTCCCGCGTTTTGGCGATCGCCTCCTTGAGGATGACGTTCGGCACAATCTGCTCGGTGATCTTGAGGGCGGTGAGGACGGGCACGCCGTTATGCAAGAGCGTCGAAAGCGTGCGGGCAAACTGGCCGAACAAATTGAGCCGTACCACGCGGCCAAACACGGGCAGCGACATCTTCCAGTGATCAATCTTGCGGCGACCGGCCGCCGTCGCTTTAAACCGGGTGAACAAGACGCCGGCCGCAATTACGGCCAACACCAGCACCCACCAGTAAGCCGCAAACCATTCGCTCGCGCCCTTGAGCATCAGCGTGGTCATGGGCAGCGGAACCTTCATGCCGTCGAAAATCGACATGAACTTGGGCAGCATGTACGACATGAAGAACACGACGATGATGATCCCCACCCCGGCCACGAAGGCGGGATAAACCATGGCCGACGTGAACTTGCTCTGCACTTCCGCGAACCGCTCGTAATGATTGGCGAGCCGGCGCAAGACATCCACCAGCGCACCGCTCTGTTCGCCCGCGCGAATCATGTTGATATACATGTCGCTGAAGATGTGGCTCTGGCGCGACATCGCGTCCGACAGGCTCTTGCCTTCCATCACATCCTGCTTGAGCAGCTTGCTGACGTCGCTGGGGATACCCCGGGATTGCAGGTGGGTCATGCTGTTCAACGCCACCGTCAACGGCATGCCAGAGTTCAGCAGATTTGCCAGCTGCTGGGTGAAGGTGGCCAGCTCGCCCAGCTTCGGCCGGCGCTTGCGATTCAAAAACCCACGCAACGCGGCCGGCATCAGGTTGGAAGACGTCGTGGGCCGCTCGCCATTGCGCGCGACCGCAGCGGCGGCCCCGCGACCACCATCCACCATGATCGGGAACAAACCCATGCGCTCAATTTGCAGCAGCGCGGTCGAGCGATCGGCGACGTCGAGAATCCCCTGCACCAGCTCGCCGGAGCGTTTGCGCGCCTTATACGTAAATTGAGCCATAGCAATTGCCTGTCAGTAAAACCTGCAACCCATCAAAAGTTGCCCTCGACATTCTTCCACACCCAGCCTGACGACGATCTCAACTCTCCGCTTACCGCTCATTTGAGGCCCGGCCATTACTCAAGATCCGTCGCTGGCTTCGGTTGCCGGGTTCATCCTGAGGGAGAACCCGGCGGCATTCAACCTCCGGCAAACGACGGCCCGGGCGACCCACTCATTCGACTTGGTCTTGTGCCTGAGTAAGCGGCGCTTGCATTGACCGGCCCGGTGACCCAGTTACTCCAAAGGAGATGTTTCGCGTTGCGCTGGCCAAAGGTCGCAATGTCGCTCTACGACTTCGATAAGGCGCGGATCACTTTTCGCAAGTAACTTAACTCCCCCCGCCCGTCGCTCGAAAGCGAACCACCAAGGGCACGCTCGTGCCCCCCGGGCTAATTCCCGTGCGGCACTTCCAAGTCAAACGGCGGAATGCGTGTGATCACGCGCCGGCCCTTGCTATCGAGACCAAAGTAACTGCCCGTCGCCCGGCCTTTGCGGGTCCCCAGCAAGTGAAAGCTGTTGTAGCTGAAATGTTCGCCCGGCTGAATCGTCGGGAACTCGCCCACGACGCCATCCCCTTCCACCACCACGGTCTGACCTTGGTCGTTTGTGACCACCCATTTTCGGCCCTTGATGTTCACCGTCTCCGCGCTGTCATTGTGAATGGAGATAAAGTAATCGAACCGATGCGGCTGGTCTTCCGGTCTCGCTGGGGTGGGCGAATAGACCACCCGATCCACGCTGACGCGCAAACCTTCGAGCTCGACGAACTGTTGCTTCACTGGCACGCGGAAAGGCTAGTCACACAATTTGAAGCACGCAAGGCCGGCCGCCATCCGCAACGCGGACGGCGAACTCGCGCCGCAGGGCTTGCCTCAACGCTTTTGCCCACGGCACGATGCGCGGCCCATGGCTGATCGTTTGCCCATTTATGAAATCGAGGAAGACCTGGTCGCGCGCCTCCGCGACCACGGGCGCTTGATCCTCTCCGCACCCACCGGCTCCGGCAAATCCACGCAGGTGCCGCAGATCCTGCTCAAGCACGGGCTCCTGGAATCAAGCCGAGGCCAAGGCGACGTGAGAGCAGGACAAGTGGTCGTGCTCCAACCACGCCGGCTCGCCACCCGCCTGCTGGCCGCGCGGGTCGCCGAAGAACTCGGCGTGCCGCTCGGGCGCGCGGTCGGCTACCAGATCCGTTTTGAGAACGTCACGTCGCGCGACACCCGAATTCGTTTTGTCACCGAAGGTGTGTTGCTGCGGCAAATGATCGAGAACGCGGACCTGCCAGGTATCGCGGCGCTGGTATTCGACGAGTTTCACGAGCGACACCTTTACGGCGACATCACGCTGGCGCGCGCGCTGGACATCCAGGAGACCACGCGGCCAGACCTGAAAATCATCGTCATGTCGGCCACGATCGAGGCGGAGGGCTTGAAGAGGTATCTGGCCAGCCACGGCACCAGCAGCAGCCGAGTTGCGGAGACGCTTGGCGAAACAGGTTTGCAGAACTCTCAAGGCGAGAGCAATGGCCAGAGCCCTCTAAAATCGGCGGCTCCGAAGGTGAGCTTTCTCGAATCGTCTGGCCGCACCTACCCCGTCGATGTGCATTACGCCGCGGCCGCGAGTTACGAACAGCGATCGCCGGTCTGGGAACAGGCAGCGGAAGCGTTCGCGCACTTTGTCCAGACTGGCGGCCAAGGCGACGTGCTGGTGTTCATGCCGGGCGCTTACGAGATTTCCCAAACGCTGGAGGCGATTCGTGCCCGCAAAGAATCGAAGGGCTTCCGATTGCTACCGCTCCACGGTGAGCTCAATCCCAAGGACCAGGATGCCGCCGTCGCCCGGTATGAACAGCGCAAGGTCGTCGTGGCAACCAACGTGGCGGAAACGTCGCTGACGATCGACGGCATCCGGCTGGTGATTGATTCCGGGCTGGCGCGAATTCCCCGCTTCGATCCGTACCGCGGCATCAACACGCTGTTGATCGAGAAGATTTCGCAGGCCAGCGCAGACCAACGAACGGGGCGCGCGGGCCGGACGGCTCCCGGCGAGTGCTGTCGATTGTGGTCCGAGCTGGAGCACCGCGATCGGCCGGCCCAGGAAAAGCCGGAGGTTCAGCGACTGGATCTCGCCGAAGTCGTGCTCACCCTGAAGGCCGCCGGGATTGAAGATTTGAACTCCTTCCGCTGGCTGGAACATCCTGGGAATCAGCGGCTGGCCAGCGCCGAGGATCTGTTGGTTGATCTGGGAGCGCTCGTGAAATCCGAGGAGCAGCAGCCCGCTTCGACCATCACGGAGCTCGGGCGCCGGATGCTGGCTTTCCCGTTGCACCCGCGATATGCCCGCATGCTGCTGGCCGCCGAGGAGCTTGGCTGCGTGCAAGCGGCCTGTCTGATCGCCGCGCTGACGCAAGGGCGCGATCTGCTCGTGCGCAAGGTGGACAGCCACTCGAAGGACAAACGCGAAGACACGCTGGGCGACAAGGCCGCCTCGGATTTCCTCATTCTAATGCGCGCGTGGAATTTCGCCGCGCAACAGAATTTTCAACTGGAGGCGTGCAAACAACTGGGCATTCACGCGACGGCCGCCCGGCAGGTTGGGCCTTTGTTGCAACAATTCCTCCGCATCGCCGAGCGCGAGGGCCTGGACGTCACGCCGCGTGACGTGCCGGATGAAGTGCTGCAAAAGTGTCTACTGATCGGCTTCAGCGATCGCGTGGCCCGCCGGCTCGACCTGGGCACGTTGCGCTGTGAACTCGTGCATGGCCGGCGCGGCGACCTGGCCCGCGAGAGCGCCGTGCGTCACAGCCCATTGATCGCGGTCGCCGAAATTCGCGAAGTCGGCCGGCACGGTGGCGAGACGAACACGATCCTCTCGCTGGCGACGGAAGTTAAACAGGCGTGGTTGGAGGAATTGTTTCCCCAAGACATTGGTCGCACCATCGAGGTCTTCTTCGACGCGCAAGCCCGCCGCGTCTATGCGAAGGAGCTGCGCCAGTTTCGCGGCCTCCAACTGGATGCCAAAGGCGTGGAACCGCCGCCGCTCGATCAATCCGCAGCCCTGCTCGCCGAGGAGGTCATCGCCGGGCGGCTCGAATTGAACGACTGGGACCACGGCATCGAGCAGTGGATCACCCGGCTGAACTGCCTCGCGAAGTGGTGCCCGGAATTCGAACTGCCCCCGATCGACGCCGAGGCGCGGCGCTCTTTGATAGGGGAGTTCTGCCACGGCGCATTCACCTACAAAGAGATCAAGGACCGCCCGGTGAAGCAGGCGGTGAAGGAATGGTTGAACCCAAGGCAGCGGCAACTGGTGGACGATCACGCGCCCGAGCGGCTGAAGCTCAGCAACGGCAAAACGCCGAAGGTGCTCTACTCCGCCAGCGAGCCACCACACACGTCGTTGCGCATTCAGGAACTCTACGAAGTGACCGAGACGCCGAAGATCGCGCGGGGCCGGGTGCCGGTGCTGTTGCACATCCTCACGCCGAACATGCGGCCGGTGCAGATCACGCAGGACCTGGCTGGTTTCTGGCGCGAACACTATCCCCGGGTGAAGTCCGAAATGCAGCGGAAGTATCCCAAACACGAGTGGCGCTGAGCCGCCGGGACGTCCCGATTCCAAGCCGACGGGGATAAATCGGTTTGACTTGAAATTGCTCGTGAAGATAATCACGTGCAAATCACCTACCTATGGCCAGACTTGTAGTTCTTACAGAAGGGTTTACCGGACGCACCTATGAGTTAAAGGTGGACCGGACCACTGTCGGCCGAGTGGAAGACAACGCATTCCAGGTCGCGGAACCGTCGGTTTCGTCCCATCACTGCGAGATTCTTTTGCGGGGCGATCAAGTGATCGTCAAGGACCTCGAATCCACCAACGGCACTTACATCAACGGCCAGAAGGTGACGGAGAGCACGTTGCAGAGCGGACAAATCCTCCGACTGGGCCAGCTGGAGCTGCGCCTCGAAACGGCCGACACCAAGGAAGCGAGCAAGCGACAGGACCGCACTTTGGTAGTCCCGGCAGGCGTGAAATTGAACGATCTCGAGTCCGGCACGCGGCCCGACGCGATCACCGCCAACCCGAACTTTAAGAAGAAGTCCAACAAGGCGGGCACGATCATTATCACGATCAGCATCATCCTCGGGGGGATCATCCTTGTGTTCCTCGCCATCGCGTTCATGCAAACGCGCTGAAGTCGCACCCGGCAACTTTCCTTACCCCTCCCGCAGCCACTTCGCCGCGTTCACGGCGGCATACGTGATCAAAATGTCGGCTCCCGCCCGGCGCATCGCGAGCAGCGACTCCAACGTGACCGCGCGTTCGTCAATCCAACCGTTCGCCGCCGCCGCCTTCACCATCGAGTATTCGCCGCTGACGGCATAGACCGCAGTCGGCAGCCGAAACGCCTCCTTCACCCGCCACACGATGTCCAGGCAGGCCATGCCGGGCTTCACCATCACGATATCCGCGCCTTCGCGAACATCGAGCGCCACTTCCCGCAGCGCCTCGTCGCCGTTCGCCGAGTCCATCTGATAGCTCCGGCGGTCACCAAATTTCGGAGCCGATTCGGCCGCGTCACGAAAAGGACCGTAATACGCGGACGCAAACTTCGCCGCATACGACATGATCGGTGTGTCGGAAAGTCCGCGTTGATCCAGCGCCGTCCGGATGGCCATCACCCGGCCGTCCATCATGTCGCTCGGCGCCACGATATCAGCGCCGGCCTCTGCGTGACTCACCGCCGCCGCCGCCAGCAATTTGAGCGTGGGATCATTCGCCACCGTCTTGCCGTGCCGCGTCGACTGGATCATCCCGCAATGCCCGTGGCTGGTGAATTCGCAGAGGCAGACATCGGTGATCACCAAGAGTTCCGGCAGCTCCTTTTTCAGTTCCTTCACCGCCCGCTGCACGATGCCGTCCTTCGCGTAGGCCCCCGTGCCGAGCGCGTCCTTTTTTTCGGGAATGCCAAACAACAGGACAGCATTAACCCCCGCCGCCTGCGCCGCCGCCGCTTCCCTGATCAGCTCGTCGACGGACAGTTGAAACACGCCGGGCATCGCGCCGACTGGCTGGCGGACCTTGCGACCCGGCCGCACAAACAGCGGCAAGACCAGTTGGTCAGCGGCTAGCCGGGTCTCGCGAACCAACCGGCGCAGGGCGGGTGATTGCCGCAAACGACGCGGGCGGGCCACGGGGAAAGGAGCGGAATGAAACTGGTTCATGGGCAAAGTGTATGCAGCTCCCCTGCCGAGCAAAGACGATTTTTTATTCCTCCGCCGCCGACGCCATGAGCCGAATGCCGCCGGTGCTTTCAAAAGGGAACCGCTCGCCTGGCCCTGGTTGTCGCGGGTTCGCCTGCGCGCTTTCCTCCGGCCGGACAGTTCGCCATGGTCACCCCATGAAACCGAGCCTCACGGACGCGCTTTGCACCACGTGCGGGCTTTGTTGCGATGGCTCGTTGTTCGCCGACGTGGAACTGGCCGGCGAAGCGGAGGCCGCCCGGCTCGAAGTCATGGGGCTGGAAATCGACGACGACGACACAGGCGGCGGCTTGCTGGTGCAGCCGTGCGCGGCGTTGCAGGGAAAAATGTGCGGCATCTACGCGCACCGCCCGCAGTGTTGCCGGACGTTTGAATGTCGGCTGCTGCAAGACGTGCGACGCGGCACGCTCACGGTGGCGCGGGCCAAAGACTACATTGCGGAAGCGTTCGAGCGAATTGACAGGGTGCGGGAACTGACGAAGCAACTGGGACACGGCGACGAACATCTCCCATTGAAAGAGCGCTGCACCGACGCCCTTGGTTTCGCCGACGAACCCACCGCCAACCCGTCCCAGGATCGCAAGCGCGCCGAGCTGGAAGCCACGATGAACGCCGTGGAAAAACTGATCCAACGGAGGTTTTTGGGTGGCGGGAACAAGAACTCGCCGTGACTGGGCGGAACTGAACTCTCAACATTCAACTTCGAACATCGAACGCTCGAAGCTGGGTGCCGAATGTTGAGGGCTCATTGCTCCCACGCTTGGCCTCTAACCGCCTAACCCCATTCACATCCCGCTTTCCCGCTTTGCAGCCGAATTGATTTCACTACACTGCGGCGCATGGCTTCCCGAAAGCTCAAGATCGCCGGCTGGATTCTGCTCGCGGTGCTGCTCCTCGGCATCGGCGTGGGGATCCTGCTGCCGCGTCTGCCCTATCTCCTGCTCTCCGACGGCGAAGTCCGTCAGCTCGACACCCCGGCGATCCTTCAGAAAATTCAGGGCCTCTCCCAGCTCGTCACCGTCAAATACGTGATCGAGAAGGTCGTCGTGATTGAGGATGCGAAATGGTACGGCGAAAGCCGCGTGTTGCTGGTGGCGCATGGCATCGCCAAGGCCGGCATTGATCTCGGCAAGCTGCAACCCGGCGACCTCGAGATCAGCGGCAAGACGCTCAAGGTGTATCTGCCGGCGGCGCAGATCACCGATTGCTATCTGGACGAGCACAAGACGCACGTGATCGAGCGCACCACGGGGATGCTCCGCCTGTTCGACAAGGATCTCGAACAGAACGCCCGTCGTACGGCGGTCGATGACATCCGCCGGGCGGCCCGCGCCAACGGCATCATCCGGGACGCTGAGGAACGCGCCGAACAACAGCTCGAAGGACTGTTCATCCAGTTTGGCTTCGAGAAAGTAGACGTCATCCCGCACAGCGGCTTGAGCACGACGATTCAGTGAAGATATTGGAGTGCCGGAGTAGTGGAGGGATGAGCTCCTGAACAAAGTTGGCAACACTCCATTGCCCAATCTCTCCGGTGCTCCTCCTCGACAACCCCGCCAGCCAGTGCCACGTTCCGCGCGTGACTTCGGCCAAACTCGATCACTTGCGCGACCTCCTCCGGGGCTACGGTTCCTGCGTCATCGCGTACTCGGGCGGCGTTGACTCGGTCTTCCTCGCGAAGGTCGCGCACGACGTGCTCGGCGATCGTTCGCTCGCGGTGATCGCTGATTCCGCGAGCCTGCCCCGCGCGGAGTTTCAGGAAGCCCTCGCCTTGGGCGTACAATTCGGCTTTCCCGTGCGCGTGGTGAAGACCAAGGAGTTCAACAACGCCGACTACCTCGCGAACCCGATCAACCGTTGCTACTTCTGCAAACATGAGCTCTTCACCGAGCTGGAACCATTGGCCCGCGCCGAAGGGTTTGCGGTGATCGCCTATGGCGAGAACGCGAGTGATGTGGGCGATTTCCGACCGGGCGCG
Organism: bacterium; assembly: GCA_031362805.1. Classification (GTDB taxonomy): domain Bacteria; phylum Verrucomicrobiota; class Verrucomicrobiia; order Limisphaerales; family RI-55; genus RI-55. The sequence continues at coordinate 53,262 of JANLTG010000202.1, forward strand.
CAAGCGGCCGGCGAGTTTCAAGTGCGCGCCCCGCTCAAGGAGGCCGGCCTGTCCAAGACGGAGATCCGCGAGCTGTCGGCGGCGCTGGGTCTGCCGACGGCGGACAAGCCGCAGATGGCCTGCCTCAGCTCGCGCATTCCGTACGGCGAATCCGTTTCCCCGGCGAAGCTCTCGATGATCGAGCGCGCCGAGGCGGTGTTGCGCGGGCTGGGTTTCCACGATGTGCGCGTGCGACATCACGAGCTGGGCAATCTGCCGGAAATACCGCCGCCCGCCGATCGCGACACCGCCAAGCTGCGACCCTCACTCGCCCGGATTGAAGTCGGCCCCAGCGAGCTGCCACGGCTGCTCGAAGCCGCCCTCTACGGCAAAGTAGCCAGTGAATTGAAGCAGCTTGGTTACACGCACGTGACGCTCGACCTAGAAGGCTATCGACGCGGGAGTTTGAACAAGCAGGTGCAGGTGGCGAACGCGGAGTAGCACGTTGCTCCGTCTGCATTCCCAACAGTCCCGCGAGCGTTGGGCCATATTCCCCAACTGCCCGCTTGCCTCGTTGGCGGCGCCGTGAATCGTTTTTATCTAAGCCGGAGCGATTCCGGTCAGGGGAGCGCGCGCGTCTCGCGGGCCGTGTTCGGCGTCGCGCCGAACACCGTTTGACTCCCGCACCGACCCGCCCCGTTTGGTTTGCCAACCCGTGGCCGTCAGCAGGCGTCGCCGGGACGGCTCCGCAGCACGCGAGACGCGTGCGCTCCCCAATCCAACTGAATTGTTGGCTAAGCCGTTGTGAGTTCGGCTGATTTTCGTCCCCCTGAGTTGGACGGCACAATTTCGCGTGTAAGATTCTGGAACTTTTCCACAACTGTTTACTATGAAAACGCTGCGTTCCCTCTGGCTGGCTGCGTGTGCCTTTATCCTCGGGCCGGTCGCACTGTCGCTCCCAATCTTCGCCGCCGAGACTCCACGTCCGTTGGTGATCCTGTTGACTACCGACCCGATCGCCACCGAGAGCGGCTCGGAAAATGGCCGCTTCCTCGTCGTGCGCACGGGGCCAACCCAATACGCGATCACGGTCTTCTACACCCTGGGCGGCACGGCCCAGAACGGCGTGGATTACGCCGAGCTTCCCGGACAAATCACAATTCCCGCCGGCGCGTCGTTCGCACCAATCCGGGTTGCGGCGATCAACGACGAACTCTTCGAGGGCAACGAACGTGTGGTGGCGACGTTGAACGATGGGCCGTTCATGTCGCCCATCCCACCGTACGTGATCTGCTGGCCGCATCGCGGCGTGGTGACGATCATCGACAACGACAAGCCCGCGAACGAACCGCCCCACGTGGCCCTCACCAACCCGCCCGACGGCACGGTGATTCCGGGTCCGGCGGACATTCTCCTGACCGCGCGCGCCTGGGATCGCGATGGCCGGGTCGAATCCGTCGAGTTCTTCGCGAATGGCCGGAGCCTCGGCGTCGCCCGCAACTGGGTCGCCCTGCGAACCGCCGGGCTGGCGTTGGAAAGCAACGCGGGCGCTGCTGAGGCCCGGGTTGATGGCGCCGATCTTTTCCCTGATCTCGAACCGCGGTTCTTTGAAGCGAGCGACCTCGAGATTCTGCCGCATCATATCTTCCGTTTGAAATGGGAGAACGCGCTTCCCGGCGAATACGAACTGGTCGCCGTGGCCACGGACAACGAAGGCGCCACCGCGGAATCCGCGCCCATCAAGATCACGATCACTGAACCGCCGCCCCAACCGATCGTTCATGTCCTCGCCCGCGATCCGATCGCGACGGAGGGAATTCCTCTGCCGCTGGATCCGCTGGCGCTCCCCCACCCCGACACGGCGACGTTCGTGATCAAACGCTCCGGGCCGACCGATCGGCCGCTTGCCGTTTTTTATCGCCTGACCGGCACGGCGGGGAATGGTGCCGACTACTCAGAACTGCCGACGATGGTGACCATTCCCGAGGGCGCTCGCAGCGTGGAGGTGTTGGTCGAACCGATCGACGACAGCCTGATCGAGGAAACCGAGTCCGTGGTGCTCACGCTCGAAGCTCCGGTCTGTCCGGCGATCTGGCCGCCGTCTCCGGATTGTTACCTCGTCGGCCGTCACGACCGCGCCCGCGCGGTGATCCGCGATAACGACGGGTTGCCGGTGAACCTGCCGCCCCGCGTGGAGATTGTGCGGCCGGGCGATGGCAGTGTCTTCCGTGGACCCGCCGACATCACGATCATCGCGGACGCCCGAGATCGCGACGGCCGCGTGGTTTCCGTCGAATTCTTCGATGGCGAGACGAGCCTCGGCATCGTTCGCAACCCGCCGATCCTTGCACGCCCGCTGGATGAAGGCGGATCGCAGCCCGTGCTCCAGCCGTTTGTCTTCGTCTGGCAGGACGTCTCTGCCGGCCACTACGTGCTGCGTGCATTGGCGACGGACAACCTGGGCTCAACCACCTGGTCGTGCCCCGTTGAGATCAAAGTCGTGGAAGTGCAACGCCCGCCCGTGGTGACCATTCACACGATCGACGGCGCGGCACGCGAGCAGAGTCCGCTGCTGGCCATTCCGCCCGACATGGCGCTGTTTCAAGTGCAGCGCGAAGGCAGTACTGAGCACGCCTTGAAGGTCTTCTACCGTACCGACGGCACGGCCAAGAATGGCGAAGATTACACCGAGCTCTCGGGCATGATTGAAATCCCCGCTGGCGCAAAGTCTACCGACCTCGTCATCAATCCTATCGACGACTTGCTCGTGGAAGGCGACGAAAGCGTCGTGATCAAACTGCTGCCGCTCGAAGTCAGCGGGCTGGGGGATGGGCAGCCAATCAACTTGCGGCCGTACCTCATCGGTGAGCCCGCCGCGGCGCGCGCGGTCATTCACGACGACGAACCGGCACCCGCGAACCTGCCGCCACGAGTCGCGCTGATCGCGCCGCCGGATGGCAGCACCTTCCCGCTGGGCGCGGACATCAAGCTCGCCGCCGCGGCCGGCGATTCCGACGGTCACGTGACGCAGGTCGAGTTCTTCGCAAATGACGAAAGCCTCGGCGTGGTGACGCCGGGTGACGACCACGCGGGGTTGCTGGAGCGGCTCTACGAGTTGCTCTGGGCAGAGGCCGGCGTCGGCTCCTATGAACTGGTGGCTGTCGCGACGGACGATGATGGCGCCTCGACACGTTCCGAGACGGCGCACATTCGCGTGCTGGATCCTTGCTCACGCACGCACGTCTGGATCACCGCGCTTGATCCCATCGCAACCGAGGTTTCGCCAAACGAGTTTCCGAACGCACCCGGCATCGTCGCGCCCGACACAGCGACCATCCGCATCAGCCGCCGCGCTTGCGATGTGAGCGGCGCGCTGACGGTGCCCTATCGCATTGGCGGCAGTGCGGCGAACGGCACGGACTATCTGGAGTTGCACGGCGTCGCGGTGATCCCGCCGAACGCCTGGCATGTCGATGTCGTGATCTTGCCCCATGATGACCAACTGGTCGAAGGCACCGAGACCGTCGTGCTCTCGCTCGTCGCGCCGCCGTGCCTGCCTGATCCGGCGGGCAACGTCGATTCCAACTGCTGGGTCGTTCACGAGTCCGGCGAAGCGATCGCTTTCATCCGCGACAACGACAGCGCCGACAATCAATTGCCGAAGATCGCGATCACACAGCCCGTGAATGGCGCGGCGTTGCCGATGCACGAGCCGATCGAGATTGTCGTCAAGGCGCTTGATCCCGACGGCTGGGTGCCGAAGGTCGAGTTCTTCGCGAACGGCGTGAAGATCGGCGAACAGGAAATCGTATTCATCCGGGAACCGGATCCCGGCCAGGAACAGACGTTCTCAATGGTCTGGAACAACGCTGAAGCCGGCGAGTATCTGCTTATCGCGAAAGCCACCGACAACCACGGCAGCCAGAGCCGCAGCGAGCCGGTGCGGATCAAGGTGGTGGATGAACATCCGCTGCCGAAAGTGATCGTGATCGCGGTCGATCCGATCGCGGCCGAAGGCGGACCGAACCCCAACATCGACCCGTTCGAGCCGGACACGGACCCTGCGGAGCCCAACACCGCCACGTTCATGGTCCATCGTACGCTCAACAACAATCTGCCCCTTGAAGTCTTCTATCACCTCGGCGGCGTGGCGAAGAACGGCCTCGATTATCAACAACTCAGCGGTCGCGTCACCATCCCGGCTGGCGAGTGGTGCGCGCCCGTGGTGATCGAACCGACCGACGACCATCTCGTGGAAGGAACTGAGACCGTTGTCATCGAACTCGCGCCCATCGCCTGCCCGGCCATCTGGCCGCCGGCACCGGGTTGCTACGAGCTCGGTGAGCCCGCGCGCGCGGTGGCGTTCATTCGCGACAACGATCAAAACGAGAATCATCGCCCAAGGATCGCGATCACCCAACCGTTGAATGGCGAGACGTTCGACGCCCCGACCGACATTGAGATCCGCGCGCTGGCCGTCGATCCCGATGGTTGGGTTGGGCTCGTCGAGTTCTACAATGGCCGCGAAAAGATCGGCCAGGTCGCGCTCAACTTCATTCAAGCGCCGCCGCCGGGTCAGGAACAGGTCTTCGAGTTCAAGTGGCTGAGCGCTCCCGTGGGCGGCCACGTGCTGACCGCGGTGGCGACCGATGACCACGGCGCGAAGTCCGTCTCTGAACCCATCGAAATCAAGGTCGTGCGACCGGATGGCCCGCCCGTCGTCACCATTCACAGCCGCGATCCGTATGCGCGCGAAGGAGGACCGAACGGCGAACCGAATTCCGCTCGCCTCCGCGTGAAACGCACCGGCTCGACGGAGCACGCCTTGACGGTCCACTACCAGATCGACGGCAGCGCCACGAACGGCGAGGACTACGAAGAACTCAGCGGCATGGTCACCATCCCCGCCGGGCGACGCTCGGTCGTCATCGTCGTCAACCCGGTTGATGACAACCTGCCGGAGCGCATCGAGACGGTGATCCTCAAACTCGTCGAGCCGCCAGCGCTCGCCGACGTTTCGATTGCGGCCGAGCGCCCCTACATCGTCGGCCGACCGGGTCGTGCCGCTGCCTACATCCTCGACAACGACCGCCCACGGCCGGATTGCGTGGAGCTGCCCGACGGCTTGATCAGCCTGCGCCTCGGCGGACGCGACGGCGTCAGCTACGCCGTCGAAGTTTCCAACAACCTTCGCGAGTGGCGGCAGATCGACTGCAACACGGTGCGCGACGGCGCGATTGACTTCGTCGATCCGAAAGCCGCCGGTCAGGAACGCCGCTTCTATCGCCTCCGCGAAGCCGCCGACGACCTGCGCCTCGAAGACGAGTTGGATTGATCACGGCGGTGCGGCAGCACCGCCCTACCTCATCATGGTAGGGCGGACCTGCCGGTCCGCCGTGGATTCCTGCCAACGAGCGCAGCGACGTCGGCAGTCGGGGATAACACCCAAGCCGGCAAAGCACTGCCACGGTCCAAAACCTGGCGGACGTCCGTAAGTCGGGGAGATCTGTTGCTCAGGCGGCTGGAAGCAATCGAGGCGCGGTTAAAGTAGGACAAGCAGCTTGCCCAGATCATGGCGCTCCCAAATAGCGCGCCAGCGTCTTGGACTGCGCCGGTGCTCCGGCGCTTTGTGAGGCATCCGCCCATGCGTAAGCGCTCCAAAGCGGCAGAGCACTGCCGCAGTCCAAGCCTTCGCGGCGGCCCGGACACGCACGGGAGGGATGGCATATTGCCGTCCCCATATAAAGCCTGCCGTCCCCAATTGGATGGGGACCGTCCCGCTGAGCGGGATCGGTCCCTCCCTGCTGATGTAGCGGCGTCTCTGTGAGCGCCGCCGATTCGAGCTGAGATTTCACCGGCGGTCACAGACCGCCGCTACAATCCTTGGTTTCATCTTTCCGCTTGCCAGCTTCTCCCTCACTGGCGACTTTCCAAACTGGAAATCAGCCAAGGCTATGAAGAATACAATCACTCGATTACTCGGTGTCGGCGCGGCCCTCCTGCTCGCCGTCACGATTCAACTCCGCGCTCAAACCAGCGCGTTTACCTATCAGGGAGCGCTCTCGCAAAACAGCCAGCCGGCCAACGGCACGTACGACTTCATGTTCCGCCTGCTCAATGCGCCGACCGACGGCGCCGCCGCGCCGGTGATCCCGGTGAACCCCGGCGTGGGCGTGACCAATGGCCTGTTCACGACCGGCATCGACTTCGACGCGGTGAACCTTAACGGCGCGAACCTCTGGCTGGAGATCAGCGTGCGGACCAATGGCGGCGGCGCGTTCACGACCCTGGCCCCGCGCCAGTTGCTCACCTCGGCGCCGTATGCGGTGCGGGCGCTGGAGGCGACGACGGTCCCGCAAGGCACGATCACTAGAGCGTTTCCATCAATAAGGTAGCGTATTGTGGGCAGCTGGGGTATGGCTTGGGTATGAAAGCCATCCCGCTTGCCGTCCGCGAGCGCATCATCGAACTCTATGACCAAGGCAGGGGCACGGCCGAGATTGCCGCCA
>JANLTG010000203.1:0-61494 GCA_031362805.1 bacterium
GACAGCTACGACACCGACGGAAAGACCACCAACACGCGCCCGGTGCCGGAACTCACCGTCAACCAGCTTAACGAAGCGGCGGTCGCGTTCACGGGCGACATCCAACAGATTCCGCCGATGGTTTCCGCCATCAAAAAAGACGGCGTTCCGCTCTACAAACTGGCGCGCAAAGGCATCGAAGTGGAACGGGCACCGCGGTTGATCCACATTTACCAGTTCAAGTTCGAGGACTACGCGGCGCCTGACGCCTCCTTCCGCGTGAAATGCACGAAGGGAACTTATGTGCGCTCGCTGGCTCACGATCTGGGCGAGAAACTAGGCTGTGGTGCCCACTTAAAAGATCTCCGGCGCACCGTCTCCGGACAGTTAAGCGTCGCCGACGCGGTGCCGTTCGACGACCTACTGCGCTACGACGACGACCGGCTCCTCGGTCGCATCATCCCGATGTTAACGCTGGCCAGGCAACTGGCTGCCGTCACCATGGTGTCATGAACGTGCTGCAGGCAGCCGCCGAGCTACCAGGCGCGCCGCGACGGGTTTGCGCGGCCATCGGGGTTTTTGACGGAGTGCATCTCGGCCATCAGCAGGTCATCCGGCAGACGATCGCTGATGCCAGCCACCAAGAAGCGGTCTCGGTGGTGGTCACGTTTGATCGGCATCCGAACTCGGTGGTCGCCCCCCATGCCGTGCCGCCCGCCATTTATTCGCTCGAACAAAAATTGGCAGCCATCGCCAGCCTGGGCACCGATGCCACGCTGGTGATCCGCTTCGACGAAGCTTTCAGCAAACGGACCGCGGAATCGTTCATCGAGGAGCTGCGCCAGGGATTCGGCGCGCTGCGCTCACTTTGTGTGGGAAGCGAGTTCACGTTTGGCCATCGCCGCCAGGGCAACGTCGCGCTGCTCGAGCGCATGGGGAGCGAAAACAATTTCCAGGTTCACGGACTCGCCGCCGTCGCGCTCGACCGTCAGGTCGTCAGCAGTACGCGCATCCGCGAGCGCATCCAGGCCGGAGATCTCGATGCGGCGAGTCAGATGCTCGGCCGGGACTACGAAATCGTGGGCCCCGTGATGACAGGTGATCGACTGGGCCGGACCCTCGGATTTCCCACGGCAAATCTGGATGTCCGCGGGTTGGTCACACCGCCGACGGGAGTGTATGCGGTGCATGTGCAACTCCACGGAAAGCTGCTACGCGGAGTGGCCAACCTCGGCAGCCGGCCAACGCTGGGGACAGACATCCCCCGATTGCAACTCGAGGTGCATCTCTTGGAATTCAACAAGGAAATCTACGGAGAGAAGTTGTCCGTGCAATTCATCCAACGCCTCCGGGAGGAAAAGCAATTTGAGTCGCTGGACGCGCTTCGTCACCAGATCGCAAGCGATGTAGCGGCAGCTAAGCGCTGCTTCTAGGCGGCGGTCGCTCGGCGAAGCTAGGTTTCAAACTTCCGCTTGGTCGGGTCCGGATTCACGCGGTAGAGCACGGCGACATTACCCACCCGCATGACGAGGTGGCTCGCTGACGTGGTCACGAGCTGTTTCACAAGTTCCTTCTTCTCCTCCTTGAAGGCCATAAACTTGACCTTCACCAATTCCCTCAATCCAAACTCCACGCCGAGGCTGCGATAGAATTCCGCACTGAGCCCGGCCTTGCCGATGAAGAGGTTGGGTTCGAGGAGTTGGCCTTTGGCTTTGAGCAGGCGCAAAAGCGGACCGGCGAGCGCACCTGAAGATGGGTTGGTCATCGGCGTCGACGCTAGCCACCTCCGGACTGCCGGGCGAGCACAGACTCACCACGCACGGATGCCCGCCGCCGCCGCCGCCGCCAGTTCACGCGAACCGGCAGCAGTTGCCGTCGTCAAATCGACGGCAGACCAGCAAGCGGTTCCGGGCGGCCCTCCAGCAACACCACCTACCGCGCGGCTGAAGCGGGAGAACGAGTACGGAAGCGAAAGGAAACTGATGCCCGCACCTTGCATGATCTCCAGATCTACATTGGGCGGACTCGAAGCAGAGGTCAGGATTACCTTGAGCCGTTGGTGCCGAGCACGCAATCCCAGCGCCTGACCAATCACGTTCTCTTTGTGGCGGGCGTCCAGACTCGCGATCAGAAGCGCGGTCGAGTCACCGTCGTTGTCGAAGGCTTGCCTCGCTTCCTCCATCGAACGCGCTTGGGCAACCACGAAGCCCTGTTGCCGAAGAATAGCCGAAGTCAAACACCGCAGTGCCGAGTCGTCACCTACCACCATTGCGGATTGTCCACCCATCTGAATGCCTTTGCCAATCGTCGTCACATGAACTTCAAGATGATACTGCCTCCCGCCGTTCGGCGGGAGGCAGTATTTCGTATCGGGACTTGCGCCCCACCCCACGAATCGTGTCCTGACCAGCTCCACTGCGAAAAAATCGCAAGCGCTTGGGAAATCGACGCTCCTTTGATATCAAAACCGACAAAGCTCGAACATCCCCCGTTCGGGGGATGCGATCATTCGGAAAAGCCCGCCCTTGTTTGATCACTACCCACTGCTCAACAACTAGTTGCACACAACCAGCTCGGCAGGATGCGAAATGGCTTTCACGAAATAGTTTGGCGAAAGCTCGGGTTCAGAGCTGCGCTAATCGGCAAGCTCCGGCACTGCGGTGACCACGCGCGTCACTCTCAACGAAGCGACCCGGAGGCCTTCCATCTGTTGCACGCGCAATTCATGACGCACCAGCGGGACCACATCCCCGACCTTGGCAAAACCGCCCAACCGCGCGGTCACCCAGCCGCTGCTCGTGTTGATGCCTTCGCTGAAGATGCTTTCGCCCGTGAGCTCGGCGAGTTCGTGCAACGGCAGCGCGCCGTCGATCACCCAGATGCCGTCGGACACCGGATCGATCAGCGGCTTTTCCTGGTCAAACTCGTCCTGAATTTGACCGACGAGTTCCTCCAGCACATTTTCCAACGTCACCATTCCCACCGTCCCGCCATACTCGTCCACCACAATGGCCAAATGAAGGCGGCGCTCGAGAAAGAACTGGAGCAACTTTTCCAGCCGCGTGGTCTCGGGGATGTAAAGAATCTTGTGCGCCGCAGGCAGGAGATCGCGCCCCAGTTGAACGCCGGCCGGCCGGCCATGGAGATCCTTGATATGCACCACGCCCAGCGTGCGATCCAGATCGCCGCCTTCGCACAAGGGGAACCGTGAAAAGCGCGTCCGCCGCGCCAGCTCCAAACACTCATCAATGCTGGCCGTTGAATCGAGCACCACGATCTCCGGGCGCGGGCGCATGACTTCGCGCGCGATGCGCTGGGCCAGATCAAACGCGTTGAGAACGATGCTTCGACCGAAACCCTCCTGGCCACCGGCGGGGCCCGCAGTCGCCACCAACAGCTTCAATTCTTCATCCGAGTGCTCCAGCCCATGCTCATCGCCGGGATGAATGCCGATCCGTCGCAACAACCACGTGGAAGCGGCGTTGAGCGTCCAGATAAACGGATACGACATTTTGTGAAACCACAGAAGCGGCCGCGCCACCCAGAGCGCGGTCGGCAGCGGCTTGCGAATCGCGAGCAGCTTGGGCGCCTGTTCCCCGGCGGTGACATGCAGGAACGTGATCGTGCTGATGCCCACGATGAACGCGATGGTGTGCCGCACTTCGGACGACTCGATCTTCAACCAGTCCATGAGCGGCGCGAGCAGGGTGGCGAAAATGGGCTCACCCACCCACCCGAGGGCGAGGCTCGCCAAAGTGATGCCGAGCTGACAGGCGCTCAGGGACGCGTCCAGATTGTCGACGACCTGCTTCGCGAACCGGGCGCCGCGATGCCCCTCTTGAATCAGCGGACGAAGCTGGGTGCTGCGGATCTTGACGAGCGCAAACTCGGCCGCTACGAAGAAGCCGTTGATCAGCACGAGTAGTCCGACCGCCAGCAGCTTGAGAACGATCATGGCCGTTTCGTTCGTCACAGGGTCACCTCCCCGAAAATGGTCTTGAGCACGTCGGTGAGGCTGACAATCCCGATGGGCTGACGCGCGGCATCCAGCACCACGGCCTGCCGATGGCCGCCTTTTTGAAACTGCTTCAGCGCCTCTTCCAACCGGGTATGGGCATCGAAATAAAGAACGGGGGTCATGTAATCCCGGACGCGCTCCGCCGCATCGAGGCGGGCGCGCGACAACAAGGTCTTGATGCTGATCACGCCAATGACCTGCAAGCCATCCGCCGTGGTGACGGGCATGCGCGAGCGTCCGGATTCGGCGAGCAGGGCGCGCACTTCCGCAGCGGACGCATCCTCGGTTGTGCGCCGAATCTTTTCCCAAGGCACCGCGACCCGCTGCACCGTGAGCTTCTGCAAATTGAGCACGCGGTTGACGAGCGTGCGCTCTTCGCTGCTGAGCGGATTCTGCGCGTCATCCATCAATGCGCGCAGTTCCTCGCGGTTGCCGAAGACCTGCCCCGCGCGCGCTTCGCCGCCCGCAAGCCGGTTCGCCAGCCAGGTCAGCGGGGAAACGGCGGGATTCAAGATGACGGCCAGCCAACGGAACGGCGTCACCATGAGCAGGCAAAGCCGGTTGGGAAATCGCCGGAAGAGCACCTTCGGCAGCAAATCCAGAAGCACGTAAATGAGGAACAACGCCCCGCCAAGAGCGACCCAAAATGTGATCGAGTCGAGCGAATTCCAAGCGTACAGCCCAGTCACGAGCAAGGCGACGAGCAGGAAGTTCGCGATCGTGTTGCCCGTCAGAATGGTCCACAGGAATCGTTCTGGCTTCTCGAGGTAATCATGGAGTAAGGCGGCCCGGTGATTGCCCCTGCGCATCAATTGCCGGATCCGCACGCGGCTCAAGGCGAAGAGGCCCGACTCCATCCCGGAAAACAAAAATGACGCGCTCATCGCCAGTAGGACGCCGACAAAAGTGAGTGTGCTGTTCATGCGCCGCCGGCCTTTCCGCGTTGATCCTGGACCGCCTCCACGCGGACCACGCGCACCCGCCGTTCGTCCACTTCCTCGGCCGTCAGCCGCAGACCATCCACCACCACGCCTTGCCCCGCCTGGGGAACGATCTGCATCCGGCTGACGAGCAGGCCGCCCAGCGTGTCAACTTCTGCATGGTCTCGCAGCCCGGGATACTCCTCGCGGAAAGCCTCGAGCTTCAGCGTTCCATTGACCCGCCAGCGTCGCGGTCCCAGCCGTTCGAGCTGGAACGCCGCCTCCTCGCCTTCCCCGCGAATCTCACCGATCAGCTCGCGCAAAATATCTGTCAACGTCACCAGCCCGGCCGTGCCCCCGTATTCATCCAACACGATGGCCAGACCTCGTTTCTGCTTTTGAAAACTCTGCAACAGCGTCAGGAGATTCATCGTCTCCGGGACAAACGATGGAAACTCGACCGCTTCCTCCAGATCCATCCGTGGATCAAGCAGCAGCTTCCGGGCATTCAGAATGCCCACGATGGTATCCGGCGACTCATCGTAAAGGGGCAGCCGGCGGTGCCCGTGCTGGCGCGCGGCGGCAACCATCTCCTCGATGGAGAGCTCGTCCGACAGCGAGATCATCTGAGTGCGTGGACGCATCACTTCGCGCACCGTCCGGCGGTCGAGCCGGATGATTTCAAGTATGATGTCCTTCTCCGTGCGGGCGATGGTGCCTTGTTGAAACGCCAGCTCTATCAACTCCTCATACTCGCCCTCGGTCATTTGCTGGGTCGGCCGTACACTGGCCGGAACCACACTCTTCACCACCAGCGAGGTGATGGCCCGGGCGACGATTCGCAACGGCGCTGTGACCACATGGAAAACCTGGACGGGCCCGGCCACGCGCACCGCCCAGCGCTCCGGCGAGCGCACCGCCAGCGCTTTGGGCACAACTTCGCAGCCGACCAGCACCACCGGCAGCAGCACCACCATGACAATGGGATTCAACCATTGCCCGCTGAGCATCGATAGAAACACCACCGTCACCAGCAACGCATTTGCACTGGTGGAGCCGAAGGCCAGCGTGGCCACAAGTTCCGCTGGCTCGCTCAAAAGCCGGGCAACGCGTCGGGCCGCGCCCCGGCCGTCTGCGGCAAACTGGCGAACCCGCCATTCGCCCAGCGAGAGCAACGCCGTCTCCGCGAGCGCGAAGAAGAAACTCGCACCGGTGAAAAGCAGCACGGCCGCAACCGCCATGATCTGCAAGGACGACATGCCGGGATATTGGGGACAATCGGGGACGCAATGAAGGAAAAAGCCGCGCCATCGCGAAGGGCTGGCCACCATGGGGCGAGCTCCAGAAAAGTGTCGCCCCCGCCGCGCCGCTTTGCTAGAGCGTTGCCCAGTGACTTCAACGCCGCCATCGACTCCATACCTGCGGGGGAATCGCACCGCCGCCCGGCGTTTGGGCAACCTGCTGATCGCCGTTGGCCTGCTCGCCGTTCTCGCGCAGGCGATCCTCTCGGGCGCCCGTGCCTGGCGGGAGCAGGTGCCCCGGTATCAAGCCGACGAACTGGCGGATCAGAATCTCGTCACCCCCGTTGATCTCAGCGTGATCGATCCCGAAGCCACGGCCACTGCGCGCGAGCGCGAAGGCCGACGGCTGCCGCCGCTGTACCGCTTTGACGCCCGCATCGGCGACCTGGCCACCGAACGCTTTCAAGACAACTACGGGCAACGGCATGCGTTGTTCCTGCAAGGCGTGCGCCGCCAATGGCCCGTGGCGCTGGCCGACGACGAACTGGCATCGGACCGCTTCACCGATTATGTCGCCGCCTTTCGCCTCGCGCATCCGGAGTTCCCGCTCGCCGATGAACTCGCGCGAGATTGGGCGGCTGAATTCGAGCCCCATCGGCTTCGCAACCAAACCGCCACGGCCATTCGCGAGGCGCTCCGCCAGTACGTCGTGGAAGATGAATTGCCCGAGGCAGCGACCGGTTACGCGGAAGTTTTTATCAGCGCCCCCGTCGCAGCTGGCGGGCTGACGAACACCGCCGAACTCGAATCACGCGCCAGCCGAATGCAGCGTCGCGTCATGATCTCGCTCGATAAAGCACGGGCCAAGCTGCGTCACGAACTCACCGCCGGTGGATCAGAGTGGGCCACCTTCGCCGCGCAATTCACCGCTGCCAACGTGACGTTTGATCCGGCGTTCACTTCAGCCGCCCGGGCCGAATTCGCCGAGCATATCAACGTGCGGGTGGATTTTCACGCGGGCGACCAAATCCTCAAGATCGCCGAACCCATCACGTTGGTTCAAAGCGCCGAGCTCGAGAGCTTGCGGTCACATTTCGCCCAAGCCGCCCAGCAACGCGGCTGGACGGAATGGTGGCTGAGCCTGTTTGGATTCGCCCTGATCGCTGGCGGCATGGCTGCCCCGAGGTTGGCGCGCTGGGCGGGCCGCGCTGCGGACCGATCAGAACTCATGATTTCCGAACCGACCATGCAGGACCCCGCGGAGATCGCCGCGCTGCGGCAAGGGCTCATTCATCAACTCGGCGGCTGGCTGAAACAACAGTTTGTTCAACGCTTGATTCAACAGCGCAATGAAGCGGTCAGCGCCCAGGCCGAAGCCTCCGGCCAGGTTAACTTGTTGAACGAACGGCTGACCCGGTTGCACCCGGAGATCCGCGAGCGCGTGGTGGAATACGAACGTCGCATCGCCCAGCTCGAGCGCGAGCTCAGCGGCGCCAACGAAGTCAGCCGCGAGTTAATCAAGACCCGGATTTCAATGGCCCGCAAGGAACTCGAGATCGAGAAAGCCAAGAGCAACCTAGTGTGGAACTGACGGGGCTCTTCCGCCGATCTGGGCGAGGTCGACCACACGTCAAATTCCGTTTTGCCAGCCCATCCACACGCCGCCCGCGCCGGGAGACCAGTGCGCGGAATGAAAGTGAGCGGTCTGAAACCAATCGCCGGTATTTGCGAGCAAGGTTGTCTCAGTGCGTTCAGCGGTGAGCGGAGATGTTTTCCAAGGCTGGTGCCAGACGGGGAACCAGCCCCGTCGATCGCCGCGACAAGTGAACGCCCGGTAGCGCTCGACCAGGAACTCATCGAGCGATCCACGCGCGGCGGGCCGCGGCTGATCGACGGTCGTTCCGGAATAGGCAAACGCACCGGCGTCGGCTCGAACGGTGCCGCTGACGCGACCATGGACCGGACAGTTGCGATAACTCAGACGCCCAAAGTGGAAGGGCAGTCCGTAGAGCGCCGGGCCGGCGAGCAGATTCAGGCGGGGCGCATCCAGCCATTCGCCGAGGAAGTAGATGCCGGCGTGCTCACGATGCCGGACGTAGGTGCGGACGTTGAGAAATCGCTGTGTGCCGAAAGGTTTGAACAACAGTCGGCCGAGAGGTCCACCGAGGCGCGGTCGCATGTCGGTGAGTGTGAACTCCACGAGGCTTACGAAGGCGCGGCCGTTGAACAGATCAAGCGCGAACGGCACTTCACGCTGTAAAGTCGCGGCCTCGACTTCGAAGTGCAGGAAGACCACTTCGGTCCAGTCGCACAGCCAGAACGGTTCGCCAGGTAGCGCGAGCATGTCGCATCGGGCGTGGTCACTCGGGAGGGGCTGCCGGCGGTAGTCCGACGATATTGAGGTCAGCGACACGCCGCCGCTCCCAGATATGGCTTGGTCGATCGCGTTCATGACCGTCAACTATGAGACCCGATCGAGGGCTCGGCAGGAGCCTCGCCCTACAATCCGGACAGTCTTCGTTCGAGATCGCGGATCGCGTCTTTCAGTTTCTCGAACTCGAACTTGAAACCAGCTCCGTGCAGTCGTCCCGGAATCACGCGACGGCTCTTGATGATCAACTCGGTCTCGGTGCGGAGAAAGAACGCGCCAAGTTCGAGCATCCATTCTATCGCGGGCAAACCAACGGGCATTCGCAGAACCTTCCGGAGCGTCCACATCATCTCGGCGTTCGTAAGCGGATTCGGCGCCGCAAGATTCACTGGGCCACTCAGATCGTCGCGTTCGATCAAGAATTCGACGGCCCGACAGAAGTCCGCCTCGTGAATCCACGACACGAATTGCCGGCCGCTGCCCATGCGTCCGCCGAGGCCGAAGCGGACTAATCGCCGCAGCACGCGGTAGACATTGTTGGCATCAGCGTTCAGGCCGAAGACCATCGCGGAACGCAGTGCGACCTTGCGGGTACGCGGCGCGAGAGCCGCGTTGAACGCGCGTTCCCAAGCGGTGGCGACTTCGATCGAGAACGCGTCCCGAGCCTCGGGCGTCGCGCCAATCTCGCCGCGTTCGTCCCAAGCCGGACCGAACGTGTGCTTGTAGATCGTAGCGGTGCTGAAGTTCAGCCAGACCCGGGGCGGATTCGCGCAGAGGCTGATGGCCTCACCGATGACGCGGGTGGCGTTCACGCGCGAGTCCATCATGAGCCGGCGATTGCGCGCGTGGTAGCGGCAGTTCACCGAGCGCCCGGCGAGATTGATGACGGCATCAGCGCCATCGAGTGCTGTTGTCCATCCGCCCAGCGTGCACCCATCCCAGGTCAACACGTCGCTCGCCACCTGATCGGGGGCGGCCAACCGACTGAGCACGACCACGTTCCAGCCTCGCTCGGTAAAATGCCTCGACAGCAAGCCGCCGAGGAAGCCGCTGCCACCGGCGAGGATGATGCGACGCTTGGCGCGGGTAGGAGCCGACGTGAGGAGGCTCTGACTGGGCATTGGCGGATTGGAGTCGTGGAGTAAAGGGTGGGAGCGCGCGACACCGGCGACCGGGATCGTCGTCGGTTGATCGTTTGGCAGGTTGTCGTTGAATTGAGCCTCCTCACGTCGGCTCCTACCGGGGGCGCGATGTGGCACGTCCAACAGTTCGCAGATGTCATGGGTGATGCGGCTCATGCGGCCTCCTTTCGCGTTGGGGCCAAAGGCTTCAAGGCCCGCCATTCGTGCGGGATGCCGCGCATCAGCAGCGCGCTGTCGAACTCGATGCTGCCGGCCGGGAAGCGACTGTGGTCATCAAAGAAACTCGATTCCACGCGCTCGACAAACAGCGGCTCCGCGCGCCAGTCAGCAATGTGTACCTCGAGACCCTCGCAGCCACCGCGACCATCGGGCGACCAACCGCAACTGCCGCGTTGGAAGAACGTGGACGCGTCCGCCAGCGAGCCGAAAACCGAACTCACCGGCCAGGGTTCGCCCGTCCGGGCCGCGACGCGCACCAACCGCCGGCCGTCGGCTTCGGTCACGTCGATCTTGAGCCGACGTTCAGTTTCCAACGCGTCGAAGCGGGCCAACTGGTGAACGCCAGGGAACACTCGGCCGCCGAGCAGCTTGTTCAACCGGGAGTTCGTCTCGCGGCGCAGGATGAATACGCCCTCGCGTAGGCCGTCGGTGTCGTCCCACTCTACGGCGATGCGGTGAGCTACGTTTTCCGAAGCCAGTCCCAGCAGCGCCGGCAAGGCCTTCGGTCGAACATTTTCGAGCCGGATCGAACAGAGACCCGCCATCGCCCAGCCGTCGATCAGCTTCGGCCGGAACGGCGATGGTAACAGTGGCGTTATTAAATCGGGTCGCACGCGGAAGTTCAGCAAGAGCCGACGAGCAATGACGCCTTCGATGACGGGAAGCTGAAGTTTCACAGGTTGCCTCAATTCCACGCGGCCCAGGCATAGGCCACCGGCAAGACCGCGAACACGATGTTGGTGGCGTGATAACCTACCCGACGCCAGCCGTTGGTCAGGTAAGGGCGCAGATCAAAAACGAAGGTCGCCACGATCAACCGCAGCAACCAGAACCCAGCCAGAAACGCACAGACAGCTCGGGCCAACGGTTCGCCGGATGCGAGGGCGTCCGAGAGGAAGAACGACACGCAACCGAAACTTACCAACGAAAATCCGATAAACGTGTAGTAAACCCAAACCAGCTGTCGGATGAATGGCGGCAGTGGCGCAAGGTGAGCGCGCAATCCAACGACACCAGGCATCAGCACGCCGGCGCCGAGGAGCCCGAGGTGCATCAGGCCCGCGAGTTGAAGGATGATGGTCAGTTTCATAGGCGAACAGGTTCAGGTGGCGCCGAAAGCTTGGAGCATCGGCAGGATGACATTGCGAACGAACACGGGAGGAAAGAGCCAGCCGAGCGGAGCCAGGAGCACCAGCCAGGCAAACACACGGTTCAATAACGGACGACGGCGCACCAGCGCCAGACGCTCGATAAAAAGCCCCGCTGCTTGCAGCGCGAAATAGAGCGTTGGCAATCCATAGCCACCCCCGGCCGGCAGCGTGAGAACTAGTTCGTGAATCAATCCAGAGGCCAGGAACACGGTCGCCAGCGCGGTGCGCGGTCCAATCAGTGGCTTCAACGGACGGAACCCATAGCGATCCGCGAGCACGTTGAAGGCGGTGTTCCACCGGCGACCCCAAAAATCCGCCAGTGAACTAGCCAGCAAAGGAGCTCGCATGTTGGGACGCGCGTTGAAGCCAGCGGCTTGGAGCGCGAGTGCCAGAACGTGAAAAGTTCCAAAGTGCAGCATCATGATTAGCCCGATCATGCCGACCCAGCCGCGCAGCAACCATGCTTCGTCAGCGACTCCGTGAACCCCAAACCAAACCAGCCACGCGCCAAACAGCGTTTTGCTGATGGCCGCGAGCAGGTGCATACTTGCAGCTGTTCGGTCGGCTATGGGAGGTGGTCCGGCAAACTCTTTCAGCGACATGCCGGGCCAGAGAAGCAGGTAAATCAACCGTGTCCTTGCCGGTGCCGACACACCCTCGGTCAGCGCATCGCGGTAAGTGAGCCACTTGCAGCCGGCGTAAATCGCGAAAGCGAGCAGCCACATGAAAACCCACGGCTCCAGTTTGCTGCCGAGCAAGATTGCCAGCGTCGGCAACAATACCAAAGGCAACCAACGATCGGGTTGGCGCTTCGTGGGTAACTTGCACCTGCCGCCGAAGCAGTAACGATTTCGTGCAAGCCAGTCGTAAGCGACTTGACCAACTTCTCGAAATCCTGGCACAAGCAAGAGCACGCCTAATGGCCAGAGCCACCAGACCGCACGGCACAGGACTCCGAAGGCGTCCGCGTTGTGCCGGACTTTCCCTTCCGCAGTGAGCAGATGCATCCGCATCGCCAAGTCGCCGTCACTCACGCCGAGGCGGGCCGCGGCACCGGGAGTCTGGAGCGGGACCCAACGAAAGCCGTACGACTCGAAAAGTCGACCCGCGCGGTTCCGGCTCAGCACGCAGGCGGCGCACTCCGCGTCGTAGAAGATCCAACCACGAATGACCGCTTCATCGTTTTGTTTTGTCAGTTCTGTAGTCACAGAAATAAAGGTGCAAATTTTTTTAATCGTCAGTCACCCATACCAATCAGCTTGCGGGCTTTGTCGCCGAGGGTAAGCAGCTTGGTCACGGCGCTGGTTGGCCACCGGCTGATCTGCGTATACCAAGCCGTCGAGACCTCAAAGAAATCCGCCAACTCACGCATCTTGGTCTCGGCATATTCACCGGTTGCCTCGTCCTTGTCCGCTTCGGCAATGCACTCGCGCAAGACGGCGAGGGTCGGGTCGATTTCCCGTTTTTTGCGCTCATTCAGCACGGTTCGGAACAATTCCCACACGTCCTTGAGGGATTCGAAGTGATCCCGTTTGTCCCCCAGCACATGGACCAGGCGCACAATGCCCCACCCTTGAAGTTCCTTGAGACTGTTGCTGACATTCGACCGGGCCACCGCCAGCGCGTCGCAGATGTCCTCGGCATTGAGCGGCTTGGGGGACACGAAGAGCAAGGCGTGAATCTGAGCAACCGTGCGGTTGATTCCCCAGCGGGTGCCCATCTCGCCCCAGTGGAGGACGAACCGTTGTTCAACTGGCGATAGCTTTTTCATTTCTGTCGTGACAGAAGCTACGGAAATGCAAGCCGGCTGGCAAGTGACATTTTAAACTCCGGCCAGAACTCCTTTGAACGGAGGGCAATCTGGTGTTTCAATCGGCCCATGAACTCCACTGACAAACTGACACGCCGCAGTTTCCTCGAGCGCACTGTGGTCGCCACCACAGCGCTGGCAGCCGCTCCAACGCTGCTTGCCGGTGCCAATGCGCCGACGAAGATCCTCATCGGTTCGCAACTTTACGGGTGGGGTCAGTATTACGAACGTGAAGGCAAGAATGCCTATGAGCAGGTTGACGAGGTGCTCTCCGCCCTGCGCGATGCCGGCTACGACTATGCGGAAGCCAGCGTTGATCTGGGCAAGCCGGAGAACAATGCCGTCTTCGCCGAGAAGCTGCGAAAGAAGGGTATGCAGCCGGTGAGTCTTTATACGGGCGGCCGGTTACACGACGACAAAGCGGAAGCCACCGTCGAAAGCATCCTCACGGCGGCGAAGGCGTGCAAGGCGGCGGGCTTCAGCGTGATCAACTGTAATCCTGATCCCATTGGCCGGGAGAAGACGGACGAGGAATTGAAGAAGCAGGTCGGCGCGTTGAAGCTGCTCGGCGGCGGGCTGAAGCAGATGGGACTGCGGTTCGGCATTCACCATCACACGCCCGAGATGGCGAATGGGGCGCGCGAGTTTCACCACAACTTCCGCAACTCAAACGCGGGCGCGGTGGACTTCTGCTACGATGTCCACTGGGTTTATCGCGGCGGCGTGCAACCGGCGGATGCCCTCAAAGAATACGGCAACCGCGTCGTGTCGTGGCATCTCCGCCAAAGCCGCGAGCAGATCTGGTGGGAGGACGTGGACACCGGCGACATCGACTATGCGGCTGTGGCGACTTTCGCGAAGAAGAACAAACTCGCCCCGCTCTACACCGTTGAGCTCGCTCTCGAGAAGGGCACGAAGATCACCCGCTCCGTCGTCGAGAACCACGCGCGCAGCTTGAAGTTCGTGAAACAGGTCTTCGCCTGATGGAACGATTTTCCAAGTCCGCCACTCGTGCCCGGTCGACTGGCCTGTTCCGCATCATGGCTGGCATTGCGCTGGTTTCGTGCGGGCTTTTCGCTTCGGCGACAATCCCCGCCGCTGGCGCCGCACCGGCCCACTATGTCTTCTTCAACCTGGACCGGGAGCGCATTCGTGAGCCTTGGTTTGCGGACACCGACACCTTCCAGGGCGCTCAACTCAAATACACCTGGAAGGAGTTGGAACCGGACGAGGGTGAGTACAACTTGAAGCCGATCCGCGACGACCTCGATTTCCTTAAATCGAAGGGCAAGAAACTGTTCGTCCAGCTTCAGGAGGCCAGCTTCGACACGAACCGGGTCCTCATCCCAAATTACCTCCGCAAGAAACCGGAGTATCACGGCGGCGCTGATCTCCAATTCGCGTTCGAAGACGACGCGGAGACCAAGGCCAAGCCCGAAGGCTGGGTGGCGCGTCGCTGGGACCCGGCAGTGCGGGCGCGATTCCACCGGCTGTTGCAGGAACTGGGTCGCCAACTGGACGGTCAGATTGTCGGCCTCAATCTGCCGGAAACGGCGGTGAGCTTTGGCGAGAAAACGAATCGCCATCCGGCGGGCTTCACGTTCGCGGGCTATCGCGATGCCATCCAAGCCAACATGAAAGCCGCGAAAGCGGCGTTTCCGAAGTCCGTAGTCTTACAATACGCGAACTTCATGCCCGGCGAATGGCTGCCCGGGAACGATCAGGGCTACTTGAAGGGGATCTATGGGTTTGCCTCCGCGAACGGGATCGGGGTCGGTGGGCCGGACTTGCTGCCTTTTCGCAAAGGGCAACTGAACCACAGCTATCCGTTGATCAAATCGGCGTCGGGCAAAGTGCCGACCGGCATCGCAGTCCAGTTTGGCAATTACGAGGCGATCAATCCAATGACGAGTCGGAGAGTTTCAATCGCGGAACTGTTCGAATTCGCACGGGCGGAGCTGCGGGTGGACTACCTGTTCTGGTCCACGCAGGAACCCTATTTCACAAAGAGCGTCATTCCGTTTCTTGAAAATCTCCGAAAGCAACGGTGATCGACCGCATGGTCTTGCCGGCGACAAACAGAAAAGCCGCGCTTCACAGCGCGGCTTTTTGATTCGGTGGAAAGCGTGTCGGAGCCTTACTCCGCCAGGAAGCGATGCACCGTCGTGGTCATGTACTTCTGGCCGGGCCGCAGCACCGTCGAGGGGAAGGCCGGCTTGTTCGGGCTGTCGGGGAAATGCTGGGTTTCGAGGCAGGCGGCGCCGTTCTTCACGTACTTCTTGCCGCTCTTGCCGGTCAGCGAGCCGTCGAGGTGATTCGCGGTGTAAAGCTGGATGCCGGGCTCGCTGGTGAACACCTGCATCGCGCGGCCGCTCTTCGGGTCTTTCAGAACGGCAGCCAAATCAAGCGTGCCGTCGCCAGATTTGCGCAGGGCGAAGTTGTGGTCGTAGCCGTTGCCGTTGGGCGCTTGCGCGATACGCTCGCCGAGGGCGTGCGGCTTGAGGAAATCCATCGGCGTGCTTTCGACGTTCTTCAATTCACCCGTCGGGATGCTGGTGTCGTCCACCGGTGTGAACTGCGTGGCGAGTACTTGCAGATGGTGGTCGAGAATCGTGCCCTCCCCTTCCCCGGCCAGGTTCCAATACGCGTGGTTGGTCAGGTTCACCACCGTCGCCTTGTCCGTCTCCGCGCTGTAGTCGATGCGCAGCTCGTTGTCATTGGTGAGGGTGTAGACCACCACGACCTTGAGCGTGCCCGGATAGCCTTCTTCGCCGTCGACGCTGGTGTAGTCAAAGCGCACGGAAGGTCCGAGGTGGTTCTCGATCTCACGCGCCTTCCAAATCACCTTGTCGAAGCCCTTGAGTCCGCCGTGCAGCGAATTAGGTCCGTTGTTCACGGCCAGCTTGTATTCCTTGCCGTCGAGCGAGAACTTGCCGCCCGCGATGCGGTTGGCGTAGCGACCGGTCGTGGCACCGAAGAACGGGTGGCCTTTGAGATAACCGGTCAGGTCGTTGAACCCGAGCGTCACGTCCGCGAAATTGCCCGCCTTGTCCGGCACGTGCATCTCCGTGAGGATCGCGCCGTAAGTCATGACGCGCGCGGTCAGACCCTGGGCGTTCTTCAAGGTGTAGATCTCGACGGCCGCGCCGTCCTGAGTCTTGCCAAAAGGTTCGACGTAAACGTAGCCGTTCATGACGAGTTGTTGTCCAGGGGTTAGTTTGGGTTGGGTCTGGCAGCCGGTGTGAAGAAGCGCGCAGGAAGCGGCGACGGCCAATGTAAGACGGAGCGGGTTGCGGGCGTGCATAATACTTGGAATTGGATGACGCAGGGTTTTAGGCCTTTAGCGGTGGCGGTGTCAATTGGATTGGCCAACCGCAATCCGCCCGGACTGCGAAACCACGCGCACTTATCCCGTGACAAGCCGAGGTCCGTTGTAAAAAGCTGCCGGCCGCCAACCGCCAAATGAAGCACCTTCAACCAAGTTCGGCCCTGCAAGCCCTCGCCGCGAGCCGCCGTGAGTTCGTGGAGCTTTTCCGGCACGGCTCGCTCACCGTCGAGATCTACAAACCCGACCGGATCGATCGCCAGACACCGCACAGCCGGGATGAAGTCTATGTCGTCATCGCCGGCACCGGAACGTTCGTGAAGGCCGACGAGCGAGCGCCCTTCGAGTCGGGCGACGTGTTGTTCGTGCCGGCGGGCGTGGAGCACCGGTTTGAGGATTTCAGCGCCAATTTCGCGACCTGGGTGTTCTTCTACGGCCCGGAAGGTGGGGAACCAGCGGCATGAAGGCTTTTGCCAAGCCGTTGGCGAGCCATCAACAAACCCTGCCAATCAGCTGACTCGCCACCTCGAAAGACCACTGTGAACACCGCCAAGATCGACAAAGCCGGGGTACGAGCAGTCGCAGTTTTTGAAGCGGCCAAGGGGCTCCTCGTGCTGCTCACGGGTTTTGCCATGTTCTCCGGCCTTAACAGCAAGCTGCAGGCAACCGCGGAACACATAGTCACTTTTCTACATCTCAACCCGGCCCATGAACTGCCCCGGATTTTTTTGGAGACAGCGCGCAACCTCTCGGACCTCCGGCTCCAATGGCTGGCGTGGCTCGCGATGATTTACTCATTGGTCCGCTTCACTGAGGCATTGGGCCTCTGGCATCAGCGCAAGTGGGCCGAGTGGTTTGCCATCGTCTCGTGCTGCGGCTACATCCCATTCGAGCTCTACGAACTATCCAGGCCGGGTTACTTCTGGGCAAAACTGGCGGCGCTGATGATCAACCTGGTGATCGCATCTTACCTGCTGGTGGTTTTGAAGCATCAAAGAAAGCCCGCACAGCAAAGTTGAACCCCGCCCCTTGCGGCCCTACGTTTAACCCATGATTGATCTGAACGAAGTCACCGGCGTCGGCGTCGAGCGCTTTTCGGTGCGCAAGCCCACGCCCCCGGCCCGCCTCGACTCGCTCTCGAAGGAGATCCTCGCGCTCAAGAAGAAACACAACGCCGTCATCCTTGCCCACAATTACCAGGTCGCCGAGATTCAGGACGTGGCTGACTACGTGGGGGATTCGCTGGGTCTCTCGCAGCAGGCGGCGAAGACCAGCGCCGACGTGATCGTGTTCTGCGGCGTTCATTTCATGGCCGAGACGGCGAAGATCTTGAACCCGACCAAGACGGTCATCCTGCCGGACATCGACGCGGGCTGCTCGCTCGAGGAAAGCTGCCCGGCCGACAAGCTCCGCGCATTGCAAGCGACCAACCCAAACTTTTACACGGTCACCTACATCAATTGTTCAGCCGAGGTGAAGGCGCTGAGCGATGTGATCTGCACCAGCGGCAACGCCAAGAAGATCGTTGAAGCGGCACCCAAGGATCGCGATCTCCTGTTCGTGCCTGATGAAAACCTCGGCGCGTGGGTGATCGAGCAGACCGGCCGGCCAATGACCCTGTGGAAGGGCAACTGTTACGTCCACGTCGAGTGGACCCACGGCGCGATCACTCGCATTCGCCAGCAATATCCCGGCGCGCCGTTGGTCGCACATCCCGAATGCACCAAGGCCGTCCGCATGTTGGCCGACGAAGTCTGCTCGACCGAGAAGATGGTCGGCTGGTGCCGCGAACAGAAAGCGCCCGCGATCATCGTGGCCACCGAGGCGGGCATGTTGCATCGCTTGAAGAAGGAATGCCCGGACAAGACCTTCATTCCCGCACCGACCGACAACTGCGCCTGCAACGAATGCCGGTTCATGAAGATGAACACGCTGGAAAAGCTGCACGATTGCATGGCCGATCTCTCGCCGCAGCTCGAACTGCCGGCCGACATCATCGCGCGCGCACGGCTGCCCATCGAGCGGATGCTGGAGATCTCGGCGCGGTAGCCGTCCATTGGGCTGGTGGCAGCCGACGTCAGCAGGCTCAAAACTGGAGCGATTCCGTTCAGGAGAGCGCCCGCGTCGCGCGCGCCGAACACCGTTTGACGCCCGCTCCGACCCGCACCGTTTGGTTTGCCAACACGCAGCCGCCCGCAGGCGTCGCCGGGACGGCTCCGCGGCACGCGAGACGCGTGCGCTCCCCAATGCCCACATTCAGCGTGCGCCTTGTCACCTCGGCTGCTACTGGTGGCGGCGGCTCAACACACGATTCCAGGCTTGAACGAACGCCCGTCGGTGGACGATCTTCTCACTGTTCCCTGAAGCAAAACCCGATACCTCCGCCATGAACTCATCCCATTCCTCCCTCGCCGGCAATCGCCGCCACTTCCTCAAGTCCGCTTCGCTCGCCGCCGCGGGCGCGGTCGCTGCCACTCGCGCCGTGGGCCAGGTCGCCCGCGACTGGACGGGCACGGTGCCGACGCGTTACCCGGACCCGGACATCCTGTCGCTCGATCCGCGCTTCGACAAATACAAGCTGGGCAACACGCCCGTGCAGCGGCTCTATCACAACCCGAACATGCTGTGGGCCGAAGGCACGGCCTGGAACGCCGTCGGCCGCTACCTGCTCTGGAGCGACATCCCGAATGACGTGCAACTTCGCTGGATCGAGGACGACGGCCGCGTGACGATGTTTCGCCAACCGGCGGGCAACAGCAACGGCAACACCTTCGACTACGAGGGCCGGCAGCTCAGTTGCGAACACGGCAACCGGCGTGTCGTCCGTTACGAGCACGACGGCGGGATAACCGTCCTGGCGGACAAGTTCAACGGCAAGCCGCTCAACGCACCCAACGATGTCGTAGTTCATCCCGACGGCGGCATTTGGTTCACCGATCCCGGCTACGGCAGCATGATGAACTACGAGGGCAAGAAACGGCCACTCGAACTGAAGGAAGCGGTTTACCGGATCGACCCCAAGTCAGCCAAACTCGAGCTCGTTACGGACGAACTGGTCAAGCCCAACGGCCTGTGTTTCTCACCGGACTATAAGAAACTTTACATAGCAGACACTGGTGCACCGAAGAACATCATGGTCTTTGACGTCACGGAAAAGACCCGGCTGAAGGGGGGGAAGCAGTTCGCCACCATGGCCGCCTCGATGGTTGGTGACAAGATCGTCCCCGACTCAACCCCCAACGCGGTGAAAGTCACGAACGGCGGGGCGGACGGCATTCGCTGCGATGTCGATGGGAACATCTGGGCGGCGGCAGGTTGGGTGGGTGCGGGTTATGACGGAGTCCATGCGTTCGCGCCGGACGGCACGCGGATCGGTCTGATCCTGCTGCCGGAGATTTGCGCGAACCTGTGCTTTGGTGGCAGCAAACGGAATCGCCTCTTCATGGCGGGCAGCACTTCGCTCTACGCGGTGTACGTCGAGACTCAGGGGGCGCATATTACGTAGGCGCTTGCCAAAGACCGCCTATCACAAAAGGGATTGAGGCTCACAGCCCTGGGTTGCGAGGTGCGAGCTACCCAGGGTAACCGGCAACGAACGATCAACCCCAACGGGGTTGTGACCCAATGCACATCGAACCAGCCGCAACCCCATTTGGGTTGGTGCATTGGTTACGCGGATCTCCCAAGGTAGGCGCGGGGCACCAACCTTGGGCTTTGGGACGGAATCCCGTTGGGATTCGGAAACTCCAACTACTGACCGAAAGTTCGGTGAACCTGTCGGCGTGGAAACATTTCACGAAACTCAAATCACCGGCAACTGGGGCGCGGCAGGAGCCTTGCCCTACCATTCGGGATTCCGATCTGAAGACACCGCGCACTTGCAACGGCCCTTGCCCTCCGTAAGCTCTCGCGCCATGCGAATTCTGACCGGCATCCAGCCCTCGGGCGCGCTGCATTTGGGCAATTACTTCGGGGCGATGCTGCCCGCCATCCAACTCCAGCAAGAGGGCGAGGCGTTCTATTTCATCGCGAACTATCACTCAATGACGTCGCTCACCGACGCCGCGCAACGCCGGCAGTTCACGCTCGACGTTGCCCTCGATTTCCTCGCGTGTGGACTCGATCCCGCCCGTTGCATCTTTTGGCGGCAATCGGACGTGCATGAAGTCGCCGAACTCGCGTGGATGCTCTCGACCGTCACGCCAATGGGCTTGCTGCGGCGTTGTCACAGTTACAAGGACAAGGTCGCCAAGCTGGCGGATGGCGACGAGGGCGCGGTCAATCACGGCCTGTTCGCCTATCCGGTCTTGATGGCCGCGGACATCCTGCTCTTCGACTCGAACATCGTGCCGGTGGGCAAGGACCAGAAGCAGCACCTCGAAGTCACGCGCGACATCGCGATCAAGTTCAACGAGACGTACGGGCAGACGTTCGTGGTGCCCGAGGCGCGCATCCGCGAGGAGGTCGCGCTGGTGCCCGGCATCGACGGCCAAAAGATGAGCAAGAGCTACGGCAACACGATCGAGATCTTCGGCGAGGAAAAGCCGACGCGGAAGAAGATCATGGGCATCGTGATGGACAGCCGCACGCCACAGGAACCCAAGCCGGATGCGGACAAGAATCTCGCCGTGCAATTGCTGAAGGTGCTGAACGCCGACAGCGGCAAGGAGTTCGAGGAGAAGCTCAAGGCCGGCGGCACGGGTTATGGCGATCTGAAGAAGAAGCTGTTTGAGGTTTATTGGGATTACTTCGCCACCGCGCGGACCAAACGGGCGGAACTCGCCGCGAACCTGGACTACGTGAACGGCGTGCTCGACACGGGCGCCGAGAAGGCGCGGGCCGTCGCGCGCGGTGTGCTCGCCCGGGCGAAACATGCGTGCGGGCTGGATTGAGGAAGCCGGAAACCGTTTACAGAAGCCAACGAAGGGAACGAAGACACGGAGCCAGAAGGTGGGGCGTGTCGCTCCGCGCGCGCCTCGAACGGACCGGGGGCATTCGAACAGCCCCTTGGCTACTGCGTCACGAATAGCTCAGCGAAAGTATCTTTCCGGTGATCGGCCTCGATGGCGTAACGAGACCGGTTCGTCGGATCGAAGGCGCGACCGGAGGATCGTGCCCCACCTACCGCCACGGCATCAATCCATGGCCGCGTTTGGTGAATCGCTGGATGCAGCCACTCAACCGATCAGGGTGACTCATGGCAAACTCGATCAGATAGACTTCGTTGGATTCCAAATCTCCGCGAAGAAATGCCTTCGCCAGCGCCACTGCCTCTGCTTCATTCGTAAAGCCGAACTGCTTGTTCAATCCACCCAGACAGATGTCGATGCCACCTGTATCAGCATCTCCCCGGTTCTCAGCGAACGGAATGAAGGTGAAAACGAGGTCCGTTTCTTTGTCATGCAAATCCACTGCAATAAATCCTCCCACGCCAAAGACTGGGGTAATCTGGGCGCCATTGATCCAGCTTGGATCCTTGAACAGGGTTCCGAAATCGCGTGACCGCCAACCAGGGCGCACCTGGTCCTCAAAAACGTCGAAGACCGCAAGTCGCCGCCATGCATCTTCTTCCTCTTTGTCGAAAACAATCTCGCGGAGCCGTTGCTTGCCGAACACCGAGAGCTTTGCCTTAGACTCATAAACGTACCAAGACATCCAATGGTACATGTTGTCCGTGGAATATTCATCGATCTGCGGACGATGCTTGCAGCCGCCGAGGAGGACAAAGGCCATCAGGAGCAACGGCGCGCTGGTGCTGATTCTGGACATGATCAATGAGCGAAGATCGGATTGGGTTGCGCCTACTCCCTCCCCTCCCGTTGGTGCTCCAGAAGCCACATGAACAGCTCCGGGTTGTTGTAGGTCTCGGTCCAGGAATCGTGATTGGCCTCGGGATAGACGGTGAGCTTGGCCTTCTCATTGCCGGCGGCGCTCTTCAGCACGTCGATCATGCGCTGGGATTCGGAGAGCGGCACCACGTTGTCCTTGGCCCCGTGAAAGGCCCAGACGGGAAGTGATTTGAGGGCCGGGCCGTTCTTGCGCGAACTCAACCGCACCTCCAGCCAGTCGCCGCCACCGCAGATCGGCGCGATGGCGGCGAAGCGGTCGGGATGTCGGATGCCCAAGGTCCACATGCCGAAGCCGCCCATGCTCAGGCCGGTGAGATACACGCGTGACTTGTCCACGCGATGCGTGGTCTCGATCTGGTCGAGCAGCTTGATCAGGGCTTCGGGATTCCAGCGCTGGTCGGACGGGCATTGCGGCGAGACGAGGATGAACGGGAAGTCCGGCTGCGAGCGGACGAGCTTCGGTGGGCCATGCACGGCGACGAGCCAGACGTTGGTGCCGCGCTCGCCCGCGCCGTGGAGGAACAGCATCAACGGCCACTTCTTCTGCGGCTCGGCGTCGTAACCTTTCGGCAGGAAGAGCAGGTAATCGTAGCGCTGTGTCTCGGTGACGGTGGTGGTGAAGGTCTGCGGCTTCTGAACTTCGTCCGGACCGGGCGCCTGAGACCAGGCAGCGGTCACGAACATGCCGGTCAAAAGCGCGAGGAGAGAAAAGTATTTCATGGCGGTCTGGAATCGGTGATTGCCACCGAGCGTAGGCGATTACCCGGCCGGGTCGAGCCACAAAAAAGCCCCGCCGGTTGGGCGGGGCCAAAAGCTATGACGCCAAGCTATTTCTTCTTCTTGGCGGTCTTCACTTTCGCCGCGACTTTTTTGCGGTCGAGGTAGGCGGCGCGGCGTTTGCGTTTCTGAATCTTCTTCAATTGTTGTCCCATAAGTCGCTTTACAAGGGTCAGTGTTTAAGTTGTCTTGGGGTGCAGTATGAAGTTTAGGTCACACCGCATCAACTGGAATCTCGCCGCCGGCCTGTTGCTCGCCGGCCTCGTAGGCGGTTGCGCCACGAGCTCCAAGGAGGACGAGAACCTCGCCACCATCCGGCTGCACATGGAGGTCAATCCGCTGGTCGTACGGCGTAGCATGGAAGTGTCCGTACTCCGGGCACATCCCGTGAAACTCACGGTCGCCGAAGATGAGGTGTTGCACGAGGGCAACCTGGACAAGGCTGAACTCAGCACGGACGGCGGCACCCACAGCATTCGCCTGACGTTTGACGACAGCGGGCGCCGGATGCTGGTGGCCGCCTCCGCCGCCAACCTCGGGAAACGCGTGGCCGTGGCCGCACACTTTCCCGACCTTCGCTGGCTGGCCGCACCCATGATCACAAAGATCAATACCAACGGGGTCTTCACCTTTACGCCGGATGCGGACCTCGCGGAGTCCCGGCGGCTGGTGGACGGGCTGACGATCGCGATCGAGAAGCGGAAGAAAGAAGATTGGCTGAAGTGAACTTGTTCGCCCGTTTACCGTGGGTCTGGCTGGCGGCCTTGTGGTTGGGTGCTGTCGAAGTGCGGGGCGCCGCGACGAGCTTCGTGCTACCGACAGCTAACGCCAACATCTTCGTGCCGGGCGCCGAGGCCCAGTTTTTCGTCCCGACCGTCGGCAAGGAATGGCCCAGCGGCACCTTCGGTTGCGTGCGCTCGGATGGTTGGCAACTGCACGAAGGCATCGACATCAAAGCGCAGGAGCGTGATCGCAAAGGCGAACCCATTGACCCGGTGCTGGCGATCGCGGACGGCGTGGTGCTCTACGTAAATACCAAGCCCAGCCTTTCGAACTACGGCAACTACATCGTGATTGGCCACGGTATCGACGGCGTGGAGGTTTGCACGCTTTACGCCCATTTGCGTCAGATCCAGGAGGGAGTTCGCGCCGGGACGAAAATTACCGCCGGCAGCCGGATTGGAACCCTCGGGCGCACGGCCAACACACGTTCGGGCATCTCCAAGGACCGCGCGCACCTGCACCTCGAGATCGGCCTGTTCCTCAACAAGCGCTTTCCGCAATGGCATGCGGACCGGATGCCGGGCACCCGCAATGATCATGGGATGTTCAACGGCCAGAACCTGGCCGGCCTTGATCCGTGGAAGGTGCTGCTCGAACAGCACCGGCTCGGCACGAATTTCAACCTGGTTCGCTTCATCCAATCGCAAGCCGAGCTTTGCCGGGTGCAGGTGCGCGACAAGGACTTCGGGTTTTTGAGACGTTACCCGTCGCTGATTGAAACCCGCACCGCGGTGGCCCCGGATGAAGTGGCCGGCTACGAGATCGTCTTCAGCTACGCGGGCACGCCGATGAAACTCATAGCCCGAACCAGCAGCGAGCTGACCGCAAAGGCGCGCATCCACCTGCTTTCAGTCAACGAAGCCGTGCAACAGGCGCACCGGTGCCGCAAGCTGGTGACGAAGAAGGGCGGTCGTTGGGAACTGGCCAGCAACGGTCAACACCTCATCGATCTGCTGCTCTACTGAGCCGCCACCGGATCGCCCGGGCAAACGAACGCCCTGATTTTTCCATTGCGCTTCGCCCAAGTCGGTATCTATTTGCGGTGATCCTTGACACTGGATTGGTTTCCCGACCTAAAGACCGTGAATACTTCTAGCATCACATGTTTGCGCGGGAACCGGCCCCCACCGAGGCCGGGCGGAGCGGCCTTCACATTGATCGAACTGCTGGTGGTGATCGCCATCATTGCCATCCTGGCCGCGCTCCTTCTGCCCGCGCTTTCGCGCAGCAAGGAGCAGGCGCTGCGCGTCTCCTGCATCAACAACCTCAAGCAACTGGGCCTCGCCTGGGTGATGTACGCGGATGACAACGACGGAATGCTCCCACCCAACAATTTCGTGTGGAACGTCGAAACGGGCGAACCGATCCTGCAAGGCGACTCGTGGTGCCCCAGCAACACTCGCCGGGATGCGGATACCAGCAACCTCGAGCGCGGCGTGCTGTTCCCCTACGTGAAAAACGCCGCCCTCTACCACTGCCCCGGCGACCGATCGACGATCGAGGATGCCGCCGGCAACAAGCTGCCGCAGTTGCGCACGCGGAGCTACAACATGAGTCTGGACATCAACAATCAGGTGGCCCGCTCATTCAAGCGCTACAGCGAAATCCGCAAACCCGCGCCTTCCCAGTTCCTGGTCTTCATGGAAGTCCATGAGAATGTCATCGTGGATTCCCTGTTTGGCGTCCCCCAGATCAACAGCGCTTACGACAAGTACTGGTTCGACGTGCCCGCCAACCGCCACGGCGAAGGAGCCGTTCTGTCGTTCGCGGATGGGCATGCGGAACGTTGGCAATGGCGCTGGCCCAAGACCCACACCAAACTCTTGCAGCGGGTGGTCAACGACGAGGACTTGGCTGATATGCGCCGGATCCAGTCGGTGACTCATCAGCCGTACGCGCCCTAGCGCCGTCCGACCCCGCCGACCACTAGCCCATCACCGCGCGGCAAATAGAGCCGTAGACTTCCGTCGAAGGCAGCGATCCCCCGCCAGCGGCTGCATGGTCTGAGGTTATCAGCACCGGCCAATCGCTCATTTCCCGCGGCCGTATTCCATGCGAGCCCCTCACCAGCGACGCATCAAGCGGGATCAAGTCCATCAGCATTCGGAAGCCAAGCTTCTTCTGGAGCAACCGCCAGGCGATCCTGGCCTTCAACGCAAATTCGGAGAGCGCGGGATCCGTGAACAACTCCACCGGGTCGTAGCCAGGCTTGCGATGGATGTCCACGCAACGGGCGAAGTCGGGTGCCCGCGCATCATCCTGCCAGTAGTAATAAGTGAACCACGCGTTCTCCTCGGCCAGCACCACCAGATCGCCGGCGCGCGGATGGTCGATTCCCAACTCGTGCTTGCCGGCCCCGTCCAGCACACGAGCCACGCCCGCAGTTGACTCAAGCATCGAGCGGACCTCACCACAAATCGAGGCGTCGTTCACATAGACGTGCGCGATCTGATGATCGGCAACGGCGAACGCCCGGCTGTTCCCGCAATCGAGCACTTCGAGGCCAAGCTCCTCCTTGATCGTCAACCAGCCGCGCTCGCGAAAGATGCGATTCAAATGCACGGCCCGATTCACCGGCACGATTCCATACTCGGATAGAATCAAAACCTGCACGTCGCGCTTCTGGAAAAAGCCGATCAAGTCACCTGCAAGCGCATCGATCTCGCCCAAGTCTTTCGCGATCCGCGGATCGTCCGGACCAAAACGCTGGAGGTTGTAATCCAAGTGCGGCAGATAGATCAGATTCAAGGTTGGTTGCTGCCGTTGCTCGATCCATTTCGCTGACTCCGCAATCCAGCGCGACGTCGCATCCGCGCTCCCTTGTGGGGAATCAACCCCCGCCGCCGGCCCCCAAAATCCAAAGAATGGAAACTCTCCCAGGTCCCGCTTGATCGCCGGGCGCACCGAATACGGCCACGTGTAGATGTCGAAAAACTTCCGTCCGTCGGCGGGATACATGGGCCGTGGCGTGATCGACCAGTCGG
This sequence comes from bacterium, assembly GCA_031362805.1. GTDB lineage: Bacteria > Verrucomicrobiota > Verrucomicrobiia > Limisphaerales > RI-55 > RI-55. The sequence goes on from JANLTG010000203.1 coordinate 26,570, forward strand.
CGGTCGAGTACATGTTGTACCACCAGAAAAGCTGGGCGCAGGTGAACTTCGAATCCCGCTGACGCAGGTCATCCCAGATCTTCGGCCCCGTCACGAGCTGGTTCGATTGCTTCCAGAACTGCACCTCCGCCAGCTCGCGATGGTACCAACCGTTCGCCACGATGCCGTGGGCGGCTGGCGTTTTTCCCGTGAGGTAATTGGATTGTGCGGTGCAGGTGACGGCCGGAAACGCGGGCTCGATCGGCACCAGCGAACCCGCCTGGCGAAAGCGCTGCAAGTTGGGTGTGTGCCTGCCCAGCAAACTTTGCGTCAGGCCGACAATGTTAATGACCGCAGTGCGCTTCATGTTTGGAAACCGGCGCCAGCTTGGCGGGTTCAGCGGCCGAACGAAAGCTTGAAGGAGGCGGACGGCCAGCCGTCGGCTTCAAAATGAAACAGCAGTGAAGGCACAACCGGCGACGGAAGGTTTACCACCTTTGGTTTCCAACCGGCCCCTTGGTTACTCGCCCAGCAGAAACATGTTCCACTCGGGGATGCCCGGTGAGTTCTTGATCGTCAGCGTCACCGGCACCGGAGGCAACGGCTTCGGTTGGCGGAGCAGTTGCAAGCCGGCTTCCTCGGGCGTGCGGTTGCCTTTCCGGGTGTTGATCTGCTTGCAGGCCCAGACGAGATTTTCCCAGGAGTCCTTGCCGCCGCGACTGCGCGGCAACACGTGATCGAGCGAGCCTTCATCATGCCTGAGCAAGCGACCGGTGTACTGGCACCGGCTGCCATCGCGCTCGCGAATGGTGCGCGCTGAAAGCGTGGGGCGCTTCATCGGCACCCGGTTGAAGCGCGCCAGCACGATCACGGTCGGCACCCGGATCGGGCCCCGCACGGTTTGCACCGACTGATCCTGTTCCCGCACCGGCAGGGTGATCCACTCGTCCCACATCACCGGCCGCATGACATCTTCGCCCTGGATTTCCAAGGCGGTGGCCACGTTGGTGGCGAGCTGGGGGAACACCTCGGCGGGCGTGCGGACGTTGATCGCCTGCCAGCTCTTGTTTAGCACGAGCACAATCGACTTGTTCAATACGCTGCTCATAAACCCGATGTGACGGCGGCTCCTATACACGAGCCAGTCCACGATGTGAACACTAAGTTTCAGGGAGGGGTAGCCTGTGTAAAATCGGTGTGACAGCGCGCAAGAATGCCATTGCCGGGACCACGCCCCGGGGTTCAACTCAACTTCATGTTCCAAATCCCACTTGCGTTGTTGGCCAGCACCATCCTGTTGCTGGTTCAATTCAGCCATCCGCTGGCCGCCGCCGAGTCCACGCCCAACCCACCTAAGCAGGGAGCGGCACTCCTGAAGACTGACCTCCTCGGCGTCTTCGCCCATCCCGATGACGAGACGGGAATGGCGGCCACGATCGCCAGGTATGCGCATGGCCAGCACGCCGTGGTCGCCCACATTTACTGCACGCGCGGCGAAGGCGGGGGCAACATGGTGGGCACGCAAAGCGGCGCGGCCCTGGGGATTTTACGGGAAGCGGAGCTGCGCGATTGCCTGAACACGCTGGGTGTTCGCTACGCCTTCTTCCTCGATCAACTTGACTGGGCGTACACGGAAAGCGCCGCCGCGACGCTCGCGAAGTGGGATCGCGCGTTCGCCCTCGAACAGCTTGTACGCCTGATCCGCAGCCTGCGTCCGGAGGTGCTCCTGACCATGAACCCGGCGCCCAACCCCGGTCAGCACGGGCACCATCAAGCGGCGGGAATGCTGGCCACCGAGGCTTTTGCCGCTGCCGCCGATCCCAACCGCTATCCGCTCCAATTATCACGCGACGGCTTGACCACTTGGCAGACCCGCAAGCTCTTCTACAGCGGTGCCGGCGGCGAACACGTCTCGACAATCTCCGTGACGGAACCGCTCGCCGATGGCCGAACGCCCGCGCAAATCGCCGCTGCCGCGCTGGTCAATCATCGCTCGCAGGCGTTCGGCAACTTTGCCAATTCACCGTGGCTGCAGCGGCCTCAAGGCTTCACGCTCGTGAAGTCATTCATTGCCCCGCGCGCAGCCAGTGCCGATTTGTTGGAGGGATTGCCGGTGCCTGATGAAAAGCTCCAACCGTTTCCCCTCGGCTCCGATTCCCCTGCCCCGCCGCTGGTGCTCGATTTCATCCCACGGCTCGCCGTTCAGAATTATCGCGGCTGGGTGAAGGCCCAAGGCATCGAACACGTCGCCGCAACTTTCAAGACCGACCTGCCGCTGGTGGTTGGTGAACCGAATCCCGTGACACTGCGATTTCAAAGCAATCTGTCCGCCGCAGTCGATGGGGCGCTCAATTTGAAAGTTCCGGAGGGGTGGCAGGTTGAGCCGCGCTTGAGTTCAATTCACGTCGGCGCCAATGATTCGGCAACCACGCGCTTCAACGTCACGCCGTCAACCAACAGACTTGCGGATGGCGAACTGACGGCCGTATTCGAGACCGCTAACGGCAAGACCAGCGCATCCGCGATCGTCCATCCGGTTCCTCGCCTGCTGGTGAAACGCTCGCCGACCGCACCAATGTTCGACGGCTCCGACGCGGGTTGGGCGAACGCGGACTGGACGGCGATCGACCAGACTCGACTCGTACAAGGCAAGGTCTTGGACGAAGCCGACAGCAGCGCACGATTCCGCATGACGCATGATGGCCGCACGCTCTTTGTCGATGTTCAAGTGAAAGACGACCGCATCGTTTCGAACATCGCGCCGAACGACATCAAAGGCCACTGGCGCAGCGACTCGATTGAGATCTGCCTCGATCCGCAAGCCGGAGCCGAGCACACGATGGGATGCTACAAGCTGGGCATCTTTCCCTTCGACAGCACCGGGATCGTTCGCGCCGCCCGAGACGCGGACGCGAACCAGGGGCCGATGGAAGAAACCGCGCCAGCCACCCGGCTGGTCTCGACACGCACCCGCGACGGTTACCGCATCCAGGCGGCCATTCCGTTCGCGGAGATCGGATTGAAAGCAGGCGCCAGACGACTTGGCTTCAACTTGATCGTTTACGACGGTGACAAGGCCGAGGCGGCTCCCGGCGAGAACATAAACAAGTCACGCCTCGCGTGGTCGCCGCGACCCGGCGTGATGGGGCGCCCGGAGGACTGGGGCCGGATTGATTTGGAGTGACGAAGATTACGAAGGAGCTCGAAGAACTGCTGAGGGCGCTGGACGACCGCGAGCAGATCGAGCTCCTCAAGTTTCAATGGGGAGTTGAATCAAGTAGCGGCCGACGTAAGGAGGCTCATTTCGGGCGGAGCGTGAAGAAAGTAGTTTGATAACCGGTTAGTCTTGAACCGGTGCGCCGAGCATCGTTCGGCATGACCCGACAAGACGCAAACGCCCTGCCGAGCAATGCTCGGCGCTCCATCCGCCACTTGCGCAATCTCGTCAAAAACTGATCAGAGCCTCGTTACCTCAACTGCTACTAGCTTCAGGTCTCAACGGTCGGCAGAAACGTCGGCCTTCGCCGGTGCTTGGTCGCCTGCTCGAAGGCGTAGGCGAGCTTGATCAAGGTCGGTTCGCTCCAGGCGCGGCCGAAGAAAGAAATGCCAACCGGCAGGCCCATCACGAATCCAGCGGGCACGGTGATACTCGGGTAGCCGGCAACCGCCGCCGGCGACGAGCTGCCGCCGAGGTGCCGATCGCCATTGACGTGATCGGTGAGATGCGCCGGGCCGCCCGTCGGCGCGACGAGGGCGTCGAGCTGATGCTCGTTCATCACCGCATCGATGCCTTCATCTCGGGCCAGCCGCCGGCAATCCCGCAGCGCATCGAGATAGGCCTGGTCGGTCAACGGCCCTTTCGCCTGCGCCCAACCTAACGTTTCCTGGCCGAAGAATGGCAACTCGCGCTCGCGCTCGCGTTCGTTGAACTCGATGAGCTCGGCCAACGAGTGAACAGGCAGCGACGGCGCGACCTGCCGGAGATAGCGATTGAGCCCGTGTTTGAACTCGTAAAGCATCACCTCGAACTCGGCTTCGCCGAATTTTCCGTGGCTGGGCAGGTTCGCCGGATCGACGAGCATCGCGCCCTCGCTGCGCAGCACGTCCAATGCGATCGCCATCACTTTCTCGACTTCCGGATGGAAGCCGAAGAATTGACGGGCAACCCCAAATCGTGCCCCTTTCAATCCGCGAAGATCAAGAAACGAGGTGTAGTCGTTCCGACTCTGACCGGCGCTATCGCGGGTAACCGCATCCGACTCGTCCACGCCCGTCAGCACGCCGAGCAAGGTGGCAGCGTCGGCGACGGTGCGGGCCATCGGGCCGGCCGTATCCTGGCTGTGCGCGATCGGGATGATGCCGGAGCGGCTGATCAATCCGAGGGTCGGTTTGAGGCCGACGATGCCACAGGCGTTCGCCGGTGAAACGATGGAGCCGTCCGTCTCGGTGCCGATCGCGACCGCGCAAAGGTTCGCCGACACGGCCGCGCCCGACCCCGCGCTCGAACCCGAGGGATTGCGATCCAGTGCGAAGGGATTCTTCGTCTGGCCGCCGCGCCCGCTCCAGCCGCTGGTCGAGCGCATCGACCGGAAGTTCGCCCACTCGCTCAAGTTGGTCTTGCCGAGGATCACCGCGCCCGCCTCGCGAAGTTTCTGCGCGACAAAGGAGTCACGCTTCGCAATGTGCCCTTCCAACGCCAGCGAGCCGGCGGTGGTCATCATCCGGTCGGCGGTGTCGAGGTTGTCCTTGATGAGCACGGGAATGCCGTGAAGTGGACCACGGACGCGACCGGCTTTCCGCTCGCGATCCAGATTTCGGGCGATGGCCTCGGCATCGGGATTCAGCTCGATGATCGCATTGAGCTTCGGGCCATTGCGATCAATGGCGTCGGTGCGGCCGAGATATTTGTGCGTCAAGGACAGCGCGGTGAATCGGCCCGACTCCTGACCGGCGCGCAAATCGGCGAGGGTCAATTCATCCAATTCAAAGGAACGAACAGCGCGAGCGCGAGAACCGCTGTCGGTCGAACAACCGAGGTTCGCAAGCGCTGGCAGGGCGAGCGCGGTCAGGCCGGTGGTTTGCAGGAAGTCCTTTCGGTGCATGGCGAAACTCTGTTCAGCCGAGCCCAGTTTCGCAATTGCAAACCCAGCCGGCATGTTAAGAGCCGCGCGCTTTCAAACAGCGGCGGGTGGGGTGGGGCGCCAGTCCATTCCTTGCTGCAAATCCGTTGTCGCCGCGCGTGCTGGCCTTTGGTATGAAGCCGACCACCGACCACCGACCAACCTCAACCATTCCAACCATGAGCCGAATCATTTCACTCAAGGCCGCAGCGCTCGCGTGCCTGTTCGCCTTCGCCCCCACGCCGGTCTGCGCCCAGATTCCCGGCATCAAGATGCCGCCGGACGACGGCAAGCTGCGGATCATCGCCTTTGGCGCGCATCCGGATGATTGCGAGATCCAGGTCGGCGGCACGGCGGCACTGTGGGCGACGGCAGGGCATCACGTGTTGTTCGTCTCCGTCACGAACGGCGACATCGGTCACTGGCGCGAAGCGGGCGGCCCGCTGGCGAAACGTCGCAAAATCGAGGTGGACCAGGCGCATGAGATCCTCGGCATCCAGGGCGTGGTGCTCGACAACCACGATGGCGAATTGGAACCGACGCTGGAGAACCGCCGCACGCTGACGCGCCTCATCCGCCAGTGGAACGCCGACATCGTGCTGGGCCATCGGCCGAATGATTATCACCCCGACCATCGTTACACCGGCGTGCTGATGCAGGACGCCGCCTACATGGTCACCGTGCCGTTCTTTTGTCCGGATGTGCCGTCAATGACGAAGAATCCGGTGTTCCTGTATTACGCAGATCGCTTCGAGAAACCGGCGCCGTTCGAGCCGGACATTGTGATCAACGTCGATTCCACGATGGACAAGAAGCTCGATGCGCTGGGCGTGATGATCTCGCAATTCGCCGAGGGCGGCGCGAACGGCAATGCGAGCCTTTATCCCGACGATCCCGCAAAGCAGGCAGCCCGGCGTCAGCAGGTGCGCCAGAGCTTCAGCCAACGCAATCAATCCATCGCGGCGCGTCTCAATGAGGAACTGAAGAAATGGTATCCCGGCGACGCAGCGGCGAACGTGAAGCACGCGGAGGCGTTCGAGGTTTGCGAATACGGCGGCCAGCCCGATCAGGTGGAATTGAAGCGGTTGTTCCCGTTCTTCAAGTGACGAAGGCTCGCGCTTGAACGGGTGATCCGGAAGGCCGGAAGCGTAACGGGAAGCAGGAAGAAGAGCTTTGGTGCGCACGGCAGGACTTGAACGCCTTGGCCTTTTGCCAAAGTTCTGGCCGCTTTTCGCACCTTTTTTCCCGGACTGCCCTCCTGGTGCCTTTCTTCCGCCCGGTGGGACGATCGCTTTGCCTTATGCCTCGCCGCATTGTCCAGTTTTCCTGGGATGGAAAACCTGTCCAGGCGTCCTTGCCGAAAATGTCCCGTCCAAGGTGGTTTTCCCGCGTTAATCCCGCCGGGAATTGGGGCTTTCCCGGCGCATTGTCGCGAGACGCCAGCGGGAATGGCCGAAGGCGGCTGCTTTGTTCTCGGCGGATTCCTCGCGGGACGCCCGGTGCGGCTGTCCTGCTGGGCGGTGGCGCGCTACGCCTCCCCTTGCCGCATCGGGATTTCCTCGCCGCACCGTTTTCCGGCCGTTTCATGGCCCGAATGGAAATGCAGCATTTCTGGAATGGGAAGTCTGAAAATACCCAACAACCCCCAACAACCCCCACTATCAATGTTGGGGGTTATGGGGGGATGTGGGTGGTTTTTGAAGTTCGTTGTGTAACTTTGTCGAATCGACCGAAGTGCGGTCGAGATCCATTTTCTTGCGCGAGTTTTTCCTCCTGGGTCACTATAAAAAAGATGCCCGGCGGCTTGCGTTTGCGGCAAGGCCGACGGGCAGACGAGGGAGACTTCGACAGGACTTGGGAAGCGGTCAGTTGTCCTTTCGCGGAAAAACCCTGTAGTGGGAAATTCCACCCCAATTGCGCTTCTCGATTCGAGACGGCACAACGCGAACCAACTCTGCCAGCATCCTTCCGGCAGCCTGTCCGCTGGGGAAAAGCCGGTCCAGCATCCCTGAGTGATCTTGTGCCCGCATGGCCCGTTCAAACTCGCTCGCAGAGCCTTCCCAGTGCGCTCCTCCCTTCAACAAATCCAGGGAGTCGATCAACTCAAGCAGTCGCATCTCCGGTTGCATCTCGCGCAGTGCGGCAGCGAGTTCGGGATGCCACAGGTTCACCACGCGGCTTCGTTGGTCCAGCTTCATCCCATCCGGCGGATGATAGCCCACAAGGAAGGCGGCGAAGGCTGGAAGTTCGTTGCGAATGGCGGCAGCCCAATCGTCGTTCTCGTCGTGGGTCGTTGGCAAACCGTCCGCCTGGCTGGCTTTCAGCAGGATCATCTTGTCTTCCAGGCTTGGTGAGAGAGCCGGGCAGACTTGCAACCCGGAATCGTCGTCGTTGCCGGCGATGACCAGCCGCCAGAATGGCCGAAGCATGAGCGCATCCACGCCTTTTCCTTCCATGCGTTGCTCGGGTTTCCAGATCAGGTCTTTGATGGCCTCGCCGCGCTGGCGACGGTCGTGCAAACTGGCGGACGCACCCTTGTCGTCCATCACCAGGAGGGATGCGGCGAAGAGGTCTTTGTTGAAGCGCCCTTCCTTCAGGAAATTCATCGGGTCGCCTTTGCGTCCCCCGAAGATCGGCGCGAGAACCAAATCCAACAGCGCAGTTTTCCCGCAACCCTTCGGCCCGAAGATGGCCAGCGCCGGACAGTGGCGGAAGGACCACGGCCCAGGCGAAGTCATGCGCTCCCAATACGAACGATAGGAGGCGGCAGCCCACGTGTAGAACACGTCCACTTGCGGCTGCGTTTCATCCGCCAGCAGCGTTTCCACCAGGCGGCGCACAATGGAAAAATGGCCGGGCTTGGGTTGGATAAAGCGCGGGGACTCCGTTACCAGAATGCGCGAACCTTCCGCCACGTGACAACCGGCCGGATAACCTGCCAGTGCCCCGGCGTAGGCGACGGCGCGATTCTGAATCAGCCACAGCGCGGCGCGGCCTGCCGCCGTGTTTCCTTGCGCATCTTTGAAGCTCCGATTGAAACCATGTTCGGCCACCAGACTTTCAGCTTGCGAGGAGGATAAGAGACTGAAGCCGCCCTGTCCGTTTGGGCCATACCACCGGGAGCGATCCGCGTAGTAGTGAATCGGCAGCGCTTCCACCGCATCCACATTCTCGATACGCACCAAGCCCGCCGCATTGACGCGCTGAGGCGGCGCATCGTTCGGGCAAGCCGGGCGTCCGGCCTTGTCATTCGGCCGGTAGGGACCGGGCTTGCGCGGCGCTGGTTTCGGTTTGGGCTGGCGTCCGGGCTTTTCAGATCCGCCAGCGTCAGGCTGGGCAGGACCGGCGTCGGCTTCGTCGGTGGTTGGGTTGTCGATCATGGGAAAAGGGAATGCAGGCAGGGATGCGCCGCGAAATCATCGGCGCTGATTTGCGCCAGATCGTTCAAGTCGTTCACGGGCTGGCCATCGGCGCGCGTGAGTCCATCCAGGGCGAACGCGTCCACGTCGGCCCCGGCTGCGGTGAGTTGGCTTGTCCACTGGTCAACGGCCTTGTCGCCGGCCGCGTCAGTGTGGCGGTAGATGCGAACGCGCTTGCCCGCGAACATCGGCAGCGCCTCGGGATGAATCCGCGCTTTGGCGCCCAGCATGGCCACGGGCGCCACTTCGCCAGCCCGATCCTCGGCTTGGATGAAATGGAATGCGGCGAGCAAATCAGGGCCGCCCTCGCACAAGGCCACCATCGGAAATGCCGCGGCTTCCAAGATGCCCACTGGCCATGCTGCCTTTGAACCTGGCAACGTCCACGCCTTCACGCCTTGAGCCCACGGTTCGCCATCCAATCGCCTCGCCTGAGCCACGAGCCGGGACTTGTCCAAGACGAACCACGCGACGTGGCCGCGATACTCACCGAAGCGCAGCAACCCGCGCTCACTGGACACCTCCACACTCTCGACGGACAGGCCGCGCAACTTCGCCAGCGTCAAGAAGTGGGATGCACGCCCGGGAATGAGCAGCGGAAACACGACGCGGCGCGGCGCAACCGCAGCCGGTGACGGAGCTGGTGGACTTCCATCCTGGTCAGTCACTCGTGACGCGGCCGGCATGACGGTGCCAGGCTTCGTCCCGTCCGGAGTGTCACCGTCCACCAGCGCCGCTGACGACGCTGGGCGCCGGCGTGACGCATCCAGGGAGCGCGGCGGCCGGCGCGTCACGGCGGCGGGTTGCGCAAAGGTTTCCTTGGGCCGCGTCGCCTTGAACGCATCAGCCAGCTTGTGGCGCAACTCGCCTTCACTCCACGGCGGCTGGCAATGCGTCTGGTTCCATTCGGTCAGGACTGGCCACGCCTCGCCTTCAGCCAGGCCAAACTCCACGAGGCGGCACGCGGCGGCGAACGTGGCGGCGCTCCCACCCTGCCCTGCCACGGCGGCCGGGAGCTTGGCGAGGTAACGGGCCGCGCGTTCCTGGTTGGTCATCGTCAGGAGGTCGCGCCCGCCTTCGGCGCGTGAAATTGTTGGGACTGGCGGAATGCCTCTTGCAACCGATGAAACATCTCAGCCTCGCCGCCGGCATCGGGATGATGCTTCTTCACGAGGATGCGATAGGCTTCCTTCACCTGGTCGGCACTCGCGTTGACCGCAACGCCCAGCACTTCCCACCACGAACTTCCGCTCGCGCGTTCCGGCAAGGCAAGGTAACCGCGAAAGGCTTGCTCAATGTTGCCCACGCCCCAGCGATCCTGCCCGCGTAGCGACTCAACGTGTTTGACGATGGCCCATATGTTGTCTTCAACACGGTCCCAACGGTCGCACGCGAGCGACACGGGCTTGCCCTTCAACTCGAAATAAACGGCCGCGCCGCGATCATCGGGCTGCGACTGATTCGAGTAAGGCAACCCATCCAGACGCAGGCGCACATTCGTCGAGAGGATTGGATTTCGGGCGCCAAGGCGTTCAACCTCGTTCGCCAGTTCGCGGCGCACTTCGTCCATGCTGTGGAGTCGCGCGGTGTGACGAGTTGCGCGTTTGAACCGGCTTGGCTGTCGCCGATGCCGGGGGGTGCGCGGCCAGCCTTCCGGCCAGCAGAGTGGAAAAGCAGACTTATCGTTCATGGTGGAGGCAGGGAGTTGAATCGCGATCGTGCATCGCCAGCGGCAGCGCTGCTGCAGGCGCAGGTGCAGGACAAACGAGCCAAGGCGGAAGGTGCTCGTCGAGATGACATCCGCACTTGGGACAAATCAGCGGCTCGGGATTGACGCTGGCGGCCGTTGCATCGGGTGCGGCGTTGTCGCCCTTGAAGGGCATCATCATTTGCCCGCGCTTGGCGGCGCGGGTGTGAATGGCGTTGACGGCCCGATGCCGCGCATCGTGGCGGTTGTGGCAGCACTGACACCACACGCGGAGATTTTCGCGCCGGTCATCGCGTGGCTGATGGTTGAGATGCGCCACGGTCAGGACAACGACGCTACCCGTCTGGGGATGCCGCTTGGCGTGGGGAGCTCCGCAACCTTCGCAGAGCCAGCCCACGGATTCCTTCAGCGCGAAAGCGAACGCCTTCCAGTCCGGCCGATATTGGGAGAGGTCGCAGGGCATGGTTCAACAGGTTGCCTGGTTGACGGCTACCTCGTGGCCTTCAAGTCCTGTCGCGGGCAGCGATGCTGCAGGGGCACAGGCGGCAGCCGCCCCGAAGGGCAGCGTGATGACGTTGTGGTCGGCGGCCTGTTGCGGCGGCGGCAATCCGCCAACTCTCACCCTGGGCGCCATTGCCTTTGAATGGTCGTCGATCAAATGGCAGTAGGTCCGCAGCAGCAACGCGCCGTTGTCCGAGTGGCCCAACCACTTCGCCACGGTCGGAATGTCCACGCCCGAAGCGATGCACTGCGTTGCGTAGAAGTGGCGCATCGTGTGATGACTCACGCGCGGAATCCCCGCGAGATTGCACGCGTAGAGAAACGTCTTCCCGGGGATGTGCGCCTGGGGCAGCACGAAGCCTTTGCGCATTTCGGCGAGACGCTTCATCGGGGTGGCCGCGCGCAAGGCCCGCAGCACTTCCTGCATTCCAGCGATGAACGGAATGCAGCGAGGCTTGCCATTCTTGGTGACATCGGCCGGCGCGTAGATGTGATCATCGCGCACATGTTCCCAGCGGATTTGCCGGGCCTCGTTACGGCGCAAGCCCGTGTGAGCCAGGAAACGCATCACCAGTCCGGCATGCCCGTTGTAGGCGCTATCCAGTGCCGTCAGCAGCCGGTTGAATTGCTCCGCCGTTGGCATGTGCTTCTCGGGCGGGACATAGCGGCGGCGAGGAATCACGGCGGCGGCCGGGGTGATCTTGCGCATGGCACTGACGGTGGCGTTGGAACGCATGCAGGACCAATGGGCGATGCGCTCGGCAAACAGCACGCACTGCGCATCGGTCACTTCACTCACCGGCGTCGATAGGTCCGGCCATTCGCGACGGATCAGGTCCGCGACGTCCTGATGATACCGCAGCGTGTTCGGTCGCTTGCCGATGCCTTGCAGCGTCAACCACCGCACCAACCCTTCCTCCACTGTCAGCTTCGCCGCTATTTGTGCCGGCGTTGGCGCGGGCACGGGCGGCGCGGTCCGGTTGCGCCCGGTCTTGGTCTGGTGAAACGCGGCGGCCGTCCCGCCCCTGGCTGTTGAGGTAACAGGTTTCATGACAAACCTCCGTCGTTAAAGATCAGCACGAACAGAAGCACCGGGTAGAACCGCAACCATCGCAACTTGCCGTGATTGTGCTCACCGGAAAACGCAGCCAACGGCGTTGTCGGCCAGAGATGCAGCATGATCCCCAACACGACATTGCCAACGATCAGGAACAGCGCTGGGCGCCGTCCGCCACTGCAAGTGATGGCTAGCATGACGCGCTTCCCTTCTGTGGCGGCCGCCACGTCAAACCGGCGATGGTGGACGCGAGCCCTTCGGCCTGCCGCTTCAGTTCATCGGCGGTGGCGACTCCCTGGGCAGAGAGCACACCCAGCCAGGCGGCGGCATCGGTGGCGCTTTCCATCGCATGGCGCCGCGCACATCCGGGGCATAGATCGAAGGATGGCCACGCTTCACAACCCAGCTCGCGGCCCAACGTCTCATCCGCGTGACGATACTCGGCATTCATTGGGCACCGCCTTTCTTGCGCTCGTGCCAGTTGCAATCGCCGTCGCGAAAATCCAATGCAATGCGAAGCCAGCTCGCGGCCTCTCGTTTGGAGCGGGCGCGGCGAAGCTCCACCGCCCAGCAACGCATCGCCGCGCGGCAGGTAGGACAGGTTTTCATTATCCGCCTCCCTTCAGCTTGGCAGCACGCGCCGCACGCTTCTCGTTCGCTCTGGCGGCGGCGGCACACCGCACCGCGTAGTTGTAACCGTCGAACGCACTCAGCGTCATCCGCTGCCGTGTGCCTTTGGGACGGAACACGATCAAGTCTCCTGCTTCCAGGGAAACCACGAGCGGGCGGCCCCGGTCGGGACCATGATTGAAGCCGAGCGCGCCATTTGTGACGCGCGCAAAGACCGCCGGGCGGCCAGCGCGCAGATGGTGGAAGGTCAGCATGACGCACCTCCGCTTCCTGCTGCCGCATGAATTTGCGGCGTGGTTGCGCTGCTGATCGCGGGCATCACGCGAGCCGACTCCAGGAAGAGCCGCACATCCAGCTCGCGATACTTCACGGGCGCCGTGCGGCCGTTGCCGATCTTGTAGGCGGTCAATCGTCCGGACCTGACCAGCGCGCGCAGTCCCTTCTCGCCGATGCCGAGCCGGGCGCACACGTCCTGTTTGGTGAGCAGTCGTTCGCCGTCGGGGTTGCTCATACGGTTTGGCTTCATACGGCAACCAGCTCCCTTCCCGTGGAATGTGACTCCACGTGCATCGTTAGCGATCGATGCGTCACGGCGCTCGCGGTTGGCGCATCCGCCTCGGGTTCGGGATGCAGCCACGCCGCAAGCGCCTCCAGGCTACGGAAGCGCCGCGTGCGCTGCCGCACGGTGACCACGGCGCTGCCGTCGGACTCCAGGGAGAGACATTGCAGCGTCTTCACGGTGCGGCCTCCGCGTTGCGTTGTTCGCGCCGGGTGACTTCTGCCAGCAGGGCTTCCGCATGGTTGCACGCACTCCGCGCACACGCTTCAGCGTGCGTCTCGCCGTTTTCCCGCAACGGTGCGTAGTTAGGGTTCGCGAGCAGTCCCGCCAGGCATTGACCGGACAGCACTGTCAGTTTTGAAGGTGCCTTGCCCACAGCCGCAAACAGAGTGGTGAGCAGGTTCATGAACATCTTCACCGCTTCCTGTTGTTGTGCCTCGCGGCTGACGGCCGCGTTTGCGGCGTGATGCATCTTGATGTCTCCGGGTGTCATTGCCGCACTCCTTTCCGCCCGGCGGCGTGCCGTGCCAGGCTCAGCGCCCGTTGCGCGAGGCACAGGTGGAACCGGACCGCCGCCAGGGCGAGCGAGGCCACGGCGCGGCGGGCGCGATTGAGTTGCGGTGTGGAACGCGCCGCACAGTGGCGGCGGCTGGCGGCAGAACGCAGGATCGCGCCTTGCCAGCGTGGGATGGAATGAGGTAGGGTTTGCATGTTCTGAGTTTGGTTTAAGGGCTGGCAGCGCTAGACACGCTGACCAGTCCGCTTCATTTACAGGGTTTCATTCTCGGACTGTGTTGCCTTGGCGGGAGAAGACTTGCGACGGGTCTTGTGCCTTGGCGTTGACGGGCGGGGTTGCAGCGAGGCGTTGCGTGGCGGCTTGGGCTGCGGTTCAACTCATGCGGAGTCCTTGGGTTGAGGTTGGGGACCGTCGCAACGGATCGCCGGCCGCAACAAGCGGCCGTCGTCGGGACGGAAATGGAGGAAGCGGAGAGCATCACTTGCCGGAGATTGCGGCTGCGCTTTCGGGGCGAAGGCGGCGGATGTATTCAGGGACGCCGATGCGAAGTGCCTCGCGAATCACGTGAGCGCGAGGTGTGGCTGTGACCTTGGTTGCCCCTTTTAGCAGAGATTTAATGTCGGAAGGCGCATGAAACTTGATTCGAGTGCTTTTCATAAGATGGCCCTCTCTGTGTCCCATGAGCCCCCTTTCATGTCAACGGTAGATTTTGCAATTGAAGCCGATGATGTTCACAATCCCTCCATGGCCACTGGTAAACCAATGCCCGATTCCGAAGTCATCAAGCTTCGCCTAAAGCGCAGCTTGCTGGAGGAAATCAGGGAACTGACTAAAGGCGCTGCATTCACCATGCAGGAAGTTCTTCGGGCAGCTATCCAGTTGGGGCTTCCTCATCTTAAGAGTAATCCGAAGTTGGTAACGAAGAGCGAAGCCGGATTGCTCCCCAAATCGCTCGGCCAATCCGCAAAGCAGAACCCGAATACTCCTCCGCCAGATCCAGGCGGCGAGCACGGACCGACAATGGAGGAACTGATACAAGGCAAAGATGAGTGGTGGCACATCCGCGAGCTTGAGCATCGTCTCAAGAAGCTGGAAGAGGGTTTTGCCCGCTCGTCAACGCACGAAAAAGCTGTTCCAGACCGTGCAAGGTCTGTGGCGGGCGAGCTCGTCAAATCCCCACCCTCCCCAGAGCAAATCAAGGACTACTTTCTTGACGCGACGAAAGCGTTGGCTTCGCGGTTTGACATCTCCCAGGAGGAAGCCCACACCTTGCTTGAGAAAGCGGCCTGGAGTTTACGCGGCTTCGACTTCAGCGAGGAGCTGGGTTTGCGCGTGGCCACGGACCCCAATTCACCAAGAGGAAAGTTAAAAGCTGCACTCGCGGGCACACCGCCACCAGGCACAGCCCCCAAGCAACCAAAGCCCAAGGGGTAGCCCACGCTCACAGATGCCATGAAACAACAGCGCCGAGGCAAGCCGAAGAAGCTGACGACTACGGCAAAGAACCCGCAATCCAGTTCAGCAAAGTCAAAGTCAGCGTCCGTAGATCGGATGATCGGCAGTTGGACCGGCCGCATCTCCGCCGCGAAACTTCCAAAGCCCACCTTGATGGAAAGTCGTGAACTGATGGCGAACGATCAGTTCCGCAAAGCGCTCAAAGACTACGAGTCCGGCACGCCCGTAAAATGGAAAGGAGTCCATGCAATACTGGATGGAACCGCACCCAAGGCGTAGCCCAAGAAGGAAGGCTGGTTTTGAAAACTAAAGCGCCCTGCAAACTCAGAAGTTTTATCGGTGCCGGGCAGAAACACTCGACCGGCCGACTCACGACCCATCATTCGGTCATTACCGAGTGGGACGAAGCAGCCCTTGGGGCACTGCCGGAGGCTTGGCGCAGATCCCGGCTGCGACTAGCCGCGGCTGTTTCCGTCACGCCGCCCCCGAAACGGAATCGCGGCCGCCGACGGAGCATCTCGATTTCGGAAGATGCTTACCGCCGACTTAAAGCCATCAAGGCTAATCCAACGGACAGTTTCACAACCGTGATTTGCGAGATGTTCCCCAGCCCAACAGAGTCCGGAGCCGATATTGTGAAACGGATTGCCGCCGCCAAAACCCGCCAGCCACCGGCCGCCAGCCCGTTCAAAGAGTATGGCGTTACCGAGGCGGAAGTGGAGCGCCGCGCCCGCAAAGACCTGGCCGCGATTCGCAAGGAGCGAGCGGCGGGACGTTTCGAGGAAGTGGAGAAGGAGAAACCCACGGAACCGCGCAACCGCGCCGTGTTTGCCTCCCTTCGCCGCATGAGGGGCTCGCGGAGCTGCCCCATCTCCGGCGAAGAACTTCTGCGGCGCACCCGCTCATACTCCCCGCAGCCAGGGCGCCGATCACGGCGGCAAGCGGTCAAGGCTCGCCGCGCTCCGAAAGTCAGGGTCCGCAGACGAACAACGGCGGCAACCGCCGCGCCGCCGCCTCAGAAACGCCGCCGCGTCCGCGTCTAGGCCGCCGCGGGGCGCCCGCAGCTCGCAACGGCGTCGGTGACGTGCGGTGAAAACGGCGGCAGGAATCGTCTAACGGGAGCGGTTTCGCCGCGAGGCAAGCTCCAGTGGAGGAGTATGGCGGCAGCGCGGGAGCCATCCTCACTCCAAGTGGCAGCACGGCGGCGCACCGTGACGCGGCGCCCGCCGCGCTCGCCGATTCAGACACGCCCGGAACATCCGCTGGCGTCCAGCTTCCACGTTAAGTCCACGCATTCCCGGACGGAGAGCGCGCGCCGGGTTGGAGACGACGCCGGCCGGGTGAGTGCCCCACGCGAAGTCGCAATCCGCCGCGCCCCACGGCTGAACTGTCATCGTGGTTCGTCCTGAACCTGACTCGCCACCAACTGCTTTGCTGTCACCTTGGAAACCTCATCCGCTTTGGAGTAAATGCGCTCCCACACGGCCGCGTTCACCCCGCAGAGCCTCGCGGCCAGTGGCGTCGTCGGCCGTCATGCGGAGTGGGTAGCGGTGTGGTTTGGCTGCCATGTCAAAACGATTTCACTGCGCCGCACCGAGTCAAGCGGGGTGTTTGGATGGTTCTTCCGAGCGTTGGGTGTCGCTGACGATGGTCGCACAAACCGGGCGCGTCGAGTCGCTGCCGCCGGGGAGCTTCCTTTCTTGGAACCGGCTCACGGGCGCGTCACTCGCCGGCCGGGTCTTCTGAAAACGGGTTAAACGTCTCCGCGTGCCGGAAGTCAGCCGCGTTGCGGGTCGCTACCGTATAGGCATACCGCACGGCGAGCGCGTCAATCAGGCTGTCCCAAAGTGCTTGCGGTTGGCGCTTCACTTCGGGGGAGTGTTTCAGCCTTCCCCAGACACGGGCCGTCTCGGCATCCCAATCGAGCACGGCATCAAACCCAATGAACTCGTCCAGCTTCCCGTTTATTTTCCGCCGCCGGGTTGGGCTCGGGTCCAAATCAGCGCCCGCTTGAATCTCGGCAATCACGGGCACCGGGATCAGCCACTCGGCTTGTTGACACCAAGCAAGAACGGCCGGCATGGGGGCTGGCTTCCACAGCTCAGAAAGCACGTTTGTATCGAGCAGGAAGATCACTTGCGCGAGGGAAGGTTAACGGGGCCAATCGCCATCAACGCTTTGAGCGCCCCGGCGTAGTCGATCTTTCGGGCGGGCACAATTCGCGCCACCGGCTGGCCGTGCTCAGTCAATTCCACGGTCTTGCCGCCGTGGATCACCGGGCCAAGCACCTTGCTCGTCTGTCTCCGCAACTCTGTCAGTGTTGAACTCATGCCGCAAAATGCACACTTTCAGCGAACGGGGCAAGGGCAATTCAAGCCGGACGTGGGGCCAGGTTTTGCAGGCTCTTGGTGTAGCTGGCCGGCGTCCCGATCAAGAGGCGCACCGTAGCGGACGGAATCCGCACCGTGCAAGCCGTCGGCCGGATCACCGGGAGATTCAGCCGCTTTATCCAGCGTTGCACGGTGCGCGGATCAACCCGCGCCAATTGAGCTACGTCCTGATACGTGAACAGTGTGCCGGAAATCATTGGCCAGTATGGGGCGATGCGCCGCCGCCTGTAAAACTCTTCGGTGACGCGCCGGCTGTGACAGGCCCAGGATCAGTCACGCCGGCGGCGTCACGTTTGCGGGGCGTTCCATGCGCTTTGGGCACTCCGCCGTGGCGAGCGTCCGGTTGCCTTCGCTCCCGATCGCCGCCGGTTGCACATCGGCAACCGTGTCGCGCCTGGCTAAGACCAGCGCTGCGCGGTCACGGCTGCCGAACTGGAAACACCGCAGCCAGCTACGCCTTCCACGAGAGCGAGCCATCGGGCAGGGCGATCAGTCTGCCCATGAAGGCGCCACCGTCCCGCAGTGCTTCGTAAGCCCGGCTTCGGGACGCACCGTCGGCAAGCAACGCGGCCACCGCAGCCTTGCGCGAGAGCGGCCCCGAGGCGAACACGGCGGCAACCTTGTCGGCTGTCAGCTTGCGGGCGAACAGCGCGACGCCGCTCGACCGGGCGGGAGTTGTTGGAGCGGTCGATTCGGCGGGGGATTGGGCGGCAACCTCGATGGCGGCCACGCGCGTCGGAACCGGCCCGGCTACAGGAGCGTTTGAGTAGCCCAAGGAAGGCGCTGCAAAGGCTGGCGCTGGCAGATCCATCACGCGGCGAGTTGGTGCGGAAAGTGTGACCGATCGTGGCGCTGATCGGCACGTCGCGATACGGCGAATACTTGAACGCGGAAGGTTTGCGGCGCCGCGCGTCACGTTCGGCGCTGCGATCTGCGGACGTGGCGCAGGAATTTCTGGCGCGGTTGGTTCATCCGCTGGCTTCGTCTTGGATTCATCCCACAACCAACAGACGAAACCACCGATTGCCAGTCCGACAATCACGGGCGGCGCTATGGCGGCCAACGTGGAAAGGAGGGCAGGCGCGGCTGGGGCTGCCACTGCGACGGCGGGTATCAAGTCTTTCACATTCATCGGCCGATGCTAGTCCACGATCGGTTGCTTCGCCAGCGCAACGACTGCGGGGCTTTGCGCCCCTGCCACGTCAGCCGTTTGGGATTCGGGATTGGCCGCGGGACTCCAAGACAACCGCCCTTCGCTGTCCTCGTTCCGCGTAGCGTCAACTGCACACTGCGGCGCACGCCGCTGCATGGTTTGCGATTTCTGGTTGTGACGCACCTGGCGACGGCTCTGTGCGCCACGTCACAAGCCCTTCCGCATTGATGGTGAGGCTTCCCCAGTGTCGGCCGCGTGCGGTCAGTGCCTTTCGCGCGGAATGAATGGAGCAACCACACGCCGCAACCAAGCGGTGCGCGGCGTCGGCGCGGCGCAACAACTTGTTCCCGTGCTCAAAGATCGCGGCAACCGCCGCCGCCGTGATCTTTTCCTGCGGCGCTGGCGGTGCCTTGCGTTTTGGACGGCGCAACCTTGCCGCCGCCGCACGCGCCACCGCATCCGATCGCGGCAACAACGCAAAGAACGCCTCAGCCTCAGCGGGACGGACCATTTCGCGATAATGGGCGAAGACCATTTGCGGAGAGTTGCCCATGATGGACGCCGTTTCGTTCTCGTTGCGGTGCTTCGCGAAATGGTAGCTGGCAAAGGAATGCCGCATGGCGTTCTGCGGCAACTGTCCGTGAAGTCCGGCGTGCTTCACGAGGCGTGTGAACCGGTTGTTGTAGTTCGACGCCGGAAGCTTTGCTTCTGCCGCACGGGCGCAGTCCAGCCACGCCTGCAACTGCGGTGAGACGGGAACCAGTCGGCGGCGCCGCGTCTTGGCCTTGTGCGACTTCTCCTCGACAAACTCCGGTCCAATTTCCGTCCAGTCGAGTTGCTCCGCCTCGGAACGCCGCAGTCCACCGAAAAGACAGAGGGCAAGCACAGCCAACGCGGCCGGTTCGTGATCCAGGCTCGCGTCCAGGATGCTGCGCGCTTGATCTGGTGAGATAATGCCAGGCGAGCGGTCATCGACTCGGGGCAAATCCACCGCTTCCGCAGGATTGTCCCGGAAATACTTTCGTTTCATCGCGAAGGCGAACAACGTCTTAACGTCAACCAGGTAACTGCGTCGCGTCGCGACTTTCCATCCGTTGCAAATTGCATATTCCTGAATCTCCCCCGGCGTGATTTCCGCAATGGGTTTCATTCCCCGTCCCACGACAAACCGACGGATGGACGCCGAGAGCTTGCGAACGTAATAGGGGCGCAGTCCCGCCGCACGTTTCGCATTCAGGAACTCTTCGACAACGCGGCCCAACGGGACTGACGGCGGATTCCGGCCTTGTTGCAGTGCTAAATCCACTGCGGCTTCCAGGCTCCAACCGGCGGATTGCAGTCGTTGCAGATTGAAGCCAAGTGCAGCGCGGTCCCGAGCGGGCATCGTGGAAAACCAGATCCCAAATGAATTGCGATCGTCGGTGCGCTGCCTCACGTAACGTTCGGCTTCTTCCCTCGTTGCGAACCATCGTCGCTGCCGTTTCCCATGGGGTCCGTTGGAATCGTTGACGCGCCAACGTGGCACACCGTTCTTTAGTGCTTTGGTGATTTTCATGGGGGTGGAAGGCTTGGTGCCTTTTGGTGCCGATGAACCGAAGCCAACGCGGGAAAGGTTGGCTGAAGCAGCCCGAAGTGGAGAAGCGTTACAACAGGCGGGGAAACGCCTGAAAACACTGCGGCCGTGCGGCCGGGAGTGCTGGGGGAAAGATGGTGCGCACGGCAGGACTTGAACCTGCACGCCTTACGGCACTACCACCTCAAAGTAGCGCGTCTGCCAATTTCGCCACGTGCGCATCGAAAAGCGGGGCGCATTCAACCAGTTGCTTCCGCCGGTGCAAGCCCCATTTTGACCGAAATTATTCGCGCCCTCCGCGATGATTTTAGCCGGCGCGGCTTCGTCCTGCTCCGTCCGTCCGCCGCCCGTGGGAAGCGAACGACGTAATTTCCGGCGGCGGGAATTCACCTTTGACAGCCCCTATTCACATTGGCATCGTTCGCCCTCAATTTTTTGGCAGTTACACATTTTGTGGCCGGGTTTATCCGGTTCTGCCAGTTGACAGCATTTATGGCACATCTCGTTGGAAACCTTTTGGTCGCCCAATCCGGCGGTCCCACCGTCGTCATCAACGCCAGCGTCGCGGGCGTGATCACCGAAGCCGGCAAACACGAATGCATCGAGGAGATCTACGGGGGCCTGAATGGCATCCTGGGCATCCTCAATGAGGAGTTGATCGACCTGCAGGATGAAAAGGCGAGCGCCATCAAAGGGTTGCGCCACACGCCCGCGGCGGCGATGGGCACCTGCCGTTACAAGATTGATTTCAAGAAGAAGCCCGAGCAGGCCGGCAAGGACATGGACCGGCTGTTCGAAGTCTTCAAGGCCCACAACATCCGCTATTTCTTCTACGCGGGCGGCAACGATTCCCAGGACACGGCGCACA
This sequence comes from bacterium, assembly GCA_031362805.1. Taxonomy (GTDB): domain Bacteria; phylum Verrucomicrobiota; class Verrucomicrobiia; order Limisphaerales; family RI-55; genus RI-55. The sequence continues at coordinate 47,499 of JANLTG010000203.1, forward strand.
AGATTCACGAACAAGCCCAGGCGCGCGGTTGGGATCTGCGCGTGATCGGCGTGCCGAAGACCATCGACAACGATCTGCCGCACACGGACCACTGCCCCGGTTACGGCTCGGTAATCAAATACAACGCCGCGACCGTGATGGAAGTCGCGTTCGACGTGCGCAGCATGGCGACCGATGACGGCTCGTGCTGCCTCATCGAAGTCATGGGCCGCGCCGCCGGTTGGATCGCCGCCGGCACCGTCCTCGCCAAGCGCTCCGAGACCGACGCGCCCCACATCATTTTGCTGCCGGAGATTCCCCTGAGCGAAGAAGCTTTCCTCAACAAGGTCAAGGCGACGGTGGCCCAACTGGGTTATTGCGTCGTGGTCGTGGGTGAAGGCGTAAAGAATCAAAAGGGCGAAGAACTCGGCGCGGACAAGACCCGCGTCGATGCGTTCGGCCACGCGGTTCTCTCGGGTGCCGCCGAAACTCTCAAGGAACTCATCCAAGGCAAGCTCAGCCTCAAGACGCGCACGGTGAAACTCGGATATGCCCAACGCTCTGCCGCTCACTACGGCAGCAAGCTGGACGTGGACGAAGCGTATGCCTGCGGCGAAGCAGCCGTGCGCGCCGCCGTGGATGGCAAGAGCGGCTTCATGGTCAAACTCGTTCGCACGTCCCGCGAGCCGTACCGTTTTGAAACCGGCCTGCAACCTTTGGGCGACATCGCCAACGTCGAGCATCTGGTGCCGCGTGACTGGATCAGCGACGACGGTTTCCTGCCGAACGAAAAGTTTGTGCAGTATGCGCGGCCGCTCATTCAGGGTGAGAACCCGGTGCCCCACGAAGACGGTCTCCCGAAGTACGTGGTGCTCGACAAGAACCTCGTTGAAAAGCAACTGCCCCCCCGGGCGTAAATTGATTTGCCAGTGAAGACAACAGGGCGGCCACAAGCCGCCCTTTTTTCCAGCCAGACATGACGCCTGAACAGTTCATCCGAGCAAAATCACTCGGCTTTTCCGATCGCCAGATCGCGCACCTCACCGGCCGCACAGAGGATGACGTCCGCGCGGAGCGCAAGCAGATCGGCCTGGTGCCCAGCTATCGCCTCGTCGATACCTGCGCCGCTGAGTTCGAGGCTTACACGCCTTACTACTATTCCACCTACGATCGCGGTGATGACGAAGTTACGCCCTCGAGCAAGCGGAAGGTGATGATCCTCGGCGGCGGGCCGAACCGCATCGGCCAGGGCATCGAGTTCGACTACTGCTGCGTGCATGCCGCCTTCGCGCTCAAGGAAGAAGGCTTCGAGACGTTGATGGTGAACTCGAATCCGGAAACGGTTTCCACGGACTACGACACCAGCGACAAGCTGTTCTTCGAGCCGCTCACGCTCGAGGACGTGCTGCACATTTACGAGCGGGAGAAGTGCTGGGGAGCGATTGCGCAGTTCGGCGGGCAAACGCCGCTCAACCTCGCGCTCAGCCTGCAGAAAAACGGCGTCAACATCATCGGCACCACGCCCCAGAGCATTGAGATCGCCGAGGACCGCAAGCTCTTCGCGGCGATGTTGAACAAGCTCGACATCCCGCAGCCGCCCAACGGACTCGCGACCAACGAAGCCGAAGCGCTCGAAGCCTCAAAGCGCCTCGGTTACCCGGTGCTCGTGCGACCCTCGTTCGTGCTCGGCGGGCGCGCGATGCAGATCGTTTACTCCGATCACGAGCTGCAACATTACATGCGGTTCGCGGTTGAGGCCTCGCCCGAGCGCCCGGTGCTGGTGGACAAATTTCTCGAAGACGCCACCGAAGTGGACGTCGATTGCATCGCGGATTGCGGCCTGCACGCCGACGCTTCCAAGGCGACCATCGTTATTGGTGCGATGCTGGAGCACATCGAATTCGCGGGCGTTCACTCGGGGGACGCCGCGATGGTGCTGCCGCCGCACACGCTCTCGAAGCAGGTCATGGACACCATCCGCGAGCACACGCACGCGATGGCCCGCGAACTCCGGGTCTCGGGGCTGATGAACGTCCAGTATGCGGTGAAGGGCGACATCGTCTATGTGCTCGAAGTGAACCCGCGCGCGTCACGGACGGTGCCTTTCGTCTCCAAGGCGATCGGCGTGCCCCTGGCGAAATTGGCGGCGAAAGTCATGGCCGGCAAGACCCTCAAGGAGCTTGGCTTCACCGAGGAATGCTGGCCGAAGTATTGGGCGGTGAAGGAGTCAGTGTTTCCGTTCAACAAGTTTCACGGCCAGGACATCTTGCTCTCGCCCGAGATGCGCTCGACCGGCGAGGTCATGGGCATCGACGAGAACCTCGGTATCGCCTACGCGAAATCACAAATGGCGGCCAACTCTCCCCTGCCCCTCAGCGGCAAGGTGTTCATCAGCGTGAGCGACCGCGACAAGCCGGCGGCGGCTGACGTCGCGCGGCAGTTTGTCGAACTCGGTTTCCAACTCGTGTCCACCAGCGGCACGGCGGCGGTTTTGGAAAAGGCCGGCTTGAAAGTCGAACGCCTCTACAAGCTCGACGAAGGCCGGCCGAACGCGGTTGACCTCTTGAAAAACCGCGAGATCCAGCTCGTGATCAACACACCGAGCGGCGCCACCCCGCGCGCGGACGAAGTGAAGATCCGCACGACCGCCGTCTATACCGGCACGCCGATCATGACCACCATGAGCAGTGCGAAGGCTGCGGTTCAGGGCATCGCCGCGCTTAAGGAACGCGGCTACGAAGTGCGGACGATTCAGGAGTATCACTGAGTCCGCAACCGTAGCAGCCGATGTGAATCGGCTCTCGCCGAAACATGGTGCGGGCTGACGTCCGCTGCTTGCGGATCTAAGAAGGAATGTCGCTGACCAGGCTACTTGCTACAGTGCTCCGCCGCGCGCCGGCAGCCACTGGAGCTGTTTGCCGTTGGCTTTGAGCCAGGCTTCGGCGGCGCGGTAGTCGGGGCACAGCTTCGCGACGAGCCGCCAATATTTCGCCGAGTGGTTCATCACCTGCAGATGCGCGAGTTCGTGGAAGATGATGTAGTCGCGGACCGCGAGCGGCATCTGCACCAGCCGCCAGTTGAGCGAAATGGTCGCCCCCCGCGAACACGAACCCCAACGCGAACGCTGGTTGCGCACGGACACCGTTGAGGCGTTCAGGCCGTGCGCGGTCGCCAACTCCTGCGTTCGACCAGGGAGTTCGTGACGCGCGATCTTCCAGAACTGTCGCTCGATGGCCGGACGCAGATCCGCGATGGCCACGTCGGTGGCGAAGGCGAGCTCACCGATCCGCACGAGGCGGATTGAATCGCCGTCCTCGACTTCAATCCGGATCAACTCACCGCGCAAAAGAATCTCCGTGCCGTGCCGCCATGAGTGGTCGCGACCGGCTTCCTCCCGCCGCTTCTTCATCTGCCGCTCGATCCAGGCCTGGTGTTTGTGCGCGACGTTGCGGGCTTCCGCCTGCGAGCCGCCGCGCGGAACGGTGACCCGCACCACGCCGTCGTGGCCGAGACGAAGCACGTAGCGCCGGGCGCGGGGATTGCGGACGAATTGCAGCGGCAGGGTCGCGCCGTTCACGACCAGCAAATCGACCGGGACTTCTTTCGCGGGACCAGGATTGAGGAGCAACTGCAACTGCACGGCGCGAGTAAAGAGGCAAGCGTCCGGCGAGGCAATGCGTGAAGTGATGGAGAAAACGATCGCACTGATTCGGAGCCGCATCGCCGGTCGCATCTGCTGCGGGTTGAAAACCCGCGCTCCGACTTCACCCTGCCAATTCACTTCGCCAGCCGCGGCGGTATTCGCGCTCCCACAGACCGCCGGCATCGGCCCGTTTGCGCAACTGCCCGTTTTGCGGATCGAGCTGCAACGTTTTGCCCGTCCGCCAGGCGATGTTCCCCAGGTGGCACAGCAGCGTGGACTTCTGGCCGTCGGCGATAGGCGAGTTGAGCTTTTCCCCGTCACGAATCGCGCGGACAAAGTTGCCGAAATGATCGGCGTCGTTCCACTGGCCTTCGTACTTGAAGAGCTGTTTCCCGTTCGGATCCAGGACACGATAGTTGTTGCCGGCGATGACCAGGATTCCTTTGTCGCCATGGAAGGCGATGCCGAACTGGGCGTTCTCGAAGCCGTACGGGTGATGACTCATGCTCTCCCACGACGCGCCGCAATTCCCGAAGTCGTAGGTGGCCTGGTAGATGTCCGGCGTTTCCTGGTCGTCGTCGAACTGGTAGCGCCCGCCGCCGCAGCTCACCGACTTGGGATGGTCCACCTGCAATCCCCACCGGGCCAGATCGAGCGCGTGTGGTCCGTTATTGCCAATCTCGCCGTTACCCCAGTGCCAGTGCCAATGCCAGTTGTAGTGGACGACGTTGTCCTTGAACGGCCGCTCCGGTGCCGGGCCTTGCCAGCGCTCGTAGTTCAACCATTCAGGAACGGGCGCCGCCTTGCCGCGGCCGATGCTCGGACGGGCGTTGTTGTACCAGGTGCGCGCGAAGGTTACCTTGCCGATCTCGCCCGAATGAACCTTCGCAATCGCTTCCCGCACCCACGGCCAGGAGCGGCGTTGATTGCCCATCTGGACGAGTCGCTGATGCTTCGCAGCGGCCGCGACCATCCACTCGGCTTCGCGCGGGTTATGGCTGCCGGGCTTCTCCACGTAAACGTGTTTGCCGGCCGCGCAGGCAAGGATCGTCGCGGGGGCATGCCAATGGTTCGGCGTGGCGATGGACATCGCATCCACAGACCGGTCATCGAGCGCCGCGCGAAAGTCGGCGATAATCTTCGGCGCCTTGCCTTGCTTATCCGCAACTGCTTTCGCCGCCTTGGCCAGCGCCCGGGAATCGACGTCGCAGACGTACGCGATTTCAACGTTGGGTTGCGCAAGGAAACCGTCGATGTGCGCCAGGCCCCGGCCATTGACGCCCATGACAGCGATCCGGAGCATTCGGCCCGGCGATTCCGCTCCGCGAAGTAACCGTGGTCCGGCCAGGGTGAAGGCGGCGGCCGCGCCTGTGTGCCGAAGAAACTGCCGGCGAGATTGCAGAGGAATCATCGGTCGATTAACGCCCGCGCCGTCACTCCGGCCAATTAAAAAACGTGCAAAAAACCTCCGCTTGGGAATCATCCCAGCCATGTCAAAAGTTGCCGAGTCGCGGAACCGCCCGGAACCAGTCAGCCAGTTTTCCGTCTTTACCGAGAACCGGATGGGCCGGCTTCACGACCTGATTGATTTGTTCAACGCCCAGGATATTCACGTGCTGGCGATCACCGCCCTCGACACCACCGACGCTGCTATTCTACGAATCATCGTGGACGACCCGGATCGCGGTCGAAATCTGTTGGTGGAACATAATTTTCCGTTCACCGAAAGCGAAGTGCTGGTGGTAGAGATCGATTCCGAATCCAAGCTCAAAGGCGTGCTGCGGGCGTTGGTGCGAGCGGAGATCAACATCCACTACGCCTATTCGTTTATCACCCAGCCCAACGGCCGCCCGGCATTGGCATTGAGCCTGGAGGATCGCGAGATCGCCGCCACGTCGCTGGCGCAGCATCAGTTCAAGGTGCTCTATCAAGCGGATCTGTCGCGTTAGCTGCAAACCCCGCATTGACACACCCATGCCACCTGATTACTTTCTGCCCATCTTAACCCTGACCTTTTAAGAAATGCTCACACGAATCAGCCTCATTGTCGTGATCCTGGCCGGAATTGGTGCCCTCGTCTTCGGCCAAATGCAGGTAAAGCAAAAAATCGACGAGACCATCGCAAAGCGGGACACCAACTACAAGAGTTGGAAAGAACAGGAAGCCCGCGCCAATGGTCTGGACAAGCAACTGGCCGCCACCAAGGAAGAGCTCGCCGCAAAGGTGACCGAACTGGCCAAGGCGCTCGAAGCACTCGGCGTTAAGGACCAGGAAATCGCCCGCCTGAACGGCGACCTCGGCCGTTCGCAAGCCAACCTGCGGGACGCCCGCGCGGAACGCGATCGCGCTCTCGCCAAGCTGCAGCAATATGAACTGACCGGCCTGCAGCCCGACGAGATCAAGGAAGTCATCGCCCGGCTCAAGAAGTCGTTGGAAGACATAAAGGGTCTCGAAGCCGTGGTGGTGGACAGAAACCGCGATATCGCGGGCTTAAAGGCCCGCATTGAGGATCTCATAGGCGGCGACGCGCCGGTGATCCTGCCGGCCGGCCTTAAGGGCAAGATCGTGACCGTCGATCCGAAGTGGGATTTCGTGGTGATCAACCTCGGCAAGAGCAACGGCCTGCTCGTGAACGGCCAGATGCTCGTCAGCCGCAACGGCAAGCTGCTCGCCAAGGTCAAGATCGTGAACGTCATGGAAGACAAGGCGATCGCCAATGTGCTGTCCGGCTGGAAGCTCGACGACATCTTGGAAGGCGACACGGTCCTCTACTAGGTTACGGAATGCGTCGCAGTTTCCAATCACTGCTCGTCACCCTGATCCTCGCTGGTGCCGTTTTGGGCAGCACCGGTTGCAAGACGGATGATCCCGATAATGTGTCCGCCCGGCCGTGGAACTCAACGGAAGGCTGGCAGAGCGGGTTCCCCTCCACGTTGAACGAAGGTCGGTGATTCCACCCTGATTTTGCACCAGCCGCGCGGTAACGCGCGGTTGGTTTGCGTACCGGCAGCGCAACGATTTCTGGGGACTGCCTTTGGTGTTCCCGCTGCGGAGTTGGCTTACTTCGCGAACTCCACGGAGCGCGTCTCACGGACCACAATCACGCGGATCTGGCCCGGGTACTGGAGGTCGGTTTCAACCTGACGGGCGATGTTACGGGCCAGGGCAGTTCCCTGCGCGTCGTCGATCTCCTCGGGGCGAACCATCACCCTAAGCTCGCGACCGGCCTGTACGGCATACGCTTTTTCCACGCCGGGATAGCCTAAGGCGATTCGTTCCAGGCTTTCCACCCGTTTCAAGTAAGTGGTCATCGTCTCCGACCGGGCACCCGGTCGGGCGGCGCTGATCGCATCCGCCGCGCTGACGAGAATTCCAAACGGGCCAACAAACGGCACCTCTTCGTGGTGCGACGCCACGCCATTGATCACGGCCTCGCATTCGCCATAGCGCTTGATCAAGTCAGCCCCAATCTGGGCGTGCGAGCCTTCCACTTCGTGATTCACCGCTTTGCCGATGTCGTGCAACAGCCCCGCCCGCTTGGCGAGCTGGACATCCACCCCCAGCTCGGCGGCGATCAAACCGCACAGGTGCGCCACTTCGACCGAGTGATCGAGGATGTTCTGGGAGTAGCTTTGCCGAAAGCGCAGGCGCCCGAGGAGCTTGACGATCTCCGGATGCATCGGCGGCAGGCCCGTTCGCATCACTGCTTCCTCACCGGAGCGGCCGATGGTTTCCTCCATCTCAGCGGATACCTTGGCCACGACCTCCTCGATGCGCGTCGGATGAATCCGCCCGTCCAAAATCAAGCGCTCCATCGCCTCGCGCGCGATCTGCCGGCGCACCGGATCGAAGCCCGACAACACGACCGCGTTGGGGGTGTCGTCAATCAGGACCGTAACGCCTGTCGCCGCTTCAAATGCTCGGATGTTGCGCCCCTCGCGGCCGATGATACGCCCTTTGATCTCGTCGCCGGTGAGCGCCACGGTGGCCGTCGTGGATTCAAAGGTGTGTTCGCCGGCATAGCGCTGAATGGCCACGCTGATGATCTTCCGGGCGCGCTCTTCGGCTCCGGTCCGGGCATCCTCCACAATCCGATGTGACACCGCAGCCGCGTCACGGGAGGCGTCGTCCTCGGCTTGTTTGAGAATTTGCGCACGGGCTTCGTCGCTGCTCAAGCCAGCCACCGCCTCCAGCTCGCGCCGCCGGCCGGCGATCAGTTCCACGACTTCCTTGCGAAGCACCTCGACCTGTTCAAATTTGCGCTGCCATTCGGCACCCTGTTCCCGGAGGCGTTGTTCCTCTTTCATCAGGCCGTCGATCTGGTGGCTGATGACGGCTTCGCGTTCGGCCAGCCGACGCTCCAGAGCAATCAACTCATCGCGGCGGGTCGCAAACCCCTTCTCGGTATCCGAGCGGATGCGCAGGGATTCCTCGTTGGCCGCGAGCCGCGCTTCGCGCAGCAATGAGTCCGCTTCGCGCCGGGCGTCTTCCAGGATTTGCTGTGCCTCGGAACGGCGGGTCGACAGGTTGTGTCGCCGCTTGATCTGAAAAACCCAACCGCCCGCCAGAGACGCGAGCACGCCGGCTCCCGCACCCCAAAGGGCGAATTCGGACAACGTATTAGCCTGTAGATCCATTACTCAGCGGCGCGCTGATACGACTTCCACCCAATGCGCCGGTGTTACAATGCAGTTCAGTAAGACATCATGTGACTCGCCAGGGAGTTCCGCAACCAATTGGCAATCGTGGCCAATGCCCCAAAACTCTCCGGAGGCGCCTTTCAGCAACCGGTCGTAAAAGCCCTTGCCCCGACCGAGCCGCCGTCCAACGCGGTCGAAACCTAGCCCAGGCACCAAGGTTACGTCCAGTTGGTTTAATGGGCAAACCGCGCAGCTAGCGGCCGGCTCCGGAACACCAAACCGACCCCGCACAATGTCCGTCGCCAGATTTGAGATCCGGGCGGCCTCGTAGGCACCAGCCGGGCCATTGAAGCGCGGAAGCATGACCGCCTTCCGGTGGTCCAAGGCCTGGTTCAACAGCGGGAAAACATCCACCTCATCGGCCAGCGGGACGAACAGCATCACCGTCCGGGCGCGCTGCCAACGGTCCTCGGTCGTGATCCGCTGAACCACCGCAGCGGCCGTCATCGACCGCTCGGTCGGGCTCAAACCGGCCACGGCCAGTCGCAGCCTTTGTCGGAGGGCCTCCTTTTGCGCGGCCACTTCGCTCATGGAGCACCTTTCTGCTTCGGCGCGGCATCGGCACCGGCACCGGCCCGCGCCTGATCGAGTTTCTCGCGCCAAAATGCCACCCGCTCCTTGATCTTCTTCTCGCTCCCCTGCTCCGTCGGTTCGTAGTAACGGCGACCGGCCCCCAGATAATCCTGCGCCACGAAATGCCCCGCGTGTGCATGCGCATATTCGTAGCCTTCGCCGCGCCCCAGTCGGTCTTTCGCTCCACCACCGCCATCGCGCAGATGCTCCGGCACGGCCAGCGTCCGGCCGCTGCGCACATCTTCCAACGCAGCATCGATCGCGAGGTAAGCCGAGTTGCTCTTGTTGGCCGTCGCCAGGTAAATCACCGCCTCGGCGATGGGTATCCGCGCCTCGGGCCAGCCGACAAATTCCGCGGCGTTGTGGGCGGCGTTCGCCAGCACGAGCGCCATCGGATCGGCCAGACCCACGTCCTCCGCGGCGCTGATCAACATCCGGCGCGTGATGAACCGCGGATCTTCGCCCGCATGAATCATCTTCGCCAGCCAGTAGAGCGCGGCGTCCACGTCGCTGCCGCGGATGCTTTTGATGAACGCCGAAATCGTGTCGTAGTGCGCGTCGCCCTCGCCATCATAGACGATCGCCTTCTTTTGAATGCACTCCTCGGCCACCGTCAGCGTCAGGTGAATGCAGCCATCCTTCGCCGACACCGTTGTCAACGCCGCGATCTCCAGCGAATTAAGCGCCTTACGGGCGTCGCCATCGGAGACCCGCGCCAGATGCGCCACCGCGTTGGCATCCGCCCGGATCTTCATGTGCCCCAGCCCGCGCTCCGCGTCGACCAACGCCCGGTCGAGCAGGTCCCGCACTTCGGCCTCGGTCAACGGCTTCAGCTCAAAGATCTGCGAGCGCGACACCAGCGGCGAGTTGACGAAAAAGAACGGATTGTGCGTCGTCGCGCCGATCAACCGGATCACGCCACTCTCGACGTCCGGCAACAACACGTCCTGCTGCGACTTGTTGAAGCGATGGATCTCGTCGATGAACAGGATGGTCGTCTGCCCCGTGTTCTCGAGGCGGTTCGTGGCGCCGCTCAACACGCGCCGCATGTCCGCCACATTCGATTCCACGCCGCTCAACCGCTCGAACTTGCACTTGGTCTGCCGCGCGATGACCTGGGCCAACGAGGTTTTTCCGGTGCCCGGCGGCCCATAGAAAATCAACGACTGCAAGCGATCCGCCTCGATGGACCGGCGCAACAAGGAGCCCGGTGCGAGGATGTGCGACTGCCCGACATATTCGCCCAGGTTGCGCGGCCGCATCCGGGCCGCCAACGGCGCCGACGTTTGCGGCCGGACTTCGGGCTCGCTGGCCTGCTCGACCTCCGTTGCCGTCTTCGCACCAAACAAATCCACCTGCGCCATGCAAGGAGTGTACGAGGGGATCACTCCCGCCACCAGCGGGAACATTCTGTCGCCGGGCACTCCGAGCATCGCTCCGCATAGACCAATTCGGACTTTGCGGCCGAACGATGCTGGCGCTCCTTTCCGCAACCACTGACCACTGATTTCTGATTCACCGCATTTGGCTTTCTCCCAACAACCCGCCATACTCGCCGCGCGAACCCGCCATGAACCTGCCGAACTACTTCCTCGCCGACCTGGGCGACAACAGCGCGCTCTCCGCGTCCATGATCACCGACGCGGCCCACACCCTGAAGCGCAACCGCGCCCAATTCCTCGCCAGCCGTTCCACAAATTCCCTCGTCAAGACCCTCCACAACCTCGGTGAAAACTGGCTCGACGAAGAGTTCCCCTTTCGCAAACTCGCCCTCGACCAAGGCCCGCACCTCACCGGTTTCTCGCGCGCCGTGCTTCAAGCGGGGCTCGACCAGTTCTTTCGCCGCCTGACCGGTGACGAGCTGACCGCCCTGCTGCAACAGGACCTCGGAGACCCGCATCGGCTCGATGCCTTTGTCAGTTCCCAGCCCGAGCAGCGGGCCCATCGCCGATCGTTCGCGCGGGGGCCCGAGCTCACCGCCCACGTCACCGCCGGCACCCTGCCCAGCTCCACGCTCCAGCTCATGGTGCTCTCGCTCCTCGCCAAGTCCGCGCAATTCGTAAAGTGCGGCTCCGGCAGCGCCTTCATTCCCCGCCTTTTCGCCCACTCGCTCTACGACAGTGAACCGAAACTCGGTGCCTGTCTCGAAATCGCCGATTGGAAAGGTGGCAACGACGCGCTGGAATCCGCGCTGTTCCACGAGGCGGACGTCATCACCGCCAGCGGCAACGACGACACGCTCGCCGCCATACGCCGCCGCGTTCCCGCCCGCGCTCGGTTCATCGCGTACGGCCACCAGCTGAGCTTCCTCTACGTCACCAAGGAATCGCTGGCGGGCTTCAACGCGAAGAAACTCATCCACCGCGCCGCCGAGGACATTGTGGCGTGGGATCAATCCGGCTGCCTCTCGCCGCACGTCGTCTATGTCGAGGGCAACCCCGACATCCCGCCCGAGCTCTTTGCCGCGCGCCTTGCCGACGAACTCGCCCGGCTCGAGGAGTCCCATCCCCGCGGACCCATCGCCGCCGCCGAGTCCGCGCACATCGCCAGCCGCCGCGCACTTTATGAAGTCCGCGCCGCACATTCGCCCGACACCAAGCACTGGGCCAGCCCACAGTCCACCGCGTGGACCGTCGTCTTCGAACTGGAACCGCAGTTTGCCATCTCCTGCCTGAACCGCTTCGTCTATGTGAAACCGGTGAATGACCTCGAGCAACTGATCAAGAGCATCGAACCCGTTCACGGCAAAGTCTCGACCGTTGGACTCGCGTCCAACGACGACCGGGCCCACGCAATTGCGCTGCGCCTGGCGAACTGGGGCGTCACGCGCCTCTGCCCCGTTGGCAAGCTGCAGGATCCGCCGCTCACCTGGCGCCACGACGGCCGCCCCGCCCTCGCCGATTTTCTGACCTGGACCGATTGGGAGACCTGACGCCCATTCCCCTGCCGTTCATTCCTCTGTCGTTCACTGCCCGGTGTTCGATGGCTCAACCCATGTCAGGGGAATGTTGGTCAGGGGAATTTCTGCTCACTATGCACAGCCGCCGCCGGCCCAGGTGGGGCGCGATCCGCCATGCATGCCTTGGACGTTGGTTGCTTGTTCGTTCACAACTTCAATCCGTGGCAGGGGAATCTTCGGCAAGGGAATCAACCGTTCGCTGTTCCGCACCCGGGGCATCTCTCCATTCCCCTGCCGTTCATTCCTCTGCCATTCACTGCCCGGTGTTCGATGGCTTAACCCATGTCAGGGGAATGTTGGTCAGGGGAATTTCTGCTCACTATGCACGGCCGCCGCCGGCCCAGGTGGGGCGCGTCACTCCGCCTGCCTGCGCCGGCAGGTGCGCGCCGTCCGTTCGCCCTCGTCCGCAGCGGTTCGGTGTTCGCAGTTTGGTCCGCGTCTTCCCTTCACCCATCCAGCGGACTCCGCACCCCGATGCCCGGCTTGCTCATGACGTGGGTATAAATCTGCGTCGTGCTCACGTGCGCGTGCCCGAGCAAGTCCTGTACGGTCCGGATGTCCGTCCCGTCCTCCAGCAAGTGCGTGGCAAAGCTGTGCCGCAGCACATGCGGCGTCACGGGTTTCGCCAGCCCCGCCTTGAGCGCCGCCGCCTTCACCGCTTGTTGCACCCGCACATCCCCCGTGTGATGCCGCCGCGCCACCCGACCCGCCTCCGGTGGCAACGACTCCCGCGGATCCAACCCCGTTTCCCGGCTCGGCCACAGCCAGAACCACGGCCACGATTCACCCGCCTTGGGATACTTCCGCGCCAGCCCCTCCGGCAGCCACACCCCCGGCAACCCCGCCGCCCGATCCGCCTGCCACACCCCGCGACAAAACTCCAACTGCTCCGCCAGCGCCGGCCGCAACACCGCCGGCACCATCGTCACCCGGTCCTTGTTCCCCTTGCCCGACCGCACCGTGATCAACCCCCGCGCCAGGTCCACATCTTTGATGCGCAACCGCAGCCCCTCGGACACCCGCAGGCCCGCTCCGTAGAGCAACTGCGCGATCCATTTCAACGGCGGTTCCATCGCCGCGAACAACCGCTGGCATTCCTCCTTCGTCAGCACCACCGGCAGCCGCGTTGACACCCGCGCCTTGCGGAACTCGCCCAGCTCACCCAGGTCAATGCCCAGCACCTCCCGGTATAGGTAGATCACCGCGTTCAACGCCTGTCGCTGCGTGGCCGCCGCCACTCCCCGCGCCACCGCCAGCTCCGTCAAAAAGCCCCGCAACTCCGCCGCCCCACAATCCCGCGGATGCCGCCACCCTCCCCCCCGTAGCGGCGGTCTATGACCGTCGCTGACTCGGGCGGGCCGCGCCCCAGGTTCGCCGCCCCGGCAATACACCACATACCGCTTGATCCACTCCAGATAGGTCTGCTCCGTCCGATACGACAGGTGCTGGAAACGCATCACTTCCCGGCATTGATCGAACAGCTTGAGCTTCGGATTGGGCGCCAACCCGTCGCGGGGCCGGGGTTTGGCGGGTCGCGTTTGCGGGAACATGTTGGAACAAACTAATGGCTTGCCCGCCCGCCGTAAATCCTTTATTCAAAACGCATCATGCAAGAAGCAACAACCAACCCCCCTCACAATAGGACCAACTCAGTTTGGCCTACTGTCTGTTAGACGGCTTCGCGCCATGAGCATATCCAACTCATACATCCGAGCCGGGATTGTCTGTGCTGTGATTTTTGTCGGCTGCGTGTTTCGGATGTTTCAGAAGTATGGAGCAGATTGGAGCAGCAGGCATTCTGCGCTCATCATGGCCATTCTCGGGTTTGGCCTTTTCATTAGCAGTTTGTTGGTCGGGACTTTTTCAAGACGGAGCGAGAAGCCTTGGCCGTGGTGGAAGGTTGGCATTGCGTCCTTTGGTTGCTTGTTGGCAGTGTTGTGTCTGATGCGCCTGATGCAGGAGCTTCAGGACAGATTTCATTTGAGATGAGATATTCGCCGTCTAATCACCAAAGGATTGGAAAGGACCGGAGCGCGCTGGTGAGGTTCGCTGGGAAGTGCGGGGTGAGCGCGCGGAGCGTCCGTTCCATCCGGGGTTGAACCCGCCCGGCGAACGTTCCTGAAGCCGTCCTTCCCCCTCTTG
>JANLTG010000010.1:0-33800 GCA_031362805.1 bacterium
CCTCCAGCTAATCCTCTGCAATCACAACGGCCCGGGCGAAAGCTCGGGCCGTTTCTTTTTCAGAAGCATGATTCTGCGGCAGCGGTTTCAGCTCCTGAGCAATCGCCGCCACCAGGGATCGGGCGGCGATTGCTGGACGGATTCCGCCAGCCTTCCGGGAATGCTCTCCGGCAACTCGACCGTGGCCGCGTCGTGGCGCAAGAGTTCCTCCGCAGTCTGAAACTCGGTTACGGTCAATGCCGGCCGCGTTTGGTGGGCCGTATCCAGCTCCTGTCCCGCACGTTGGTTCAGGTTCATCCGTTGAGAGGGTTCATTCATGTCAAATTAGTCGTTCAAGTGAAATGCCCCGGCAAAGGCCTTGCGAGCCCGATGCAACTTACCCCGCACCGCATCCACGGATTGCTCGGTCAATTCGGCCACCTCTTCGTAGGAAAGTTTCTCATCTGCCACCAGCAGGAGGATCAACCGGTACTCCTCGGGCAACGTGGCGAGTGACTTCTGAATGCGTTCACCCAGCTCCTGCGTGGCCAGCACGCGGAAAGGGCAATCCTCGTTGCCCGGCGTCATGTTCCAAACGGCGTCGTCCACGCAGTTCTGCATGTGCCGGTGATGCCAGGAGCGCAGGTGGTTCTGGCAATGATTGATCGCAATCCGATAAAGCCAGGTGCGAACGGCGGACTTGCCCTTGAATCCCTTCAAGGCGCGAAACGCCTTTAGAAAGACATCGTGCGTGGCGTCTTCCGCCTGGGTGGGGTCACCGAGGAAACGCAGGGTGAGATAGTAGATTGCCCGCGAGTGCTCCTCGTAAAGCGCCGCCAACTCGGGAAACGGCGCCAGGGCTTGCACCGCCCCTGGGGGCGGCTCCGGTTGCGTCGGGCTGCCGCCAACCGATGTTGCCTCGGCGTGTTCCGGCTCGGAAACTAGGGGCTCCGGTGCAAACTGCGTGCTCGTAGGTTCGTTCATCGCAAGTGCGGACATGCAAAGTTCGACAGCTCCGATCAAGGGATGTCACGCACCATTGTCGAGATAAGCCGCAGTTTAGCTGAGCAGGAATCCCAGTCCCACCCCGAGCGCACACAGGAGAAACGTAACCAACGTCCGGCTCTGGGCGGGAATGATCGCACTGGTCCACTCGGGTTGTTGCATCAGCATCCGCGCCGCCTTGAGCCCGGGCAACAACGCCACCGCCCCGAGCCACACTTCTTTCGGCGCACCCATCAGCGGCAGCACCGCCAGCATGGCAAATGCGGTGAACACGATGACGGCGAACACCCGACTCGCCGCCTTTCTACCGAGCCGGACCACCAGCGTACGTTTGCCGGCCGCTCGATCAGCGAGGTAGTCCGGGAATTCGTTGATCCAGAGAAACGCCGCGATCAGCAACCCGAGCGGAATCGCCGTCAACACAACCAAGCCGCCCCCGCTGCCTCGTTGCACCAGGAACGTGCCCAGGGCGACCAGCGGACCGTAACAGATGGCCACCGCGATTTCGCCGAGTCCCCGATACGACAGCTTCGCCGGCGGCGCGTGATAAAGGTAGGCGCAGGCCACGCCGACGAGTCCGATCCAAAGAATACCCGGCTCGCGCAACCACACGATGGTGAAGCCCGCGGCCAGACCGAGCGCGTAGCCGATTGCGGAAATGGCGATGGTCTCGCCCCGAGTCAGCAAGCCATCCACGAGCACTCGTTTGCCGCCGGAGAACGGGCTGCGATCGTCGGCCCCGATGGCGAGGTCCGTGCCGGAATCGAAGTCGAAGATCTCACCCGAAGCGTTCTTGGCGACCTCAATGGCGAATATGCCGAGGATCGTGAGCGCCAGCCAGCCCAAGTGCAAGGGCCCGGCGGCGGCGGCCGCACACCCGCCGAGAAACATCGAGGCCAAGGACGCGAGCGAGATCTTGGGATCGGCCAAGTGCCAGAGTCCCTTCCAGAAATCGTGTGACGAACTCGCGCGTTGCGAAGGCTCAATTTGGGCTGCCGTCTGCATGTTGCATTGCGGTTTAACCGTCGGCCAAACGTCGAACGCGTGGGGTGAGATGGCTTAACCAAACTTGTCCACTATTGGACCGGCGATGGTGATGGCGAATCCGCGCCCTCCGTGTCCGCTAACGGCGCCGGTACCGAACGATGCGAAAGTCCGCGTTGTCCTGGAGCGTCTCCGCCGGCTCGAAGCTGTCTTCGAACGGTGGGAAGAACGCGTCGCCTTCCACGGTTCGCTTCACGTGGGTGAGATAAAGATCCGAGCACAGCGGCAGCGCCTGGTGGTAAATGTCGGCGCCGCCACAGACGAAGGCCTGACGATCGCCAGCCAACGCGGGAAGTTGATCAAGGCTCGCAATGGTTTGCACGCCGGGATGGGAAAAGCCTGAGCGACTCAACACGAGCGTCGCGCGCCCCGGCAACGGCCGGCCGATGGACTCGAAAGTCTTGCGTCCCATGACCAGCACGTGGCCCATGGTCGTTGCCTTGAAAAACCTGAAGTCCTCCGGCAGGTGCCAGGGAATGCGGTTGCCACTACCGATCACTCGGTTCTCGGACATGGCGGCGATGGCGGCAAAATTGGGCATGCTGCGTTGTGGGAGTCAGCAAAGCCCGAGACGGCAAGGCGCGTCAATCCAAGCCGCATTGCTTGCTGCTCCAAACCGCCAACGAACGCGATCGTTACAAGTGGTCGCTCGCCAGCCATCCGGTTGATAGTGGCCGGCTCGCACAGGAAGTTGCCGCCTTCCCCCTCACCCTGGCCCGCAGGGCGCGGGGACTTTCGGACGGCGCCGTCTTGTTGCGGGCTGGTGGTCAGCGAGATGGATCGGCCGCTGTTTCCCTCTCCTTTGGGGATCAAGGGTGAGGGAGACCGAGCGTATGAACGGCCGTTGCTCAACGCCACGTCTGATCGCACCCCAAGAGAACAGTCCATTTGACGCAAGCGCAGCCATCGTTAGCATCCGACGCATGTTCCCTAACCACCGCGCAGTTCTGCCAAGCCTCCTCTTGTTGATCGCGATCCCGAGTGGCCACGCGGCATCGCCCGATAGCGCCACACTCCGCTCAGCTACCGCCAAGCTGTTCCCGATCGGCGTCGGCATCAGCGATCGCATTCCCGAACTCGCCGGCGACTGGCCGCTGCTGCTCGCGCATTTCAGCATGGTGACGCCCGAGAACTCGATGAAACCCGCGGCCATCCAGCCGACGGAAGGGCGGTTCGATTTCACGCTGCCGGATGCGTTCGTCGATTTCGCGGTGAAGCACGACTTGAAAGTGATCGGGCATTGCCTGGTCTGGGCGAAGGACGACCGCACGCCGGAATGGTTCTTCAAAGACGGCGACCGGCCGGTCAGCGGTGAGCTTCTCTTGCAGCGGATGAAGACCCACATCAACGCCGAAGCGCGTCGGTATCGCGGCCGGATTGCCATGTGGGATGTCGTCAATGAAGCGCTCGATGATGGCACCAACTTCCTCCGGCCATCCGGCTGGACCGCCGCGTGTGGCGAGGAGTTCATCGCCAAGGCTTTCGAGTACGCCCATGCCGCTGATCCCGACGCGCTGCTCATCTACAATGATTACAACAACGAGCTGCCGGCCAAGCGGGCGAAGATGATCCGCTTGATCGAGTCGTTGAAAAGCAAGGCCGTGCCGGTCCACGCCATCGGGCTTCAGGGTCACTACGAGATCGACCGCATCCCGTTCGCCGAGATCGATGCCACGCTGGATGCCGCGCGCAAGCTGGGTGTCAAAGTGGTCGTGAGCGAACTCGACATCGACGTGATTCCCCGTGGCCGATGGTGGGCCGAGGGCGGGGCGCATCGCGAGGAAATGGCCAAGATCGATCCTTATCGGGACGGCTGTCCGCCAGAGGTGCTGCAACGGCAGGCGGAGCAATACGCGCGGCTGTTCACGATCTTCCGCAAGCACTCTGACGTGATCGCCCGCGTCTCGTTCTGGAACCTCCACGACGGCCAGAGCTGGCTGAACTATTTTCCGTGGAACCGGGCCAATCACCCACTGCTGTTCGATCGGAACGGAATGCCAAAGCCCGCCTACCATGCCGTGATCAAGGCGTTGACGGAGTGAATTTGATTGGCCCGAGTCAGCTCGCGGGTAGGCGAGGGTTCTTCCGCCTTTCGGAAATGCCGCCGGAGTGAGAATTCGGGGTTAGCCTCAAGTGGATTCGTCAACGGACAGCCCTTGATCGACGCCTCATCCGAACAAATCCATCTGCGGACTGGCGTCGATCTGCTTGAGCTTGTCGCGGTCTTCCTGCTTGCGGCTGCGCCGGACGTTCCCCTCTGGAGTGAGTTCACTGTCCTCGAGGTTGCGCAGGATCACCTTCGCGCGCTCGATGACTTCCTTCGGCACGCCGGCGAGGCGTGCGACCTGGATGCCGTAGCTTTTGTCCGTGCCGCCCTCGACGATCTTGTGCAGGAACACGATCTGGTCGTTCCATTCGCGCACAGCGACATTGTAGTTTTTCAATCGCTTCAGCTTGCCAGTCAGCTCGGTCAATTCGTGGTAATGCGTGGCGAACAGCGTCTTCGCGCCGACCTGGTTGTGCAGGTGCTCGACGATCGACCACGCGAGGCTGAGGCCGTCGAAGGTGCTCGTGCCGCGGCCAATCTCGTCGAGGATCACGAGGCTGCGCTGGGTGGCGTTGTTCAGGATATTCGCCGTCTCGCTCATCTCGACCATGAACGTCGATTGCCCGCGCGCGAGATCGTCGCTCGCGCCGATGCGCGTGAAGATGCGGTCGATCAGATCGACGCGCGCCGAAGCCGCCGGGAGGAACGAGCCGGTGTGCGCGAGCAAACCCAGCAAAGCGACCTGGCGGATGTAGGTGCTCTTGCCCGCCATGTTCGGCCCCGTGATGAGCATGATCTGTGGGAGCGCCGATCTCCGATCCGGCGTGTCTTCTGAGCCAATGCTCGCCGGGCCGGAGGCCGGCGCTCCGGTGCCCGCAATCTCCGAATCATTCGGCACGAAACGCTGATCCGTCATCGTCTGCTCCAGCACCGGATGCCGGCCATCACGCAGGACGAGCACGCTCGCGTCGCCGATCTCCGGGCGAACGTAATTGTAGAGCCGCGCGGTTTCAGCGAACGAACCCAACACATCAAGCTGCGCCAGCGCGGCGGCGGTGCGTTGGATGTCGGCCAGTCGCAGCAGCACATCTTCGCGGACGCGTTGGAAGAGATCGTATTCGAGCTTCGTGCTGCGTTCCTCGGCGCCGAGGATTTTCGACTCCATCTCCTTCAACGCCGGGGTGAAGTAACGTTCACCGTTGGCGATGGTTTGTTTGCGCACATACTCGGCCGGAACCTTGTCGAGATTCGACTTGGTGACCTCGATGAAATAGCCGAACACGGAATTGAATCGCACCTTGAGCGAACTGATGCCCGTGCGTTCGATCTCGTCCTGCTGCAACTTGGCGATCCAGTCCTTGCCGCCGCGCGTGGCGCTGCGCAGTTCATCAAGCGCGGGATCGAAACCGTCGCGGATCAAGCCGCCTTCCTTCAGCGCGAGCGGCGGCTCGTCGGTGATCGCGCGGCCAATCAGCTCAACCAATTCGGGCAGTTCGGTGAGTTGGGCTGAGAGTTCGGTGAGAAGTTGATCTTCGGTAGGGCGAGGCTCCGGCCGAGCCGTAACTTCCGCTTCGAGCTCGCGGAATGCCTCGGAAGATGGGGCGCGGCGGGAGCCTTGCCCTACCCCTTCACATTGCCCAACCAGGGAGAGCACTTGCTTGATCGTCGGAATCTTTTCCAGCGCGAGCCGTAGAGCGACCATGTCGCGCGCGTTGCCCGAGCCGGCGCTGAGTCGGCTGATCGTGCGCTCGACATCGCGCACTTCCTTCAACTGCTCGCGCAAGGCCTCCAACGTCGCGCTGCTTTCCACAAACGACGCCACCGCCTCCTGCCGACGGATGATGTTTGCGACGCTCGCGAGCGGTTGCGTGAGCCAGTCGCGCAAGCGTCGTGCGCCCATCGGTGTTGTCGTGCGATTCAGCGCGCCGTAGAGCGTGGCGTTGCGCGGCGAGTCGCGATGCATCGGCTCCAGAATCTCCAGATGCCGCAGCGTGACTTGGTCCAGCTTGAGAAACTCGCTGTGCTGATAGAACGACAGCGACGTCAGATGCTTCACGTCCCGGCGCAAGTGGTTCGTGAGGTAATGCAACGCCCCGCCCGCCGCGCCGCTGGCGGCATGGCGTCCCTTGAGTCCAAAACCATCCAGCGCGGCCACCTTGAAATGATCCTTGAGCGTGAAGACGGCCGTCTCGGGCGCGAACGTCCAGTCGTCGTAGCCCGCGACGATCTTGAAGCTCCCGCGCAACAGGCGCATGAGTTCACCCGCTTCGCCCGGGCAGATGATCTCGGCCGGCCGCAGGCGTTCGAGTTCGGTCAATAACTCCGCCTCGCCGTTCGCCTCGGTCGTCTTGAAGTCACCGGTGGTCAGATCAATGAACGCCAGACCGTAGTTGCCGCCGCTTTGATAAACGGAACCAAGGAAGTTATTCCGCTCGGCCGTGAGCATCCGTTCATCGAAGTGTGTGCCCGGCGAGAGAATTTGCGTGACCGCTCGTTTCACGAGCTGGCCGGGCTTCGCCTCTTCCGTCTGGTCGCAGATCGCGACTTTTTTGCCGGCCTTCAGCAAGCGTGAGATGTAGGCGTTGGCCGCGTGGAACGGGATGCCGCACATCGGCATGTCCTGGCGCTTGGTGAGCGTGACGTTGAGCAGGCCCGCGCCCTCCGTCGCGTCGTCGAAGAACAGCTCGTAGAAATCGCCGAGCCGGAAGAACAGCAGCGCGTCCTTGGGCAGCTCCGCCTTGATCTGGCGGTACTGCGCCATCATGGGCGTCAGCTTGGGTTCTTCACTCGTGGACATCGCGCGGGAGAGTTCAGCACAGGAACACGAGCGTGGGAAGCCGGGAGCGTCAATGGGAACAACTCAGGTTGAATCGCACTCGACAGTTGCCGGCCACCGCCGCATTTGTAGACGGTGATCATGTGAGTGTTTCCAGGTGCAAAATCTTATTCGTGGCGGTGGCGGCTGGGGGTTCGTTGTACTGGATGACAGATAGCCGGCCGGCGTCGACGAGCGGACCGTTGCGACAGGAAGCCTATGTTTGGCAACGGAACTGGACGCCGGCAGTGAAAGCGGCCGTCGGGGAGCATGGCGCCAAGTTCGTCGCGCTGCCCGTGCTGTCGGCCGAGGTCGTCTTTGTCGGCGGCCGGCCGAAGCTGACCCGGGTGCCGGTTGATTTCGTGGCGCTGCGTGAGGCGCGAGTGGACGCCTACCCGGTGATTCGGGTTGGTGAGTATGCGGGTTCCTTTCACTCGGGCGCGCCCGCGACCGGTTACCTGACCCAATTGACGCGGAGCCTTCTGGATGATTGGGCAAAGAACGGCGTTAAACCGCTGGAGGTTCAGGTCGATTTCGACTGCCCAACTTCGAAGCTGGCCGGTTACCGGAGCTGGGTTCAGACGTTGAGGAACGCCGCAGCGCCAGTGCCCGTGACGATCACCGCGCTGCCCACTTGGTTGACCAGCCGTGACTTCAAACCGCTCGCCCGCGCCTCCGACGGCTTCGTGCTGCAGGTCCATTCGTTTCAACCACCGCGGACGGCTAGCGATCCTTACGTCCTGTGTGATCCGGCAGCGGCGGCGGCTTACGTCGAGCGCGCCGCCACATTTGGGGTGCCTTTCAGGGTGGCCCTGCCGACTTACGGCTATCGCCTGATCTTCGACGCCCAAGGGCGCCTGACGGGACTCGCCGCGGAGGGCTCGGGCGGTGATTGGCCGGAGAACAACCGGGCGCGCGAGGTGAGGGCAAACCCTGTCGAAATGGTCGGATTGGTGCAGCGGTGGCGGGGCGAGCGGCCGGAGTTGTTGCGAGGCATCATCTGGTACCGGTTGCCCAATCAGGACGATCAATTGAACTGGCCCTGGGTAACGCTGGCGACAGTAATGACCGGCCAGCGGCCGGAAGGGCGGTTGGCCTTCTGCACGACCGTCGATCCCGACGGCCTCGTGGAACTGGCCGTGACCAACGCGGGCACCGCTTCGGCGTCGCTGCCGGAGTTGCTGAAATTGCAGTGGTCGAAAGGCCGGCTCATCGCAGGCGACGGCCTGGGAGGTTTCGAGTTGGAGGAAACGGCGATCGACGGTGCGCGGCTGAGGCAAGTCCGAAGCGGGGCGTCGGTGGAACCGGGCGGCCGGATTGCTGTAGGCTGGTTGCGCTTGAGCGCTAGCACGGAGGTGCGAATTGAAAACTAGGCGGGCAATCCAATGGCCGACGTGCGGGCTCATCCTCGGCGCAACCGCGCTGTGGGCCTGTGGCCCGGGTTTTCCGAACTGGCTGCTGGATGGCACCGAAGAGACCCTGCTTCGCTCGCCGCGTTTGGTCTTCAAACGCGAACTCGAAATGATCAACATCCTGCCGCCATCGACCTTTCGGGCGATCGTCACCACCAACACCCACCCGGTTGAAAGCGCGCAGGCGGACCTCGCCGATCTTGATCGGGCCCTGCGCCGGTCGGGATTGTCGGACCTGGAACGGGTGCGAATTGTCGGCGGTTATGAAGGGGAACGGAACCGTCTGGAACAATTGCGGAGTCAGGTGGAAGACTGGCGGGAATGGCAGGCGAACGGTCAGGTTCAGCGGGCGGCGCAGTGGGTGCACCCGGTCGTGCCAGACGGATTGCCGGCGGAATTTGCCGGCTATTTTCTCGGAGCGATCGAATTCACCTCCGGCCGCACCAACGAAGCTCGGCATCAATGGGAACAGGTACTCGCGCTTCCCGCGCCGGAGCGGCCGTTCCGCTCGACCTGGGCGGCCTACATGCTGGGTAAGATCGACGTGGATGGCGACACGCCTGCCGCGATCACGCGTTTTCGATCGGTGCGCGATCTCGCCCGGGCGGGATTCTCCGACTCGCTCGGTCTGGCGGCGTCCAGCCTTGGCTGGGAAGCGCGCGCAGCGCTGCGGAACCAAGACTTCACCCGGGCTATCGACCTGTATCTGGAACAGGCGTCGGCCGGAGACCCTGATCCGACTTCGCTGCGGACTGTAGCCGCCGAGGCGATGCAGCAGGATGACGCCACGCTGATCTGGTACGCTGGGTATCCGGCTGCGCGCCGGGTCATCACGGCAGCGCTGCTGGCCAGCCACGAGGACCATCCCTATTCCGTGGAGCACACCGAGTGGGTCCGGAATCGCAAGCGGCGCTGGTTGGCCGCCCTTGGTGGCGCCGGTGTCCGCGAACCCGAGGCCGCCGACCGTTTCGCTTTGCTGGCCTATCAGGCAGGTGAATTCGAGCAAGCCGCCGGCTGGCTCGGACTGGCGTCACCCGAGTCGCTCGCCGCGCTCTGGCTGAAAGCGAAACTCCGAATGCGCGAAGGTGATCTGGATGCCGCGGCGACCTTGCTCGCCCAGGCGACGCGCCGTTTGTCCGCACTGGAACAGCATCCCGCCCAGCGACCGCGCCAGTTGCTGGAAGGGCTGCAGCTCAGCGGCGACAGCGGTCCCCAACGGTTGCCCGGTGAGTTGGGTGTCCTCCGCCTCCAACGACGGGAATACAGCGAAGCATTGGATCTTTTGCTGCGCGCTGGTTACCACGCGGATGCGGCCTTCGTCGCGGACCGGGTTTTGACGCTGGCGGAGCTGCGAGCTTACGTGGATCGCAACTGGCCGGCGGCGGATGAAGAACACACTCAGGCTGGCGAGGCTTCTTCGGATACACCACGACTGGCGGGGGTGCGCTCAGACATTCGCCATTGGTTAGCCTGCCGACTGACCCGCGCCGATCGCTTTCCCGAGGCCCGGGCCTACCTTCCGCCTTCACTGCGGGATTCGTTCGATGAACTGGTCGAGCATCTTGGAGCGGCGGACGACCAAAGCTTGCGTGCTGATGCTCGCGCGAACGCCTTTTGGCGGGCCGCCAGGATCACCCGATATCAAGGCATCAAACTGTTCGGCACCGCGCTGGAACCCGACTGGCAGATGTGGGACGGGCGTTTCGAGTCCGGCGGCCCCTCCATCGCCTCGCGCTCGAACAGCCCCGAGGCATCCCGCTTGCATCCGACGCCGGAGGAATCGGAGCGTACAAGGGTGTCCGCCCCCGACCCCGATCGTCGTTTCCATTACCGCCATCGGGCGGCGAACCTTGCTTGGAAGGCTGCCAAACTGATGCCTGATCAATCCGATGAAACCGCTCGCGTCCTTTGCGAAGCCGGCGGTTGGATCAAGGCCCGCGACCCTGAAGCCGCGGACGCCTTCTACAAAGCGCTGGTTATCCGGTGCGGACACACCGAACTGGGAACCGCCGCTGACCGCAAACGGTGGTTTCCCAGATTGGACGAAGCGGGCCGGCTCGCCGAACCGATGCCACCGCCGGTTGTTTCCACCTACAGCGGAGCGTGGCCGAGCGACTGATTGCGGAGATTAGGATCAACGCTGGGGATCAACACTGACCTTCAAGCCAGGAAACTTTCCGGATCAATTCGCGGCGTTCCAGAGTTTCCAGACGACGTTCACGGTGAACAGACCGGCCATCGCGAGCGCGCAGGCCAGCTTGCCGACCGCGCCGCCCAGCAATCCCAGCGTCGCACCGAGACCGGCTTTCCCCGACGACTTCCAATCTTTGCCGCCGATCATCTCACCGGCGAACGCGCCCACGAACGGTCCCAACAACGCACCGGGAATGCTGAAGATGATGAGCCCCAAAATTCCGCCCACGACGGCGCCGATGATGCCATTGCGGCTGGAGCCAAGTTTCTTCGCGCCGTACATCGTGGCGAGGTAATCCAGCACCAGCGAGCAAAGCATCAGCAGGAAGATCACGATCAGCATCCAGGTGCTGGCGCTGGCGGTTTCACCAAAATAGAGCCGGTGCGCCAGCGCAGCGGTGAACACGAGCGGCGCACCGGGTATCGCCGGCAGCACGCAGCCAAAGACGCCGATCAACATGAGCAGCCAGGCGACGCCCAGCCCGATGATTTGCGGCCAGTCCATGGCTATTTCGCGGTGGCCCGCACTTCCGGTTTGAGCAAGGCGCCCCAGCGGTCGTTGTAGGGATGCACTTTCGCCGCCGGGCCGTTGGTGCCGGCCAGGGCGCGTCCTTCGTTCGCCCATTGGAAGATCGAGCCCTCGAGGTTGAAGACGTTCGTGATGCCGTTTTTCATGAGGCGACGCGCGAGTTCCGAGGAGCGGTAACCCACGGAGCAATACACCACCACGGGCTGATTGGTGGCAGTCACGGCCTTGAGCGCGTCGGCCTTCGCATCAGGGTCAACTCGGCGGGCACCGGCGAGATGGCTGACGGCGAACTCGTCGGCCTGGCGCACGTCGAGGAGCACCGGTTGCGGACGGTTGGTGTCGGCGAGCCACGCGGCCAATTCCTTCGTCGGCAACTGGCGCACTTCGGGAAAGCGTTTCCGGACGAGGTCTTTGATGCCGTCCAGGCCGTCTGGTTCGGGGTCAAACCCCAGCACGGCACTGCCTGAGAGCAGGAAGATCCAGAGACCAAATCGTTTTCCAAGCCAGTTCACGGGCGACAGGATAACAGCACTCCGGCTGGACGCCATCTTCGATCTTGCATCACCGTTGAACCGGAGCGCTGGTCTCCGACCCGGCGTGTGGCCGATTTGAAAATTGGCGCTCCGGTGCCACGAATTCGGAAACTTATTTTAGGCCTGCGGGGTTGTTCAGGGCGGAACATGACGCTCATGACTGCCACCCAAGACACGCACAGCAAAACGATCGGCTACCTGCTCTGGCTTTTCGGATTCACCGGCGTCCATCGGTTTTACTACGGCCGCCAGATCACCGGTGTGATCTGGTTCTTCACCTTCGGCCTGTTCGGCATCGGCTGGCTGATTGATGTGTTTCTGATCCCGTGGATGGACCGCACGGCGGACCGGCGGTACGCGGCTGGTCGGTATGACTACTCGACTGCCTGGATCTTGCTCGGGTTCGCGTGCCTCGGAATTTTTGGCCTCCACCGTTTCTATCAAGGCAAGATTCTGACGGGCGTCTTGTATCTGGTTACCTTCGGGCTGTTGGGCTTTGGCTTCCTGTACGACTTGTTCACGTTGAACGGGCAGCTCGACGAATTGAACCGGCGGGGGAGTTGATTCATACGCCGCTGTGGGTGCTGGCTGGCATTCAATTTGGAGTTCACGCTTCAGCGTTTTCCCAGCGCGCCCGCCGAACAAGCGAAAGGTTGGACTCCGGGTGAGTTAAGATCGGGCAAGGCGACAACTGGCCGAAACCGGTTCGTCCGCCTCATTGTCTTCACGTTTTCCTGTCTTCCCAGCTTCACGATTCAACCTTTGGGCGTAGCGCCTTGGATGTTCGCTGTTCACGTTTCTTGCGCCGCCCCTTTCGGGTCTCCCCGGTAAGACAAATCGTCGTCATCCAGCGGAGGCGCCGCCGGTGGTCGCTGTCAGCAGGTCGCGGAAGGCCGCAGGGCCAATTTAAAGCGGCAAGGCTGGTCTCGGTGTCGCTATCAGGCGGCGCGCAAAGACTTGTGAACCTCAATTGATGTCACCTGGATGTTTCATTCCGGAGATATTGCCGCCCTTGCCCGGGGCCAGTCTGCGGCATTGAGAACGACGAAGCTGACGCCTGTGGAATTTGCGATTCCCATTCCGACGAGTGGTTGGTCGCCGACTCGCTTTCGCACATTCAACGACCGCTAAACGCCCATCGCTTACCCTGAATCATGAACCTGATTGTTGATTGCAACACGATGAAGGTCGAAGGCTTGACCCGCATCAGCACCGAAAACTACCGCGAACTGGTTGACCTGGTGCGCGCCCGATTGCCAAAACTGGCGAACCTCATCGAGGTGAACCTTTCTCGCGTATCCTTGATTGATTCGCAGGGGCTGAGTGCCCTCATCGCGTTACGGAAGATGATCCAAGCCACTGGCGGCCGGATCGTGCTCGTTCAGCCGACTCAAATGGTTGAGCAGATTCTGATGATGACGAAAGTCCACCACATCTTCGAGGTCGAGAGTTGCGCCCAACAAGGGGTGCTGAGTTCAAGTTAGGTTCCCCGCCGTGCGCCATTCAGAACCCGGGCGAAATCGTTATTGGGGAAGGATGGGCGGCCGGGACGAGCCGGCCCAAGCGGATTTCTCGAATGCCTCCCGGACGATGCGGTCGACTTCGTCCGTGCTTTCCAGAACGCGGATAATCTGGCCACCGACCAATGTCAGTTCGGTGTGATCCGGTTCGCCCTTGTAGGCAATCAACTCGAACACATTAATCGGCGCCGTCTGCTTGCCACCGGCCTGGTCCGCCTCGGTCAATCGGACGAACAAGTGGGGGCGGCTTGATGGTTTGTTGGGTGGCATGCGTCCAGGTCGGTTGCGGCTGTCGGTGAAGCATGGGAAGCTACCCAACGCGCTGCCGGCGGCAAGGCTCGATTCATGGTCCCCGCTTCGCGCTCTTCGTGTCTCCGTTGTAAGAGAAGTCTGCTGCCAGTGCCTTGACGACTGAGAATCGAGAACTACGTTTCGATCGGCTGACGTGGGCGTGATTGTCGATTGATCGAGTCAGTGGTCTGACAATCAGTGATAGGCAGGTAGGTCAGTGATGGTCGTCAGTTGGTAGAAACGCCCACGCTGGCCACATTCTTTTTCCTCCCGATACTGTAGTCGAAACAAAGCCGGATTCGACGACGATTACGAGCATGAGAAGGAGCATCCCTCTTGCCCGCGTTCGCCCTAATCCGGGGACTCCAACTCCCGGAGCTTCGCTTTGACAAAAATTCTCTCAAGCGAAACAGTCCCGGCCACGTCCAAAAGGCAAATCATGATCGCTCCGTTTCGCTTGAACCAAGGCAGCCTGACCCTCGGGCTGATCTCCGTCGTCGCCCTCACCGCGCCAGCGGCTGACTTCAACACCCAGGTCAAGCCGGTCCTCGAGGCCAATTGCGTGGCCTGCCACAAACCCGACAAAGCCGAGGGCAAGCTTGACCTCACCACACTGGCCGCAACCCTGAAGGGCGGCAGCAGCGGCGAAGTGCTCAAGGCGGGCGATCCCGCGGCCAGCACGCTCTTCACCTCCACCACGCTTGCCGCGGACGACGACGATCTCATGCCGCCCGCCAAGAAAGGCGGACCGTTGCCCAAGGAAATTACGAGCGTTCTTAAGGATTGGATCACCGAAGGTGCGAAGTGGCCGGAGGGCGCCGTGCTCGCACAGCGCCAGCGGGTGGATTTTGTCGCCGACATCCAGCCGATCCTCGAATTGAACTGCGTCCGCTGCCACGACGCGGAAAGTCATAAGGGCAAACTCCGGCTCGATACGAAGCAACCCGCCTTCGAGAGTGGCGACAATGCCCCGAACATCGTGCCGTTCCATCCGGAGCAGAGCGCGCTCTACACCACCACGGTGCTCGACAAGGGCGACGAGAAGTTCATGCCGCCGATGGATAAGGGCCAGCCGTTGACCAAGGAGCAAACTGACTTGTTGCGGCATTGGATCGAGCAGGGCGCCCCGTGGCCGGACGGCATCAGCCTGGTCGCTCGCAAGGCGTCGCTCGCTGATTCCGGCAACGAGATGGACAAGGTCATCGCCATTCATGAGAAGATCATCGCGACCGGCGGGCCGGCCGCCGCCGCCGACATGAAGGCGTACTCGAACATCATTCCGGGCTCCGACGTGAGTTACGACATGCTCCCGATTCCAGCGGGTGAATTCGTCATGGGCAGTCCCGATGCCGAGCCGGGCCGAAAAGCGGACGAAGGCCCGCAGCACAAGGTGAAGATCGAGCCGTTCTGGATGGGCAAGTTTGAAGTCACTTGGAACGAGTTCGAGCTCTTCATGTATCCGCACCAGGAAAAGATGATCCGTGAGTTGAAGAAGGTGGATCCCGCGTTGAACGCGCTCACCGACGCCCAGGCCCGTCCGACCGCGCCCTATGTCGAGATGAGCTTTGGCATGGGCAAGGACGGCTTTCCGGCGATCAGCATGACGCAACACGCCGCCAACAAGTTCTGCCAATGGCTCAGCTCCAAGACCGGTCACTTCTATCGCCTGCCCACGGAAGCCGAGTGGGAATACGCGTGTCGCGCCGGCACCACCACTACCTATTCCTTTGGCGATGATCCGAAGGACCTCAGCCAGTACGCCTGGTATGGCAACAACAGCGATTGGAAGTATCAAAAGGTCGGCAAGAAGAAGCCCAACCCGTGGGGCCTGCACGACATGCACGGCAACGTCGCCGAGTGGGTGCTCGACCAGTACCTCGCGGACTTCTATCAGCAGTTCGCGACCACTGGCGCGGAGAGCCCGTGGAACGTCGCCAAGACCCAGTATCCCCGCGTCGCCCGTGGCGGTTCATGGGATGACGATAATCCGCAGTTGCTGCGCAGCGCCGTGCGTCGGGCGTCGGGCAAGGAATGGAAGCGGCAGGACCCGCAATTGCCGAAGAGCATCTGGTATCTCACCGACGCGCAGTTCCTGGGCTTCCGGGTCATTCGCCCGTTGAAAGTGCCGACGCCTGAACAACTGGATCGGTACTGGAACCTCGGCAAGATGCCGGAAAATTGAGCGGCAGCGTGGGGCAGCGCTAAGTTACGCGGTAATCGCCCAGCGCGTTACGCAGCTCCTGCTTGTAATCACGGGTGGGCTCGCCGTAGCCCTCCCGTCGCTTCTGGAGCGCGGGCGCAATGATCTCGGCGCGCGGGTCGAGCTCGCGACCATAGATCAGCGGCCAGAGCCGGCGGCAGTTGTTCGCCATGTCATGGCCCTGTTCCTCGTCGAAGCTCGGGCGGAACAGATCCACCGCCATTTGCAGCTCGTGGATGAGTTCGGTCTCGGTCGGGTGCCCGGTCTTGCGCAACACGACGCGAAACGCCTCGACGTCTTTCGCGTCAAGCCGGTTCAGCTTGGCGATCAGAATGTCGATCGGGTGCGGGAAGTGGAGCGTGCAATTCTCGAGGTGGACCGACTTCTTCCGGCTGCCCCAGTGCTGGCTGGTGCGAAAATTCAATCCCGAGCTGACTTGGATGTAAAAGTCAGATTGCTCCTGCGCCAGCCCGGCCTTGGCCACCCATTCAACCAGGTCTTCGGCTTCGGAAAACACATCCACGTCGGCGCTCAACAGGGCCGGTTCAACCGTGATTTGGATTGGAGCCGAGCCAAATAGCGTAATGTCAAAATGCCGCTCTCGCGGCAGGGTGGCAACCAGCCGTTTCAGCGCCACACCCGCCGGGGTGGACCAATCAACCGTATCGCTCCATGAGTCCATAGCCATTTCTCCTTCGTGCGCGGATTGACCACCACGCCTGGTCGATCAGCCGGTTGGTGACGCCCGGGTCCTCCGCGAACTGGCGGGCCAGCCGGCGATCACGCCCGCTCCACGGCTGTCCCGCCTCGCGTTTGTGGACGAGCCGCGCCGCGATGCGCGCCTTGCGCCACCACGGATCAATAAGGGGCTCGCGGGTCGGTTCAACTGGATTCGCAGCACTCATGCTCTCGTCGCCGCAAAGTCTAGGCATAAACCCGATTCATTTCAACCAGCGCCTGCATGGTGAGAGCAATTGCGGATTGGCGGTGGCACGACGGCTTTGGTCGGCTAGGCGATCACCCGTTCGAGAGTTGCTGCCCCGTCCTTCCGCCCGGAGCGCCGGCCTCCGGCCTGGCGTGTGTGAACTGCCCTTAACCGGATCCATGCCCTACTGCCAGAGCGGACGAAAGCAGCGTTGGTTGCCGCCCGGCGAAGTGAACCCGTGGAAGAACCGTGTCAGGACCGACTGGCTGGCCACGCGCGTGATGCCGAGAAGTTCCGCCACGAGCGGGTCGCGGTGCCGTTAGGAGACGTGGGTGAGCTTGCGTGCGTCACACAAAAGTCCGTCCATGAAGGCGAGGGCCTTTTCGAGTGGCAGCAGCTTGTTATTGGAAAGCGGCAGCGGATGCGGCAGTGCGGCAGCCAGGCGTTGGCACCAGTCCAGCGGACCGCAGCCGGCCCCAGAACAAAGCGCCGCCCGCGTGCGGGAAAAGTTACTGGTCCGTGAAGCCAACGGCGATTGCCCTGCCGTTGGATTTGAACTCCAATGTCCCGGCCACCGTTTGGTTATCCGGGCGTGTGCCCGAGGATTGCGTTGTTTTCATCGACCACCAATCAATCCCCAATCGGTGGCACTTTATCAACTACACGGATTCGGCCAATTGAAGATTGCCCCTGGCAGGCCGCTGGTGTTGCCTTGGCTCAACGTTGATCGATTCATGAAGGCGACTTTCTGTTTGTCCTGTTTGTTGCGCGGTCCGGGCATGGCCCTCGCGCTGGCCACCAGCCTGTTCGGCGCCGGTTGCTCGCCGAAATCGGCCGAACCCGCGCCACCCTCCGCCGCCGCTGCTGGCACGAGCGCCCCGGCGACCAATCAGACGCGGACCGTCTTCGATCAAAACGTTCCTACCCAGCCCAACCCCACCCTCCAGACGCTGCGCTTGTTTGTGGGCGCGCATGAATTAAAGACGGAGCTGGCGCTCACCGAGCTTCAGATTCGCACGGGTATGATGTTTCGCACGAACGTCGTCGAGGAGGAGGCCATGCTATTCGTCTTCCCGATGCCACACCAGGTTGGGTTCTGGATGAAGAACGTGAGCGTGGAACTCAGTTGCGCCTACCTTGATCCCGAGGGCGTGATCCTTGAGACCCACGACATGGTTCCCCAGGAGCCCCGGCCCATCCAGTCCGCCAGCGACCGCGTGCAGTACGTGCTCGAGACCAAACGCGGCTGGTTCGAGCGCCACAACATCAAACCCGGCGTGCTGATCCGCACCGAGCGCGGCACATTGCAGGAGACCTTCTTTAATCGGAAACCCCGATGAGCGGGATGCCGCCGTTTCTTCGCGCCCACGCGGACGGGGTCAGCCTGCAGGTCAAAGTGGTGCCACGCGCTTCCCGCAACGAAATCGGCGAGGTGCTCGGTGATCGGCTCAAGATCAAGATCGCCGCGCCGCCCGTGGACTCGGCTGCCAACGAGGAGCTGGTCGCCTTTCTAGCCAAAGAACTCGGCGTGTCGCGCCGGGTGGTGCAGATCACTCACGGCCAAACTTCGCGGAACAAGACGGTGCTGATTCAAGGCCTCGACGCGGCGGCCGTGGCGCGGGGCCTGACGGTGAAGGCCTAAACCATCCATGCGGTTGGATTGGGGAGCGCACGCGTCTCGCCTGCCGTGGAGCCGTCCCGGCGACGCCTTCCGTCGGCCGCGTTTTGGCAAACCAAACCGCGCGGGAAAATTCAGAGCCCAAACGGTGTTCGGCGTGACGCCGAACACGGCACGCGAGACGCGCGCGCTCCCCTGGATGGAATCGTTGTTAACTTCCGTTCGCGTATCGACGGCGGGAAAACGCTGGTTACACTCGGCCGCATGCGACCGGTTGAAATGCAGACCATCGGCGACGAGCTTGCCCTCAAGTGGGACGACGGCAGCGAAGGCTTCATCAAGCTCGAGCTCCTCCGCCGCGCCTGCCCGTGCGCAGGCTGCAAGGGCGAGATGGATATTTTCGGAAAGCTCTACAAGAACCCCGAGCAACCGCTGACCCCGCGCGCCCTAAAGCTGACAAAAATCGGCCTGGTGGGCGGCTATGCGGTCCAGCCGTTTTGGGCGGATGGCCACAACTCCGGGTTGTTCACGTTTGATTACCTGAAACGCGTCGCGGACTTGCCGGCGGGAACCGCCGGTGATTTGCAAGGCGGTAGTCAATAGTGGGTGGTCAGCGAAGCAGTGGCGGTTTACCGATTACTTTTTGATCACCCGGCATGAATAGGATTGCCTCCGGTCGGGTCTTGTTTCAAAACCTTGCATCCATGAAATCTCCGCTGCTCCTGCCCGTCGCCGTGGCCAGCCTGTGCGCTGCGTCCATTCCTACTTTCGCTGCCAACCCCGCCGGCTTCGGCCCTGCCGCCGCCGCCGAACAACTCAAGCAGCTCAAAGTCGCCGACGGCCTCGCCGTGGGCCTGTACGCGTCCGAGCCGATGATCCGCAATGTCATCAGCATGGACGTCGACGCCCGGGGGCGGGTGTGGACCACCGAAGGCGCCAATTACCGGTTGTTCCAGAAATGGGGAAAGCTGCGTGCCGAGGGCGATCGCATCGTGATCCTCGAGGATCCCAATGCCGACGGCGTCGCTGACAGCGCGAAGGTCTTTTACCAGGGTCATGATGTGAACTCCGCGCTCGGCATCTGCGTGCTCGGCGACAAAGTGATCGTCTCCTGTTCGCCGAACATCATGTTGTTCGAGGACAAGAACGGCGACGACGTCGCGGACGGCCCGCCGAAGATTTTGTTCAGCGGCATCGGCGCGGTGGATCATGATCACGGCGCGCATGCGTTTTCGTTTGGGCCGGACGGCAAGCTGTATTTCAACATCGGTAACGATGGCAAACAGTTGAAGACGGCGGATGGGAAGGACTTCGTCGTGGACAAGGCGGGCAACAAGGTGAACGGCGACCGCAAGCCATATCAGCAAGGGCTCGTGTTCCGCTGCAACGTCGACGGCTCGGAGGTCGAGACGCTCGGCTGGAACTTCCGCAATAACTTCGAGGTCGCGGTCGATTCCTTCGGCACGCTCTGGCAGTCCGACAACGACGACGACGGCAACAAGGGCGTGCGCATCAACTACGTGATGGAGTTCGGCAACTATGGATTCAAGGACGAGAAGACCGGTGCTGCGTGGAACCAGAAGCGCACCAACATGGAGAAGGAGATTCCGCTCCAGCACTGGCACCTCAACGATCCGGGCGTCGTGCCCAACCTGCTCCAGACCGGCGCGGGTTCCCCGACCGGGATCACGATCTATGAGGGTTCGTTGCTGCCGGAGATGTTCCGCAACCAGATCATCCATTGTGATGCCGGCCCGCGGGCGGTGCGCGCGTATCCGGTGAAGTATGACGGCGCCGGTTACTCGGCGACGATTGCGGACATATTGACCAGCGAAGACAATTGGTACCGACCGTCGGATGTCGTGGTCGCCCCGGATGGCTCACTTTACATCTCGGACTGGAACGACGCCGGCGTGGGTGGCCACTTCATGGCGGATCAGAAGTTTGAGGAAATGACCGGTCGCATCTACCGCGTCGCCCCGCCCGGCCACAAGCCGACCGTGCCGAAGCTTGATTTGAAATCTGCCAAGGGCGCGGTCGCCGCCCTGCAATCACCCAATAACGCCACGCGGTATCTCGCCTGGACGGCATTGCGGGAGCTCGGCGCCAAAGCGGAGAGCGACTTGAAGAAAGTTTGGAACAATGGTGAACCCCGGATGCGCGCCCGCTCGTTGCAACTGCTCGCCCGCATCAAAGGCAAGGAAGCCAGCTACGTGCAGGCCGCGCTCAAAGATGACGCCAGCGACCTCCGGATCACCGGCCTGCGCATCGCCCGCGAGCGCGGGATGGACCTGATCCCGCTCGTCAAGCAACTCGCCAAGGACCCGTCCGCGCAGGTTCGTCGCGAATGCGCCATTGCGCTGCGCCACAGTAAATCCCCGGAAGCGCCCGCGCTCTGGGCCGCTCTCGCGCAGCAACACGACGGCAAGGATCGTTGGTATCTCGAAGCCCTCGGCCTCAGCGCCGACCAGAACGAAGACGCGTACTTCAACGCGTGGTTCGCCGCCGTGGCTGACAACTGGAACACGCCGGCCGGCCGCGACCTCATCTGGCGCGCACGCGCGAAGAAATGCCCCGAGCTCCTGGTGAAGATTCTCGGTGACAAGGCAATTTCCAACGACGAGAAGCCTCGCTACCTGCGCGCCCTCGATTTCCTCGAAGGGCCGGAAAAGGAAAAGGCGCTCGTCGATTTGCTGACGGTTAATCTCAATTAGGCTTGCGCGAAATGCTGTGCCGGGGAATTCAACGGCCGATCTCCTGCCGGCTATTGCGCGGGGCGGGCCAGCGATTGAATTTGTGACGAGCGCCGCCGCATTGCCGCAAGTGCCCGCCGCGCCATCGTTGTTCGGCCGGTTGCTGCTGGTCGATGACAGCTCGGACAGTCGCGATGTGCTGGGGGCGCTGCTGGGCGCGCTGGGTCACGAAGTATCCACCGCGAATGGCGGTGAGGAGGCGCTGGCGAAAGCAGCCGTCGAGGCGTACGACCTGATCATCCTCGATATCATGATGCCGGGCATGGACGGCTACGAAGTGTTGTCCCGGCTGAAGCAGAATCCCGCCACGCGGCACGTGCCGGTGCTGGTGCTTTCCGGCTACACCGAGATGGACGGCGTGGTGCGTTGCGTGCAGATGGGCGCGGAAGACTACCTGACCAAGCCCTTGAACAGCGTGTTGCTCCAGGCCCGCATCGGCGCGTGCCTTGAGAAAAAGCGGCTGCGCGATCACGAGATGGAGATGTTCCGCCAGCTCACCCAGGAAAAGGAGAACTCCGACCGATTGCTGTTAAACATTCTTCCGCGCGCCATCGCCGATCGCCTTCGCGCGGGCGAACAGGTGATAGTGGACAGCTTTGCCGCCGTGACGGTGTTGTTTGCGGATATCGTGGGCTTCAGCCAGCTGGCGGCCCGGGTGTCCGCGACCGAACTGGTGCGCACCTTGAACGAGGTGTTCTCCCGGTTTGATTCCCTGGTTGCAAAGTTTGGATTGGAAAAGATCAAGACCATTGGCGACGCCTACATGGCGGTGGGCGGCCTCCCGGAGCGTTGCGAAGACCACGCCGAGCGCGCAGCCGAGGTGGCCTTGGCGATGCAGGAGGAGATCATTCAGTTCAGCCAGGAGACGGGTTTTAATCTTAGCATCCGGATTGGGCTCCATTCCGGCCCGGTCGTCGCCGGGGTCATCGGCAAACACAAGTTCAGCTATGACTTGTGGGGTGACACCGTGAACCTTGCCAGCCGGATGGAATCCCATGGCCATCCGAGCGCCATCCAGGTGACGGCGGACACCGAGCGCCGTTTACGCGACAAGTATCTCTTCGTCACCCGCGGCCGGATCGCCGTCAAAGGCCAGGGCGAACTGATGACCTACCTGCTGATCGGCCGGTTGGGCTGAAAAAGTCGCGGAGCCTGGTTACACTTCGACCGTCCGACTTGTCTCGATTCGTGCAAGCGTGCCGGCCAAGTTTTGGACACACTCGGCGGCGTGATTCCGGATTTCATTTTTCAATTTGCGAATGCGCCGGCGACAAATGCAAGGATGCGAATTTCAACTCCGGGCGGTTGGATCGATCCGGGGATTGTGCCTGGTTTACCCGCGTCCCCAAACGCTGCGGGTCACGGATGGCCTGGTTGACAACGGCGGCGGGTGCCACCCGTAAGGCAGACCAAGAATTCACGCAGTTTTTTCCAAACAGAGGCTTGATGGAACCGGCAGTGCTTAATGTTAGTTCAGACAACAGCGCGATTATATGGCCTCTGCTACCAATCCCTTCACGGACGCCCGCCCCCGGCGGACCGCCATCCGCTGTCATGCCTTGCTCAACTGGCCGCGTGAACGGCTGCCGCAGCTCTGGCAACGGTTCATCAACGATATCCGGGGCCCCGCCAAGCCGTTTTGTCCGGACTGTGGCCGGTCGATGATCTTGCGCAAAGTGAAGTATGGCCGGGAAGCCGGGAAAGAGATCTGGGATTGCAGCAATTTTCTGCGGTGCTCCCGCAAGCTGGACTCGGACACGGCGATGCTCCGCATGAACCGATCGCCCTTCAGCGCATGAACGAACCATTTGAAAAAGGTCAACACTGGATCACACCTCAACGAAATTATACTTGATATAGATTTCAGTACGTTGGCCTTTTTCGCTTTCACACAGGACCGCCCGATCGGCGGTCCTGTTTCGTTGGTAGTTCGGCTGGCGAAGACCCTTGGTGGGAGGGCGGCCGCGACGGGTTGTCGCTGTGACCGGTGGGGAGCGCCCATATCAGGACTTGAAATAGGGCCGGATTGATGGCACTTGCAGTGCTAAACACCTCTGACTCGACCTGCCGCCTGCCCTTGGTGCAACAGTGCTAGCGGGATTTCGAGTGGAAAGGTTTCCCTGCAAGGGTGATGGCGTGCGTTGGCCAGCGCCTGCGGGGCGGTGCCCTTCTTGACAGAAATGTGACGTTTACAAGACATTGAACCGCAGGTTCGCACCAGCGGCCCGCATATAAGGGCCTCAGGCCGGCCACCAGTCAGCAGTATGGCACATTCACAAGCTCACGAACTCCAGCTCTCCCGGCTGGAACATAAGTATGTCATCGCGCCCGAGGTGGCGCTGGCGGCTCGTGACTTCATCGCCTGCTATCTGGAGATTGACGAGTTTGGCGCCACGCAGCCCAACCTTTCCTACCCGGTTCACAGTCTCTATCTCGATTCGGATGACCTGCACATCTATTGGGGCACCATCAACGGCGATAAGAACCGCTACAAGCTGCGACTTCGCTACTACGAGAACCGGCCCAATGCCCCTGTTTATTTCGAAATCAAGCGGCGGATGAACAACGCCATCATGAAGCAGCGCGGCGCGGTGCGGCGCGAGGCCGTCACGCAGGTGCTTGCGGGCATGCTGCCCACGGCGGCGCAATTGACCTCCGCCGATCCCCGGCACCTCGTCGCGATCCAACGCTTCGTCGAACTCGCCGGCACCGTGCGCGCCAAGCCGAAGGCACACGTCGCTTATCAGCGTGAAGCGTGGGTCCAACCCGATGATAACTCGATCCGGGTGACGCTCGATCGGGAGGTGTTGTGCGGCGTGGATCAGACGACCAGCCTAAAGACGGAGATGGACCGTCCCTACCATGTGTTTGGTAACCAGGTGGTGCTCGAGCTCAAGTTCACCGGGCGCTTCCCCGATTGGTTTGGCCAGATGGTGCGCACGTTTAATCTGCACCAGGGTTCCGCGGCCAAGTATGCCGACGGCGTCGCCCTCATGGGTGAAAGTTTGTTTTCCCCGGCTGGGGCCATGGCCCCGGGGCCAGAGTATTCCCGTCGCCGGTCTGAACGCATCAAGGAGCTGGCGCATAAGTGTCACCAGGCGCCGCTTTACACGGAGGCATTGAACCATGTCTGAGCTTTTTCTGAATGCCGACTTCGCGGCCGCGCCGATCGATATTCGCGCGGTGATCCTCGGCTTGCTCGTCGCCTTTCTCGCCGGCCAGACGCTCGCGTGGATTTACATGGCCACGCATTCTGGTCTTTCCTATTCGCGCTCGTTCGTCAACTCGCTGGTGGTGCTGCCCGTCCTCGTCTCGCTCGTGATGATGGTGCTCTCCAACAACCTGGTGACCGCCTTCGGCATGATGGCCGTCTTTGCGATCGTCCGTTTCCGCAACATCCTCCGTGACACGCTCGATACCACTTACGTGCTCTCAGTATTGGTGATCGGCATGGCGAGCGGAACCCAACGGTTCCCGATCGCCGTGACCGGGGCGCTGCTGACCTGCGGCATCATGCTGTATCTTTGGTACACCGGATTCGGCTCCAAACATCGCTACGATGTGATTGTGAATCTGCATTGGTCGCGCGCGGGCGAAGAAGTGCCGGACCTCGTGACCATGCTCGGGCGCCACAGCTTGCGCACCCTCTGCGCCAGTCAGCGCTCGCACGAGGGCTACGAAGGCATTGATATTTCCTACCGCCTGCTGCTCCGTGATCCCGCCCGGGTGAGCGATCTCTTGACGGATCTGCGCAACATGAACGGGGTTTCCCGCGTAACCAGCCTCAAGGCCGAGGACGAATCCGAAGTGTAGCATGGAACCACTCCCCAACATCCCCGTCCCTCCCAGACTCGTCTGGCGCGAGATCCGCCATCGGGCTTTGCCCGGCGTCGTGTTCGCCGCAGCGTTGGTAGCGGCCCTCGTGCTTTGGAAAGATCAAGCGAGCGCACCCCACCTCGTCGGGGAGGTGGAAACCGTGACCAGCCTGGTCACCACAGTGGAAGACGGCTCGCTGATGGAACTTAACGTGGACCGCTACCAGGCCGTCGAGAAAGGCCAGGTCCTCGGCGAATTCCGCGTCTCGGATCCCGATTCCGTGCGCCTCGAGCTGGCGACAATTTCCACCGACCTGCAGGTGATGCAGACCCGCATGGCGCAGGACCAGCAACGCATCCTGCAGGACTTCGAGCAGCTCCGCCTGAGCTGGCTCCAGGAACGCGTGGCGCTGGCCACGTCGCGAATTGAACTGCAGTTCGCCGAGAGCGAGCTGAGCCGCGTCACGAAACTTTTCGCCGAAAAATTGGTGAGTGATGAACAATACGACCTCGCCAAGAACACCGCGGAATCACGCCGTGCGGAAGTGGCCGAGCGCGAAAAGATGGTGGCTGAAATCGACGCCAGCCTGAAACGGCTCGCACCAGATGACAGCGGTCGCTTCAACACCGCCATCCATGACAAGATCAACCAGGCCATTGCCGCTCAGGAAGAGCTGCTCCGCATGGCTTCGAAGACCGTCACTTTGCGGGCGCCAATCAGCGGGCTCGTCACCAGTGTGCATCACTTGCAGGGCGAGCGCGTGCGTCGCGGGGAAGCCATCCTCACGATCACCGCGACCACTCCGGAGCGGATTGTGGCTTATTTGCGGCAGCCCGCGACCAAGAACCCGCAAGTAAATGACCCGGTCGAGATTCGTTCGCGGGCCAACCGTCGTCAGGTCGGCCTCGGCAAAGTGATCCGCGTTGGACATCACTACGAAAACATCTCCACCAACGTGGCTGCGGCCAGCCCGGGCCTTGCCGCCACCGGCTTGCCGGTCCTTATCAGCCTGCCCGAAAACTTTGCGCTCCTACCGGGTGAAATCGTGGACCTCGCTCTGCGCCCGAACTGACCCGCCCGCAATTGGGCTGTGCGGACAAACGCACAGTTCCCCGCCCGCCCGCCTCGTGACACGCTTGCGCCCAGTCCCGATGACCGCTATATCGCCGGATTGAACGCATGAATTCATCCAAGTCGAACTGGGCCCTCGCCGTCCTGCTCGCCCTCGCCGCCGTTGCCTGGGGCATTTACCGTTTTCAACCTGCGCCGGCTCCCATGGCCCAGCCGCTGGCGTCGGCGCCGGTCGATCCCGAGACCGACGAAGGCATGCGGGCCGACCGCGCGCCGTTCGTGCGCCCGGACGATCCCGCGTTGATGAACAAAGTTTTCGATCTCGATGCCCGCTTGAAGGAACTCGATCAAACCGTCTGGAAGGGCGAAATGCTCTCGCATCGGTACGGCGATGTTTTCGTGAAGTTATGGGACAAGCTCCGCAACAGCACTGATCCGTTCAAGACGCTGGCGGAATTCCCAGTCGGTGAAATCACGCTCGGAGAACGTAGCCAAGCCAGCGAACACGAATGGGGCATCACCACGATCCGCACGGCCGAACCGGCCAGGCTCCTCGACGCAGCTGCGTGGCGTCAGCAATTGAACGCCTGGAAAGCGGCTGGTTACCGCCTCGATGCCTCCGAGTGGCGCCATCCGATCTTTGACCCGCCGACTAACAATGCTCCGGCGCGCTCGACCATTCAGATGACACTTTTTGTCGAACACCCTGAAAAGAAGGAACGCATCACCATCCGGGGTGACTTGAAAGTCGTCTGGACCGAGCCATCCGATCCCGCCGCCGAACCGATCCCGGCGCAGATCGACGCCAATCAGCTTTCGATCACGAGCCGCGCCGGCCCGCCGATGTTCGAGCCGCTCGTCTCGAAGGTCGTGATGCCCTTCACCAACTTGATCTTCATCGATCCGTTGATGGCTTACGATCTCAATGGCGATGGGCTTTCCGAGTTGATGCTGGGCTGTCGCAATCAGGTTTATTGGAATCGCGGCGGCGGCAAGTTCGAGGTGGGCACCCTTTGCCGGTATCGACCGGAACGCCCGTACACCATGACGCTGGGTGACTTCGATGGCGACGCGAACGTGGACCTCTTGATTGCCGATCAAGTGGGCGCGGAACTTTACGCCGGCGACTCGCAAGGGCAATTCAACGAGCCCGGCCGCCCGGCCTGGACGGTCGGCGATGCGCTGGCCAATCCGTTCGTCATCGGCAGTGGCGACATTGATCGCGACGGCGACCTCGATGTCTGGATCGCGCAGTATCAGATCCCGTACGCCGCCGGCCAGATGCCCACGCCGTACTATGACGCCAACGACGGCTTCCCTTCCTACCTCCTGCTGAACGACGGCCGCGGCAATTTCACCGATGCCACGGAGACCTCGGGTCTCGGTGGCAAACGCAACCGCCGCGCCTACAGCTGCTCCTTCATCGACCTGGATGAAGATGGCGATCTGGACTTCGTGCAAGTGAGCGACTTCGCCGGCCTTGATCTTTTCCTTAACGACGGCACGGGGCATTTCACGGACGTCACAAAGACGCACATCGATGAACCCCACGCCCTCGGCATGGGGCACACCTTTGGCGATTACGACCTCGATGGCCGGATGGATCTCTATGTTATCGGCATGATCTCGTATGCGGCGCAACGCATGGATCATCTCGGTGAAGGGCCGGCTGAATCGGGGATGCACCAGAAGATGCGACCCGTCGCCACCCACGGTAATCGCATGTATTTCGCGCGCGACGGCAAGTGGCTGCAAACCCCGATGAGCGAACGGGTCGCCCGTACCGGATGGTCGTGGGGTGCCGCGACGGGCGACTTCGACAACGACGGCGACCCGGATGTGCAGGTCAACAACGGCCAGCTCAGCCGCAAGTCGGCCAAGGATTACGAGACGCAGTTCTGGCGGCACGACATCTACATCGCCGACACCACGCACGACCCGGTGCGCGCGGTGTATTTCAACATGACGCAGGACAAACTCTTCGGCGAGGGCTGGTCCTATGGCGGGCACGAGTTCAATCACTTCTACCTGAACGAAGGCGGCAAATCGTTTCTGCTGGCGGCGTATCAAGTCGGGCTGGCACTTGATCGCGACCTGCGAACGGTGGTGGCCGATGACTTTGACGGAGATGGCAAACTGGATCTCGCCTACACGGGTTTCGAGCCGTGGCCGGCGATGCAGGCCAGCTATCACCTTTACAAGAACAACTGGCCGGGAGCTGGCAACTGGGTCGGTTTCCGGTTGCGCGAAGAAGGCGGTGGCTATTCGCCGATCGGCGCGCGCGTCAATCTCACCCTCAACGACGGCCGCGTGTTGAAACGTGCGTTGATCACCGGCGACTCGTTCCGTTCCCAATCCGCCCCCGTGGCGCATTTCGGGATTGGCCGGGATTCATCGGTGAAGCAAGTGGAGATCATCTGGAGCAACGGTAAGACGAAGACGCTCGCTAAGCCGGCCATCAACCAATATCACGCCGTGCGCGGGCGGAATTGAAGGACGCTGAATTGAAGGACGCTTTTAGTCGGCTCGATCGGAAAGGCAACGCCTATTTCGACACACCGATCAACTGCTTCTCAACTCCAAGCGTATCGCTTTCGAGCTTCCCTGCCTTCGCTCGCATCGCCACGTTCGCCAAGCTTGCAGACGAAATTCTGCCTGTCGCACGTTGCATGAAACACCTATCCACCTTGGCCGTATTGGCCGCCAGCGCTTTATGCGCCTTGGCTGCCGCCAGGTCAACCGACCCAACCGTCATCCAAGTTCTTGACGGCGACACCTTCCGGTTACATGACGCCCGGGATGTGCGTTGCCTTGGCATTGATGCTCCTGAAAAAGGCGACCCGCTCGCGGAGGATGCCACGGCTGCGCTCAATAAGTTGGTCTCCAACCGCAAAGTCCGTCTCGAATTGGGTCGGCAGTCGAAGGACGACTTCGGACGCGTGCTTGCCTACGTCTTCGTGGGTAAGACCCTTGTGAATGAGGAAATGGTACGGCAAGGATGGGCCCATGTGCGCCGCCCCGTTTCAACAAAGTACCGGCAGCGCCTCCTGGTCGCACAGGATGAGGCGCGCACGGCCGGCCGCGGCATCTGGTCTGGTGCGACGAACATCCTGATGGCCATCACGGAGGTACACGCCAAAGCCACGAATAACAAAGATGACCTCAATGACGAATTTATCGTGATCGAGAATCGCGGAACGAATGCGCTGGAGCTGACCGGTTGGTCGCTGCTTGATGAGGGTAACAACCGTTACCTCTTCCCAAATTTCATTCTGGCGCCCGCTGCGAAAGTCACCTTGCGCAGCGGGGTTGGCGAGAACTCAGCCAGCCAACTTTATTGGGGTAGCCGACGCCCCATCTGGAACAATGACGGCGACACCATTTTCATCAAGGACACCAAAGGCCGCCTGGTCTTGAGCCACGTTTACTAAACGCGTTCGGAAACCGCCAGCACGTGCGAAGGATTGGCCCGCGTGACAATGGGAACCTTGAATGGCGGTGGCCGCTTCGATGAATTGCGCAGCCCGCTTCCTTACTGCGGCTTGCCGGTGATTTCGGCGGCAACGTTTTGAATATCTCCGGCTAATGCTCCAAGGTCTCAAAACTATTTGCAGGAGAAATCCACTCAACAGAATTCAAGTCCAACGCCACCAGACAGTGTGGGTGACGCTCCCGGCCTCCGGTTCGCCCGGCTCAATGCCGGCATCCGAGGGCGGCGAGCTTTCGCAGTGCCAGCCAACCGTCATTGGGGTTGCGTCCGCCAAGTCGTCGTTCGCCGCCACGCCCGAGGAGCAGACCGGCAACCCGGCAAGTGCTAGCAATGCCAGCCCGCTGCTTAGACTCACGAAGATCATTCCGTTGAACATGATCTGCGGTTTACCTCGAATCTGCGCCCCTTCCTACGCCATTCCATGCGCCTAGGCTGCGGCCTAAAATGAAACTCTTCCGCTCATCACATTGATGCCGCAGCTCAAGACGGGTTGCTTCTGGCACGCCTCGGCCTGTCCGTTGTCAGCAATCAACTCGATATACCGGTAAGTGATGTTCGCGAGCGGTTGCGTGGCGGTACGGCCGTAGGCGCCGGGCGTGTTCGCGACGCAGGAGTGAATGACGTCTTCTACGACGCACGTGGGATTGTGGTGCGTGGTCAGTCGCGAGGTCTCGGCGCACCTCCTGGTCTCTGGCGATGTCCACCAGCACGCGGCCGGCCTTCATCCCTTCGAGCATCTTGCGGGAGCTGGTTTGGGTACGCAGGCCATATACAATCGAATGCAGGTTCCTCTCGTCGGGCACGACGCTGGCGCGCGTCGAATCACTGTTCCAGGACAAAGCCATTGAGACGCCCGAGATGGCGGTACGCTACAAGGTCGGGAAGAAATCGCTCTATTGGCGGGATTGAACCCGGCGGCGCGCTGCGACTCGAGCTGGTCAGCGTCGTGATGGATTACGAAGCGGGCGGGCGCGGTCTATCGAACCGGAATCCGGGTCAAGCTCCGTCCATGAACGCTCTGGCGCTGGCGGTGATGGCGGTCGCGGCGGGATGACGAATCCGGCGCTCGGCCGTGATGGCGTGGAAGCGCATCCGGCAACCCTTCGCCGCGCCGATGATCTGGAAGCCGTAGCGTTTGACGGCTTCCTCCAAGGCCACGGTGGGCACGGCGATAAAGCCGCGTCCTTCCGTCGCCATGACTTTCATCAGCGCCAGATCTTCAAACTCAACGACGATGCGTGGCTGGATCGCTTGCTCGCGAAACCACGCGTCCAAAGCGTGCCGCCAAACGGTGTTCTCCGCCGGCAACAGCGCGGGCGCGTCATGCAGTGATTTCGGAAAGCCGCGCTTCAATCGCGCGGCCAGCTTCTTTTCGGCGCAGAAGGTCGCACCGCTCTCGCCAAGCGCGTGGGTGAACGTCTTGAAGCTCGTGCTGCTGGAAGCCGGCTCGTCGGAGAGCACAAGGTCAAGCCGATGCGCCGCCAGCTGGGCGAGCAGATC
Source organism: bacterium (assembly GCA_031362805.1). GTDB lineage: Bacteria > Verrucomicrobiota > Verrucomicrobiia > Limisphaerales > RI-55 > RI-55. The sequence goes on from JANLTG010000010.1 coordinate 30,742, forward strand.
CTCCATCTTGCCCTCGCGGCAGATGACATGCACCGGCTGAGGCAGAGCAAAGGCCGGCTTGAGAATCTCGTTCGTCACCAGCTTGGGAAACGAATCCGTCACGCCCACGTAGAGGCGCAAGGTGCGCGTTCCCGGGCGCTGCTTGACCGCGTTCATCAGCTCGCGGCCAAGGGCGAAAATCTCCTCCGCGTAGCCGAAGACAACCCGCCCCATGTCGGTCAGCTTGTTGTTCCGGCCTTCACGGCGGAACAGTTTCTCGCCGAGGACGGATTCCAGTTCGCGAATCTGTTCGGAGATGGACGGCTGGGAAATGTGCAGCTTCTCCGCAGCCCGCGCGAGGCTGCCTTCCGTGGCAACGGTCCAGAAGTAACGCAGGTGGTGGTAGTTCAGCCATTCCATCGTGGGCGGAGGATGCTTCGGATTAACCGAAGCGTCCATTCGGAAAGGCGTATTAGTCCAAGACGTGCATGCCGCCGATCCTCATGCCGTCAACGCCCGGCCCGGCGGCTCAACGCGAACCGGCGGCTCGGCGACAACGAGAAAGTCCAAATTATGATCTGGCTCCTGTTTATCGGCACGCTGGCGCTGTCGCTCTGGGCGATGTGGCGCGTGAAATCTGTCTATGCCCGCTACAATCAGGGCGTGGTACGCTCCGGCATCACCGGCGGCGAGGTCGCTGCGGAGATTCTGCGCCGGTCCCGCATCGTGGACGTGAAGATCACCCACGCGGAAGGCCTGCTCGGCGATCACTATGATCCCATCCACAAGCGCCTCGTGTTGTCCGAGGCGAATTACTTCGGCCGCACCCCGGCGGCCCTCGGCGTGGCGGCGCACGAATGCGGGCACGCCATTCAGCATGCCCAGGCTTACAAGCCACTGGGCTGGCGCATGGCCGCGGTCGGCATCACGACCTACGCAAACTACGTCGTCATGTTTCTGCCGTTGCTCGGCCTGTTCACCGGACTGATCACGCCGTTGACGGGCGCGTTCTTCATGGCCGTGGCATGGGGCATCATCATGTTGTTCAACCTCGTGACGCTGCCGGTGGAATTCGATGCCTCACGCCGTGCCAAGCTGGTGCTGGCGGACTTTGGTTTCATCGCGCCCGGCGAAGAGGCCACGGGCGTGAAGCGGGTGCTCGATGCGGCGGCCTGGACCTACGTAGCGGCGTTCATCACTTCGCTCGCCTATTTCCTCTGGCATGTGTTGCCACTCCTAACCGGTCAGCGCCGCTAACTTCGTCTCCCCATTCCGGAACTACAATCAAATGAAATCCATGAGCCAAATTAAAGAGAACCATTCAAAACTCCTCAGCCCCGGCGAAAAGATTCACGTCATTCATCGCCGCAAGTTTGAGAAAGATAGCCGGCGACATTTCGTGGGAGAAGTTCTGCGCTACGAAGGCGGGATCGCCCGCGCCTCCGGCTATGTCTTCGTCGTTGATGATCTCAACAAGCACATGTTCGTGAAACGGCCCGACCGGCGGATCAAACTAGTTCCCATTCTATCCGGTGAAGTGATTGTCAATGTCATTCCGGAGGCGGTGGATTTGGAACACGTGGCCTATGAACATAGAGATCGAACCCTCCTCGTAACGGATGGCGGCGCCTGGAGCATGGACGTCAAGGAATTTGGCTGGGGTTGAGCGCCGTTCGTCGCGGATAAAATTAAGCAAAACCAAGAACACAACCACTATGAAACTGAACTTGAAACATGTGAGCATCCGTTCCACGAACGCTTTGGATGCCTGGGTGGAGAAACACATCCTGTCGCTGGGTGAAGCGCGCCAGATCGACGAGGCCAACATCGAGCTGGCCCATCATGCGGACGCCAGTCCCGCTTACGAGGCGCGGGTCCATCTCGTCACGCCGGGGCCGGATGTATTCGCGGACGCTCGCGATCACACGATCCGGGCCGCGTTCGAAAAAGTGATGAAGCACCTGCGCGCCACCATCACGCGCCGCGCTGCCAAACAGGTGCAAAATGTGAAGACCAATTTACAGGCTCCGGCCTCAAAATCTCGCGGCGCACGCCGGTAACGGGAGCCGATCCCAAGGAAGCCGCCCCCTCATGAAAACGAAACTCAGCCAATGGATGATCGCTTACGGCCTCTTCCTCATCGCCATGGGCGCGGCCGGTTATTTGTCGAACCCGGAGAAAGCCGTCACCGCCTTGATGTCCGGCGGGACATTCGGCGCGCTCTCGATGCTGTGGGGTTGGCTCATGTCGCGCGGGATCGGTTGGAGCCGGTGGGCCGCGGGCGCGACGACGGCGCTGCTGGTCATCGTGTTCGCGTGGCGCGCGAGCGTGAGTTGGATGGCGTTCGCCGGCGGCGCGTCGGAGAAACTCACCGCCGCGATCCTGATCACGCTCATGGGCACCGCGTCGCTGGTCATGGCGGCGGCGCTTTTGAGAAATGTTTTGCGTCGTCAAACCCTTGGCCAAGGCCACCCTTGAATCCCATGAATACTTCCGAACACGAAGCCATCCTCACCGTCTGCCTCATGGCCGCCTTTGCCGACGGCGGCAAGAACGACGCCGAACGCGCCGAGTTCAAACGCATCACCGAGGGGTTCTCCTCGCCCGGCCTCGACACCGCGAAGCTCTATCAGGATGTGTTGATGAAGCGCACTTCCGTGGAACGCGCGGCCTCCGCTTTGCCTTCGCCGGCGTCGCGCACTCTCGCCTACGAAATGGCCGTGTGCGTGTGCGACGCGGACGACGCTTTGAACGACGCCGAGAAGGAATTCCTCTCCACCCTGCGCCGCGCGCTCGGGCTCGACACCTCCACGGTCGCGCGTTTCGAGGAACAAGCCGGCGCCCTGGCTCTTGCCTCGGTGCCACTCGTCCTGCCGACGGCGGTGGTCGAGTCCGCCGCGTCCCCGGTCATTGACGCCACGCCCGCAGGCGCCGCCACGACCGACCAGATGGTGCTGAACTACGCGATTCTCAACGGCGCGCTGGAGTTGCTGCCTGAATCACTGGCGACGATGGCCATCGTGCCGATGCAGATGAAGATGGTCTATCGCGTCGGCAAGGAGCACGGGTACACCCTCGAC
>JANLTG010000040.1:0-27106 GCA_031362805.1 bacterium
GGCCATGATGGACCACCCGAACATCGCCAAGGTGCTGGATGCCGGCACGACCGACGTGGGCCGTCCCTACTTCGTCATGGAGCTGGTGCGCGGCATCCGCATCACCGACTACTGCGACCAGGCCAATCTCAGCACCAAGGAGCGGCTCGACCTGTTCATCAAGGTTTGCCACGCAATCCAGCACGCGCACCAGAAGGGGATCATCCACCGCGACATCAAGCCCTCGAACATCCTCGTCACGCTGCACGACGGGGTGCCGGTGCCCAAGGTGATCGACTTCGGCATCGCCAAGGCGACGCAGGGGGAGCTGACCGACAAGACGATCCATACCCAGTTCCAGCAGTTCATCGGCACCCCGGCCTACATGAGTCCGGAGCAGGCGGAGATGAGCGGGTTGGACATTGATACGCGCAGCGACATCTACAGCCTGGGCGTGTTGCTCTACGAACTGCTGGCCGGCAGCACCCCGTTCGATGCGAAGGAACTGATGGCCTCGGGCATCGACGCGATGCGCAAGACGATTCGGGAGCAGGAACCGCCGCGCCCGAGCACGCGGGTGGCGACGCTCGGCGCCGACCAGATCACCACGACAGCCAAGCGTCGTTCGACCGATACGTCGAAGTTGATGCACCAGCTCAAGGGCGACCTCGACTGGATCGTGATGAAGTGCCTGGAGAAGGACCGGGCACGCCGGTACGAGACGGCCAATGGCTTGGCGGCGGACATTACGCGGCACCTCACCAACGAACCCGTCGGGGCCCGCCCGCCGAGCGCGGCCTACAAGTTGCAGAAGGCTTTTCGCCGAAACAAACTGGTGTTCACCGCCGCCACTGCGGTGGTCGCCGCTTTGATTTTTGGGCTGGGAATCAGTGTGTGGCAGTATGCCGGCAAGAGCCGGGCGGAACGGGAGCAGTACCGATTGCGAGAGCAGGCTGAAGGCAAGGAGCGGGAGGCGCGCAAAGCCCAAATGCAGGCGGCGCAACAGCGGGACCTGGCGCGGACGCGGCTTTATGATTCGCTCCTCCGTGAGTCCCGCTCCATCCGCCAGGCGCGCCAGGTGGGCTATCGACGCCAGGTGATCGACCGCATCCAGCAGGCGATGCTATTACAGGTAACGAATCGGAGCCTGAGCGCATTGCGTGAAGAGATCACCGCTTGTTTGGGTGATCCCGTCGGCTTCGACCCGGTGGATCTGGTTCCCGCCATGTCGAATATTATTTCAGGGACACTCTCGACGGACGGTTCACTGATTGCCCTGGGTGGGGGACAGGGACTTGTTTCCATTCAGGACACCCAGACGGGAGCCGAATCCGCTCGTTTGCAAACCACGGGGCCGGTGGTTGCGTTGAACTTCGATGCCGACAGCCGGAAGTTGTTCGCGATCGTTGGCCGGGGGGTTGACGTGTCCCCGCGCGACGGCTTCTCCCGCGCCGCGGTCGCCGCCGCCACTCTGGAATTCTGGCAGCGCCGGAGAGATGGTTCCTGGGGAGTTGGAACGGGTCGCCCGGTTCCTGGCCTGTTCAAGCTCATGAACACGGTGGATGGACCCGTGGGAGCGGTGATGGACCCGAACAACGCGGCGATCGAGTTGCTGGATTTGCAGGACGGCAGGCTGCTGGCGCGCCTGGTTCTCGAATCGCCCCTCCGCATCATCCCGCGAGTCGGGATCAGCTTTGATCGGAAAATGGCGGCGATCCTCAACAGCGAGCAAGACGGTTTAGGAGCGTCGCATCTGGTGGTCTGGCAATTGGCCGGGATGCAAAAACTCGTCCAAATGAAGCCGGCGTTGGGAGTTGCCGTGGGCCTGTCCTTCAGTCTCGATTCCAAGTATCTGGCGGCCACCTGCGCCGACGGCATTCTGGTTTTCGACACCGCCGGATTTCAACCCGTGCTGACGCTGCGTGGCTATTTCGGCCAGACGAGCGGAGCGATGCTGGGTCCGCAAGGTACGCTCATGGCGGTCCCGCTCTATCAGGAGAATGCAGTCCGGCTGCTCAATGCGATGACGGGAACGGAGACCGCCTATCTACGGACGCCAGATGCACCATTCTGGACGCAACTCAGCGAGGACGGAGCCCTGCTGGCCAGCGTGCAGCGCGGCGCGCCCGATCTTGGCATCCGGTGCTTTCGCCTGGCCGCCGCGGAGGAGAAGCTGCGCCTTATCGGACACCTGGGTGGCGTGCCGGCCGTCGCGTTCAGCCCGACCGGGAGTACTCTGGCGTCCACGGGTAAGGATCGAACCATCCGATTTTGGAGCACCGAGACCGGCCGGGAAATCCGCCGCATCGACAACCTCGCCGGACCCGGGCAGAGCCTGGCCTTCAGCCCGGACGGCGAGCGACTGGCCTCGACCGATTTCAGCACCCGGAAGGTCTCGATCTGGAACGTTGACTCGGGAGCACGGTTGCTGGAATTGGATGATTCCAATTCCGCAGGTGGTTCGTGGTCGAGCGTCTTTACCCCGGATGGCCAGTCCCTGGCCGCCACCGGCAGGGGTTTGCGGCTCTGGAAACTGCAACCGCCCACCCGGGGTTCCACAGTCGAAGCGTGGAGTGCGAAGCTGATTTCAGCCCTGACGGGTCCCGAGCGTGATCTCGCGTTTGACTCAAGCGGAAAATGGCTCGCCTATGTCGGGAACTGGGAGGGTGGGGACTTTGCCACCTACCTGCTCAACGTCCGCGAATCACTTAAACCGATGCTTGTGACGACGAGCCTGTGGTGTCCCGTGCAGCATCATTGTTTCACGCCACGGAGCGGCCAACTCGCGGTCCTGGCGAATGACCGGGCGCTCGAACTCTGGGATCCCGAGACCAGAAAAGTCACGCGGCGGATTCCAACGCTCGCTCCCGGCGAGAAAACCACGACCTTTCTCGCGAACCTCGTCATCAGCGCCGACGAAAAGATGTTCGCCCTGAGTTCGCGCAGTGGTCTGGGGGTGGACATCTGGAACCTGGAAACCGGCGCCCTTCGGTACTCCTTACCCGATGAACCGGGGTCGATCTGGTGGGTGGCCTGGAGCCCGGATAATGAGCACATCGCGGTATCCCGCTCGAACGGCGAAGTGGCCGTCTGGAGCTTGAAAGCCGTGGAGGCGCAACTGGCAAAACTTAAGTTGCGATAACTCAATGAAGCCCGCTCCCCCGGAACAGGCCGTGTTCGCTGAGGCGCTCCAGCGGGAATCATCCGCAGCCCGCGCGGCGTATCTCGACGAGGCGTGCGGTGCGGACGCCTCGCTGCGCCGGCGCGTCGAGGCCCTGCTGCGGGCCACCGAGAACGCCGGTGATTTTCTGGAACGGCCGCCCGCCGGACTAAGCGGAGACGCCGACTCTGCCTCGCTCGTGAGCGAACTCAGCGAAAAACCTGGCGACCGGATTGGCCGCTACAAGTTGCTGGAGAAAATCGGCGAAGGTGGTTGCGGCGTCGTTTACATGGCGGAGCAGGAGGAGCCGGTGCGCCGCCGGGTGGCGCTCAAGGTCATCAAACTGGGCATGGACACCAGGCAGGTGGTCGCCCGGTTCGAGGCGGAGCGACAGGCGCTGGCGCTCATGGATCATCCGAACATCGCCAAAGTGTTCGACGGCGGCGGGACGCAAACTGGACGGCCTTACTTTGTGATGGAACTGGTGCGCGGGGTGCGAATCACCGATTACTGCGATCAAGCCAGCCTCAGTACGAAGGAGCGGCTCGATCTCTTCATCAAGGTTTGTCAGGCCGTTCAGCACGCGCATCAGAAGGGCATCATCCATCGCGACCTCAAGCCCTCAAACATTCTCGTCACCGTCAACGACGGCGCACCCGTGCCCAAAGTGATCGACTTCGGTATCGCCAAGGCCACGGGCCAGCGATTGACCGACAAGACGTTGTTCACGCAGTTCCACGCGTTTATCGGCACGCCGGCCTACATGAGCCCCGAGCAGGCGGAGATGAGCAGCGTGGACATCGACACGCGGAGTGACATTTACAGCCTGGGGGTGTTGCTCTACGAAATATTGACTGGCCGCACGCCGTTCGACGCAGACGAGTTGCTGCGCTCGGGGCTGGACGAGATGCGGCGCACGATTCGCGAGAAGGAACCAGCCCGGCCTTCCAACTGCCTGAGCACACTGGGGCTGGCGGAGGCCACCGCGTTGAGCGGGAAGCGAAAAGTGAGTGTCCCCGAACTGGCCGGCGCCGTGCGTGGCGATTTGGATTGGATCGTGATGAAATGCCTGGAGAAGGACCGGGCGCGCCGTTACGAGACGGCTAACGGCCTGGCGATGGACATCCAGCGCCATTTGAACAGCGAACCGGTGACCGCGCGGCCGCCTAGCGGGAGGTACTTGCTCCAAAAACTGGCGCAACGGAACCGCGGAGCTTTGATCGCGACGGCCACGGTTCTCGTGGCCTTGCTCGTGGCCGTGCTCACCCTGGCGACGAGCAATGCGCGCATCCGGCAGGAACGAAACCAGAAGGACGGTGCGCTCAAGGAACGGGGCATCGCCCTGGAGGTTGCCCGTGAGAGTGAACAGCGCGCCCGCGAGCAACTTTTCATTTCGCTCCAAAACCAAGCCCAGGCTCGCCGCAACAGCCGCCAGATTGGTCAACGGCTGGAAAGCCTGGCGGCCCTCGCCGAAGCGGCGGTCATCCGGCCGGCACCGGAACTGAGGGACAATGCCATCGCCGCCATGGCCATGCCCGACATTCACCGCGGGCCGATCTTGGAGGGTTGGAACGTCGCCTGGAAGTGGCTGTGCTTCGACTATCCCTACCAGCGCTATGCTTCCATCGACCGCAAAGGACTGGTCAGCATCCGCACTGTTCCCGACCAACGCGAAGTTCAGCGATTGAAATCCAACCCACCCTCCTCGCTGGAATTTGATTGGTCGAATCTGACTGAGTTTAGTCCGGATGGGCGCTTCTTCTCCAAAATCGAAGAAGACGGCCAACTCCGTCTCTGGAGTTTGGAAACCGGGGAATCGGTTATCAGTAACTTACCCGACCATAGCACGACTACGGCATTCAGCCCGGACGGACGGCAGATTGCGATTGGCTTCGACGAGTGGATCGCGTGCTTCGATCTGGCCACCGGGCGGGAAATCCACCGGTGGCGCGCGCAGAAACCGCCTCGCATTCTGGCGTTCAATCCGGACAGCCGCAGATTGGCGGTGGCGTATGTGCGCTCGGACGTGGTTGCCATCTACGATGCGAGGGACGCCAGGCACCTGGCGGACTTGCCGGTGGGTGACGGCACCGCTGAGGTCATCGCCTGGCATCCAGCCGGGCAACTCCTCGCGGCGGCCGGTTCGAACCCCATCATTCAAATTTGGAACGCGGAGACGCAGCGCAAAGTGTCGGCGCTGGAGGGCCACGTGCAGCGGGTGATTGCTTTAAGCTTCCATCCAGGGGGTGAGTTGCTGGCCTCCAGTTCGTGGGATGGTGTGCTGCGGTTGTGGCACCCGGCCCCGGGCCGGTTGCTGATGCGCGTTCCTTGGCCCGGCACCGTGGCTTTCAGCAAAGACAGCCCTTGGACGGGTATAATCCACCCGGGCGAAACTCAAGCCCAACTTTGGGGCGTTGTCCCGAGCCAGGAGTATCACACGTTCCCCAACACTTTCGGCGACGGCGAGTGCGAGCTTCACGAGGGCGACATCAGTCCCGATGGCGCCTTGTTGGCCCTCGCCGCCTCGGATGGAGTGCGCCTCTGGGACGTGCTGGGCGGGCGCGCCATCGCTTGGCTGCCGATAAACGCCGCGACGGCCGCGGTGTTCCGGGAAAACGGCCGTGAATTGCTGACCTGTGGAGCAATCGACGGGTTGCAGCGATGGCGAATTGAAGGAAGCGCGGATTCCGAACGTGGGCTGCAAATCGGTCCGCCTCACCAAATTTCCCTGCCGTTCGCGCCGATGCGGATCGCCAAGGGTCGCGACGATCAGACGCTGGCAGTGGTGGGCGAGCGCCCCGGTCTAGCGGTGGTGGTTGATCTTGCCACTGAGGCCATTCGCCTTCCCAAACTGACTCACGAACTTGCGGGCTTTGTGGCGCTCAGTCCGGATGGCCGGCGGCTGGCCACCAGTGGCTGGCATTCGGAACGCGTGAAACTTTGGGATGGACAAAGCGGTGATTTGCTCAAGGAGTTGGAAACGGGGCTGAGCACGCGAGTCTATTTCACTCCAGACAATCGGGAAATGATCGTGGCGCGTGCCAATGAGTTTGCCTTCCGCGATCTTGAAACGCTGGAAGTGAGCCGCCGAATGCCGCGAGAAACTGGCCTTTACCCCGGCTTCGTCGCCTTTACTGCGGACGGCAAATTGATGGCCTTGGAAATGGCGCCAGGTCTGATCCATCTCAAGGAACTGACTTCCGGCCGGACCGTGGCCAAACTCGAGGATCCGCAGGGCGATCTCTCCACTTGGATGAGTTTCACGCCCGACGGCACGCAACTCGTCGTGGCGGCAAGATACGCGGGCGCGATTCATCGCTGGGACTTGCGCGCCATTCGTGAACGCTTGAAGACCATGAACCTCGATTGGGAATGGCCGGAGTTTTCACCACCGCCGGGCGGGATTTCGTTCTCGAAAAGCCATCAGCCACTGCGCGTGCAGGTCGCTGGAGGGAGGCCGGCTGCCACGCTCTACAAGCTGACTTCCGCACTCCGTGACCAAGGCAAACTGGTCGAGCTCGAAGCCTTGCTTCGTGACGAACTCGTCCATGCCCGACTGCCCGACACCTTTGCGCAATCGCAAATCAATCCCGTGCTGGGATGGACACTGCATCACCTGGCCGACGTGCTCCGCGAGCGAAAGACGCTCAAAGACGCCCGCGCGTTCGCCGAGGAAGCGTGCAACCTCTATGAGCGACATCCCGACTGGGCCGAAGATGAACGTCAACACGCTTCACGGGTGCTTGCGGCCGTGTTGATGGACCTTGGGGACTTTGCCGCCCTTGAGCCGCTGCATCGCAAGACAGTGCAAGAGCTTCGCGCCCGGATTCCTGCCGATGATCCGCAACTGGCCGCCGCGCTCGCCGGGTTGACGTCCATTCTGCTGGCCCAGCAAAAGTTCACCGAAGCCGAACCACCGGTCCGCGAGTGTCTCGCCATCCGCGAAAAGAAACTTCCCGACGACTGGTTGACATTCAACTCCCGGAGCATGCTGGGCGGCAGTCTGCTGGGGCAGAAGAAATTCCCCGAAGCCGAGCCGTTGCTGCTCTCCGGTTACGAAGGCATGAAGCAGCGGGCGGACAAAATTCCCGACGCCGGCATACTGCGCCTGAAGGAGAACCTCCAACGCCTCGCGCAACTCTACGAAGCCACTGGCCGGTCCGAGAAAGCCGCCGAATGGAACCAGAAGCTGGCGGAGTTGGACCAGGCCGAGGCTGAAAAGAAAGCGGCCGCCCTTCGACCGTAGCATGAGTGAACTGACCCGCATACTCACGGCCATCGAGCAAGGCGACGCCAAGTCCACGGACGAGCTGCTGCCGGTGGTTTACAACGAATTGCGCCGGATGGCCGCGCACAAGATGGCGAACGAACCCACCGGCCACACGCTTCAGCCCACCGCACTCGTGCATGAAGCGTGGCTCAAACTGGTGGATTCCCCCGCGCAGTCGTGGCAGAACCGCGCGCACTTCTTCGGCGCCGCAGCCGAGGCGATGCGGCGGATTCTCATCGCCCGTGCACGGCGCAAGGGCCGCCAACGCCGCGGTTCGGGCGCCGAGCATCTGGACGTGGACGAACTCGAAATCGCCAGCCCCGCACCGGATGACCAATTGCTCGCGCTCAACGACGCCCTCGACCGCTTCGCCGCGCTCGAACCGCAACAGGCCGAACTCGTGAAGCTGCGGTACTTCGTCGGGCTGAAGATCGAGGAGGCGGCCGAAGTCCTCGGCATCTCCGAAGCCACCGCCAAGCGCTGGTGGGCCTATGCCCGCGCGTGGCTTTTCAACGAGATCCAAGCGCTGCCGGAGGGTCGTATCCGCGAAGGACCTTGAAACGCTGTCCTCCCGCCCGGCGAGGATTTATCAAACCACAAACGCGCCTGATCGGAAGTCGGCGCTCCAACTGCCCGGCCCGCCAGGGGAAAATTCTCAAGAATTTCCAGTGGGCCCCAAAACCAACGTTGTCAGCGATTTGTCCGTGCGTTAGTTTCCGGCCATGACTCCGTTTGCCCAACCGTCGTTTAGCCGCCGCGATTTCCTCGCGCGCGTCGGTATGGGGATGGGCGCGCTCTCGTTCGGTGCGTTGGCGCAAACGCAGGCGCCGATCACTTCACCCCTTGGGGCCCACGCGCCACACTTCGCGCCGAGGGCCAAACGGGTCATTCACTTCTTCCTGAACGGCGGGCCGTCGCATGTGGACACCTTCGATCCGAAGCCGATGCTCGCGAAGTACGCGGGCCAGCCGTTGCCGGGCGAGTATCTCCGCACCGAGCGCAAGACCGGCGCCGCGTTTCCTTCGCCCTTCCAGTTCAAGAAGTACGGCCGGAGCGGCCTCGAAATCAGCGAGATATTTTCCAAGACGGCGGCCCACGCGGATGACATCGCGGTGATCCGCTCGATGTATGCGCAGGTACCGAATCATGAGCCGTCGCTGATGCTGATGAACTGTGGCGACAGCGTGCAGGCGCGGCCGAGCTTCGGCGCGTGGACGCTCTATGGCCTCGGTGCCGAGAATCAAAACCTGCCCGGCTTCGTCGCGATGTGTCCCGGCGGCATGCCGATCAAGGACTCGGAAAATTGGCAGGCCGGTTTTCTGCCGGGCGCGTTTCAAGGCACGTTTGTGGACCCGCAACATCGCGAGGTCGAAAAGCTGATCGAGAACATCCGCAGCCCGCACGCCACGACCGCGATGCAGCGGCGGCAGCTCGATCTGTTGCGCAACTTGAATCTCAAGCACGAGCAGGTGCGAGGCAGCAATCCGCGGTTGGATGCGCGCATTGAATCCTTCGAACTGGCCTTTCGCATGCAGCTCGACGCGACCGACGCGTTCGATCTGGGCCGGGAACCGGAATATATCCGCGCGGCCTACGGTGATCACGTGCATGGGCGCCAGACGCTCATCGCGCGCCGGCTGCTCGAGCGGGGCGTGCGCTTCGTGCAGCTCTGGCACGGCGCGGGCCAGCCGTGGGATCATCACGACAATATCGAGGGCAACATCCGCAAGCACGCGGGCGACATCGACGGCCCGATCGCGGCGTTCATGGCCGACCTCAAGCAGCGCGGGATGTTCGACGACACGCTGATCCTGTGGGGTGGCGAGTTCGGCCGCACGCCGTCCGTTGAATTGGGCGACGGCGGGAAGTCCAAGCTCGGCCGCGATCACAATCACTACGGGTTCAGCGTGTGGCTGGCCGGCGGCGGCGTGAAGGGCGGCACGGTGTACGGCGCGACGGATGAGTTCGGTTTCAAAGCCGTCGAGAACCGCGCCAGCGTCCACGACCTGCACGCCACGATGCTGCACCTGCTCGGCTTCGATCACGAACAGCTCACCTATCGCCACGCCGGCCGTGACTTCCGTCTCACGGACGTTTCAGGGAATGTGATTCGGGACATCGTGGCGTAGAACTGCGGGCCGATTGGCTTATTCGTGGCCTTCGAGACGCAGGCTAAACCGGAAAATGCGGTTTAACCACGAAGAGACACGAATCCACACGAATAAAGGCGGGCGTGCCTTGGCCCCGCTGCGGCCGCGCCAGGGTTCACCAACCAGTGCGTGAGAATCTTGAGCCCCAACCTTGCTTCGATCGGTGCTGCTTCGTGTCCATTGGTGTTCATTCGTGGTTTCATTATGCATGGTTCCGGTTTAACGGGAGTGTTCAAGCGCTTTGATCGAGGTTATTTATTTGTCCATTTCCCAGCGGCGATTGCTTTCGCTACGGTCCCGGCGCCCGCGATGTCCGACGCCCGATTCAACGAACTGAAAACCTTGCTGCCCCAGGCCATGTTGCCGGACTGGATGCGGCTGGGCGCGCGCGCCGTCCGGCTCTTGCGCGATCGGCATCACCCGGAGAAACACGAGGCGCTGCTGAACCGGCTCTTTCACGAAGTTCACGCGTCGATCGCGTTGCGTGGACAGCGGCTCGTGAATCTTCCGCGGCTCGTTTATCCGCCTGACCTGCCGATCACCGTGCGCAAGGACGAGATCGTGGCGGCGATCCGCGGGAGCCAGGTCGTGGTCATCGCTGGTGAGACGGGCTCAGGCAAGACGACACAGATTCCCAAGATGTGCCTGGAAGCCGGGCTGGGCGTCGAGGCGAAGATCGGTTGCACGCAGCCGCGCCGGGTGGCCGCCTTGTCCATCTCGCGCCGGATTGCCGAGGAGTTGAAGGTGACGTGGGGCCGCGAGGTCGGCTGCAAGATCCGCTTCGATGACCGGTCGAATGCGCAGACCTACATCAAGCTGATGACCGATGGCATTCTGCTCGCGGAAACGCAGGGCGATCCGGACTTATCAGACTACAACGCGATCATTCTCGATGAGGCGCACGAGCGCAGCTTGAACATCGATTTCCTGCTCGGCTACTTGAAGACGCTGCTCGCGCGGCGCAAGGATCTCAAACTGATCGTCACGTCGGCGACCATCGACACCCAGGCGTTCTCGCGGCATTTCGACAACGCGCCGATCATCGAAGTGTCGGGGCGGATGTATCCGGTCGAGGTCATCTACGCGCCGACGGGCCGGTGGACGGAGGTGGAGCGAGTGGCGCGCTCTAAAGCTGGTAGCAGCCGAGGTGACGAGGCAGAGACTTCCGATTCGCAACCCACTCTCACTGAAACGCAGCGCTTTGATCAGAGCCTCATGACGTCGGCTGCTACGAATGCAGAGTCGTTTGCTGAAGACGTGGATTTCGTCGAGGCCGCGGTGCAGGCGACCGAGCACATCCTCTACGAAACGCACGCGGGGGATGTGTTGATTTTCATGCCGGGCGAGCGTGACATCCGCGAGACCGCTGATCAACTCGACGGTCGTTTTGCCGGCGAGGCGGAAGTGATCCCCCTCTTCGGCCGGCTCAGTGCGGGCGAACAGCAACGCGTCTTTGCGCCGGCCACGCGGCGCAAGATTGTCATTGCCACCAACATCGCCGAGACGTCGCTCACGATTCCCGGCATTCGTTACGTGATCGATGCCGGCCTGGCGCGCATCAGCCGTTACAATCCGCGCACGCGCACGAAGCGATTGCCGGTCGAGTCGGTTTCGCAAAGCAGCGCCAACCAGCGCAAGGGCCGCGCCGGTCGGGTGGAAGCGGGGGTGTGTATCCGGCTCTATGCCGAGGAAGACTACGAAGCGCGTCCGCCGTTTACGCAGCCTGAGATTCAGCGCGCGAACTTGGCCGAAGTCATTCTCCGCATGAAGGCGTTTCACCTGGGTGAGATCGACACATTTCCCTTCGTGCAACCACCCAGCCCGAACGCGATCGCCACCGGTTACGCCTTGCTCCAGGAACTCGGTGCGCTTGATGCAGCGCGCGAGTTGACGCAGCTCGGTCGCGATCTCGCGCGGTTGCCGATCGATCCCACGCTCGGCCGCATGTTGCTTCAGTCGCAGCACGAACATGCTCCGCGCGAACTGCTGATCATCGCCGCCGGTCTGAGCATTCAGGATCCGCGCGAACGGCCGCTCGACCAGAAGGAAGCCGCGAACGCTGCGCACCGGCAGTTCAACGATCCGCGATCCGACTTTCTCACGCTGCTCAACATCTGGAACATGGTTCATGAGCAGTGGGAGACGCTCCGTTCGCAAGGCCAGCGCCGGAAATTCTGCAAGCAGCGTTTCCTTTCGTACCTGCGGCTGCGCGAGTGGCAGGATCTCTACGCGCAACTCCACGATGCCCTCGACGATCTCGGCACGCTCAAGCTCAACGAGAGCAATGCCGCTTACGACGCGATTCATCGTTCGATCCTGGCCGGCTTGATCGGACACGTAGCGCTTCACGAAGAGCGCAACATCTACAAAGGCTTCGGCAATCGCGAGCTGACCCTGTTCCCGGGCTCGGTGCTGTACGAACGCGGCGAACCGCAGCGCAAGCAGTTCAGCAAGGGAGCCAGGCCATCGCCGAAACCGAAGTCGAATCAACCGCGCTGGATGGTCGCGGGTGAGATCGTCGAGACCTCGCAGTTGTTCGCACGCACGCTGGCGGGCATTGATCCGCAGTGGATTTATCAGCTCGCGCCGCATTGCTGCAAAGTGACGCATGTGAATCCGCACTGGAGCGCGAGCGCCGGGCGCGTGCTGGCGGAGGAGATCGTCACGCTGCACGGGCTCGAAGTGCAACGCCGCAAAGTCGCCTATGGAAACGTCGATCCCAAGGAAGCCACGGCGATCTTCATCCGCTCGGCGCTGGTCGAGGATGAGTTGGAACCGCGCAATGCGAGCCCTGAAGCGCGCAGCATCGTCCATTCATCCCACGTCGATCCCGCCGATTTGGATGATGCGCTGGCTCCGCAATCCGAGCGCCGCGCTCCGCCTTCAATCTATCCATTCCTGAACCACAACCGCGCGGTGCGGCAGAAGATCGAGAACTGGCAGACGCGCGTCCGCCATTACGGACTCGTCGATCTTGATCAAACGCTCTGCGACTTCTACGCGAAGCGCCTGGAAAATGTTTCGTCGACCCACGATTTGAATCGCTGGCTGCGCGAGCACTCGGAGCCCGGTGCGCTGTGCGTGACGGAGCAGGAACTAGTGGGTGAACAAAATCTCAGCTACGACGCCAGCGCCTTCCCGGACGCCGTGCCGGTCGGGGGTCAACCGGTCGCGCTGGCTTACGCCTACGCTCCCGGCGAGGAACACGATGGCGTGACGATCAAGCTGCCGTTCTCGCTGGCGGCAACCACCTCGGCATCGGTAATCGAGTGGGCGGTGCCCGGTCTCCGCGCCGAGAAGATCGGTGAACTCCTGCGCTCGTTGTCGAAATCGATTCGCCGGGAGCTGCAGCCGTTGGCGCCGAAGATCGAGGAGATCGTCCGCGATTTCGAGCCGACTGGTAAATCGTTTGTCGAGGACCTCGGGCGCTTCATGCATCGGCGATACGGAGTGGCGATCCCGGTCACCGCCTGGCCGGCGGATGCGATGCCGCGCCATTTGCGGGCACGCATTGAAATTGTCGGGCACGATGAAAAGACGCTGGGTGCGGGTCGTGATCTGGATCAACTTCGTCGGCAGTTGGAGCAAACTCCCGTGAAGTCCAACGACGCGAAGGATCCGCCCGCGTGGCAGCTTGCCGCCCAAAAATGGGAGCGCTTCGGCCTCGACGGCTGGTCGTTTGGTGATCTGCCGGAGCGCATCACGGTGAGCGAAGGCCCGGGGTTGCCGCTCTACGCCTGGCCCGGTCTGGCCGTGGAGGACGGCGTGGTGAACTTGCGGTTGTTTCGCAGCGTGGAAGAGCGGCAAGCGGCGAGCCGCAACGGGATGCGCCGGCTCGTGGAGTTGGCGATTCACAAGGATCTGGCGTGGCTCGAAAAGGACCTGCGTGGGCTCTCCAAGTTTCAAGCGCTCCACGCGCCGCTTGGCAGCATGGATGAATTGCGCGAGACGGCGCTCGAAAATCTGAAGAGCCATCTCTTGCAGTTGGAACCCTTGCCGGTTTTGACCCAGGCGCAGTTTCAATCCGCGGTTGCCGTGGCGCGCAGCCGGTTGGCCGGGCTGGCGCAGAAACTGGTTGATCAGGTCGGAGTCATTCTGCAACTCCGGCAACAAGTCGAGCAACGAATCAGTGCCGTGGCCGCTCCGAGCGCCAAGGTGCCAAAGACGCTTTCGGATTTCAGCCAGCTGGGCCAGCTCGTCGCGAAGCCGATCGCGGCGAACGCCAATCCGCTGGCGGGTGAACTCGCCGCGATGTTGCCGCCGCGGTTTCTCGAATCGATTCCGTTTGATCGGCTCCCGCATTTGCCCCGCTACCTCAAGGCGCTGTTGCTGCGCGTCGAGCGCGCGGCGCAAAATTCGCCGAAGGACAAGGAGCGTGCCGCGCAAGTGGCGCCCTATGTGACTGCGTTGCGGCAGTTGGAAACCAAACCGCCACACTCTGCGGAGGCAGGCGAATGCCGAGCCGCCTTCCGGTGGTTGATCGAGGAATTCAAGGTGTCCGTCTTCGCGCAGGAACTCGGCACCAGCGTGCCGGTGTCAATTAAGCGGCTCGATGAGGCGTTGGCGAAGCTGCGGGCGATCGGTTAGGGGGGCGATGTGCGCCGTGCTGGATTCGATCGCGGAATGCTCTTGGCGATTGACCGCATGGCAGGGTTGTCGATACTTCACCCGTCACCCGGTCAGCCGCTGGCTTATCAACATGGTTACGCATTTTGACCGTTGCTCCAACTTGGCGGGACACCGTTCCGCCCGCGGCATTGTCATCGCCCTTTGTGCCTTGCTGATGTTCAGCGAACAGGCAGGCGCGCAACCGGTCGCACCCGCTGCTGGCAGCCCGACCAACGCCAGCCCCACGTCGGACCAGTATCAGCACGCGATCGAGGTGCTGCGGCAGACCGGTTACCCGAGCGCCGTCTCGTGCCGGCCGTGTCACCAGAAGATTTACGATGAATGGCGGATGTCGTCGCACGCCTACGCGTCGGTCTCGCCGATGTTCCACAAGTTCGAGCAGAAGATTAATGATCTCTCGCAGGGCACCATCGGCACGTTTTGTCTGCGCTGCCATTCGAGCATCGGCACGGCCATCGGCGAGAAGCGTGAGTTGCCGCTGTGGGATCGCTTCCCGCTCGCGCGCGAAGGCGTGACCTGCATCACCTGCCATCGCATCGATGAGGAGTACGGCCGCGTCAACGGCGAGCGACGAATCGTTCCGAACAACATTTTTGGCCCCGTGGGCGGTCCGACCGATGCGCCCGGTTTGCAGCAGGTGCTAACCAACAAGGCGTTTTACAAGGTGCGCACCGATCAACAGGAGCGCGGCAAGGACATCCACAACGGCGCGTTCAAGCTGGAACAGTTGAGCCAGTCGGAGTTCTGCGTGAGCTGCCATCAGGTCGCCGTGCATCCCGGCATCAAGCTCGAGGTGGTCTGGGAGCAGTTTCGCGATTCACCCGCCTTCCGGGATGGCAAGACTTGTCAGGACTGCCACATGGGCAAGAGTCCCGGCAAAGCCGAGGGCTACGACATCGGGGCCGCGGCGGTGGTCGATGGGCAGCCGATCAACCCCGGCCGCAAACATGCGAATCATTCCTTCGCCGGGCCGGGTTATTCGATCGCGCATCCGGGTATTTTCCCGCATCACCCGGACGCCGGGAATTATCCGATGCAGGCCTGGTTGAAGTTCGATTACCGCGCCGGCTGGGGGGCGACCGATTTTGAAGGGAAGGTCAGCAGCGGCGATCTCAAGGTTGAGTTCCCGAAGGAATGGGAAAGCGAGATCGACCGCGAAGAGGCGCGCAAGATCGTGGATGAAAACCTCGCCAAGCTGCGCGAGAAGATGGACCTCCGCCGCCAGGTGATGGAAGCCGGTTCAAAGATTGAAGGACCGTTCTTCCGCGAAGACCCGCAGGCGGGCGAGGCGCTCCGTTTCCATTTCAAGGTCACCAACACGAATCCCGGCCACAACATGCCGAGCGGTTCGTTGGGTGCGCAGCCGGAGATGTGGCTCAACGTCGCGCTGCTCGATCCGGCCGGGAAGAACATCTGGGAATCCGGCTACGTCGATTCGCACGGGGACATGGCGGACCTGCACTCGCTTGATGTCGCGGCGGGCAAGATCAAACGCGACGCGCAGTTGTTCAACCTTCAGTCCAAGTTTCTGACGACTAACCTCAAGGGCACCGATCGTGAGATGTATCTGCCGGTGAACATGGACATCGACCAGATTCCCTTCATCCGCCCGGCCGGCCAGCCGGTGAGCGTGCTGAATCACCCGCCGTTCATCCGTATGGAGATGCGCAGCATTCCGCCGCTGGGCAGCCGCGATGCGAAGTACAAGGTGCCGGCCGCATTGCTCAGCAAGCCCGGCAAGTATCGCCTCGCGGTGCGCATGCGCAGCCGCGCGGAGCCGATCTACTTCATGAAATTTGTCGGCGCCACGCGGGAGATGGAACAGGCCATGAACGAGTGGATGCTGGACCTCCATCCTTACACCGTGGAGTTCGAGGTCAAATGAAGGCGCACGTGAAACAACGACTCGGCAAAGGTTTCACCGCCGCCCTGTGCGCTGCCGCATTTGGCGCCACCGCGGCGGAAGAACATCCAGCACCGTTGCCCGGGCTGACGCCGGTGCCGTATGATCCCGGGGTGTTTCGCGCGGACCCCAGTTATACCAACGCGACCTACAGCGCCGAGGCGCAGCTCAAGATCTATGGTGACAAACGGCACGTGCCCACCATGCGCCCGCTGATCGAGCTCGGACGCGATCTGTATCGCGAGGGTCCGTTCGAGCCCGGCGTGAACGTGCTTGGCAAGAAGAACCTCGTGTTCGCCAACCTCCTGGCCAGTGGCGATTGGCGAACGGCGGTCGCTTACAATGACACCGGCGAAAGCGAAGTCGGGGCGGTGGCCACCCGGCTCAACCTGGACCTCGACCTCCGCATCACCGCCACCGAGCGCGTTCACGCCTTCTTCCGGCCGCTCGATCGCGACGGCCGCTTCACCCGGTACGAGTTCGGTCCCGATGGCGGCGATGCGGAATTTCTGGCGGACGCCGACCCGGAGGCGGTGTTCTTCGAAGGCGACCTGGGCGCGATCACCTCCGGGCTGTCGGGCAGCAACGCGACGTTCGATCTGCCGTTCACGTTTGGGTTGATCCCGCTGTTTTTTCAGAACGGCGTCTGGCTGGAAGATGCGTTCACTGGCTTTGCCTTTTCGATTCCGGCGCGCAACTCGCGCGTGTTGGACCTCGCCAACTTTGACATCACGTTTTTCGGTGGCTTCGACCGGCTCAGCTCGCCGGCCTTTGATGTCCCGGGCGGGGCTCGCGCGTCGGATGCCCGCGTCTTCGGATTTGCGACCTTCGTTGACGCGTTCCAGGGGTACATCGAAGCGGGCTACGCGTACGTTGACGGCAGCGAGGCCCTGAACGAGGTCGATTATCACAACTTCAGCGTCGCCTATACCCGGCGGTACTTTGACAAGGTGTCGAACTCGATGCGGGTCATCGTCAACGCCGGCCAGGATCGCGATGGTGCGGAGACGGCCAACGGCGCGTTGTTCCTGCTGGAGAACTCGCTCGTCACGCGGCTGCCCTACACGTTCGTGCCTTATGGCAATGTCTTCGTGGGCGTCGACCGGCCGCAATCCGTGGCGCGCGATCCGGGCGCGGGCGGCATCCTGAAGAATGTCGGCATCTTGTTTGAGACCGACGGCCTCACGGGCTACCCGACCCTCGACGCGTCAGGTGCGGATGTCTGGGGCGCGGCGCTCGGCGTCGAATACCTCTTCAACCTCGATCAGCAGTTCGTGTTCGAAGCGGCAGCGCTTCAGATCATCGGCGACGAAAACGAACCTGGCCGCCCGGCCAAGGGCAACGAGTATGGCGTGGGGGTTCGTTACCAGCGGCCGTTGAATCACTGGTTGATCCTCCGGGCCGACGCGATGTACGGCTGGCGCGAAGCCGATGAGGAAATCGCCGGCGTAAGGGTCGAGCTGCGCGTCAAGTTCTGACCCCATGGGAGATCCACTTCAGCTCCTCGCGTTCGCCGCCCTGGCCGGCGTGGCCCTGGCGGTCGCGCAGATGGTGTTGAATCAATACCGGCTTTTCCGAACTGCGCGGGAGACCGCGACTCTGGAGCTGACCTTTTTGCAGGAACGCATCGCCCTGGTCGCTGAGCAGCGGCGCCGTGAGCGGGAAAAATCCGAAGCGACGTGGAATGGCTTCCGCAAATTCCGGGTCGTCGAGAGGACGCCCGAAGCCGACGGCGTGATCTCCTTTCAGCTCGCCCCGCATGACGGCAAGCCGCTGCCCCGGTTCCAGCCGGGCCAGTTTCTCACCTTCCAGTTCAAGCTGTCCGGCGCGGACAAGCCGTTGATTCGTTGCTATTCGCTCTCCGACCGGCCCGGCATTGCGGACCACTATCGCGTCACCATCAAGCGCGTGCCCGAAGGCCGGATCTCCAGCCATTTTCATGATCACGTGCAAGTAGGCGACATCGTGGATGCCCGGGCGCCGGCGGGGCAGTTCTGCCTCGATCTAGAAAAGCAAACACCGGTGGTCCTCGTCGCGGGCGGCGTTGGCGTGACGCCCATGCTCTCGATGCTGAACGCCCTCAGCGCGCAAGGACGCCCGCGCGAGGTCTGGTTTTTCTATGGGGTACGCAATGGTGCGGAGCAGATCATGAAGGATCATCTGCGCGAACTTGCGAGTCGGTATCCTGCCCTGCACTTGCAGCTCTGCTACAGCCAGCCGAGCGAAGCCGATCGCGCGACGGGCGCGTTTCAACATGCTGAGCGCGTATCGATCGACCTCCTCAAACGCGCGCTGCCTTCCAGCCATTTTGAATTCTACCTCTGCGGCCCGGCCCAGATGATGAGCGACTTGGTCGAGGGCTTGAAGCAATGGGGCGTGGCCGATGACCGGATCTTCTTCGAAGCGTTTGGTCCCGCGACCGTCCGCAAGCCGGCGCTCGAAACCGGCAGCACCACGCGCGTGGCGGTCAAGATTCAGTTCAGTCGCAGCGGCAAGACCTGCGCCTGGAACGCCGATGCGGGCTCGCTGCTGGACTTCGCGCAGCAGAACGGCGTCGCCATCGAGGCGGGCTGTCGCGCCGGCAACTGCGGCACGTGCCTGGTTGCTTTGAAGTCCGGGGAGATCACCTATCTGCGCGAACCCAGCATCCCTGTCGAGGCCGGCTCATGCCTCGCGTGCGTCGCGGTGCCGAAGACCGCGCTGACGCTGGATGCGTGAGCGAAATCACGGCGCTGATTTCGTGTCGCCGGTTGAAGCAGAGCTCAACGGCTCGCCCGCCATCTTGAATTCCTTCACCGTCGGACTGCGGTGATACTCGTGGCACAGCCGGCAGTCGGCGCGCACTTTTCCTTCGGCGTGGCATTCCGTGCAACTCGCCTGCGTGAGCGCATGGAAGCCGCTCGTGCCTTGTGTATTCGTGAAGTCCGAGAACTGCGCCTCGTAGTCCGCTTTCGCATTCAGGTCATGGCAGTCGCTGCACTGGCGCAGTCCAAGATGTGCGCCGTGGGAGAACTTCGTGTGCGCGCGCGGTTTGGTAGCGCCATAATTCCAGGCGACCTGGCGCGGCAGCGGTTGTTCGGCGTCCGCGCTGATCGCATGACACTTCGCGCAACGGCCCAAGCCGGAGCTCGCGTGAGTGGTCTCAGCGCGAAAACTCGCGGCGAGCTTGGCGCTGGCTGCGTTGGTCTCGCGAGCCGCTGCTGAAAGTGCAAATTCAGTCCAAGCCCGCGCGACGGGATCGGCGTGTCCAGCCGGCACGTAACGCAGTTCCGGATACAAATCCTCCATCCAATACCAGCCGCTGTTCGGCTTGGATGCAGGCGGGGCGTATTGTTGCTTCTGATTCCACTGGCCGGCGGCGCGCGCCAACAGATCGGGATTGAGGCCGGCGATCAGTGAATCGGATTTGCCTCCCGCGACCTTGAGTGAATTGGCGAGCGGCGCAACGCCGTCCTTCACCAGGCTCGTGAGCAGTTGGCGCAAGTTCTTGCCGTAATCATTGGCGCCTGCAGCGTCGCGTTGGAGCAACCACGCCATGAAGGTGGTGGCATCTTCGGCGCCCAGTGGGTCATCCGGCGCAACCGGCTCGGGCAAACGCAGAAGCACCAGTTCGCTTTGGGCGATTTGCTCGTCATGGCAACGGGCGCAGGCCGCATCAAATCCCAGCGTGCGAATACCGGCTTCCCCGGCAGTCGCCACGTGACAGGCCGAGC
Source organism: bacterium (assembly GCA_031362805.1). GTDB lineage: Bacteria > Verrucomicrobiota > Verrucomicrobiia > Limisphaerales > RI-55 > RI-55. The sequence goes on from JANLTG010000040.1 coordinate 19,805, forward strand.
AGTTGGCGTTGGCGCGGTCCTTGAAGGCTGCCTGCTGGTAGTAATCTTGCAGATGTTTCGCGTGGTTAAACTTGATGGTGCCGCGCTGCAAAATGGGAAAGTTGGGCGGAAACTCGGGATGTCCCTGCGCGAAGCTGTCGAACTTCGCCTGATGGCAGGTATGGCATTGCGCGTCGCTGATCACCGTGAGGTTGGCCTGTGGGCCGCGATGCTCGACGTGACACTGGCGGCAATCGGTTGCCTGCGAACCACGCGGCGCGGCAAAGCCGGCGTTGTGCGGCGAGCGTGGGTCGCCGTCAAAGCGATGGCAGTTGAGGCACTGGCCGCTCATGTCATGGGGGGTGAACGCCGCGCGCAGGAGTCCGCCCACGCCTGAGCCATGGGCTGGATGGCAGGTTGCGCAGCCTTGGTCACCGGCGAAATTCGCGTGCGTGGTCGAGAGCGGCCCCGCGTCCGCTGCGAGGGGGCGTGAACGTCCGCCCGGGCCGAAATGAAAGCAGGCCACCAGCAGCAACCCGGTGAACACGAGCGCTTGGCAGACCATTCGGCCGCGGCGCGCGCGCAGGGTCAATCGCGGCCGGCACGGCGGATGGGTTTGTGAGCAGGAACCGTCCGGCTTGGGTCCAGTGGAGCAGGGGCCACCGGCCTCGCGTGGCCGTCGGCAAACGGGCTTGCCGTCTTTCATCGCCGGCTGACATTCGTGGGTGCCGTCGCATTTGCCTTCCAGCGTCGGTCCCTTGGCGCAGGGCATTCCCCAGCTCGCGCCACGTCCGCAGCGATACCGGCAATTGGGTCGCTCGTAATCGCCGGCACCGGACTTCGGGTTGTTCGAGCCTTGGTTCACAGCGCGTAAATGTGGATCAGGGCCAGATGCCAGACGGCGAGCAGGACGACGACGGCCGCCAGCGGCAGGTGAACGAGCAGCCAGCTTTTCATCAGCCGTTGCGCGAAGTAATGGAAATCGACATCCAGCTTCCGCTCGGCCAGCGCCGCGAGGCGGTCAAGGTGCGCGCGTTCGGCCTCGCCGAGATAGCGGCGCACGGGTTCGCATTGTTGGCGCACCCACGCCCTTGCCTGTTTGCTGCCCAAAAATGCGTGACTCGCAAAGAAGCGCGGCCGACAAAAAAACCAGTGCAGAGTTTCGACGTAATGCCGGGAAAGCGTCTCCGCGCCGGTTGCCTTCACGCACGCCATCACGGCGGCTTCGGCATCCGCCCGCAGTCGCGCGATCTCGGCGGGGATGCGTTCGAAGATGATCTCGTTGCCGGTGTCCGCGAGCATGCGCGGATAAGTGCGTTGCAGCAGCCAGCCGATCATTCCCGTCAGGTTGAGCAGATAGAACAGCCCGGCCAGGACCTGCTCGTAAAGGCCGGACGGCCAGAGCGAACCCGTGTGCAGCCAGAACAACGCGAGCGTGAGAAATCCGCCCACCACATGCCACCGCAGCCAGGCGGCGGCGCTGCCCAGCGGAATCACCGAGAGTTTCTTGCGTGCGTTGAATGCCGCCAAAAAGAGCATCGTCGCGAACAGCCACCAGCCGGTCAGCACGGCGGGGTTTTGCAATTGTTCAACCCGGAGCCGCGCCCACCACCACGGCACGGCCAACGCCAGCAGTGCTCCGAGCAGCAGCCGGACCGGCGATGAGCGGCGGCGAATTCCCGGCTTCATCAACCGTGCGACTCCTTTCCAAGCAGACTCAGATCGCGGAAGTCCACCCGCTGTAACGCTTCATGCGGGCAAGCGCGCACGCAGGCCGGACCGCCGGGTTGACTGGTGCAGAGATCGCATTTGGTCGCCTTGACGATCGGTTCGTGATCGCGTTGATCGCGCAAGATGTGACCCGCCTCGTCGCGGATGATCGTCATGACGATGTTCTCGTAGGGACACGAGCTGGCGCACGTGCCACAGCCGATGCACGTGTCGTCGTTGATCACGACGGTGCCCTCGTGCTCCGCGCGATGAATGGCGCCGGTGGGGCAGCCGATCATGCAAACCGGGTCCGCGCAGTGCATGCAGGCATGGGTCACCTGCCAGTGATCGAAGGTCTTGCCGGCGCGGAGAAATCTTGGATTGCCGCCGTGCGTTGAAGCGCAGGCCCGCACGCAATCATCGCACCGCGTGCAGCGATCGAGATCAATGAGCATCGCGCGCTGGCCGTTGATGAAGCGCTCGTCCACCAGCCATTCGAGCAAGCCATCCGCCGCGAGCGGACGCTCCGCCGCGGTGACGAACCGGCGCGGAGTTTGTTCGAGGTGCGGAAAGGCATGAGTCTCGAGCAGGTGGGTCGGGACGCGGAGGAGGTCCACGTAGCCGACGGCGGTGAGTGACGTTTCGAGCGGCTTCGCCTCGCCCGCGCGCCACGAATCGTGAAGTTCCGCGAGTCCGTAAACATCGCCGGCTCCCAGATAGGTCAGCGTGCGCTCGCCGTTACCCAAGCGGGTGGTGACCCGGGCGAAACCGGCGCGGATCAGCAGCAGCCCGTCGGGATGATCGCCCTGCCGCGCGATCACGGGTTCGTGTTCGGCGCCGCCGGTGCGTTCGGCTTGGAGCTGTTTGTACGAAACATGCCAGTCAAACGCGCCGTAGGTTTCAAACAGAGTGTGCTGCGTAAGGAGTTCAATGGCGTCTTCGCCGAGCTGCGCGAACAATGGCGTGGCCCGCAGATGGGATCTTAACGCCGTGGTCCGGTAGCGTTCATCAATCATTCGGCGCCAGCCTTCGTCGTGGCGGCGAATATCGCGCAAACCCTGCCAGCGGATCTCCAACAGCTCCGCGTCGGTCTCGGCGAACATCGTTGCCGTGCGTGGCACCCGGCCGAGCGCGGCGAGCTCGCCGAAGATCGCCCCCTCCGCGACCAGCGCCGTCTTGTGCCGGTCGAGCACGGCCGGGATGTCTTGGAGAAAAATCCGGTGCGCCTTACCGGTGGCATCCTTGCGCGCTGTTTCGCGGGAAGTTCCCCGCGCGCTGCGAACTTCTGGGATGTCGCGGTTTCGCCAGAGTTGAGCCAGCGCCTGCCACCAGTTCCGCCGATGAACTTGCTGGCGGCCCAGCAGTTCGCTGGGAAGTTCCGGGGCCACCACGACGCGAAGCTTGCCGACGAGAACGAGGAATGCGGAATTGCCGTAGTCGCCCTCGCGCACCACCAGGTCGCCGGCGCGCAGCCGGACGATGCGGGTGTCGTTGCGCAGAATCTCGCGCAACGATGCGTGGGCGGGAAAACGATCGGCGCGGATGGCGGCGATCTCGGGTCGCGACAGAAGCCGGTCAACGTCCCCGTCGGTGAGGTCCGGGCCGAAGGGCGCGTCCCAGCGCTGTGGTCGTGACCACGCAGGACCTGCGGCTGGAGCGGTGGTATCTGACACGGTGCGGCCCACTCGGGGCAGGCGTCATTTGTAGTCGGCGGCCTTCGGCAGCAACGACCCCACTTCACCGGACAGATCCTTGCCAGCAATCGCGGCGGCCAGTTTGCGGGCGTTTGCTTCGTTCGGACCGGCGACCAGTGCGGCCGCTTCCGGCACGCTCTTCACGGCACTCAAGGCGGCCGTCGCGGCGGCAATCTGCTTCTGCAACGCGTCCTTGTAACCTGCGTGCTCCGCCTTGCCAAGCGCGGCCGTCGCCGTGACCAGCATCGCCGCGCGGCCGGTGACAAACCAGCGCGCGAGTTCCACCGATGTCATCTCGGCGTTCTTCGCAGTGTCCGGCGGGAAGAAGCGGTGCCGCACCGTGCCTTGCGAATACTTGACCAGCTCGTAGTCGGGGTTGATCGGGTGACCGGCGTCGAGCATTTTGCCGATCGTGGCGCCGTCGAGACCGGCCTTGGCGAGGCTGTGACAGTTGAGGCAGTTCGCCGCGAGGTCGTACGGAGAATCGGGCCGCGTCATGCCGCCGGCGACACTCTTCGCGATGCGTTCAGTCTTGTGCGCCGCCGGCTCGGATTCACGGGTGACACCGGCTCCGCCGTAATCGTTGTGGAGCTTGATCCAGTTCGACGAAGCGCCGTGGCAGCTTTCGCAAGAGACCGCAGACTTCGCGGCCGGCGCGGCCGCAGCGTCGGCTTGCTCCATTGTGTAATGGCATTGCAAGCAGGTCGCATTGCGGCGGATGTTGGCGTCGCCTCCGGCAGCGGCGATGATGGCCTTCATCTTCTCGTGCTTGTGCAAAGTGCCGAAGCTCATCGAGTGCTTGGTCTTTTCCCAGACCTCGAACTCAGCCTTGTGACACTCCTGACAACTCTTCGCACCGACGGCGAATGGAGCGGCGAAGAGCGGGGAAGTTTGGAGGGCGAGACCCACCAGCGCTGCGACGAGCAGGCGGCTAACGGTGTGATTGTGTTTCATGGGCGGTGGCGAATTCCGTACTTATCGGGGGCAATTGGCAATTCAATTGTGTCGCCGGACCAAGCGGTTCGCGGTGGGAACGTGCCGGTTGTTCAGAGTCGCGGGTGCATGATTGACTCTCGCCCAGCCCCTTGCCACGTTGTCTCCATGATCCCTGCCAAAACTGCTCTTCACCGCGCGACCACCCTCCGCGATTTTCTTTCACTCACACTCTTGAGCCTCGGATTGACTGCGGCGCATGCCGACTGGCCGGAGTTTCGCGGACCGTCTGGCAACGGCCATGTTTCGACTCCCGGTGCCCAACCTGTCGGCCTGCCGCTCGAATGGAGCGAGACCAAGAACGTTGTCTGGAAGACCGCGATTCCGGAAAAGGGTTGGGCCACGCCGGTCATCATGGGCGGTCAAATCTGGATGTCATCCGCCACGCCGGAAGGCAATGACTACTTCGCCATCGGCGTCGATCAGGCGAGCGGCAAGATTCTTTTCAACGAGAAGGTGTTCCACACCGACACCCCCGAGCCGCTCGGCAACGGCGCCTCAATGAATTCCTACGCCACGCCTTCCCCGGTGATCGAGCCGGGCCGGGTGTACGTTCACTTTGGCAGCGCGGGCACCGCCTGCCTCGACACCAAGACCGGCAAGGTGATTTGGAAAAGGAATGACCTGCCTTGCCGGCATTACCGTGGCGCCTCGGCGTCTCCGGTGCTGTTTGAGAATCTGTTGATCCTGACCTTCGACGGCGCCGACCTGCAATACACCGCCGCGCTCGACAAGCTGACGGGCAAGACGGTGTGGAAGACCGATCGCTCGGTCGTCTGGAACGACGAGGGCTCGGCCGATGCCATGGTTCGCGAGGGCGATCATCGCAAGTCGCACGGCACACCGGTGATTGCAAACGTGGCCGGCAAGCCGCAGTTGATCAGCGTCGGCGCCCGCGCGTCGTACGGTTACGAGCCGCGCACCGGCAAGGAACTCTGGCGCGTGGAATACATGGACTGGTCGAGCGCGCCCCGCCCGGTGGTGGACCAGGGTCTGGCCTTCGTCGTCACGGGTTTCGCGAAGAAGGAGCTCTGGGCCATCCGACCGGACGGGCAGGGGAATGTCACTGACACGCACGTGGCCTGGAAACAGATCAAGGGCATCGGCCGGTACGCCTCACCGGTGGTGGTGGATGGACTGCTCTACTCCGCCGTTGATGAGAGCTTTGTGACCTGCATCGAGGCGAAGACTGGCGAAGTCGTCTGGAACGAACGGATCGGCGGCAAGTACGCGTCCTCACCAATCTACGCCGACGGCCGCCTCTACTTCTTCAGCCAGGACGGCACCGCCACCGTGCTCAAGCCGGGGCGAACGTTGGAAGTGCTGGCGAAGAACACACTGGATGGCAGCTTCATGGCCTGTCCCGCCGCTGATGGCAAAGCGCTTTATCTCCGGACGAAGACGCACCTTTATCGGGTGGAAAATGGCGCTACTGGAAACAAGTAGCGGACAGGCGAGAAGAAACGCTCTCGCGGGCGAGGTATTTGGAGACGGAAACAATTCGGTGTATTCCGAATTGGTGGTTTGGCACTCCAAGGTTTCACCTTATCCACCACACGCTTGGATGGCTCGGTCCATCGTTGTTTCGAGCCAAGTGTCGCGATCAGTTCTCCGCGCTTTGAGTAGGCGCAGAGGTCTAAGCAACGCCGGTTCAGCGAGTTCTTCCGCAGCCTTCACCACTAGATGGCTGACACTGGGCTCTTGTAGCAACCGATCGATGACTTGCCCGATGTGTTTGTCTCTTCTCCGTGCCAGTCCGACCAGCGCTTCGCCTTGAGTTTCGGCATCCGCATCGTCAACCCGTTGCCAAAGCGTTTCTCGAAGCGCCGGAGTATCGAGCTCGGATTGCGTGCCGAGCGCAAAGGTTGCCCAATCGCGCACCTCGGCATCGACGTCGCGCGTCAGCTCGACCAGTGCCTCAACGGCGCTGGTTTCATCGCAGCCCGCCAAGCCGACCGAAACCGCGTAACGCACATACTCATCCGTATGGTGGCGAAGGTTCACCAGCAATGGAACCTTTCCCAGATGCCCATTGTGATGGAGTGCGATGCCGAGCGAATGCAAGTTTTCGGGATGCTTTTCATATTCGAGCATTTTAACGAGCAACTCCCCGGCGGGCTTTTCAAACGCAGTGTTCCCAATATGTGCTTGGGCCAGCAAGTCCGCTGCTGCCCGGCGAAGGTCGGCATTCTGGCTCCGGCTCCATTCTTGAGCCTGTGCAAACATTTCTGAGCCGAAGCGACCATGCAGCACCCGCAGCGCAGCCCAGTACTGTTCGTCGTCCGGGTCAGTGAGCCGGCTTGCGACGATCCCAATCAACTCCGCATCTGATCGGGGATCGTTTCGGCAGTCTTCTCGATATTTTTCAATATGATCCATGGGTGTTGCGCAAGGCGCGTCGTGGCGGATTCAGATTCTTCGCCCTTTCTTTGTGCTCTTTACCGCAGGATCTCGCCTTTGGTCACATCACCGGGAACGTCGAGCAGCTGCACCTGCGAGATCACCTTGAAGTTCTTCGTGTCCTCCAAAGACCACACGACCCGCTTGTCGCGCGTTACCTCGATGACGCTGGGTTGCTCGCCGGCGTGGCCATGACCGAGATAGTTCGCGAGAACCGTGTTGCCGTTCGGCAATCGCTGGGAGCCCGCCATCAACCGCAACGGATTGCCGGGCAGATCGTTTTCGTTCAGCTCCCACACCACCTTCTCGGCGGCGTCGAGCTCGATGACCTTGTGCCCCTCGCCGCAAGTGATCAGCAGATGCCCGTTCGGCAACGGTACCACTTCATGCACATCGCCCGGCGCCTTGATCTCGCGCAACACCTTTCCGTTGCCGTCCAGTTCCACAACCTTGTGCTCGCCCTTGAAGCAGACCAGGTAGCGCCCGTCCTTCGTTTTGCGCGTACCGCGAAACTGATCGTGCAGTG
>JANLTG010000044.1:0-6470 GCA_031362805.1 bacterium
CGTACGCCGGCTGCGGAACTGGTGTTCAAGTGGAGCGAGGGCATCTCCGGCCGGCTGCACGGCGGCAGTTGGGTCACCGACCGCTACGTGGGCACGGACCTCGTGATCCCCGGCAGTGACGCGCAGAAGATGCGGGTCGGGAATCTCCTCACCGTCAGCAATGGCAACGACGAAGTGGTGGAGATTGATCCGCGGACGAACCAACGGGTGAAAACGATCAAGTATGACTTCTCCGATCACCAGGGCAGTGTGCAACGATTGCCCAACGGAAACACCCTGATCGTCAGCGGCTACTCGACGAAGATCGACGAGGTGGATGACGACGGCCAGGTGGTGTGGTCCATGGAAACGCCGGACAAGATCGCGCGGGCGCTGCGCTATGGGCTGAATTATCCGGGGGTTTCCAAACTAGGGAAGAAGTGAGCGGCCGGTCCCGATCCAAAACCGCGCTGCCGGGACGTTTCGTGGCTAGCCAAGCTCGATTAACCATGCGATGCGTTCAGCCCTGCGAGAGTGCTCCAGTTGCAATCCACGCGTCCCATGCGCCGGATCGCTGAGCTCCTCGCACCCTTCACAACAAAAACAATTCGAAACTTCCATGTTCAATTTGCAGAAAGCAGGAGGCATCGCAGCGCTGCTCGAGGCGTTGGCGTACGGGGTCGGTTTCGTTCTCATGGGCACGATCCTCAACCCTGGGAACACCGAGGCTTGGAGTCACGCCCAGAAGCTCTCCTTCGTCTTGGAAAGGAAGGCGCTCTTCCAGCTGTGGACCCTGTTCATCTATGTGTTCTTCGGGGTCGTCCTGGTGGTCCTGACCGTGGCACTCCACGAACGACTGAAGACAAAGTCAGTCGGGCTGATGCAACTCGCAACCCCGTTTGGACTCATCTGGGCGGGGCTGGTCATTGCCAGTGGCATGGTCGCAAGCGTGGGACTGGAAGCCGTGGCGACGCTTCATTCCAAGGATGTCGCACAAGCTGCCTCTGCCTGGGTGGTTATCGGTGCGGTCCAGAACGGGCTGGGCGGCGGGGTTGAGATTGTCGGGGGCATCTGGGTGCTTCTGATCAGCGCTGCTTCCTTCCAATCGAGAGCGCTTCCACGAACGCTTGGCTACCTGGGCATCCTGGTTGGTGTCGCCGGTGTTCTCACAGTTGTTCCACCACTGGGTGAGCTGGGCGCGGTTTTTGGGCTCGGTCAGATTCTGTGGTTTGCATGGATCGGCAGCTTCATGCTGCGTCGCAGCGATGGCTAAGGAAACCGGCATCGCTTCGACTGATTGAGTCAGCAAGAACCGTCGCAGCGGTGGGGATGAACGAGCCCGTAACGGGTCCAACGCCAATTGGGGGCCGGCCCGGACCATATCATTGCCGGGGCTTCCCTTATCTTATGCTTGGGTGCCCGAACTTGCGCCTCAAGCTCGCCGACTCACTCGTACCGCAGTGACTCGATGGGATCGAGGTTGGCCGCTTTGATGGCGGGATAGGTGCCGAAGATGACCCCCACCGCGGAACAGACGAGCATACCAATCAGCGCCCAGTCCATAGGCAAAATGACGGGGAGCGTCAGGAATTGCGCGGCGATGTTACCCGCCAGCACGCCGAGCAGCACCCCGCCGGCGCCACCTACCTGACAAAGTATTACGGCTTCGGTAATGAACTGCCAGAGGATGGTCCGCTTCTTGGCGCCGATCGCCCGGCGGACACCGATCTCCCGCGTGCGCTCGGTCACGGACACGAGCATAATGTTCATGATGCCGACACCGGCCGCGAGCAACGCAATGGAACTAACGGCCGCCGCGCCCGCCCGCACGGCGAGCGTGATGGTGCGAAACTGCGAGATCAGCGAATCGTTGGACACGATCTCGAAGTCATCGGCTTCACCGGGCGGCACCTTGCGAATCGTCCGCAAGATTCCCCGCGCCTGCTCCTGGGTGTCGCCGAGCAACGCCTGGCTGCGGGCTTGCACGAGAATATCGAGACTGCGCCACAGCGCGCCGTAGCGGTTCAAACCGGTGGAGAGCGGGATCACCATGAAGAAGTCCTGATCGCCACCCAGCATCTGTCCCTTGGACTCCAGCACGCCGACGACTTGATAGCCCACCCCGTCGAACTTGACCTTCTGGCCGACGGCCGAGCCGAAGGGAAACAGCTTCTTGGCCAGGCCGCTGCCCAGCACGCAGACCAGCCGGGCGTTGTCCATGTCCGGCGGGAGGAGCGCGCGGCCGAATTCCACGATCCAGTTCTTCGCGCCGAATGACTCGGGGGTGACGCCGCTCAGCGGCACGTTGGGATTCGTCTGGGCGTATTCACTCCGGGCCACGCCCTGGTCGAGGCCGGTCTCGAGGCCGACGCTCGCGGCGAGGGTGGTCTGTTCGGCGACCAGCTTGCCCTGCTCCAGGGAGAGGTTCTTGCGGCGTTGCACGCGTTGCCACTCCGAGCCGTCGAAAATGAGGCCGGGAAATTTCGTGATGCTGAAGGTGTTCGGCCCCAGCTGGCTGAGATTGGATTCCACGTTGCGCTCCATCAACCGGATGATGGTCATCACCGCGACGATCGAGAACACGCCGATCAGGATGCCGAGCAGGGTGAGCGACGAGCGCAGCTTGTGCGCGGCGATCGAGCTGAACGCCATGAGGAAGCTCTCCTTAAGCTCCGCCAGGACGAAGATCACGGTGGGACGGCCGCGGCGAAACTTGACTGGGGTTTCCGGGTTCATGATCACTCGGCGCGCAAGGCGTCCACGGGGTTCAACAGCGAAGCGCGCCGGGCCGGCAAAAAGCCCGCCACCAGGCCGGTCACGATCGAAACCAGGAGGGCAATCGACGCCACCTGCCAGCCCAACGTGGCCGGCAGAAAGCGACCGATCAACAGCGTGAGCGGAAACGCCACCACGAGCGCGATCACGCCCCCCGCCAGACAGATGCCGGCCGCTTCAAAAAGAAACTGCACCATGATGGTCCGGCGCCGCGCGCCGATGGCCTTGCGGATGCCGATCTCGCGGGTGCGCTCGACGACCGAGACATACATGATGTTCATGACGCCGATGCCGCCGACGAAGAGCGAGAGGCCGGTGATGAACAGCCCCGCCGAGGCGATCATCCCACCGATGCGATTGAAGGTGTCCAGGAGGATCTGCTGGCGGTTGATGCCAAAGTCATCCTCGACGCCGGGCGGCACGCGGCGGATCTTGCGCATCACGCCCCGCACCTGCTCCGCCGCATCATCCAGCAACCGTTCGTCGCCGACCTTGACAGTGATCGTCACGTCGGGCCGCCACGCGAGGTCGCTGATGAACTTGGTGATGGGAACAATGATCTGGTTGTCGAGATTGCCGAAGAGGAACTGGCCCATTTTGTCGATGACGCCGATGACCACGAAAGGCTGGCCTTCGATGCGCACCATCTTGGTGAGCGGGCTTTCGTAGGGAAACAACCGCGACGCCACGTCGGCACCGATCACACAGACCGGCCGGGCGCCATCGACTTCCGCGGCGGAGAAGAAGCGACCCTCCTTGACGACGAGTCCGCGCACCACGGCACTTTCCTCCGTATTGCCAATCGTCCAGACCCCGCGCGCCGTCTTGTCCCGATAGCTGACGGTCGAGGTCCGGTTGGCCTCGATGGAGACGCCGCGGCCCAGGGTAATCTCGCGCGCCGCCCGGCGGGCGTCGGCGAGCGTGATGTCCCGGCGGTTGCGGATGCGCCACCAATCGCGATCCGGACCCCAATCAAATTTTTGGACATAGAGCACATCCGTGCCGAGCTGGGAAATGCTGCTGCGAAAGGCGTTGTTAAGGCCGGTGATCGCCGTGCCCATCAGCGTCACCGTCACCACGCCGATCACGATGCCCAGGGTGGCGAGCGAGGAGCGGAGCTTGTTCGCCCGAATCGCGTCGAACGCGATGCTTAGACTTTCGCTGAGCTCGGAGCGGAAGTTCATACGGCGGCGGATTCCGTCGCGCGCTCCGTCCGTTCGTCCGCCGCGATCAAGCCATCCCGGATGCGCAAAATGCGGCGCGCGTGGCGGGCCACTTCTTCTTCGTGCGTCACCACGATGATGGTGTTGCCCTGGCGCGACAAAGCATCAAACAGCGCCAGGATCTCCGCGCCGGTCTTGGAGTCGAGATTGCCGGTCGGTTCGTCCGCCAGAATGATGGACGGGCTGTTCACAAGCGCCCGGGCAACCGCCACGCGCTGGCGCTGCCCGCCGGACATTTCATTTGGGCGATGGGTCATGCGGTCCGCCAGGCCGACCTTGCTCAGACTTTCGCGGGCGATCTCGTGGCGCTCGTGCGACGGTAGGCCGGCATAAATCAACGGCAGCTCGACGTTGCGCAAGGCCGTGGAGCGCGGCAGCAGATTGAACGTTTGGAAGACGAAACCGATCTCGCGATTGCGGATGTCCGCGAGTTCATTGTCATCCATCTCGCTCACGTCGGTGCCATTCAACTCGTACGTGCCCGCGCTGGGCGTGTCGAGACAGCCGAGCACATTCATCAGCGTGGACTTGCCGGAGCCGGAAGGGCCCATGATGGCGACGTATTCGCCGCGTTCCAGGTCGAGGGAAACGTCCCGCAGCGCATGCACCGTCTCGCCCCCCATCTCGTAACGGCGCGCGATATTCCGCAACCGGATCAAGCTCATGGCTGTTCCTTGCTCTTGTCGTCCGCACCCGCCGTGATGGCCGGTCCGACCTTGACGGCCTTGCCGTCGGCCAGCTCCTTGTTGATCGCTTTGTACCCACCGGAAACGACCTCCTGGCCTTCGGTCAATCCGTCAACAATCTCGGTGTAAGTTTCATCACTGATGCCGCGCTTGACCTTCTTCATCACGGCCTTGCCGCCTTCGACCAGAAAGACAACCTCGTCCGGCTTTACGAGCTTCGCCTTGCCGGCGCCCGTCTTGGGCTCCGCCATATCTTTGTCAACGTCGGCCGCAGCCTTGGCCACCGGGGCGTTGGTGCCACCGGGCAAACGGGTGGTGACGCTCTGGATCGGCACGGTGATGACGTTGGACTGGTAACGCGTCTCGATGTCGGCGGTCACTGACATGCCGGGGCGAAAACCTTCGGGCTCATTGATCCGGATCTTCACCTCGAACTTGGTCGCTTCCGACTGGGTGCCCACGCCGGAAGCCTTGGCCGCATTTGCGATTTCAGAAACGATGCCGCTGAACTTGCGATCACGAAAGGCATCGATCTCGAGGCGCGCCTTCTGGCCGAGCATGACCAGCACAACGTCCACTTCGCCGAGGTCCACCCGGGCTTCCATCTCCGAGAGGTTGGCGACGGTCATGATCTCGGTGCCCGCCATCATGCCGGTGCCGACGACCCTTTCGCCCAGTTCGGACTTGAGCTGGGTGACGGTGCCGTCCATGGGCGCGAGAATAGTCGTCTTCGCGAGGTCATCCACGGCGCGATCGACGGATGCCTTGGCCTGCGCGACCTGCTGAATGCTGCCCTCGAACTGCGCCTTGGCGACATTCAAGGACGTCTTAGCCTCGAGCAGTTGGGAGTCGGAAATCAGCTTGCTGCCATGCAGTTCCTTGAAGCGGGCGAACTCGATCTCGGCTTTCTCGCGGTTGGCGAGGGCGGTGTTCTGGCTGGCCTGCGCGGACTTGAAGCTCGCCTCCGCGGAATTGCGGCTGGCGATGTAGTTGTCCGGCTTGATGCGCAGGAGCAGATCGCCCTTCTTCACCGCCTGGCCGTCCTTGACCGGCAGCTCCACAATCTCGCCGCTCACCTCGGGGTTGATGGTGACTTTGTTGATGGGCTGGACGCGGCCGGTGGCCACCACGGTTTCCGTGAGATCGCGCCGGGTCACTTTCTCGGACTGGATCGTGAGGACGATCTCGCGCTTTCGGAAATAGGCCGCCGCCGCCAAACCGCCGAGCACCGCGATAAGGACCACCGCGACGACGATCTTGCGTCCCTTGCCTGCTTTTTTCTTCGCCATAGAGTTCCTTCAATGACAACCCAGCCGCCAAATAGTTTCAGTTAACTTCACGATTGCAGTTTCGCCAGGGCGACGCTGCCCACGGCCATCACCCCGCGCACGACCAGCCAAAAGCCAAAAATCCAGCCCGCCGCCCCGCCCAATGAGCGGCCCGTAACCCGACTCACACCAATCGCCAGCACCAGCATGAACCAGATCGTAAAGATGTTCAGCGCGCCGAGGAGCTGATGGCTGACATTCGCCGGATCGAATGAATCGAGCAGCAACGCGGCATTCGGGGCCGCATTCAAGTCACCCTTCAAGAGCACCACGAACATCGTCAGCAAACCGCCCAGCACGTTGATCATGCCGGCCAGCCCGACCAGCTCGAAGGCTTTCATGAAATTGACCCGGCCCTTGAACACCTTGGCCGCGAGCAGCCAACTGAGGGCGGCAAGGATGAACAGGAAGACAAAGGGGCCCACCAGGGAGAAGGTGATCCCGATGGACATCATCAGCGCCGGCGTGAAAATCTTTTG
>JANLTG010000045.1:0-2628 GCA_031362805.1 bacterium
AGATCAAAAACTTCGGGCGCATCCATTTGCCCGGCGAGCAGGCGCTCCTCGGGCTTGTTGAAACTGATGGCGTCGCTCAGCTCAGTTTCGCACCATTCCTGACCGCCGCCGCGATAGAAAATCAGCCCGTCACGCTCCCGCACCGATTCCACCTTGAGCGTCTTTGAGGCGTGGTTCTCGATGGCATCCCCTGCCCTGAAACGCACGCGCCGGAGCGGCGCATTGTCCAAAGCATACTCGCGTGTCTCGGCGCTCGCGGCGAAGACGACGGTAACCGTCCGCGCGCTGGTGCGCAGAACCGCGCCCAAACCGAGTTCCGGTTCGCTTTCACTGAACCAACGCTGGCCTGCACGAAAATGGGTCATCGTTCTTCGCGCGAACTATTTCCAGAATCAACGCCGGGACCAACCTTTTGTTCAATGCGGCGGGGGGAGAATCTCGATGCCGTATTTGGGCGCCGCTGCCAGAAGCTTCTCGATGTCGGCGGGGGTCACGGGCAGCGGCGGCGAGTCAAACGAAGGCACAGGCTGCGCCATCTCGGCCATGAACTTCTCAAAGCCCGGCGGCGTGACGAGAATCAACATCCGCGCGGGCGCGTTGCTCTCATTCTTGAACGCGTGTGGAATCCCGCGTGGCCCTTGGATGAAGGAACCAGGCTTCGCCACGACCTTCCGGTCGCCCAGCGCGAAGGTGATCTCCCCTTCGAGCACGAAGAACGCCTCGTCCTCGCGGTGATGGATGTGCGGTGGCGGTCCGCCGCCGGGCAACACCCGAGCCTCGCTCAGGACGTAAGCGCCGCCGGTCTGTTCGCCGGTGGCCAGGAAGCGATAGACATCGCCGACCGCCGAAAACGCCGGGCCTTCGCCCGCGCCGAGTTGGATGAGTTGAGCTGTCATGGCAGCAATTTACGCCCGCCGGTTGCGAATGGCAGCCAAAATCTTCGCCACCACTTCCGCCTTCGGCTGCGCGCCGTGCAGGTCGCCGTGGTGGAGACGCACGCTCACCACGCCGGCTTCCAGGTGGATGCAGTTGTTTCTGACAGCGCATCGACCAACGCGCGCGTGGCGGGCGGCACCTGCCCGCGCTGCCAGAGGACGATGAAATCCCAGCGCGCCTTCGCGTCCGACACCGGCACGAAGACGACGCCGGGGTGCGTGAAGGTGCGGAAGTATTCCGGCAGCAGCGTCACGGCGGATTCCGAAGCGACTTGCGACAGCACATGCGTGATGCCGTCGGTCACGACGACGAAGCGCGGCTTGAAACCGGCCGTGCGGCAGAGCGCCGCCATCCAGCGGTTGCGGCCGGGCATCTGGTCTTCATCAATGCCGATGAAGTCGCGCGTCTTGAGATCCAGGAGCGAAATGCTTTTGCGCGCCGCCAGCGGATCGGAGGCGGAGATCGCGGCGACCACGCTGAGCGAACAAAGCTTGCGGCTGTAAAAATCGCGCGCGGCCACGGCACCTTCCTGGCCCGTGAGCGCCACGTCGAGTTCGCCCGCGCGCAACGCATCCATCTGCTCCTTGGGCGACATGTCATGGAGCTTCAGCTTCAGCTCGGGATGTGTCTTGCGGAGTTGCGCGAGCGCGGGGGTGAGCACGCTTTGCGCGGCGGAGATGAGGTAGCCGACGCGCAACTCCGACCGCGTCCCGCGCGCCTGCCGTCGCACGTCGGCGAGCGCAGCTTCGTAGGCGTCGAGCGCGGGGCGCATCGCCTTCAACAGCGTGTGGCCGAGGCCGGTGGGCTTCACGCCGCTGGCCTCGCGTTCGAGCAGCTTGCCGCCCACCTCGTGTTCCAACAGTTTCATCTGCCGGCTCAACGCGGGCTGCGTGATGCGCAACCGCACAGCCGCGCGGTTGACGCTACCTTCCTCGACGACGGCAAAGAAGGCGCGGATGCGGTCAATCATGCCACTGAGGGTATGCGCATCGGGCATAACGGCAACTCCCAACCGGCATTACCCAAGCGGCGACGAGTGCCGCAAAGTGTCGCCAATGAATGCAATCAATCTGATTCAACGTCCGCCCCGCAGCCCCCGCGTGCGTCTCGGCGGCTACACCATCCTCCCGCGCTTGCTCGACAAGGCTCGGGCCACGCTCGCCGGCACCAACGGCGACTACAAATTCAACAACCCGCTCGACAACGTGCTCTTCACTTTCGCCGGTGTGAGGAGCGACGCCTTCCTTGCCCACGTTAAGACCGGCGCGGGCGACTTCGAGATGCTGCAATGGTTTCAGGCGCAGTCGGAGAAATCGCCGCACGAAATCGCCGCGTGGAGCGTGTGGACGGAGTCGTTCGTCGAGAACGACGTCGAGACGCGCGCATGGCTCGCCGGCCGCGTCAAGGCGATGGACGCCCGACGCACGGACATCGGCACGCTGTTCGACTACCTCGATTTCGACGACCACCTGTCCTTCGGCGGCCAGGCGTGAAAAATCGGAGCGCGGCTGTGTCGTCCTCGACCAGCCGCAGCAGGCTTGAGGTCATCAACGTGACCTCCTGTCGGGTGCCGTACCCCTCGGCGATGTTGAACACGATGTCGCCGCCGTCCCGCATGACGCGAGAGAGAAAGGCGCGACCGCTCCCGAGGCGCTTGGTCTTGTAGCCGGCCTCGCTGAGCGCTCCCTCGAG
>JANLTG010000073.1:0-7804 GCA_031362805.1 bacterium
CCGGGACTTCAACCATTCGCGCGCTTCATCAGCGGTCTTGAGTTCATCTTGTAATTGTTTGTCGCGGATCTCGTTTAACACTGCGCCCAACTCCTTGCCGGGCTTCATCCCAAGCGCGATCAGATCCGCTCCAGTCAACAACGGCGGGCGTATCTCTGGCTGGTTCGCCAATTCCGCCAATTGCGTGACGAGAAAATCATACGTGTCCAGTTTACCATTCGAGCCAAGGCAATCGAGCCGGTGCAATTGCAGTTCCAGCGGAAATGTTTCGCGCATCAACATCCGGCGCAGCGTCGCCTTTCGCATCTTCAGCGCATCCTTAAACTGCATGTGATGAAGCACGGCATCGGCGATCTCCTCGATCTGTTTTCGCGGGAAGCGGAGTCGCTCCAGAATTTCCACCGCCATCGTCGCGCCAATTTTTTCGTGTTCGTAAAAATGGATGCTGCCGGTCTTTTCATCGCGCGATGCTGTCAACGGCTTGGCCACATCGTGCAACAACACCGCCCACGGCAGCGATGGATGCGCGTCCGGCGGCGTCTGTTGCAACATCAGGCACAGATGATTGAACACCGAGCCTTCGGGATGATAATCCGGTGATTGCTCACACGTCACCGTCGCGGCGATCTCAGGAAGGACGTGTTCCAACAGGCCGCTGACGTGGAGAAGTTTTAACCCGCGTGCAGCGTGAGGAAATTGAAACAGCTTGATCAACTCATCACGCACACGTTCAGCACTGATGAGTTTGATCTTCGCGGCGCACATCTGGATCGCCGCAAATGTCGCAGGCTCGATCTCGAATCCAAGTTGCGTGGCGAAACGGATTGCGCGCAGCAAACGCAGATGATCCTCGGCGAACCGTTCCTCCGGTGCGCCGATGGTGCGAATGATTTTGGCGCGCAAGTCCGCTTCACCGTTCACCCAGTCGTGCAGCTTTTCCGTGATCGGGTCGAAGAAAAGTCCGTTCACCGTGAAGTCGCGCCGCTCGGCGTCTGCTTGGGCGTTGGCGAAAACCACGGTTTCAGGACGTCGTCCATCCTGATAATCCGCCTCTGCGCGGAACGTGGCGATCTGAAACTGCTGTTCCTCCACAACGACAATCACGACACCAAATTTTCGACCGACGGGAACGGTGTGTGGAAATAATTTCTCAATGTCATCAGGCCGCGCCGAGGTGGCGATGTCAAAATCGCCCGGCTCGCGACCCAGCAAAGAATCGCGCACGCAGCCTCCGACCCAGAACGCAGAGAAGCCGCCCGCCTGGAGGCGACGCACGATGTCTGTCGCGAGTTTGCGGGTTTCAGTTTTGTCAGCGGCAACCATTTGCGATTTACCATTTACGTTGTTTGACGGGCGAGTCGAGTCTGGATTTGGTGAAAGTTGTCCAATCCACCCGCACTTCCGCCTTTTTAATTTTTAATTTTTCCTTTTTAATTGGCGGATGATTACGCGTTACTCGCGCCCCGAAATGCGGGCCATCTGGACCGACGAAAACAAACTCAACATCTGGTTGCAGATCGAACTGCTCGCCAGCGAAGCACTGGTCAAGGAAGGCATCGTCCCCGCCAAGGATTTCAAGCAGATCAAAGCCGGTTGCGACAAATGGTTCGCCGACCTCCCCGGCCTCGTCGCCCGCCAGCGCGAATTGGAAAAAGTTCTCAACCACGACGTCATCGGCTTCACCACCGCCGTCGCCGAAGTCATCAACGACAACGCGAGCCGCTGGTTTCATTTCGGCCTCACCAGCAGCGACGTGGGCGACACTTGCTACGCCGTCCAGATGATGCAGAGCGCGGACATCCTCATCGCCGATGTGAAGGCGGTGCTGCCCGTCATCGCGCGGCGCGCGAAGGAGCACAAGTTCACACCGTGCATGGGCCGCAGTCACGGCATCCACGGCGAACCCACGACCTTCGGCCTCAAGCTC
The DNA here is from genome assembly GCA_031362805.1 of bacterium. Lineage (GTDB taxonomy): Bacteria > Verrucomicrobiota > Verrucomicrobiia > Limisphaerales > RI-55 > RI-55. Next base: position 1,928 of record JANLTG010000073.1, read on the forward strand.
GCGCTCATGCACGATGAATTCACCCGCGCCCTCCGTCGCCTTGAATCCGTCCGCGATGTCGTGGCCGTCGGCAAACTTTCAGGCGCTGTCGGCACGAGCGCGCATTTGTCGCCACGCGTGGAGGCTTACGTTTGTAAGAAGCTCGGCATTCAACCCGCGCCCATTGCCACGCAAGTCGTGCAGCGTGACATCCACGCCGAGTTTCAACTCGCGATGGCCCTCGTCGGCGCGAGCATTGAGCGTTGGGCCGTGGAGTTCCGCCATTTGCAACGCACCGAAGTGCTCGAAGCCGAAGAAGCCTTCACCGTTGGCCAGAAAGGCAGCAGCGCCATGCCGCACAAGCGCAACCCCATCACGTGGGAACGCCTCACCGGTCTCGCGCGCGTGTTGCGCGGCAACGCGATGGCGTCGCTGGAAAACGTCGCCCTCTGGCACGAGCGCGACATCAGCCACAGCAGCGTCGAGCGCATCATCTTCCCGGACAGTTGCACGCTGCTCGACTACATGTTCGGCCTGCTCACGCGCCTGATGGACGGCCTCGTCGTCTATCCCGCGAACATGAAGAAGAACCTCGGCCTCTCGCTCGGCATGTGGAACAGCCAGACCGTCCTGCTCGCGCTCATCAAGAAGGGTCTCACCCGCGAAGCCGCCTACAAACTCTGCCAGGACGCCGCGATGAAAACCTGGGAAGTCAAACACGCCGGCCGCGACGACGCGGATTTCGTGGCAGTGCTCCAAGCCACGCCCGAAGTCGCGAAACATTTCAAGAAAGGCGAACTCGAAGCGCTCTGCTCGCTCGACTTCCATTTCAAGGAAGTGAACAACCGGTTCAAGAAACTGGGGTTGTGAAGCACACGTCGCGAAATCGAACCATGCCAGAAGGCGTAGAGCCGCTCTGGAAAACACGGCTCGGCCAAGCCGTCGCCTTTTCGCATGACAGCAAGTTACTCGCGGTCGGTGGAGCACATGGCCCGGCTCGCTTGCTCGACGCGCAGGCAGGGAAACTGGTTGCCATTTGCGAAGGACCAAAGAGAGACATTCATGAAATAGCGTTTTCGCACGATGGCAGGCTGATCGCCGTCGGGGAGTTCAACAGGCGGTTGGCAATCTGTGAAGCAACAACAGGCCAGCTTGTCGGCGATTTGCGACTGGACGACTCGGAGATCAACAGTCTCACGTTTAGTTCCAAGACAGGCCACCTGATCCGGTCTTCTCGAAAGGTGGAGATTGAAGTCTTCGATCCACATCCGCTTGCGACTTGCACGCCGATCAAGACTGACCCCGACGCGCACAGCGTGCTTATGACTTCATTCTTTCCTGACGGCAGCAAGCTATTCGCGGCTTGGAGCACAAAGTCAGGAAAGCAGGAGGTTACTGCGGTAATCTATTCATGGCCCGGCGCGAAGCGGATGGTCTCAGCGGCGTTAGAAGTTGAATTGGTTTATGATGCTGCAATTTCTGGTGACGGTCGTTTCGTGGCCTTGGCATACAGTTCCTACAGTCCCCCGCAAGTTGGTGTTGCAATTCTGGACGCAAGGACTTGTGCATTGATGTGCACCGTGCTCACCCATGAGATCTGCGCTGTTGTCTTTGTCCCTTCGAGATTATTGCTCATCGCATCTGATGCCGAGGGCGACATTGAGTGCTGTCGTTTTATTGACCCACGGTCTGGAGAAGAACTTGGAAGATTCGAGGTGGGCAACCATCGCATATTCGGGTTCGCTGTTTCAGGAGATGGGAGATACCTAGCCGCTGCAACCTCCGGCGGCGCGATGGTCTGGGATCTGAAGGTCGTGCTTTCAGCATCTGGCTTGGAGTGAAACGCCTGTGAAGAATCTCGAAGCTCGGTTTGTGAGACACTGATGCCATGGAACTGAAGGAACACCCGTTCGCAACGACGCTCGCCCACAAGCTAGGCGATGTTCCGCACGTTTCCGGGTTGTTGCGCCGCATCGCGCAACTCAGTAGCGCGGGCGAGCGCGTCGCCGAGTGGTTACTGATGGTCGCCGTCGCGCGCGGGGCGAATCACTACCGGCGGGACTTCGATCCAGCCTTGCCCGTGGATTTGCCTGCCATCAGCGATGAAGAAATTGGTGTTGCGCTTTGCCTTGGTCAGAATCTCTACGACTTGGATTCCTTGCGCGTGGCATCGCAGTTCCTGAGTTCGCCGCGCATTGATGCTGCGCGTCTGTGCCTCCTCGCCATTCAGGAACGGTGCGAGCCTGTGTTGCTGCACATTGCTGAGCTTGCCAGCAGATACGCGCCCGAACAGGAGCCGTGGGCTTACGTCCGCCAGCATCTGCTGCCCCGCCCAGTTCCGGGCACTGACGCATTGCCGCACTGGTCGCGCCTGGTCAACTACACCGGAGTCACGCCGTTCGGCGGTGGACCGGCCATTCAATGGCTGGTTCGCGAGTAACCATTTCGATTTCAAGCCGCTAATTTCAAAACGGCCCCTTCGGCAGACGCCAGTCGCGGTGGCTGATGGGTTTTTCTCTCGGAGGCAGATTATCCTTTGGATATTCCCTCGCGTGCTTGGCGCTCTCTTCGTCGCTGGCTTTGTGAAGCGCGTTCGGATGGAAAACGTTTTACCCACGGGTGCCTAGCTGGCTATCGTGCCGCGCATGGCGTTCAGAATTCACGACAGCGTGGTGCGCGGCGAGATCGACAATCGCGGCAAAGGAATCGTGCGCGGGAAAATCTGGGTGGAGGGTTGCGCCAAACCGCTGAAACTCGAACTCAAAGGCAACGCCCATCCCGACCTTGCCGGCTGCCGGCTCACCTTTACAAACCCACAAAGGCCCGTGCCGTTGCATCACGCGGAGGATTTGAATCCGGAACAGCGGGGCACCATTGGTGATCTCACGGCCTCGCGGAAAGTGCGCGTGCCAGCCGTCCCGCTGGAGGAGTTTCTCAACTGGCCCAAGGAAAAAGGACGCCCGCCGTCGCGCTGGGCTAACTGCCTCTATCTCGAATGGTTCAGCGAAGCGAACGGCCGCGTGGTGATCGAGAGCACGGATTACGAACTGACGATTTCCGCGCCCGAGTGGCGATTGACCCCGGAGGCGGACGAGCAGCGCGCGAAAGACGCCGCCGCCGGCATGGCGGGTTTCATGGACAAGCTCACGGAGGCCATCCAACAACAGCAGCGTGGCCAGAAGGACCCGGAAGCGGAGGACTGGGACGAGCACGACTACGAGAAGTACATGAAGGAGTCGGACGCGCGCACGACGAAATACATGGAACTGCTGGACAAGCATGGCGACTCCGACGAGGCCGAGAAGCTCATCGCGAAGGAGATGGGCTGGGACCACGAACTGACGCCCGAGGAGGAGGCGGAACGGCGGGAGTGGATCGAAGACGCGAACGCGGCGGCCGCGGAGGCGTTGGACGAACCGGAGCCGGAGCCCGATCCGCACCGCGAAGGCATTGACTGGATTCGCACCGCGAACGGCGACCTGCGCCATCCATTGCAACATCGCTGCTTCGCAAGTTCGATGAAGTTCTGGCACGCGATCAAGGCGCTGGGTGAAGGCAAGTTCGAGGATGAGGACATTGGGCGGTTCATCTCGGAGTTCCAGATCACGGGGGCGAAGCTGGCGGGAGCGTTGAACGGAATCGCCCGAGATCGCGGCCCGGCGGATCCATCGTACACGGTCGCCTATCTCAAGCGGGGGCTCGATCACCTGCATCGGTCACAGGCCGGGCTGGAGAAAGTTTCGAAGCGCAAACGGCTGCCGGCGGGAATGATTGCCGAAGCGCGCCAGGAGCTGTTTGAACTGCGCGAGGGCATCCTGAAGTTGATGGATGAGTTTCGCGGTCGCGAGTGACAACGCCGGAGGATCATTGCTCGACAAGCAGGGCTTCCCGTGGCGAGTTACCCGTGCCGGCAGCACGCAGCCCGGCTATTTGCGTTTCGCGGCGGTTCCACCTATTAGTCCACGATGAAATCCGATGAACCTGTTTCCAAAGGCGGCCCAAGCAGTGTCGTGAAGAACGACGAGGCATGGCGCCGGGAGCTCACGCGTGAGCAATACCACGTGCTGCGGCAGGCGGGCACCGAGCGGGCCTTTGGGCCGGCTTACGAGGAATTCAAGCAGCAGGGTGCAGGCAGCTACGTTTGCGGTGGATGCGGGGCGGGACTGTTTTCGTCGAAGGAGAAGTTCGATTCGCACTGCGGCTGGCCCTCCTTCTACGACCCGGCGAATGCGACGAACGTCGTCACACGCGAAGATTGCACGCACGGGGCGGTGCGGATCGAGGTGTTGTGCGCTCAGTGCGGCGGACATCTGGGGCATGTGTTCAAGGGTGAAGGGTTCGACACTCCGACGGACCAGCGCTACTGCATCAACGGCGTGGCGCTGAAGTTCGTGCCGGCCGGACCTTCCCAAAAAAGGTCTGGCGATTAGAGCCCCGGCCGGGAAAACTGACCGGCAGTCGAAGCACCTATGCCCGATCCCATTTCCAACCCGGCCGAGTATCATCCGTATACCTTCCTGCTCGTCTTCATGGCGGTGTCGCTCGTGTTCGGCCTGACTCCCCTGTTGCTGGCGAAGTTGTGGGCGCTGAAGTATTCGCCGCGCAAGCCCGGCGATGTGAAGAGCGACACTTACGAATGCGGATTGGAATCCAAGGGCGACGCGTGGTTTCAGTTCAAATCGCACTACTACCTTTACGCGATCATCTTCCTCGTGTTCGACGTGGAGACGATCTTCCTGCTGCCGTTCGCGGTGGCGTTTGGCGGGCTGTCGGCGGGCGCGTTCATTGCCATCATGATTTTTCTGCTGCTGCTGGTCGAAGGTCTGGTCTGGGCCTGGAGCAAAGGCGTGCTGAACTGGAAATGAACTGGAACCACGAATTGAACGGTAGCAGCCGACGTAAGGAGGCTCCAACTTCTGGTTCGGCATTTCTAGCTCCGCGTGCAGCAAATGATCAGAGCCTCGTTACCTCGGCTGCTACCACTTCAAAAACTTTTACGCCATGATCGACGAAGGACTTCGCAGCGAACTCAGCAAGCAGGGCGTCGTTACGATGACCCTGAACGAGCTCTACAACTGGGGTCGCAAGAACTCGGTGTGGCCGCTCCAGTTCGGGCTCGCGTGCTGCGCCATCGAGATGATCGCCACCACGATGTCGCGGTTCGACCTCGCGCGGTTTGGCGCCGAGGTATTCCGGCCGTCGCCGCGCCAGGCGGACCTGATGATCGTGGCTGGCACGGTGACAAAGAAGATGGCCCCGCAGGTCGTGCGGCTCTACAACCAGATGCCGGAGCCGAAGTACGTGATCGCGATGGGCGCCTGCGCGATCTCGGGCGGACCGTTCAAGCAGGGCTACAACGTGCTCAAGGGGGTCGATCGTTTTCTGCCGGTGGACGTGCATATTCCCGGCTGCCCGCCGCGGCCCGAGGCGTTGATCCACGGCATCATGGCGCTCCAGCAGAAGATCGCGCAGCAGGATCTGACCGGCGAAGGCCGCCCGCGCCACCTGCGCGCAGATCAACCGAGCGAGTTCCCGATCCCGGAATTCGGCGAACACGACCTGGTGCCACCGAACAATCCCAAGATCTGGCACGCGCCGGTGGTGGTGAGGTAAGTCGTCCGCTATGTCTTCAGAGTATTCACCCGAATACGTAGACTCGTACCCCACCTGCGTCGCTACGTATTCGACGCTTCGGGTGTTCTCGGACGATTTCGCCCCGGAGGAGATCACCAAGTTCCTACGGATCGAACCAACTAGGGCCTTTCGAAAGGGTGATCTTCACGCCCAAGGAAGACTCCATCGCAAAACGAATGGTTGGTTTTATTCTACGAAGAAGCTCTGCGATTCGAATGACACGCGCCGTCACCTCGACACGATCCTCGCCGCTCTGGGGGACAA
>JANLTG010000081.1:0-24108 GCA_031362805.1 bacterium
CTGAAGGACCGCATCGGCCGCACGCTCGGTTTCGAGGAGCAGACGGAGTATCAGCGCATCATCTGGGCACTGACCGAGACCCGGCGACTGATGGCCGAGATAGACGCCGCCATCAACGAGACCGGCGGCTGGCCGCTGAAATAGGGCCGGCCACCAGCTCGGCATTGGCTCAAGGTTTACCGCATCTGTGTTCTTGGTTCAGTTCGACGTGAGGAATTTCAGCAGCTCGATCTGCTCGCGGTCGGCTAGCGCCTCCAGCAGGCCCTCGGGCATCAGCGACTTCTCGCTCTTCGTGCGTTCCTTGATGTCCGCCTTGGGCACCACCGCCTCGCCGACCGTCGTGCGCAAGGTGACCGCGCTCGGCGTCTCGTTGACCAGCAGGCCGGAGATTGATTCGTCGGTCTTCGTTTCCACCGTGGTCATCTGGAAGTCCGTGCCGACGACGGCATCAGGGTCGATGACGTTCTCGAGGAAGTAACGCACGCCATGCTTGCCGGCGCCGGTGAGTTCGGGTCCAAGCTGCTGGCCGAGATCGCCGACCTTGTGACACGCCATGCACAACTTCTCGAAATGCTCGCGACCGGCGTTCGCGCTGTAAGCCCAGAGCGGCGCTTCGTTGAACACCTTCTCCAGCCGGTTTATCCGCTCCAGCTTGTCGGCGGGCGTCTGTTTGATCGGACCCCAGATCGCCTTCACGCGGCTGTCCACGCCGGCATTGCCGAGGCTCGTGAGCTGGCGCACGTGAAACGCCGTCAAGTCCTCGCGCGGGATTGCGTCCGACCCGACGGCCTCGAGCAACGCGACGGCGTAACGCGGCCGGCCGGTGAGGGTCGTGAGCGCGGCGGACTTCTCGGTGGGCGAATACGAATTGAACTGCTTGATCAACGCGGCGGAAACCGATGGCGCCTCGAAGCGCGCGAGCAACTGGATCGCCGGCAGGCGAAACGCGCTGTCATCGAGCAAGCCGACGAAGGTGTTGAGCGAAGCGCGATCCTGCGCGCGGCTCAACACGGCGAAGGCGTGTTTGCGTGCGTCGGCGTTGGCGGACGTGTCGGCGAGAGTGGTACGGAGTCGCGGAAAGGCGGAGTCATCGCCGAACACGGCGGCGAGTCGCTCGGCCAGGCGTTGCACCTTGGGATTCGCATCGCGGTAGAGCTTCGGCGAGATGTCCTTCCAGCCGGCGGGCATCGGGAGATTCGCGCGCGGCTCCATCGCGAGCCAGATCCCGGCAAGGCGCTTATGCAACGCCTCGCCATTGAGTTCGTTCAACGTGCTGACGACGCGATTCAACGGCTCGCCTTCGAGCGTCGCGGCGTACCAATAGATCCAGTCTGCGAGCTGGGGAATCTTGGTGGACTGCGCTAGGGCGAAACTGGTTTTTACGTCTGTCCTCAAGTGTGGCGCTATGGAGTGCCAGAGCAGATAGGGAAGGTTGCGGTCGTCTTTGTCTTCAGCACTTTGCACCAATCCGTTCGCAATCCCCCAAGCAATGGATCCCGGTACGCTTTGGATTGAGCTGGCGATGTATCGTTTCAACTTTGGGGATCCTGAACCGAAGTTCGCAAGCGCGTACAAATTCCGAATTTGCACTTCGCTGATTTCCGGGTTTTCCATGGCAAGCCGGATTGCCCAGCCACGCACGTAATCATTTTCATCGGAGTAAGCGCCCTTGAAGGCGTCGGGAGCGACTAATGTCTTTGGATCAATCACTTTGGCGAGGAAACCTGTCCACAATCCATTTAGCCGCTCGGGAGCTTCCCTACCATCCAGCGTCATTCTTATCAGCCCGTTCTTGGTTAGGTCAGAGAGTACACGTCCATTAATTGCCCGCTCATGCAACAACCTCCTCGCCGTCCGCGCGTACCACTGGTTCTTGTGTTTGAGTTGTTCGACCAGTTCCACGTCGCTCAGCGCGCCGAGGTTCACCTTCACCGGTTTGAACGTCGCCTGCCATTGCATCCGGTAGATGCGGCCGTTCGTGCGGTCCCAACGCTCGGTGTTCGGATTGTGGCAATGTTGCGGGTCCACCCAGTCGATGATGTACACCGCGCCGTCGGGTCCGTATTGGAGATCGACCGCGACATAGCTCGGGTCGGTGCAGAAAAGCATGTCCTTGCCGGCGCTCACCGTCTCGTAGCCCGAGCCGAGCGGCTTATTGATCTCGTGGTTGATCTGGTGCCCGCCGAGGTTGTGCGTGAAGAGGTGACCGCGATATTCGTCCGGCCAGTTGTCGCCGAGATAGACCATCGTGCCGACATGCGAATGCCCGCCGTAGATCGCGTCGCTGCCGCGCGGACCCGCGCCGCCCGCGCCGTGATCGTAGCGCGCCGAAGCCAGCAGGTAATTGCGAAACTCGGGGAATTCCGCCGGTGGATTCGCGATGATGAACGGCGCGTAGTTCGCGTTCACCTGATTCCAGAATTGCCCGCCCTGGATCACGTGCGTCGCGAAGCCTTTGCCCCAGTAGCTGCGGCAATGCGTCATGAACAGCTCGCCGTGCTCATCGTAGTCGAGGCCCCACGCGTTGCTGCCGCCGCTGGCGAACACTTCAAACTCATGGCGGACCGGATGATAGCGCCAGACTGCGGCGCGCACTTCGGGCCGTTGCTCGGGCGGCACGCCGGGCTTGCCGATGCGCGCCGTGTTGAACACGCCTTGAAGCCCGTAGAGCCAGCCGTCGGGGCCCCAGAGAAAACTGTTCAACGTCTCGTGCGTATCCTGGTAGCCGAAGCCGTCGAGCAGCACCTGCGGCGGACCATCGGGCACGTCGTCGCGATTGCGATCGGGAATGAAGAGCAACTCGGGCGCGGCACCGATCCACACGCCGCCGTAGCCGACCTCGATCCCGCTCGCGAGATTGATCCCCTCGGCGAACACCTTGCGCGTCTCGAAGGTGCCGTTGCCGTCCTCGTCCGCGAAGATCACCACCTTGTCGAGCCCTTCGCCGGCCGGGCGCTTCGTCGGATAGCTGTAAGCCTCGACCACCCAGATGCGGCCGCGTTCGTCCCACGCGAAGGCGATGGGCTGATGGATGTCCGGCTCGGCGGCGATGAGTTCGACCTTGAACCCCTCGGGCACATACATCTGCGCGATCGTCCGCTCGGCGGCGGTCTTCGGCTCGCCGGCCACGGGGTTCGGCTTGAGATGCTGCAACACCGGGCTGGATTTGAGCCGCTCGACTTGGGGCAGGGGATCTTCGGCGTGGAGTGGAGAGACCAATTGCAGAGCGGCGATGGCGAGACTGGTCAAGCGGACAGAACGCCGAAGGAAGAGGGAGGCGATGGACATGGTGTTGAAGTAACGAAATCAGGCCGTGAAGTCAAAGGTAGGACGCTGGCTTCCGGTCTATCGCAGGGGTCACTTGGCAATCCCCGCGGATTTCGAGACATCCCACGCCGCCAAACAGCGCGCCCGCGTCATGGACTGCGCCGGTGCTCCGGCGCTTTGTGAGGTTGTCGAATGTTCGTGATCGCCACAAATCCTAGCGCACTCCCGCACTCCAAGCCCTGGCTAGATCCGGATTTATTCTGACTCGCCCAAAGTCAGTTTCGCATTTTCGCTCGCAAGTTTTACCGGTGACATTAGACAGGTGTGCGTTATGAACGCCTGCTTGGACACCCCTTCATCTGAATTCGCGACGGCAAGAGTTTCAACACTTCGACCTGTCTGCGCCCTGCTGGCGTTGGGGTTGTCGCTGAGCCTGGCATCGGCGCAGTGTGAGAATTCCGAGTGGCAGCCGGGCGAAGGCTTGCGCGGGTTCAACGGCATGGTTCGCGCGACGCTGCTTTGGGATCGTGATGGCGCGGGCGGACAGCCGCCGGTGCTGGTGGCAGCCGGAAACTTCACGGTCGCCGGCACCACCTTTGCCCGGAACATTGCGCAGTGGAATGGAACTGCGTGGCAACCGTTTGTTCATGGCGACACCGATGGCCTCGCCGGGGAAGTGGTGGCCCTCGCAATCATGCCCAACGGAGACCTCATCGCCAGCGGCTATTCCTTCCAGGCCGGCCCGCTGTTCATCAGCGGCGTCGCGCGCTGGAACGGCACTGCGTGGTCCGCGCTCGGCACCAGTCCGACGAAGTTGTTTGACGGCTGGGTTAACGGACTGGCTGTTCATGCCAATGGCGATCTGATCGCTGTGGGGAGCTTCGTGACTGCCGGAGGCGTGCCCACCACCAGCATCGCGCGTTGGAACGGCGTCGAGTGGCTGGCGGTAAGCCCCCTGATCGGGAATGGCGCCACCGCGGTGACGACGGACGGCGTGGGCAATGTGGTCGCGGCCGGCACCTTCACCACGGCCGGCGGTGGACCGGCCTCCAAGCTCGCGCGCTATGATGGCACGACGTGGACCACGTTCGCACCGGGTTATTTTCGGAACATCCAGGCGGTGGCCGTGCTTCCGGGCGGCGACGTGGTCGTCGGTGGCGATGGGATTGCCCGCTGGAACGGCAGTTCGTGGGTGACGATGGATGAAGGGCTGGAAGGCACCGTCATGGGTTTCAAGGTGTTGAGCAATGGAACGCTGGTGGCGTTGGGGGCGATTGGCGTCACCGAGATTGGCGTGGGCACCTTCGGCGGCGTTGCGTACTGGAATGGTTCGACGTGGCGCCCCATTGGCGAGGGTACGGGCTTCACCTTTACGGCGACCGAACTTCCCGATGGCGATCTGGTGGTGGGCGGAAACTTTCTCACGGCGGGCTCGGTCACGGCGAGCCGCATTGCCCGCTGGGATGGTGCGCAGTGGAACGCGTATGGATCAGGCTTCGGCGGCTTTGGGAGCAATGATTCCATCAAGCAGCTCGTGCGCATGACCAATACCACGGACGTTGTGGTCGTTGCGTCCGGCTCCTTCACGGCGGCGGGTTCGGTCGAGGCCAGAGGAGTGGCGCGGTGGAATGGCTCGTCGTGGTCGCCCATGGTGGGGGCTTCCGGATTGTTGCCCGCCGGCGTACTGACCACGCTGAACAACGGGGAGTTGATCGCCTCGAATGGTTCCTACACCGGATCAGAGGTCAACTTCACTACTTATCCCCTAGTGCGATGGGTCGGCGATGAATGGGTGCCGTACGGTTCGGCGAACACCTTCCAAAACCCGGCGATCCGCGCACTGGCTGTCATGACGAACGGCAACGTGGTGGCCGGGGGACCGTTCTCCAATATCGGCGGCTTCAATGTCAGCACGCTCGCGCAATGGAATGGGGCGACCTGGTCCAGAATCGGCCCACCGAGCGGAGGCCTTGTCCAGGCCCTCGCGGTCCTGCCCAACGGCGACCTCATTGTGGGCGGAGAATTCGACCAGTTCGGCGGAGTTGCCGCGAGCCGCATCGCCCGATGGGATGGCAACACATGGTCGCCCCTGGGCGTGGGCGTCAACGGTCCGGTCAACACACTCAAGGTTGCGCCCAATGGCGACCTGCTGGTGGGTGGGCAATTTGGATTGGCCGGAGGCGCTCTGTCGCCGGGTATCGCGCGCTGGAACGGCGTTGGTTGGTCCGCCTTCGGGTCGGGCGTGCCGAATATCAACGCGATCACCGTGCTCGCCAACGGCGACGTCGTCGTCGGTGGCTACTTTGCCAGCGCGGGCACGGCCGTCACCGCCAACGTCGCGCGTTGGAATGGCAGCGCCTGGTTTGGTCTTGGCGGCGACGGCACCTACGGAGCGCGCCCGGATGTGTTTGCCCTGGACTCTCTGCCCGATGGTGGATTCGTCATGGGCGGCCAGTTCGTGGCGGTGGATGGTCGGATGTCGTCTTGCTTCGCGCATTGGGGTTGCCCGATTGCGGTGAACGACGGGCCGGTGCTGGGCGGTGCGAGCATGGGACCCGGTGGGTTCAAGTTCTCCTTCGATGGTGCGCCCGGGAAGACGTACGAGGTTCGCTACACGCAAGACTTTCAGATCTGGGACTTCATTCAGGGCGGCTTGCAAGGCGCGGTGAACTTCGAAGACACCGATCCCGGTCGGCGGGCCAATCCGCGCGGATTTTATCGCGCACAAGAGGAATAGCTCATCGGGCTTCGGCTGAACATTCATTCCATTGGAAAGGCCTAACATGAACTACCCGGCTCTCATAACTGGCTACCGCGCTGCGGCGCTGCTTGCGATCAATCTGCTCTTTCTGATGGTCTGGGGCTTCACCGGCATCGGCAAACTCATCGATGGTCCGCCGGTTTGGTTTCCGGAAAAGTTCGGCGCGACCTTTCTCGCCAAGTTCCCCGGACTCACGGCCACATTCTGGCTGCTGGCGATCGGCGAGGCGCTGGCGTTCGGACTGGCGGCGGCGGCGTTGGTGCGTGGCGAGTTCCTCGGCAAACGTCCGCCCGCGTTGCTCGCGGCGATGCTGGTCTGGAGTTTGTTCCTCTTCGTGCAGCTCGGCCTCGGCCAGTGGCTCACCGCCGAGTTCAACGGCACGCAGCAGCTCTTCATGTATTTCTGCGGCACGCTGATCGCGCTCGGTTTCGTTGCACCGGAGTTGACCGGCCGTCGCCTTGGAAATTAACCATCGCTTCGGAACCCACGCGCAGGCTCAGGGCGTGATCACAATCTTCCCGTTCACCTGGCGCTCGCGCAGGAGATCAAACGCTTCGCGGGTGCGCTCCAGTGGCAGCGTGCGATCGATCACCGCCTTGAGTTTGCCGGCGGCGGCCCAATCGAGGGTGCGTTGCATGTCGGCGCGATTGCGGCCGTAGCTGCCGATGATGCGTTGCTGTTTCACGAACAGCGGCCAGAGATCGAGCGCGACTTCCTTGCCGGCGGTCGCGCCGCACGTGACGACGGAACCGTTGCGCGCGAGGCATTGCAGCGCTTGCAGAAGAACGTCACCGCCGATGTGCTCGATGACCAGGTCCACGCCGCGCCGGTGGGTGATTTGGCGGACGTCCTTCGCCCACGTGTTGGAGGAATGATCGACCACGTGATCCGCGCCAAGGTCGAGTGCGAGCTGACGTTTGGCTTCCGAGGATCCGGTGCTGATGACCCGTGCGCCCAAACCCTTCGCGATCTGAATGGCCGCCGAGCCGACGCCGCTGTTGCCGCCCAACACGAGCACCCAGTCGCCGGGCTTCACGGTCGCTCGCGAAGTGAGCATGTGCATTGCGGTGCTGCCGGCGAGGGTCAACGCGGCGGACGTGGTGAAGTCGAGGTTGTCCGGGAGACGAACCAGCGAACTTGCCGGCACGAGGACTTTCTCCGCGAAGCCACCGTCAACTTGCACGCCGAGAATGCGGCCGACGACGCAGATGGATTCCTCGCCTTGCTGACAGAACTCGCACTTGCCACAGAACAGATTCGACTGGATCGCGACGCGGTCGCCGGGTTGCCAGCCCGTCACGTCGGCGCCGAGGCTTTCCACTCCACCGGCGATCTCGCAGCCAGGAGTTCGCGGCGTGGGCATGGGGATGGGAAGTTCGCCTTGTTCGTGCCAGAGATCGAGCCGGTTGAGGCCGCACGCGCGGACGCGGACGACCGCTTCGCGCACACCGGCGATGGGATCAGGCACGTCGCGAAGCTCAAGCTTGCCCGGAGCGCCATGTTCGAGGAGTTGGATGGCTTTCATGAGAGCTTAACGGAAGTCCGAAAACCGAGACCCGAGGGCCGAACAAAATCCGAACTCCCAATCCCGAAGTGACGCCAGAGGAAACAGACTTTCGAAGTCGGTGGACCGTTCAGACTCCGGCTGGCGGACTGGTTTCGGAATTCGGCCATCGGCGTTCGGGTTTGATTACTTCCCCATCTGTCCCCGCGTCACGCCGAGCTGGTTGTGCAGTTTGAGTTCCCGCCACAGTGCCGCGCCCGTGATTTCCCCACGGAGGAGCGATTGATAGCGATTCAACGTGGCGGTGACTTCGGCCGCCGTTTCGTTCACGAACTCGATGCGGAAATGCCGCACTCCAAGTTCGTGCAATCGTGGATAGAACTCGGCGCCGGTCTGCGCGCGGGCGTTGTAGAGCGTGTTGCGGCAGCCGACGTCGGCCTTGAGCGGATGCTCCAGGCCCACGCGGTCTCGGAGTTTGACACTGTGATCATCGCACGGCCGGCCGCAATCACGGTAGTCCTTGCCCTTGGAAAGGAACGCGCAGAACACGCAGTGCTCCATGTGAAACATCGGCATGTGCTGATGCAATGTGACCTCGAACCACGCGGCCGGCGCGGCGCGGAGCAAGGCTTCGAGTTGCTCGACATTCAGATCGTAGCTGGCGGTCACGCGCTCCAGTCCGAAGCGCGACCTGAAATGCTCTGCGGTCAGGGCGTTGGCGACATTGAGGCTGAAGTCACCGATCTTGCGATCCTTCGCGAAGTACTGGAGGTGGTCGTAATTGCGGACGAGGTAACCATCGGCGTTGCACGACCGCACTTGGTTGAGAATCCAATCCTCGCCCATTTTGAAAATGCGCGGCGGCGCGACAAAGATATCGGGGCGGCGCGCTGAGCTCTCGTTCGGCACGAAGGCGCGCACCAGCTCGACTGCCTCGCGGTAACCCTTCGGGCTTTCGAAATCGCAGTAGAGCGTCGTGATGCCGTGCGCCAGCGCGGCGCGGAGCTGTTCGAGCGAGCGGCAGAGAACGTTGAGCTGAGGAACGACTTGAGAGGCGGCGGCACCCGGCTCGCTCGGTGATCCTGCCGGCTGGCAGCCGGCTAAACTCTGCGCTGCCGGCAAGCTGCCGGCAGCACGTTGCGGGAGGGTCCAGCGCTTGGGCTCGGCGCGGAGCCGGTCGAGTCGCTCGATGGCGTCGCGGCGAATTCGATTCAATTCACTGATCGGCAAAATGACTTCGCCCTCGAGATGTGACTGAAGCTGGCCGAGGCGAAACGGCGTGCCGCCCAGGCGGCCGAGCTGTTGTTCGAGGAGTTCCTTCGTCAGCGGCGTCTTCTCGGCAATCGCCAGCGCGATGTTCGACGTGGCTTCGACGACATGGCCTTCCTCGTCGCGCACCAGCAGATGCAATGGCTGTCCTGAGCTTCCGTGAACTTCGATGCTGACGGGTCGCTGGAAGCGAACCTTGTCGCCCTCAAACGTCTGGCGGATACGCCGCTCCAGCTCGGGGTCGCTGGTCTTCCAAACCTTGTCGCCGGGATGAACGCGCGCGAAATCAACCGCGCCCTGGCCGAACGCGAGCGCGATGTCGTAGCCGCTCTCGCCCGACGTGCGGCCACCCAGCGGCGTGACATGATAAACCCGGCCACCTTCTTCACCGGCTTCCGGATTGCCGTGATCGAACACGACCCCGTCGCCGGGTTTGAGCGCGGCGTTCAGTTTCACGATGACACTCTGCCGCTCGACGCGTTGGACGTCGCCGAGATAGACGCCCCGCTTCTTGCCGAACCGCGCGTGGGCGAGTTCCTGATTGTTGTTGCCGCGAAACCAGCCGGTGTAGAGCCCGCGCGAGAAGCTCATTTCCAGCTCGTAACGATCAGCGGCGGACGGCTGGGACGATGAAGCCGAGGTGTTGGCTGGGAGGTCGGCGCACACGCGATCAAGGGCTTGCCGGTAAATGCGCGTGATGCTGGCAACGTACTCCGGGGTCTTGAGCCGGCCTTCGATCTTGAGCGAGGCGACGCCTGCCTTGATGAGGTCCGGGAGCAAATCAATGCCGGCAAGGTCCTGCGGGCTGAGCAGGTACTGGCGATCGCCCAGCTCGACTTTGACGCCGTCGCTGAACAACTCGTAGGGCATACGACAAGCCTGGGCGCACTCGCCGCGGTTGGCGGATCGACCGCCGAGGACTTCGCTCGTCAGGCATTGACCGGAGTAAGCGACACACAACGCGCCGTGGACGAAGACTTCGAGGGGCAACGGTGCGCAATTCGTTATACGCGCTTCGGGAGGAGTAAATGGAGTCTGGTGAATGGCCTCGATCTCCTTGAGCGAACACTCCCTTGCCAGCACGACGAGGTTGCAGCCAAGCTCGCGAGCGAACTGAACTCCCGCCGCACTGCTGATCGTCATCTGCGTGGAGGCATGAATCGGGAAGTCGGGCGACAGCCGCCGGATCAAGCGACAAATCCCCACGTCCTGGACGATGGCCGCATCCACTCCGGCGGCGATGATGGCTTTGAGATAATGCTCCGCGTCGGCCAGTTCGTTTTGGAAGACGAGGGTGTTGAACGTCACGTAGCCCCGCGCGCCGCGGCGGTGGAGGAAGGACATCAGATCTGGCAGGTCGGCCGCGGTGAAGTTCTTCGCTCGCATGCGCGCGTTGAACTTCTCGAGGCCGAAGTAGATCGCATCGGCGCCGTTCTCGATGGCCGCGCGCGCGCATTCCCAGTCGCCGGCGGGTGCCAGCAGCTCCGGGCGGCGCAGGGCGCGAATCGGCGGGGCGGGGTTGGAAATGGCGACGGGCAAGTTCATCAACGAGGCGGGCAGTATGGGGGAGGGCGGGCCGTTGGCCAAACGCGAAAACCCGAAAACTGGGGGGCGGGCAATTCGGGGGCGGTGCCGCAGGCCTTGGAGTTCTTGAGTTTTCAGCCGCACTGCCACGCCGCCGCCAGCGGGAGATGAATTGACCCGCCGTTCTGGTCGCACCCATGCTGGCTCCGGAAAACATATGAAGATCGAAGAGCTGCACATCGGCATGCAGGTGAAACACCCGCAACACGGGCTGGGCACGGTGAAGGGCCTGACCGAACACAGCGCCAGCATCCAGTTCAACGATGCCTTGCGCGACGTGGCACCCGGCCTGAGTGACCTGGCGCCCGCCGAGGCGACCGCCAGTGTTCGGGGATTGGAGCGGCCCTTGCGGCCATTCATCACCGAGTTGATCGAGGAGACGATCCGCCGGTTGGGCTTGGCCCGGCCGGATGAAGTGGTCGAACAGCTTGGTAATCGCTGGCGGGGAGGAATGCTGGTCCTGAAATCCGCCGACCCCACGCTGCAACCCAAGGAAGTCGAGCTGGAGACGTTCTTCCACAAGATCGTGATGATGCGGAACAATCTCCGCGTGCTGGAGCAGAAGGTCAACGGAGTCGAGGCGTTGTCTTCGGCTGATAAATTTGACCTCCAGCAGTACATCACCCGCTGCTACGGCTCGATGACGACGTTCAACGTGCTCTTCAAGGACAAGGACGACCAGTTCTCGACTCAGCGATCGTGAGTCGGCAGCACGCATTTGCGGGGGACAGGGGGGAGGGTAGACTTCCATTTTTCGGGTGGCCCATGACTAGCTAATTGGTTCCGTCACGTTACTGCGTGGCAGAACCCGGATGCGGTTATGGTCGCCATGGTGGAGGCCGATCTATGTCCGAAATTGCCTGGCCTATGGAATCAACCTTGATGAGTTTGTTTGGCGGCGTGCAGTTCGATCAAAGCTACGTGCGCGCGGCGCTGATGGTTTCCCTGCTGTCGGTTTGGGTGCTGGTGGGATTATTCTTCTACCTCAACCAGTACACGAAGCGGAATTACTTCACGACCTGGACGGCCGCCTGGCTGTTCTACGCCCTCTGGCTGACGCTGAGCACCACGCCGGGCGCGCAGGATTTAGGCACCTGGAATTTCATTCTCAAGCAATGGTGCGTTGGTATTTCCGCAGTTTTTCTCCTCTGGGGCAGCCTTCAATTTCTTGGCATCCCGGTGCGGCAGATGTTGTTCGGATTGTTCATGGTATTCCTGATGACCTGGACGTTCGTGAGTCCGGAACTTACCAATCATGACAAGCTGATCGCGCAATTGCCGGTGTTCATC
This sequence comes from bacterium, assembly GCA_031362805.1. Lineage (GTDB taxonomy): Bacteria > Verrucomicrobiota > Verrucomicrobiia > Limisphaerales > RI-55 > RI-55. The sequence continues at coordinate 11,676 of JANLTG010000081.1, forward strand.
CTGATGGGTTTGGGCAGCATCTTCGCCGGGGTTTGCTTCTTTCGCCTGCGGAAGAAGATGCCGTTCGTCGGCGCGGGCATGTTGTCCCTGGGGTTCTTCCTGTGGGGCCTGTATCTCGGCACTTACCCGTTCTCGACCGAATACGCCAACCTCTACAACGCCGGGTTCTTCGTGGCGGCTGTCCTGCAATTGTTCATCGCGGTGTCCATGATTGTCTTGGTTCTGGAAGAGGTGCGCTACAAGAACGAGCAGATCCTCCAGCAGATCTCGGCGATTCAAACGGAGAAAGACGCCCTCCACGTGCAGGTGCTCTCGTCCGAGGAGAAGTGCCGGACGCTGTTTGACCAGGTCCGCCTGACCGAAGGCTTGCAAAAGGCCTACGACGAACTGCGGATGACGCAGCAATCCGTCATGCAGCTGGAACGTCTGCGCGCCCTCGGCCAGATGGCGAGCGGGATGGCGCATGACATCAACAACGCCCTGTCGCCGATCGTGGCTTACTCCGACATTCTCCTGACGACGCTCAAGGACATCCCCGACAAGTCCAAGAAGCACCTCGAGTACATCCGGAAGTCCGGCGAGGACATCGCCCACATCGTGGCCCGCATGCGCGAGTTCTATCGCCGCCGCCACGGCGAGGAAGATCTGTCGCCCGTGAACCTCAATCGCGTCATTGAGGAAGTCATCGAGCTCACCCGTCCGCGCTGGCGCGATATGAGCCAGAACGCCGGCATCCAGGTGAATGTGGTGACCGATTTCGACAAGTTGATTCCCGCCTTCCCCAGCGATGAGAGCGAACTGCGGGAAGCTTTGACCAATCTCCTGTTCAACGCCCTCGATGCGATGGCCAAGGGCGGCGAGATCAAGCTGACCACCCGCGGAGTGCTGGTGAAGGGCGGCCCCCGCGGTGAGATGAAGCACTCGCATGTGATCATGGAGGTTTCCGACAACGGCTGCGGCATGGATGACAAGACCCGGCAGCGTTGCCTGGAACCGTTCTTTTCAACCAAGACGCAGCGCGGTGGCTCCGGCCTCGGGCTGGCGATGGTTTACGGCATGGTGGAACGCCACGAAGGCACCATCGAGATCGAAAGCGAAGTCGGCAAAGGCACGACCTTCCGCCTGGTGTTCCCGGTGCGGGGCTGTGTCCGCCGTCGCAATGGCCGGTCCGACACCAACGCGTTCGCCCGACCCCTCCGCATTCTCTGCATCGACGACGAGCCGCTCATCCGCGAGTTGCTCACCGATTCGCTGGTGCTGTTCAAACATCAGGTCACGACAGCCGACGGCGGCCAGCACGGGCTCGAAGCATTTCGCAAGGCGGCCAGCGACGGCGAGCCGTTTGAGGTCGTCATCACCGACCTTGGCATGCCCGAGATGGATGGCCGTCAGGTGGCGACTCTGATCAAGGCCGAATCGCCGGGCACGCCGGTCATCATGCTCACCGGTTGGGGCACGATGATGAAAGACGAGGGCGACGTGCCGGCCCAGGTGGATGGCGTCCTCTCCAAGCCGCCGCGCGTCAAGGAACTTGGCGACATGCTCGCCCGGGTCGTCGCCCAGCAGACTGCGCGGAAGAAGGAATCCGGTGCGATCGTGCGCACCGAGTAATGAATGAATCGGAGCTTCAAGCGGCGAACGTTGAATCGTTCGCCGCTTCTGCTTTTTCAAAGGAGTTGCCAGCGAGGCCGCTGTCTTCAAAGCTCAAGCGCGTCGAACGCGTTGAATCTGATGAGCCAAGTTGCCTTCACCATGACTCCGGCCCCGGGCGAGCGGTTGGTTCGCTTCGTGGGCGATGTCCTCATTTTTCGAGTGCAAGGCGGCCCGCAGGCCAACCCTGAGGCGGGCTATCGCGCCTTGCTCAGAACCACAATTGGTCGCGGCCGCCAGTTGCGGGAGGAGATTCATCAGGCGCATTTCAAGAACGTGCCGCCGGCCGGTGCCGCCTGGCGCGATCTGGAAATGGCGTGGGCGAACGGGGGTTGGAGCATTGCCGTACCGCTCGCTGAAGTCGGATTCTTCCGTGCCAAGGCTTACCTGACCGATGCTCAGGGCCGGCAACATTGGCCGGACGGCGCGGACTTCGGCGTCAGCGTGCAACCTGATTGGTGCCGCTCGGGCAACACCATCTACTGTGCGTTCCCTCGCCAGTTTGGCCCGGGCAAGGACAAGGCGCAAACGATTGATGAAGCGCGGGAAGCCGAATGGAAAAAGCTCGATGCCCAAGGTTACACGGTCATTCCGCCCTCCGGCAAACTGCGCGATTTGGTCGCCGAGCTGCCCCACATCTTCGACACGCTCGGATGCCGGATTCTGCACCTGCTTCCAGTGAGTCCGACCCCGACCACGCTGGCCAAGTTCGGCCGTTTCGGGAGCCCCTACGCCGTCCAGGATTTGACCGGCATTGATCCTTCGTTGGTGGAGTTCGATCAACTCACGACCGGCGTTGAACAATTCCGTGAACTCACTGAGGCCGTTCATCGGCGGGATGGACGGGTGCTCCTGGACCTGGTGATCAATCACACCGGCTGGGGCTCGACGTTGTTTGAGCAACACCCCGAATGGTTCGTGAAGGATGCCGCTGGAAAGTTTGTCAGTCCGGGCGCGTGGGGCACGGTCTGGGAGGATCTCGTCGAGATTGATCCGGCCAGCACCGCGTTGTGGGAGGAGCTGGCGGAAGTTTTTCTCGCGTGGTGTCGACGTGGTGTGGATGGCTTTCGGTGCGATGCAGGTTACAAGGTGCCGGTGCTCGTCTGGCAGTACATCACCGCCCGCGTGCGGGATGAGTTTCCCGATACGATCTTTCTGCTCGAAGGCTTGGGCGGCGGTTGGGACGACACGGCAATTCGGCTGACCGAAGGCGGCCTGCAGTGGGCCTATTCGGAAATCTTTCAGAACTTCTCGGCGGCCGAATTGAACGGCTATCTGGACCACGCCTGGAAAGAGAGCGGACGCGTCGGGCTGCTCATCAACTACAGCGAAACCCACGACAACGATCGCCTCGCGACGAAGGGGCGCGAGTGGTCGCTGCTGCGCAATCAGCTTTGCGCGCTGACCAGCGTGAGTGGCGGCTTCGGATTTACCAACGGTGTCGAATGGCTCGCGCCCGAGAAGGTCAACGTTCACTCTGCGCGCGGTCTGGCGTGGGGTTCGGCAATCAACCTGGTCGGCGAGCTGGCGAAGCTGAATCGGCTCCTGGCCGGTCATCCGTGCTTCTTTGATGGCGCGCAGTTGCTGCGCCTGAGCACGCCGGCCGACAAGGTTTTCGCCTTCGCCCGATTTGCCGGGGACGAGAAGCACACCTTGTTGGTGGTGGCGAATGTGGATGCTGGCAAGAAGCAGAAGTTTGTTTGGAAACAGCCGGCTGCCGAATCCGGGCCGTTGTCCACCCGCGCCGTGCAGCTCTGGAAATCGATCGCGACAGAGTCGCCTTCGAGCTTGCTGACCGGCACCGCCGCGAAATCAGTGCGCTCAACCGCCGACGCCATCGAATGGGCGCTCGCACCCGGCGAGGTGCTCTGTCTTGAGATCGGTTCAGGCACGGACCTGCGGCCGGGCGACGAGTATCGGCGCGTGCGATCACAGGCGGCATTTGCCATTCAGGCGGCCCACGCGGTGGGCCGGGAACTCGCGCTGGTCGATCGCGATTGGCTGGGGCTCGCGAGGGAAGTTGCCCGTGATCCCGCCGGGTTTCTCGCGGGTCTGCTTGCTGGGCGCACTGATTCGTTTCAAGCCGTCGTTCGCTGGACCAGTTTGGACCAGAATCGAATCACACCCGTGCCGCCAGCGCACTGGCTGTTGGTTTGTCTGCCGCACCGGTTCCGACTCAAATTGACGGGCGACGCTGGCCGCCGGGCGGTTTGGCTGACGGCGGTTTGTTGTGATGAAGGCTGGGTCGCCGCGGTGCCGCCGAATCAGGTGGCGGGTGAGGCCGATCTGGCGCTGGAGATTTACGGAGACAAAGTCGTTCGCACCCGGGGAGTGATCCGCTTTCTCGGCGCTGAGCCGGTTTGGTCAGGATGTCTCGAAGGGATTGAACACACCAGCCGCGTTGCCGAGCAGCGGACGGTGCTGTTGACCAATGGCCGCGGAGGCATGGTCCGCATGAATCTCGATCTGGGGCTCGTCCGCTCGAAGTATGATTGTGTGCTGGGCGCGAACCTTCACGCCGAACTTCCTGTCGATCGGCACATCCTCCTCAAGCGGGTTCGCGTTTGGGCCAACGCCAACGGCTTCATTTCCCCGTTGAACGCCGACAATCTCGTGCGCTTCCAGGTTGGCCCACCTGCCGAGTGGCGTTTTCGCGTGCCGGCTGGTGACGGCCGGTCCGTGTTCGTTCGGTTGCGCATCGGCATGGTCCACGGCGAGAATGCGGTGAAGCTGGAGTTCAACCGCGAGAAGTCAGTGGTCACGGATGACAGCAGCCTGCGCTTGACCGTCCGGTTCGATCTTGAGGACCGCAATTTTCATTGGGAAACGAAACGCAACGCCGCTGCGGAGCACCACTTCGCCAGTCATACGCGATCGCTGGCCGGAGACATTGGCTTCGAATTTGCGCCGGCGGCGGATCGCGGAGTGCGGGTGATCGCCAATGGCGGCACCTACCACGGCGCAGCCGAATGGAGCGAGCACTTGCCGCATCCCGTCGAGGCCAGCCGTGGCCAGACCGGCGAAGGCGATGGCTGGAGTCCGGGCTGGTTTGATCTGCCGCTCAAGAACAACGACTCAAAGGTGGAGTTGATCGCCAGCGCCGAATTCCCGTTCCCCTCTCCGAAGGAGCCTGGAACCGGGGAAAATACGGAGGACGAACGAGGAGGGCGATTGGGCGGAGCCTTCGAGCAACAACTCCACCGCGCCGCTTCCCAGTTCATCGTCCGGCGCGGCGCCTTCAAATCGGTGATTGCCGGCTATCCGTGGTTCCTCGACTGGGGCCGCGATACGTTGATCTGCGCGCGCGGATTGATCGCCGGCGGCTGGCTGGACGAAGTGAGGGAGCTGTTGATTGTCTTCGGCCGTTTCGAGCAGGGCGGTACCTTGCCCAACACCATTCATGGCGATGACGCATCGAATCGCGACACCAGCGATGCGCCTTTGTGGTACGGCGTCGTGGCCGAGGAACTTGCCGCCGCGACCAATGAGTCGGTGTTTGAGCTGAAGGTTGACGCGCAACGTTCTGTGCGTGATGTGCTGGGCAGCATCGCGATCGGCTGCTTGAACGGCACCGCCAACGGCATTCGTGTCGATCCCGCTTCCGGCCTGGTGTGGAGCCCCAGCCACTTCACCTGGATGGACACCAACTATCCCGCTGGCACGCCCCGCGAAGGTTATCCCATCGAGATTCAGTCGCTTTGGATTCAACTCCTGCGTTTGCTCGCACGACTAAATGCGCCGCCGTCGGGCGACGCGTGGGATGTGATCGCTGGCCGCGCGGCCGCTTCGCTGGAGCAGTTTTACTGGCTGGAGGCGAAGGGCTGGTTTGCCGATTCGCTCATCGCCGGGGCGGGGGTGCCGGCGGCGGGCGCGGTCCCGGATCAGGTGCTGCGGAGCAACTGTCTCATCCCGATCAGCTTCGGCCAGTTGACCGGCGATTGCGCGCGACGCTGCGTCGAAGCCGCGCGGCAATACCTCGTCGTTCCCGGAGCTTTGCGCACACTGGCTCCGTTGCCGGCCGAGCCGCCGTTGCCCATTCGCAGTCCGCATGGCGCGCTGCTGAATGATCCAGCCAATCCTTACTGGGGACATTACGAAGGCGACGAAGACACGCGGCGGAAACCGGCCTATCACAACGGCACCGCGTGGACCTGGACCTTCCCGATCTTCTGCGAGGCGCTCGTTCGGGCCTACGACGAATCACCTTCCGCCATCGCCGCGGCGCGGGCCTATCTGGGCAGCATGGATCGCTTGCTCGAGGAGGGTTGCCTGGGGCACCTGCCCGAGATCGTCGATGGGGACGCACCGCATGCGCAACGCGGCTGCGATGCCCAGGCCTGGGGCGCGACGGAAGCGTTGCGTGTCTGGCGCTGGCTGGACCAGTTACGCGGCCGATGATTGTTTCGACAAGGTCGGCCCTTTCTGCCAGACACCGGCATGATCATTCAGCACCCGTTCGTGACCAGCGACGTCTTCAAGCTGATCTCCACGCTCGAGTTCGACCTCGAAGTGAACGGCCATTTCCTGCCCACGCGCCTGGAGCTGTTTCAGGACACCGAGCGCGCCAACTTGTTTCGCTGTCGCATGTGGGAGCGCGACCTCTTCCGGTTGAAACCCACGCCGTTCAAGGACGAGCTGACCGGTAAGCTCGTCGAGGGCGAGGAAGACGAAGAGCTGTTGATCGAGCGCACCTGGGAATTGTCGGACGAGTTCGAGAGCTTTGAGGCGGACTCCGCCGAGGATGCGATCAACCAGGTTCTCGAAGCGCTGAAGGGCTACTTGGAACGGTTGCAAGCCGGCGACCGGAATTAGCGGTGCAGGCCGGGGTCGCCGGGCGTAGGGCGAGGTTCAATTCCCGCTTGCGCGCTGCGGGGCGGATTCCCATTCTCTCGCCGCTTTATGGAATACCGCATCTCGCAACGCGCCGCCTCGTTGTCGCCATCTCTCACGCTCGTCATTGATTCCAAGGCCAAAGCCATGAAGGCCGCGGGTGAAGACGTCGTCGGCTTCGGCGCCGGCGAGCCCGATTTCGACACCCCGCAGCACATCAAGGACGCGGCGATCAAGGCACTCAACGAGGGCTTCACGAAGTACACGCCGAGCAGCGGCATTCCCGAGCTGCGCCAGGCCATCGCTGACAAGTTCCAGCGCGAGAACGGACTTACCTACAAACCCTCGCAGATCATCGTCAGCAACGGTGGCAAACACTCCTGCTACAACGTCATCCTCGCGACGTGTCAGGAAGGCGATGAAGTGATCATCCCTTCGCCGTATTGGCTGAGCTATCCCGAGATGGTGAAGCTCGCTGGGGCGAAGCCGGTGGTCCTCACCACGACGGACAAGACGGAGTTCAAGGTCACGCCCGCACAGCTTCGCGCCGCCATTACGCCGAACACGCGGTTGTTCATCCTCAATTCGCCGAGCAACCCGACCGGCTCGGTGTACACGCCCGACGAGATCAAGGCGCTCGGCGACATCTGCGTCGAGCAAGGCGTGCTCATCATGAGCGATGAGATTTATGAGCACCTCACGTACGACGGCGCGGTGGTGAAGAGCGTCGCCAGCTTCAGCCCGGCGCACCTCGCACACACGATCATTGTGCATGGTTTCGCGAAGGCGTGGAGCATGACCGGTTGGCGGCTGGGTTTCCTCGCCGCGCCCGAGCCGATTGCGAAAGCCATCGACGCCGTGCAGAGCCACAGCACGAGCAACCCGACCAGCTTCGCGCAAAAGGGCGCCGTCGCCGCGCTGACCGGCCCGCAGGATCACTTGCCGAAATGGCTCGCCGAATACGCGAAGCGCCGGACTTACGCGTGGCAGAAGCTGAACTCCATCCCCGGCATATCCTGCGTAAACAGCAAGGGCGCGTTCTATCTTTTCCCGAACATCAGCGCCACCGGTTTGAAGTCCGCCGACTTTTGCGCGCGGTTGCTCGAGCAGCAGAAGGTCGCCGCCGTGCCCGGCATCGCCTTCGGCGCGGACGATTACTTGCGGATCAGCTACGCCACCAGCCTGGCGAATATCGAGAAGGGACTGGATCGGCTGGAGAAGTTTGTGAAGGGGCTGTGAGCGTAATTGCCAAACCATGTTCAGGGCCAACGGCCCGTGTCCATACCAGCCTGGGCCAACGGCCCAGGTAAGGGATTGAAATACAAGATGAGGGCTGAAAGCCCAATCAGTGTCGTCCGTCCCTTTTCGTCAAACTGCGTGAAAACGGCGTCAACATTGATGATTCTTCACTTGGCCAATTTTGGCCTCACGCAAGCAGATGTCCTCTGCACGAAAAAGTTTTGTCAGGATTTGTCAGGCATTCAAGGCCTGTTCACGCGGTCGCCGCGCCTGGCCAACCAGCAGACCCACACCACGCCGGCCGCCGAGGCTAGGGAAAAGGCCAAGGCCGAACCACCGGCCATAAAGCTCGTGTCATAGATGCCAGAGCTGGAACCACTCTGACCTCTACACCTACGACTCCACTCGCTGCACTTCGGTCGATCGGGGCTCTGTCTGACGCCTGCAACACCTCAGATGACAGTGGTTTTATCGTCGAGACGGTTTCGCTTGTGTCATTCTGCCCTGCTGCCAGCCATCAGCCGGTAACTCTGGCACTTCGGATTGAGTTTTGCCGCCGCTGCAAAGCATTCCCGGGCTTCGTCCGCACGCCCGGCTTCCAGCAAACACATCGCGCGGATCGACAAGAAGACGGCGGCCTCGCCCTCGGGCGTCAGTGAAGTAAGATAATCCTCCTTTGTAATTTCCTCCTCGGTCAGTGGGAACGGCCACTGTTTGTAATACTCGTCATCGAGTCGGTTAAGGCCGTTCCCAGTCGCTTCCACATTGAACCGTTCGCCCAACCCTTCCCATCGCACGAACAAATGCCCTTTCGTTGTCACCAGCTTGAGCGGGTAGCCGAGCTCGCGACCAATCGCCACATACAGCACCGGAAGTGAACTGCACGTGCCCGACGGTTGATGGCGCAACAGCCCCGGCACGAACACCTCTGCTGCGTCACTGAAAAAGCCATCCCCCATCCGCGCGCGATCTGGGTCAATTCGCCGTTCTGGATTGTAGCGCACCCCAAAGTCCTCCACGAGCACGACCGCCATCATCAACATCCGAAAGAACCCTTCCGAGTGCTCGAACTCTGCGGGACCGTTCTTGAACTTATAGAAATGCCGGTCCGTTTCCGTCCTGACCTTTGTCACCATGGCCGCCAGCCGTGAGCGGCAATCTGGTTCTTTAAGCTGACCGGCCCCTTGCAATCCATCGGCACAAAGTATGTTCAGATTCAAAATGTCCAGTCGGGCAATCTGGTCCGGGTGTTCGATCAGGTCTTCAACGGATACAAGCTGCGCAACTTCCATATACCTCGCACCGCCGATGCGGTTGGCAAGCGGCCAAGCGACCAAGGCGGCGACCACAAGTCCCAGCCCGATCAACAGCCGCCTACGGCGGAGTTCACCTCGGGAGGTGGCCGTGGGTCGAGCCCGGCTCTTTGGTTGCATTGAATGCTTTCTGGCCATTGTCTCAATTCTCGTTAAGCATTGTGCGGCGGGCGCGGGTAGCCGACCAACTCCGGCGCGGCCTAAGCGCCGCTAGATTCCTTAATCCTTTGTGCGGGGCAGCAACGGCCCTTGCCCAACCGCATCCCCATCCGCTCGTTTTGTAATTCGGTGAAAATGACCGAAGGGGAGCAGAGCCAAAATCTCATCATCGAATTGAATCAGAAGTCCTCCTGTGCGCTCGCATGAATAGTGGCGCGCAAGCTGACTCTCAGGCAAGCACACAGCGTCAACTCGTCCTCCTCGACCATCAACGAAAACCGAATCCCCTTTCTTCACGGGTTCTCGCGAATCAGTGTATTCGCAACCAAGTAAGTCGTCACACATCGTCTTCAAAATCGAGTTGGCTATGGAGCAATCCCGCCACCGGCGGCAGGCGTAATCGGCGGCGCTAAGATTCCGGGCAACGGATCTTTTAACGTTTCTACCCAGAAGCATCGGCAACCAGCCGATGGGGGACTTTGGTTCATCTGGAATTGGTGAGAATGCGGAGTCGGAATTCCGTTGTGAGCATCTGATGGAGGCAAATCGACTCTATACGCAATTGAACCAACTGCAGGGGAACACGGAAGGCATCGTTTCGGCCGGCACCTTCTCAAAAAATTCCTCAATGTGTCGGCAATGTCATCAAGGATTTCTTGAGTCAATTGTGCGGCATATCCTCTACAGGCTGGGTCTGCCAGACACGCAGTCACTGTTAGGCCGAATGCTGCTGCCGCAATTTCGGCTGCACCGATTGCCGCTCCACCACCAATGACGATGACACCTGGATTGCGCCCGTCAGGATCGTAAAACTGAATCGGGTTGTCGTAGTTGAACCCGTAGAGATTCTTTCCGCCTTGTTCCCCGATGGGATCGCGGCTGAGCCACCTTCCCGTGCTCGGGTTGTAAAACGCCTGAACCGGACCGGCCACGGACAGCAACGCCAAAATCACCATGAGTTGCAGCCACCGTTTTAGTATTGCGCGCATCGCGTTCCTTTCTCGATCATCTTTGTACTGCTTTGCATTTTCATTCCCGGTTCAATGCGGGATCAACCGCAGTTAGAGATGCCATAGTCCACCGATCCTATGGCATCTACGCCGTGCTCAACAAGGGAGACAATGGCTGACGCATACGAAAGAACAGCTTCGTGTTGTCACCCATGCTGGCCTTTCCAGGACACGGCCCTTGAAGATGGCCAGTTCCTGCGGCGTGACGCGCGTCCACCATCGAAAAAAACTGCGACGTGACAGCACTTGCCCACTAGCAGACTGCTGACTATTGATCGAAAGTTAATGGGCAACAGGTTTGCGGATCAATCGTTACCAAAGTGGACCCTTAACCGAAATCATAAACCACTGTAAATAGATGGCTCCTGCGAGGCTCGCGAGAATTGCTGTGGGGAAAATTCCCCTTATCGTTTTACAGATATCCATCCCCCGGATCTCACCGGCAGCAACGATCACCTGAAGTGCGAAAACAACCCAGACAAATTTCGTAATCAGAATCGTCCCGGAGGTAGGGGGCTGGTCAACTTTTGCGAGGACACGGAGATAGCCATGGTAAATCGCCAGGAACATAACGCTCGCGCTAAACGTGGCGATTAATTCGATGCGGTTGCTCACTTGCATGGGACTGTCTCTGTTTTCCCACAAACGCCACCAGGCATTGGCTGCCTTTCCAGAAACGTGAATCCAGAACACAAGATTGAAACCTTGATCGACTCACACTTGCAGGATTGTTTGCAGAGAGTTTTGGCGTGGGTTTTAGCAGCGGCAAAATCCAATAACGCTATTCTCGCAGCTTCGATCCTGTTAATGTTACCCTCTGGTCGAGGCTCTATTCCCGGAATCGGCGTCGGAACGGTGATATTGTTTGCTTCACATCCGATGACAGAAGCTGCTGAACAAGGCTCGTTTTTTTAGGTCAGTAGGGATGTGTGGGTCAGCTCCCCGATGATGCCCAACGTGAATCTCAATAGTGCATTTTTTGACGGCCGTATCGAGTCCGAGAAAATCAACAATATTGATTAAATCGTTTTTCACAAACGCCATGCTATTGATCCCGCCCCTCTCCCCAATCGGATCACGATTCAGCCATTTACCCGTGCTCGGGTTGTAAAACGCCTGAACCGGACTGACCACGGACAGCAACGCCAGAATCACCATGAGTTGCAGGCACCGTTTTAGTGTTGCGCGCATCGCGTTCCTTTCTCGATCATCTTTGTACTGCTTTGCATTTTCATCCCCGTTTCATTGCAGGATCAACCGCAGTCAGAGATGCCAGAGTCCACAAACCTATGGCACCTGCGTCCTGGTCAAGGGCTATGGCTGACGCTTACACTATTCGGCGCTAGGAACGAGGACTTTTTTCGAGACGATGTTGCCGGACTTATCGAACTCTACATGGAAACGTTTCTGCCCAAAACCGCCCGAGAATCCAATCCAGCATAAGTTGGTTCTGTCAGGATCAGCGTAAACAGTAACCAGGAAATTGCTTTGCATCTCTGGGCGTAGTTCGGTTTGCGCTTTCAATGATTCTCTCGCCTTTTGAAGGAGTTCCGAAACACGGACTATTTTTCCACTGGTGATGATTCTAACTCTTGCAAGTTCGTTCGTTGCATCGTCGAGCGGCAACTCCGATTCCTTAACGATCATCATCCCCGGTCTTTTTGTTTGGCCATGAAGAAAGACCGTAAGCGAAGTTGCGATGAACAAAAAAGCGGCGACCACAGTCGTGGCACTATTCCTCGTTACATTTAGAAATTTCATCTTCTACAATCTGTTGGAGTTTCTTGTACTTTTCATCCTGCCGATCGGCGAGTCCGCAGATGGCCGGAAATTCATTACCGTATTCTTGACAATCCCACTTACTACCATCCCTGAACGCTTGTTGCATATATAGGTCGCGAATGGCACCCAATAGTGCTGACTTGAAGCATTCTGCTTTGGCTTTTGACTCCCAACAAATTTTGCCAAATGATCCCGCAAGTGCTTTGTAACCAGCGAAGGCAGGAAACATGTGGTCTCTAACATGCACTGTTTCGTGATCACGATCATCACGATAGGTCCAATCAACTATCGCCTGCGCAGAACCACCATAAAGAAAACATGAGGGCAGACACGGGGCGCACGAGCGTTCCACAATGTCTGCCCCTATGAATACCAACCCTGATGGTTCTACTCCGGCGGTTGCTGCGACGCAACCGGCAACTCACCTCAACTCACAACCTCAACCCGACA
>JANLTG010000089.1:0-5426 GCA_031362805.1 bacterium
GGTACGAACGGCTGGGCATCTGCACCATTACGCTGGTGGCATTATGCGTTGGCGTGTTTGCGCTCCAGCTCGCCAACGAAACGCTGATCTGGCAGTGGCTGGGCATCGTCGCGATCCGGCCGCAACCCGACGGGACGCTGACCTGGCTGAACCTTGGTTTCCTGCCAGAAGTTCGGAAGGGCGAGCTGTGGCGCCTGATCTCGCCCATTTTCGTCCACGGCGATCCCCTGCATCTCTTGATGAACATGTTGCTGTTCGCTCAACTGGCGAGCGCCATTGAGATCCGCTACGATTGGAACCGGCTGCTCGTGCTGGTCTTGAGCGTCGCCGTGTTTTCAAACCTTTTGGAATACATCTTCAGCAGCCCGGCGTTTTGCGGCATGTCGGGCGTGGTCTTCGGCCTGTTCGGCTTCATCTGGACCCAGTGGAAATACTATCCCGGCTCGGGTTTCATCGTGCCCCCGAACATCACCTTCATGATGCTGTTCTGGTTTGTCTTCTGCATTGTGGGCTTGGGCGGCTACATCGCCAACTTCGTCCACTGGGGCGGGCTCGCGAGCGGCGCCTTGATCGGCTACGTCACGGCGATGCTTTCCCGCGAAAGGTAGGCGGATGGCAGGCTAAACCGTAATAAGTCAGCGAGGAACAGGAGGCAGCAGAGGAAACGTAGAATGGCCTCGATTTTTTCGGGGATCGGGAAGCACGCCACACGCTCAACGTTCCGTGAACGTCCGGCCGGATCGTGAACCGCGATTCTGAGTCGATCCGAAGGCTCTGCTCTCGCCGCTGCCTTCTGTTCAATTGTCTGGATCCGGCTAAAAGCCGCATTTGAATTCCGGACACAAAGACCTATAGTGCGTCGAATCCAACCGGCACATGAAAGCTCCCTCGCTCATCATCATCCTCTTTCTGCTCTCCATGACGATTGTCCTCGTGGCGTTGGACCTCCTCAGCATGCACAACCAAAGGACCACCAACCAGACGATGGAACGGGTCATCGCGGACCTGACGGAGCGCTCGCAAAGGCTCGAAGATGAACTCGCCCAATTGCGCGATCAACAGCCGCAACGACCGGCCGTCGAACCTGAGCTCGCCGCCGCCCTCCAAACCAACGGGGTCACGCCAGTCCCTGGCAGCAATTCGTCTGTCGCCAAACCCGCCTTGCCGCAGCCCTTCCAAGCGCGCGCGTACGTCGGCAAGGATTACCTCGGCAAGGCCTGGGTGGTTCCCAGCAACATCCGGGAGCACGCCGAGACGGGCGAATATCGCTTCGAGCCGGTGATCTGGATCGACGAGAAAGCGCGCAAGACATTTACCCAGACCAACGTCGTAGAGCGCGAGATCGCAAGAAACACCACTTACAATCAGGTCTATGAACAGCCTTATTGGTATGGCTATCCGGTCTGGGTGAACCCAAAGCCCAATCATCCCGTCGCGCCTCCTCCGCAGCGCCCGCCGGTGGTTCAGCCATCGCCCGGTCGCCCGAGCAGCCCCTGGGCTCCGGTCAGCGGCGGCTCCCCAACCAAAGCCCCTGCCGGTCGTTAAGAAAAGGCTGGCTTCCGCCAACCTGCTTGCGGTTATCTTTCGCGTCCCGCGCATCCCAACTCAATGAACGCCATTGCCGTTAACCCGGGCCGCAAAGAAGTCGGCCAGGTCAGCCATCCACTGCCGCAACTGACTCGCTCCGTCGAGGTGAAGTTCCGCATGCTCGAAGTGGGCATCTGCGGCACCGACCGCGAGATCTGCCGCTTCGACTACGGCTCGCCACCCAACGGATTCGAGCATCTCGTGCTCGGCCACGAGGGACTCGGTGAAGTTTCCGAAGTCGGCGACGGCGTCAGCACGCTGCGCAAGGGCGATCTCATCGTCCCCATGGTTCGCCGGCCCTGCCCGGAGACAAACTGCCAGCCCTGCCGCGCCGAACGTTCCGACTTCTGCACCACCGGCAACTTCGTCGAACGGGGCATCAAGGAAATGCACGGCTTCATGACCGAGCACGTCGTGGACGAAGAACCGTTCCTCTGCAAAGTGCCTGGCTCATTGCGCGACGTGGCCGTGATGATGGAGCCGCTTTCCGTCGCCGAGAAAGCCCTCGAACAGATCTGGAAGGTTCAAGACCGTTTGCCGTGGATGCCCGCCGAACAACTGGAGCGGCGCGATGGCCGGGGCAAGAAAGCCGTCATCATCGGCGCCGGTCCCATCGGCATCCTCGGCGCAATGGCTTTCAAAGTCGCCGGCTTCGACACCTACGTTTACTCGCGCTCGAAGAAACCCAATCCCAAGGCCGAGATCGTCGAATCGTTTGGCGTCCCTTATATCTCGGCGCTGGAAGTCGGCCCCGAACAACTGGCGGAACGCATCGGCAACATCGACGTCGTGTACGAGGCGATCGGCACGGCCGTGAACTCCTTCGACATCCTGAGCGTGCTCGGCCAGAACGGCATTTTCGTCTTCACCGGCATCCCCGGTTTTCCCAAACCGCATCTGACCTTCGACGCCGAGTTGATCATGCGCAACATGGTGCTCAAGAATCAGGTCGCCGTCGGCACCGTGAACGCCAGCCGCCAGGCCTTCGACTGGGCCATCCGCGACATGAGCGAATTCATGAAGCGCTGGCCCGACGCCGTCCGCTCTGTGATCACCGGGCGTTTCCCGCTCGGTCACGCCCGCGATCTGTTGCTTGGCAAAGCCACCGGCATCAAGAACGTGTTGCAGATTGCCTGAGCCGCGGAATCCGAAACCCGAATGCCGAAGACCGAACCAAATCCGAATTCCGAAGCGCATCGAAGCCGCTCATATTCGCCTTTCGGGATTCGGCCTTGGTTCGGCGCTCGGATTTCGGCCGTCGGCCTTCCCTTCACTGATTCACCGACCCACTGATTACCGAATACTGATCGCTGAACATTCTCCCGCCATGCCCGCCAAAAAGAAATCTCCCTGGATCGACCTCACCGCCCCGCTCCACGCCGGCACGCCGCACTGGCCCGACGCGCCGGACGTGAAGCTCGAGCGCATGGTCAGCATGGACGACGGCGCCGTCTGCAATGTCTCGATGCTCCACATGAGCGTCCACACCGGCACGCACATGGACGCCCCGCTGCACTTCGTCGCCAACGGCATCGGCATGGACCAGATGCCGCTCGACGCCACCATCGGCCCGTGCCGCGTCGTCGAGATTAAGGACCAGGAATCGATCAAGGTGAAGCACCTCAAGCCGCTCAACCTCCGCAAAGGCGAGCGTCTGCTCATCAAGACGATCAACTCGAAGCGCTGCTGGAACGACCGCAAGTTTGTCGAAGACTTCGTTTACATCTCGCAAGACGCCGCCGCCTACATGGTCGAGCATGGCATCATGACCGTAGGTGTGGACTACCTGTCCGTCGGCGGGTTCTTCAAGGACGGCGTTGAGACGCACCACCACCTGCTCCGCGCCTGCGTGTGGATCATCGAGGGCCTGAACCTTTCGAAGGTGAAGCCGGGCAAGTACGACCTGCTCTGCCTCCCGCTCAAGACGCTCAACTGCGACGGCGCACCCGCGCGGGCGTTGTTGAAACAGCGATAAGGCAGAGCCGGACGATCCGCGTGGCGTTCAACGTGAATGCAATTGCCTCTTTGATGCGCATGAGCGCACCCCGGCATCCCGAAGGCGCGACCGCGAGCGGTTAAATTGTTCCGTCGGGCCGGGCCCCGCTGCTCCAACTGGTTTGCTTCGGACTTGGACCCACGGCGCGGAACAGTCGCTTGGCTGAGGCCACAGCGGAGTACTCGACGAGCTTTACGATGAACCGGCTCGAAGCGCGCCACTTTCATTGAAGAGCTTTCGGACCGGCTGATTCCCGGTAACCATTCCCTTCCAACACGTCAGGCATCCGTGGCATGCTCCGTCCGGCCCCAATGACCACTGAACCCACACAAGCGACGCCGGCCAATCCACCGGCCGCCGACGAGACCTTTCGCACGACGCGGTGGACACAGGTGAGCCGGGCCAAGGCAGAATCGCCCGAAGGCCGGCGGGCGCTGGCGGAACTGTGCGACGCTTACTACGAACCGGTGGCCGCGTTTCTCCGCTGCGAAGTTCGCGAGGCCGACGCCGCCCGGGACCTGGCGCACGATTTCTTCGCGTCCATGCTTGCGGGTGGAGCCATCACTCGCGCAGAGCAGGAACGCGGGCGGTTTCGTTCCTACCTGCTCGGGGCGGTGAAGCACTTTCTCTCGCATCACCGCGAGGCCGTGCGGCGCCTCAAACGCGGCGGCGGCGTGGCAAACATTTCCATCAACGACACCGAGGCGGGCGAAGCGCGGTCGCTCGCGGATGCCGGCGTGCTTTCGCCCGACGCGGCGTTCGACCGGCAATGGGCGATCACCGTGCTGGCGCGCGGGCTCGAAGCGTTGCGGCAGGAATGTGTCGCCGAGGGGCGCGGGGACTTCTTCGAGGGAGTCAAGCCGTGGCTCACCGGCGAGGCCGCGCACGGCGACCAGGCGGCGCTGGCAGCGAGCTGCGGCATGAACGCCAACGCGCTGAAGGTCGCGGTGCATCGATTAAAACGGCGCTTCCGCGAATTGCTCAGGGCGGAGGTTGCCGGGACACTGGATGATCCCGCATCGGTCGAGACCGAGATGCGCGCATTGTTCGCCGCCCTGGGAGGTTGAGGAAACAATCTTGGTAACCAAACCACGCCATCACGTCAGGACACGGGCATGAGCGAATCACCGCAAACTTCGAATTCCTGCCCGCAGTGCGGCGCGGCCCTGCCCTCCGCCGCCACCAAGGGCTTGTGCCCCAAATGTCTCATGGCCGAGGCGATGGTGCCGACGCAGGGCGAGGCGGAGCAAGCTCCCCCCCGCAAGAGCCTTACGCCGGAGGAACTCGCGCCGCATTTTCCGCAACTGGATATTTTGGAGTGCCTCGGCCGCGGCGGCATGGGCGTGGTTTACAAGGCCCGGCAGAAGTCGCTCAACCGTTTCATCGCGCTCAAACTGCTCGCGCCGGAGCGGGCGAACGATCCCGTCTTCGCGGAACGTTTCGCAAAAGAGGCCCAAGCGCTCGCGGCGCTGAATCACCCGCACATCGTGGGCGTGTATGATTTCGGCCAGGCCGGCGGGTTCTACTTCCTGCTCATGGAATTCGTCGATGGCGTGAATCTGCGACAGGCGATGAAGGCGGGTCGCTTCACGCCGGAGCAGGCGCTCGCGGTGGTGCCGCCGGTCTGCGAGGCACTGCAATACGCGCATGAGCACGGCATCGTGCATCGCGACATCAAGCCGGAGAATCTGCTCCTCGACAAAGATGGCCGCGTGAAGATCGCCGATTTCGGCATCGCGAAGATGCTCCATGCCGACGGCGCGGATATCGGACTGACGGAAAGTCAGCCTGCCGGCACGCCGCAATACATGGCCCCGGAGCAGAAGGCGCATCGCCGCACCGA
>JANLTG010000153.1:0-21200 GCA_031362805.1 bacterium
CTGGGGTCGGACCTGCCGCAGCCTCCAGGACAGCCCCGCGCTGTGGCTGGAAACGATTCACTCCGATGACCGTGAGCGAGTCAGCAAACTTATCTGCGGGCAGCGGTTGAGCGCCTACGAAGCCGAGTACCGGATCGTCCGGCCCGACGGCAAGATTCGCTGGGTGCGCGACCGCGCGTTTCCGGTCCGTAACGAAGCGGGCGAAACCTTCCGGATCGCCGGCGTGGCAGTCGACATCACGGAACAAAAGCGGGCGGAGGCGCAACTGCTCGGTTCGCACGAATTGTTGGACGGCATCCGCGAGGCGCAGTCGCGCTTCATCGCGACGGCAGAGGCCCGGGAAATTTTCAACGGACTGCTCAAGACGTTGTTGAGCATCACGGGGAGCGAATATGGGTTTATCGGCGAAGTGCTGCGCGATGAGGAAGGCAGGCCGTATCTTCGAACTCACGCTATCACGAACATTGCGTGGAATGACGAGACGCGGGCTTTTCATGAGAAGCACGCGCCAACGGGGCTGGGGTTTCGAAACCTGGACACCCTGGTGGGGCAGGTGTTGACGACGTGCGACGTGATCATCGCTAATGACGCCGCCAACGATCCACGGCAGGGCGGAGTGCCGCCGGGCCACCCGCCCTTGAACAGCTTTCTCGGCCTGCCCTTCCTGCAAAATGGCAAGCTGGTGGGCATGGCCGGCGTGGCGAATCGCCCGGGAGGCTATGCGGCGGACATCATTCGCTTCCTCGAACCGTTGCAGGTCACCTGCGCCAACCTGCTTGTCGCCCAGAGCATCGAGCAGCAGCGCCAGGACGCGGAGCAGCAACAACGCGAAGCCGTCGCCGTCGCCGAGGATGCCTCACGGAAGCTCCAGGACGCGCTGGCTTCCGCCAACCAGCTGGCGCTCGAAGCGCAGACCGCCAACCGCACCAAGAGTGAGTTTCTCGCCACCATGAGTCACGAGATTCGCACGCCGATGAATGGCGTAATTGGTTTCGCGAACCTCCTCATGGACACCAGCCTGGATACGCAACAGACCAATTACGCGAATATCATCCGCTCGTCCGCGGAAGCGTTGCTGGCGATCTTGAATGACATTCTCGACCTTTCCAAAATCGAAGCCGGCAAGATGGCCGTTGAGATTTCCGACGTTGACCTCCTGCCCCTGGCTTCGGAAGTCATCGGCCTCCTCTCGCAACAGGCGGCCAGCAAGAATCTGTTGGTGGCGCTGCGCACTCCGGCGGGTCGCTCGTTCCCCGCGAAGGGCGACTCGACGCGCATTCGGCAGATTCTGCTCAACCTCATCGGCAACGCCATCAAGTTTACCCCTGCTGGCAGTGTGGTGGTCGAGATCGCCGCCGATGCCGGACTCGGCTGGCGAATCGAGGTGACGGATACCGGCATTGGCATTCCCTTCGACAAACAGTCACAGCTTTTCCAGGAGTTCACCCAGGCGGACTCATCCACCAGCCGCAAGTTTGGCGGCACGGGTCTTGGCCTCGTAATTTGCAAACGGCTCGCGGAGATGATGGGTGGACAAATCGGCTTCAACAGCGAAGCGGGCAAGGGATCCACCTTTTGGTTCTACCTCCCAGCGGCCATGGAGTTCCAGCCGCTCGCCCTCTGCTGGCCGCGGATACTGGCCGTGGCCGCGAACGACGACGACCGCCGCATGTTGGAACTCCAACTGGCCGCCTGGCAGGCTCCCTCCGACATCGCAGCCACTGCCGAGGAGGCCTTGCGCCACGTGGCCGAAGCGAAGAGATTGAGCCGTCCGTTTGGCACGGTCGTGCTGGCCGTCCGCGATCAATTGGCTCCGTGGCTGAAGTTAGCGCTAGCACTCAAGCAATCGAACTGCGACCAACCACTGGCGTTGGTGTTCACGCGGCTGGATGCGGGGGCGCTGGAAGTACCGGCTGAATTTGCGAACCTGTTCAGCGCGATTCTCCCGCAGCCAATGTCGCGGCCCCTGACCCTGCTCGAGGCACTCGCCGGCCGCAGTCTGCCGAAGCCCGCGGCGGCGCCTGGCTCGGCATCATCAGCCACCGCCGACGGTGAAACCTGCCGTGTGGAGTGTTCACTCGCCGGCACCCGCGTGCTGCTCGCCGAAGATAACCCGACCAATCAACTGCTCGCCCGCACGTTGCTCCAGAAACTGGGCTGCGAGGTGACGCTGGTCATCAATGGCCGGGAGGCACTCGATAAGGTGCAGCGGGAATGTTACGACATCGTGTTGATGGATTGTCATATGCCGGAAATGGATGGCTACGAGGCGACCGGCCAGATCCGCCATTGGGAGTCGGGGCAAGCGGAACAGCGGCGCCTGCCCATCATCGCGCTGACCGCCAATGCGCTGGCCGGCGACCGGGAGAAGTGCCTGGCCGCAGGCATGGATGATCACCTTGCGAAGCCCATTCGCAAAGCTGAACTCCAACGGGCAATCAGCCAGTGGCAGCAGGCGGATTCGACGCGGGTCACCGTCACCGGATAGGGTGCTCCCGGACAAAACGGACAGGGCGGTTCAGGGCGCGGGTGTGTAATAAGTGTTACCACCCGGCTTGGCCAGCGTGCGCCAATTCTGTAGCGCGCCGTCCCGGAAGACCAACTCAGCCGAAACGTACTCGCGGATGCTGAAGTCGCGATCAATGCGCCGCGCCAGATAAGAGCCGTTTGGCCCCGGCACTTCGGTGTAGCGCCAGCCGACGAATTCATCCGTGGTCGTCCCTTGATACAACCACGTGGTGAGGTGGCCGGCGGCGTCTTCGCTCTCCAAAACTTGCGCGGGCGTTCCCCACGCGATGTAAACGGCGTCCGGATTCATTCCCACCTTGATCTGTCCCTCATCCACCAGCTTGCGGTGCTCAGGCGGCAGCGAGCTATACGCGGCGGCGCGTTCAGTGCGCCGGGTCTCGACCGTCGGCTGCGTCGCACAGCCGACGATCATCAGTGGCATCAAAACGCTGCCCAGTAAACGAACGAATAAGTTCATGGGGGCGATGATCTATGGAACGCGCCAGACTGCAAGCGGGCGCTGCGGATCAACTCCCGGCCAGCAATTCGCGCGGGCTTTTTTCTTCCGCTCGCCGCCCGCACTTGATAAGGGAAGCGGCATGAGCTTTTGCCGCATTGCCGCCGCACTCTTCGTCACCCTCCTCGCGCTGGAGTCAGCCCAGGCACAGAACATCAGTGCCGGACCCTTCTATGGCTACCGCTTTGGTGGGGAGCTTGAAAACAGCGCCACGAGCGAGACGCTGAAAATCAAAGACAACCCCAGCTTTGGAATTTTCCTCGACTACGATCCGACCGATTCCGGCCTGAAACTGGAGCTGCTCTACAGCCGGCAGCAGACGGAATTGGATTTGAGCAGTGTCGCCGCTCCGAGCGACCAGGAGCTTGATGTTCACGTTTTCCAGATCGGCGGGCTGCAAGAGCTGTATGACGGGAAGTTCCGTCCTTTTGTTGGCGGCTACCTCGGTGCCACGTGGTTCGACATGCCGGGCATCGGCGATGACTTGCGCTTCTCGTTTACGGTGGCCGTCGGCGCCAACTACTACCTGACGAAGAATCTGGGACTGCGGATCGACCTGCGCGGTTTCGGAACCGTCGTGGAAAATGAAACTGGATTCATCTGCGTCAACGGCGGGTGCATCGTCAATTTCTCGGGCGACATGCTGTGGCAGGGTGAAGCGACGGCCAGCGTCTTCTTCGCCTTCTAAGCCCGGCTCCGCAGAACAGGCTCACTTCCCTTTCAAGCCGTTGTAGCAGAACTCGAGAAAACGGCTTTCGTTGATGAAGCCCGCGCCCCAGCTCTTGTATTCGGCGGGTACACCGGCGGCTTTCACCTCATCCAGGGACTTCCCCGCAGCGAGCGCCTGCTTCACCTGCCCGGTGATGGTCGTCAGCATGGTGTGGTAGCGCTTCAAGTCGTCCTTGGTCGCAAGGTCGCCGTGGCCCGGGATGATCTTTGCGTCGTCCGGCGTGTATTCCAGCGCCGTTGCCACGTTCTTCACGTAGCCCGCCACGTCACCACCACTGCCGAGGTCGATGAACGGAAAACGGTCCTTGAAGTACAGGTCGCCCATATGAACGACCTTGGACTTGGTGAACGCGACAATGCTGTCGCCGTCCGTGTGGCCTGGTCCGACGTGATAGACGCGCACCTCTTCGCCGTTCAGATGAACGCTGATGCCGTGGTCGAAAGTGATCACCGGCAACGCTTCCTTCGCGGTGTCCGATTTCTCGGCGAGCCGTTTGCGAACGTTGGCGTGCGCGACGATCTCGGTCTGCTTCCCGAAGTGGGCGTTGCCGCCCGTGTGATCGCCGTGCCAGTGAGTGTTTAGCAGGAAACGAATCTTGCCGTCGTTCAACTGCTTGATGGCCGCTTCGATCTTCTCCGCCAATGGCGCAAACTGATCGTCAACAATCAAGACGCCATCGGGGCCGGCTGATACGCCGATGTTCCCACCCGCGCCTTGCAGCATGTGGACGGGGCCGGCGACGTGGATCGTCTTGATGGCGACATTGTCGAAGTTCTGCTGGGCGGTAAGCACGGAAGCGAACGAACAAAAGACAAGGAGGGTGGCAAGGTGACGTTTCATAGGCGGCAGGTTTTGGGTTCGAGCCGCGAGGATTGGGGATATTCCCAATGGGTCGAGCCGGGCGGCTAAACCAACGATCAAGGGGTCGCGTGTCGGGCGCCGCCCAACCCGCGACCGGGCAACAGCAGCAGGCCCCGGATCAGACTCAGGGCGCCTTCAAGGATCCAATAGGCCAGTCGAAACGGCAGGCACAGCAGCCAGACGAGTGGAAACAAAACGACCACCAGCAGCGCCAGCGGCCAGCAGAAGAGCAACAACAAGCACCACAGGAACAAGGCGATCAGAAATTTCATTTTGCCAGTTGGTTGACGACGACCTTCACTCGATTCGAAATCGCACCGTCCGGCCCTTGCGTTCGATCACGACCCGCCGGGCGGCCCCGTCCAGCGTCTCGTCCACCAGCAGTCCCATGCCCTCATAGACCCGCACGCGGAACTCGCCGCTGCCGGTTGCATTCTGAAACCAGCCCGTAACGTCGCCATCAAAACTGAAGGACGCCGGCACCACGCCCGAGCGGGTGGTGGTGCCGCTGCTGGTCGTCGTCCAGGCCGCTTGATAGCGCACCGCCCGGTCGCCGCTCAACTTGACGCGCACGGACGAGCAGCCGGCCAGGGCGCCGACGGCGCAAGCTGCCACCAACGAGCTGAACAATCGCTTCACAGGCCGAAGCCTACCAAGGAACCGGCCGGACGACACCGCAAATCCGGTTGGAGTTCATTGCTAAACCAGCGGCATTGATCGCGGAGTCTTCACGATCACCGTCCCGGCGATCATGTCATGCCAGGATTGCTTGTCAGGATTCCAACTGGCCCAGAAGAAGCCCAGGCAGGCGACGACAAACGACAGACAGCTCCCCAGCGCCCGGACCAAAGCCACCGTAAAATCCAGAGGCCGGCCATCGAGCCGCACCACGCGCAGGGAAAACACGATGCCGCCCAAGGTTGTCCCGCGCCACGTCCACATGCCCACGTGATAGGCAATCCACGCCAGGAGGAAGAGCTCGCCGCTGTGGAGCATCGGGCCACAGATTATCATGATCGGCACAAAGTCGAGAATCGTGGCCCCAAGTCGCGGCCAAAAGCCGACCCGCGTCATGGACACCAAGTCGTCCGAGGCAAAGTCGTTCGAACGCGACGCTGGCTGGCCGATGACGGGCGGCAGGTTCGCGGTCTTGGGCGCCGCCGAAACCGACGGACTCGCCCCGACGGCGGAGTTGAGGTTGGCCGTTGGCGCTGCCCCCACAACCGGGGGCGCAGCGGACTGGGCTGGACTGGCTGGCGGCGGAACGTTTGGCGGAACCGGTCGTTCACGGCGGAAACCTTCCACCGCGGCGATGAGCATCGCGCCGAGCGCCATCGGCTTGATGAGCAGGAACACGATCCCGCCCAGCACTGGCACCATGTAAATGACGGTCACGATGCCCGTGCCAGCGATGAAACCACCCAGCGTGGTGTCGAGTGCGGGTAGGCCGAGCTGCCGGCCGACCTGCCCCCCGAGTGAGCGCAACAAGGCGATCTTGCCCAGCACGCCGGCAATCTCGAAGGCGAGCCAGATGAACGGCACGGCGATGAGCCCAACGCCCGTGGCGCCAAGCAGGGCTTGCGCAGGGAGATACAGCACATACGCGATCACGCCGATCAGGAAGCTGCGCAAAGCACGCTCGCTCAGAATGGTGGCTCCGGTTTCGATGGGCTTCGGGAACAACAACAACAGCAACAGCCGGAACACGAAAAAGAAACCGACGATAAACCAGCACCACACCAAACTGGGAACCATCGGGCGGCCGAGCACAAGTCCGTAGCGGAAGTAGTCCACCAGCCAGATCGGAACGCCGGGAATATTTATTGGATTTATCGGCCCATTGAACACGGCGCTCGGATGAACTTTGGGTTGCGGGCCCACATATCTTCGCTCGCCATCAATCACGGCATTGGGTCCAAATTCCACCTCGGACATCACTGCCTCAACGTCACCCTTCACATGGGAATTAATGTAGGCTTTGCCCAGCACCACGCGGAGGGTGCCTTCGATTGGAGCTTCGACTTTTACGGTGCCCAGAACGGTGATGCAATCGCGCTCGACCGGTCCCAACACTTCGCCATCGCCAAACACAACCACCGCCTCCCCCCGGCTGCGGCCCTTATGCACATAGCTGCCGAAGACCGCCACGATCAATTCGACCGTTTCATTCTCGGCCACCTCGACATTCCCAAACACGCCCACGGCGGGTTGCGCTCGCCCGATCGACGTGGCTCCGCCATTGCCGCCGCCCAGTTGGTCGCTGACTTCATTCGTCGCATCGTCAACTACCTCCGCAATCCCCGGACTTTGCCCATCGGGATCAGCCGGCGCCGCGCTCGGCGGGGAATCGGCAACTGGTTCTGCGGGCTCAGCCGTTTCGGCGGGGGCGGCCGCTTTCGCCGGCGCGGCATCGTCGACCTGTGACATCGCCGGGCGCTCCGTGCAAAGTAACGCCGCCAACAGCAACCAATGGGAACAACGAGCAAGGAATGGGAACTTCATATCAAAATTTCAAATTCGATTCAGGGCCAGGCGATAACCGACCGTGCCAAGCCCGACACACAACGCGTAGGCCAGGGCAACCATGGCCGCCAACGACCAGAGCAATTGCTGCGGGAGAGCCTTGGCCACCATGAACACGGTGTCGCCGAGGCGGGCCATGTTTTCAAGGTAGGGCCTCAACCACGTGAGCGAGTCAGCCAGGGAATTGCCGGCGGCACCCGCCAATCCCAGGTATTGCGGAAGCTGGAATCCGGCGAAAGCCAGGCCAGCCAGCACGGCCCCTCCCACCAGTAGGAAGAGCACCCGCATGCTCGCCGGCCAATAACTCCACGACGCTTGATACCAGGCGCGCGCCTGCCGCGCGGCAAGAGCCGCCATCACGCGCGGCGCGAGTGTCTTGGGCGCCGTGAGATCCGGCAGCCCGCGCAATTCACGGCGCAGGCGCGCGGTCAAAAGTTGTTCGTCGGCGTCATTCATGGAATCGCACCCCCCGAAGCGAAGTTGGGCGGCAACATCCCGACCGCACCGCTCAGTTCGCCTTCCAGATCGAGTTTCAGTTTCTTACGCAACGCTTCGCGGCCGCGGTGAATGTCCGTCTTCACCTTGGCGAGCGAGAGCTTCAGTCGCACCGCGATCTCTTCGTAGGTCAGCTCCTCGAAGTGATAGAGCACAAGCGGCACACGATGGGCCGCGGGGAGTTTTTGCAGGGCGGTTTCCAGCAACTGACGTTTGTCCCCGAGTTCGGCGTCCGCGCTCTGCGTGTCCTCGGCCGCGATATCGAACTCACGGTCATCGTCGTCGTCTTTCTTTAGGTCCGAGAAAAACGTCCAGCGGGCGCGGTACCGCGAGAGGTGGTTCAAGCACATGTTGCGCGTGACCGTCTTGAGCCAGCCGCCGGCAGTCTTGCTCTGACTCAGCTCGGCAAACCGGTCGTAGGCCTTGAGAAAGACTTCCTGCGAAATGTCCTCCGCCTCGGCGGAATTGCTCAACAGGCGCATCGCCGTGCTGTACACCATGTCCTGATAAGCGGCCATAAACGCTTCGAAATTGTGCTCTTCACTCATCGCTTGGCCGGACTTTGGTCGCGGTCATCGTAACGGAAGCACCCGGCCGAAGGCGAGGAAGTTGCAGAAATGTTCGGGAACCTTGCGGGCTGGGCGCGCCTCGCCTAGTCTGCGCCTTCTAACTATCGCGGACATGGCTGACGAAAACAGCACCGACCTCTTGCCTGGGCTCTTTGCCCCGCCTCGGCTGCCTTGGGAATCCATCATGGATTCTGTCCGCAATGGCGTTATCTGCGTGGAAGCCGGCACCAAGGTGGTCTATCTGAACCGGGCGATGGAGGAGCTTTTTCAGACGCACCGTTCAGACGTTATCGGTAATCCGATCAGTTTCTCACCCGAGCTGGCCCACCTGTTTGTTGAGGCCGCCGCCAGCAAGGATGCGGCCCCCGTCGATTCACAGCCATTCCGCCGCGAGTTTGTTCATCGCACCGAGCGAGGCGAAACGGCGCCCATCAGCGTCACTATTACCGAAGCGCTCCATGGGGATCTGCGCCTTCAGATCGGCGTCGTCCGCGACCTCACACACCTGAAGCAGATGGAAGAGGCCCTGGTGCAGTCGCGGAAAGTTCAGGCCGTCGGCTCCCTGGCGGGGGGCATCGCCCATGACTTCAACAACATTCTGACCGCATTGCTCTCGCAGCTGGATCTGGCGCTTGATTTCCGCGAACTCCCCGCCCAAACGCGTGAGCACATTGTGCACGCCCAAACCAGCGGCCGGCGCGCGGCGGAACTCATCAGCCGGCTGCAAACTTTCAGCCGGCAAACCGAGATCCACACCACGACCGTGGACCTGGCGGAATTGATTGAGCAAGTCGTGTTGATCCTTCGCCGGTCGATCGATCGCCACATTCAACTCAAGACGGACAAGCTCAAGCCGGGCGAATGGTTGGTGAAAGCCGATACCAGCCAGGTGATTCAAGTGGTGTTCAACCTCGCGCTCAATGCCCGGGATGCGCTACCGAAAGGCGGCGAGCTCGGCTTCAGCCTCGAACGCACCAATCGCACGATGCCTGCGGCCGCCGGAACTTCCACGGCCGAGCGCTGGGTAAAGCTGACGGTGCGCGACAATGGCGCCGGCATGACCCCGGAGGTGCAGGAACGCCTCTTCGAGCCTTACTTCACCACCAAGACCTTGGGTCGGGGGACCGGGCTGGGCCTCTCGATCGCCCAATCGATCATGCAGGAACAAGGCGGCTGGATTGAAGCCGAGAGCGCAGCCGGCAAAGGCAGTCGCTTCCACATTTACCTGCCGGCGACCGCCCCAGGTTCCCCCACGAACTCGACCGAGCTGCACCAATTCACGAGTACTGAGACGCGCGCCCTTGAAGGCCGGGAATCCATCTTGATCGCTGATGATGAAGAAATGGTCCGGCTCGTAATGAAAGCCGTGCTTTCGTATCGCGGCTACAAGATCGGCGAGGCCACGGATGGGGCTCACCTGCTCGAAATCGTGCGCTCGCTGACCGAGCCGCTGGATCTGGTGCTCCTTGATGTGGACATGCCACGGCTAAATGGCTGGGAAACATTGCGACAGCTAAAGGAAGAGAGACCCAACCTGCCGGTGATCATGCTGAGCGGAGGCTCCGTGGATTCCGATTCGGCCACGGCGCGGGATCTAGGCGCAGCTGGCTTTCTTGCAAAGCCCTTTAAGAACGAGCAACTGGTGCAGCTCGTCCGCAAGACGCTCAACGCGTCCCGCCCGCCGGGCAGTTGATCAAGGCCCCGCCTGCACGCGGGCGCCGTAACTGCCCTGTAGCTGCCGGATGGTGCGCTGGCTGCGGTTCAAATCTTCCCGCTCGACTTCGAGCCTGCTGCGTTCGATCGCCAACCACTCACTGTTTCGCACCTCCAAACCGATCAGATGCTCGAGGACCGGCCGGAATTGATGGCGCATTTCCTCGGGCGAACTGAGCCCGTGCCCGGCCGTTTCAACGGCGTGCAGGATCTTCTCCCGCAGGTCCGCCTTCACGTTTTGGCAGTGTTCCACGCGCTGCCAGGCCGAGGTGCGGATCGCGTCGCCTTCGGACTCGGACATCAAGCGCCACTCTTCGTAGAGCGAGGCGAGGCGATTGCGGGCGCTCATGGCGGTCAGGCAGCGGCGGCCGTGATCCCCGACTGCGGGGTGACGGGACCGCCGCTAAGCATCTCGGACCAGGCGGTGCGCAAAGCGCCCAGCCGATTGATGCACTCGTGAATGCCCTCGGGCGTTTTCGTCCGGTTGCTCTCATCGAGCCGCCGGTCGATATAATTGTAAAGGCCGCGCAGATGCTGGGAGAGTTCACCGCCCCGGGCCATGTCCAGACTGCCGCTCAACTCGTCAATGATCGCCTGCGCGCGCTGCACATTGTTGTTGATCGTCAGGTTGTACTCACCCGGATCCTCGCAGTTGAAACCCACCAGCGCCTGTTCCAGGAACCGGACGGCGCCATCGAACAACATCAGCACGAGTTGTCCGGGGCTGGCGGTCTGTGTGGCAATCTTTTTGTAGGATTGCCAGGGATTCACGGCGAAGCGGGTCACTTGACGTTTCCAGGTTTGGATTCCTGCCCGAGCTTCATCGCCAACAAGTCGGCGATCTTGTTGATCGCCACGGGCGGCGGATAAGAGGTGTCTTCGATCAGGCGGCGCGCCCGTTCCACAACCTGCTGCCGCACTGCCGGGGTGTCGGCAAGGGAACGGTTCAACGCTGTCGAACGATCAAACGATGCGCCATCCGCAGCCGTCTGCGAGGTCGCAGCGGACCTGCGAACCATTTCGGTCTGACCGATCGGATCATTCTGATGACTCGGATTGACTTGCATAACTTACTTCACTTCCTGGCAGGCCTTTTGGTTTCTATCCATTCAGCCATCTGGACTATCGGCAGGTCAGGCAAAAGACTTTAGTTGTTTTTTTCGTGGCGTTGCAGCGTCTCCAGGCTGGCTGCCAGCGTGTATTGGCCGAACCGGCCGGGTGACCGCAAGATCGTGGCCGGGTCCGCCGCCGGCAGTCGGCTGGCTTGCTGGGCGCGCTCGTAAAGCACCGCGCTGTGGGCCACCGACTGGTTCCCGGCATCGTATAAAAGGTCACAGGTCCACCAGACTTGCTGTTCCCGCGTGTCCACCAGATGGAGCTTCCAGCCCATGGCCAGCGGCGGATAGGAACGGCAAGCGGTCAAATGGGCAAAAATGACGCCATGGCAGCCCAACTGTTCCTCGACGCGCTTGAAAAATTCAGGGGGCAGCGAATCCGTGACGCTCCAGCGTGATCGCCCGGTCCACCGACGCAACTGCTCCGGGGTCACGCGGACGACTTCAAACTGCTCGGTTCGCGAAATCTCCACCGGCAGCAGTTGCTCCAGTTGCTCGCGCGTCGAATCCGCGACCGTTTCCCCGTCAAAGGTAGTCAACGGCAACACGGCTACGCGGCGCAGCTCGGGCGGCAACCACGGCGTGGTTTGATGAAAGTTCTGCGGTTCAAACTCCGGGGGCGATCCCCCGAGATGAAACTCGTGGCCCGCGATCGTCGTTGAACGGGCGCAGCCGGAAAACAGCACGCCCAGCGGGCATAGGAGCAAGGCCAGCGCGGCAGGACGTAGAAAATTCATTCGCATGTCAAACCAGGGGCTGGCTGTTCAATTTTAGCAGGTACACCTGAAGCATCTTCAGCCAAGGGGCGAGGTGTTCTTCAAAAACTATCGACAGGGCGATCGCGTCTTCATCCACCCACTCATGCTCGGTGGCCAGGAAAACAGCGTCGACCTGGCAGAGCAACGGGTTGAGCTCTTCCAGATGTTCCGCCAGCGAACAGCCGCCGACCATGATCGCATCCACGTCCTGGCCCCAGAGTTCCCGGAGGAACCCAAGACTGACCAACGGCGTGCGAAATTGGGGCTGCCACTCCTGCCACCTCGCCAGGATCTGAGGGCGCTCGCTGATGACGATCCGCAGTGCGGCGTCTTCGATCCGTGCCGAAAGATACGCCAACTGCCGGCACGCGGTATCGATCAACCGCTGGCTGAGCTGCTCGAAAGTGATGGTGTCGGCGCAAACCTGCCGGTAACCGCCGGCCGGCGCGTCATTCTGAATCTGGCGCACCTCCACGCCATCGACCACGAAGCCGGAAAGGACGCGCCGTTGTTGCAAAGCGAGGAATTCCAAATAGGCGCGGACCGCCACCAACGAGGATTCCATCTGGGCAGGCAGGTCAATATTCTGGCCGTCCAGCTCCACTCGCATGAGCGGCTTCGCGGGCTGGGTCGCCAAACTCCCGGGCAGACTATGGGTCGCGGTCGGTTTCAAATTGAGGATTCAAGTTGAGGTTAAGAGTTCAAATTCCTTTGGAGATACTGCAGCTGTTGATTCATCCGGGCCTGCGCCGTCTCCATGTTCACAAAGCTGTCGATCATGCGCTGCCGGTTGGCCTGCACCATGCGCTCCATGTCGGCGATCTGGCTGTCGATGTTGGTGGATTGCTTGCCCAGGCTGTCGATACGATTGTCCAGCGTCCCGTCATCCGCCACGGTGGCTTCGAGGAAATCGTTCAGTCGCGCGGCCACGCCGGTCGTCTCGTTGGTGAAGAGGTCCGCCACGCTGCCCAGCTTGTTGGTCAGCGCATCATCGAGCGCCGCGCTGTCTTCCAAGGTGAGATTGTTGTTGTCGCCGTTGGTATCGATGCCCAGCCGGGCCAGGCGATCAAAAGTTCCGGTCAGCCCCGCCACGCTGGCGAAGGCGAGATTGCGCAGCTTGGACGCCAGCTCGTTGGCATCCGTCTGGCCGGCCAGCGTTCCCGCCGTGACCTTGCCCTTGCTGTCGGTGCTGCTCGCCGTCTCCTTGTCGATCATCCCCTGCGTCTTGTTAAACTCATCCAGGAAATCCGTGATCGCTTTCTTGATGGCGTCCTTGTCGCTGCTGACGTCCACGGTGGATTCCCCAAGCTTGAGCGCGGTGATGGCCAGCCCTGTTATGCCCGACGACTCCTCGGTGATCGTGTTCGAGGTGCTCGTCAGTGTGCCGCCGCCATTGACGGTGTACGACAGGTTCTTGCCGCGGGTCAGTGCTCCGCCGCCCAGGCCGGTCGCCGCCAGAAAGTTGCCCGTTACGTCTTCCAGGCCAATCCCGAGGTCGCCCGTGACCTTGTTGGTCAACGAAAGCCGGTCGTTTACCGGATCGTAGCTGGCCGTCACCCCGGCGGCCGAGGCATTGATGCGGTCGAGCACGTTCTTGAGCGAGTCACTGCCGGCGTCGAAGGCGATCGCCACGCCGTTGATCTTGAATTGGCCCGCGCCGCTGCCTCCGTCGGCGATGGCGGTGCCGAAATTCCCGGTGTTCAACGCTGTCGTTGATTTGATCGAGCCGAGCGCCGAACTGCTGGCGACGGCACCCAGGCCGTTGTTCTGCAGCTTGGCGACCGCCAGAAAGTTGCTGGTATCGGTGGCCCCGCCCAGCACGATCTCCCCGGTGCTTGCCAGCGAAATCCTGTCCGTCAGGGCACTGTAGGAGCCCGTCACCGAGCCGCCGGTCGCGGTGCTGATCTTGTCGAAGACATCCTGCAAGCTGTCGGTCGTCGCGAGGGTCACCCGCTGGCCGTTCACGGAAAAAGTCCCGGCCTTGATCGCCGTCGAAAATGCCGCGTCACCCAGCACCAGCGACGAAACATCGTTCGTCGGATTCAAACGGGCGCCGATGTTGGTGGTGCCCTGGCGCACGGCCGTGGTGGCCAGCTGGGTGAAATTGAAGGCGAAACTCCCGAGCGGCGCGCCGGTGGCAGCGGTGGCCTTCACCACGGCGTCATCGCCCACCGCGGTCAATCGTCTGGAAAAAAGTGCCGGTTCATCGAGCGCTTTTACCCGGTTCTGCAGCACGGTGAGCTGGGTGCGCAAGGCTCCATAGGCGGTGTTGCGCTGCTCCACCTGGCTTTGTTCTTGAAGCAAAAGCCTTTGTGGGGAGCGCTCCACCTCCACCAACTGGTCCACGAGGGAACGCCAGTCGAAGCCGGAAGCCAGTCCTGAAACACCTAAATCCATATCGCAAAAAGTAGTTTAGCAGATCGCAATCCATCGCGGGGATTGCTCCCCAGGTTCATCGGCGGAATCGCGCCCCGCTAAAGCGAAAATCTCGGACGGCGCGGGGCGCCGTCCGAGAAGTGATCACTCCCTGAAGGAACGACGGTTAGCTAAGCAACCGCAGCGCCGACTGAGGAGTGGCATTCGCCTGGGCCAACATCGCAGTGCCTGCCTGAACTAGGATGTTGTACCGGGCAAAGTTGGTGCTCTCTTCGGCCACATCCACGTCCTTGATGCGGCTGTTGGCGGCGGAGAGGTTGTCCCTCAACACACCCAACTGTTCACCAGTGAACTGCAAGCGGGTGACATTCGCACCCACCGTGGCACGATCAGTCGCGAGCTGGGTGATCGCAGCCTTGACGTTGGTCAAAGCCGTGGCCGCCGTCGCCGTGGTGCTGATCGAGGCCGCCGTCGCCGTCGTATAGGCCGTGGCCGCGAGATCGATGCCCGCGGCACTGAACGTGTCGCCTTCGCTGTCCTGCGTGATGCTCAACGCCGCGCCCCCGAACAGGCTGACGCCGTTGAAGTCCTTCGTGGAAACGTTGTCCACGTAGGCGCCGAGGGTCGAGAACTCTGAGTTATAGAGCGCGCGATCCGCGTCTGACTTCGTCACGTCCTGCGCCAGGATGGACAGTTCACTCATGCGGTCGAGCGCCTTGGCGACCTTCTGCATGAAGCCGTCCTGCGTCTGGCTGAACGAGATGGCATTGATGACGTTGCTCTTGGCCGCGCTCGTGCGATTGATTTGGGCATCAAAGCGCATGGACACTGCCAGGCCGGCGGCATCATCTTCCGGCGAAGTGATCTTCGAACCGGAGGACAAGCGCGACAGCGACTTGGACAACATTGAGGACGATTCCGCGAGCAAGCGTGCGCTGCTCGAGGCCGATACGTTTGTATTAATAACCATAACTAAGACCCTTCCATGAGTCGCCTCCTTGCGGAGGACTTTGTGTTCATTTAACGGCATCCCTGCCGCGAGGCACACCTTGGATCGGGCGTGTGCCGGGTTATCCCGCCTGACTCTTTGAGGCTGTCAGTTTCCTGTCCCTGCGGACGTGAAAGCTATCGGCACCCGGTCTGAATGCTTTAGTCGGGAGTTTAATAATTCCCTCGGCAACCGCGCCTGTCCCAGTTCGGTTCGCCGCGCGACAACTCAAGGCAGGATCGCGCGGGCTGCATTCCACTCTCTGAATTCAGGCTCCGGCTTCATTCCCGGCGCCGTGCGTCTCCCCTGCCCCCTCCAACTTGTGGACAGCGGGCGGCCACCGCTGGCGCGCAAATCATGGCTTGAACGCGCCCGCCCGGATCGCCAGCGTTCCGGCAACCAATTGTTCCGAGTTCGTCAAAGCCATGAAGACTCACATTCGACTGCTCACACTTGCCGTCACTTTCGCCGCCTCCTTTGCACTCTCCCACCCGTCCGCGGCCAATCCGCTGCGCGTGCTTTACCTCGGGCAGGACAACACCAACTCGACGCACCACGCCCACACCTTGATGCGCGACCTGGGACGCGACGCCATTTGGTTCGACTACACCGCCGACCCACAGGTCGCGACCAAGGAGTGGATCGCCAAGTTCGACGCCGTGCTGCTTGATGCCCCGCCGGCCGCGTTCCCGGCGCTCAACGCCAGCACCAAGGTGGTGACGCCCGACTTCAGCGGCGACGAAGCCAAATGGGTGGCCATCGCCAAGACCAAGCTCGTGGCCGCGATCAGCATGGAACGCCGCAAGCAATGGGTGGACTTCCTGGCCCAGCGCGAACCCGAACGCCGCGAACCCAGCCCAACGATTGCCAACTATGAGCGCCGT
Source organism: bacterium (assembly GCA_031362805.1). Lineage (GTDB taxonomy): Bacteria > Verrucomicrobiota > Verrucomicrobiia > Limisphaerales > RI-55 > RI-55. The sequence goes on from JANLTG010000153.1 coordinate 16,038, forward strand.
CCCGAGCCGCTCACGCTTCAGCAACCGTTCTCGGTGAAAGGCAGTCTTGAACGCACCCAGGTGCCCATCGACATGCATCTCGAATTGTTTGCGGCCGAACCGGACATCGCCAAGCCCATCGCTTTCGCGTGGGACGAGCGGGGTCGCCTCTGGGTCTGCGAGACGCGCGATTACCCGCATAGCTTGAAGGAAGGCGGCGAAGGCAATGACTCCATCAAGATTTGCGAAGATACCGACGGCGACGGCAAGGCGGACAAGTTCACCATGTTCGCCGATCAGTTGAACATCCCGACCAGCCTCGTCTTCGCGAACGGCGGCATCATCGTCACGCAACCGCCCCGCCTGCTCTTCCTCAAGGACATCAACGGCGACGACAAGGCCGACGTCCGCGAAGACATCATGCAGGGCTGGGGCGTGCGCGACACGCACGCGCAGGCGAACAACCTGCACTACGGTTACGACAACTGGCTCTACGGCTGCGTCGGTTACTCCGGCTTCCAAGGCACGATCGGCGGCAAGGAACTCCGCTTCCAGCAGGGAACCTATCGCTTTAAGGCGGACGGTTCCGCGCTCGAGTTCCTGCATCAGTTCTCGAACAACTCCTGGGGCCAGAGCGCGAATGCTGCGGGCGATCAGTTCGGCGGCACGGCCAATGGCGCACCGATCTTTTACGGCGGCATGCCCGCCACCCTGGCGCCGGCAGGCATGCGCATGATGACGGCGAAGAAGATCAACCTCGAGGACAAGGTCCATACGATCACGCCGAACTTCCGGCAGGTCGACGTCTTCGGCGGTTACACGGCCGCCGCCGGCAGCGCGTTCATTTACACGGCGAATATGCCCCAGCTTGTTCAGGGCATGGCGATGGTTTGCGAGCCGACCATGAAAACAATTTCGCTCATGGATGTGCAGCCCAAGGGCGCGGGCTATGTCGCCAAGGACGGCTTCAATCTCGTCGCCAGCACCGACGAATGGATGTCGCCCGTCTTCGCCGAAGTCGGACCCGACGGAGCGGTGTGGTTCTCCGACTGGCAGAACTTCATCATCCAGCACAATCCCACGCCGAGTGCGCAACGCGGCGGCTACGAAGCGAAGACCGGCGTCGGTGGCGCCCACGAGAATCCGCTGCGCGATCACGCGCGCGGCCGCATCTATCGCGTGGTCTGGAACGAGGCGAAGAAGCCGGCCATCGCGTCACTGGGCGGAGCCACCTCGGCAAAACTCGTCACCGCCCTCGGCAGCGACAACCAGTTCTGGCGGCTGACAGCTCAACGTTTGCTTGTGGAAGGCGGCCGCAAAGATGCCGCTGATTCCTTGAAGAAGATCGTCGCTGCGAATGACGGCTCAGTTACTGCCGTTCACGCGCTATGGACCTTGGACGGCTTGGGTCTTCTCGACGACGCCACCCATCGCAGCGCGTTGTTGGCGAAAGATCCCGCTTTGCGCCGCAACGCCGTTCGTGCCCTCAGCGCGGATGCCCGTGGTCGGTCGCTCTACTTCAGCTCCGGCGTTATCAGCGATCCGGACCTGGTCACGCGACTCGCCGCGTTGACGAAGCTGGGCCAGTTGCCGACGGACGACGCCATTAAGACCGCCGTGAAAAGCCAGGCGGCGAAGTCCGACAACTTGGCGGACGAATGGCTTTCGGAAATCACCCGGGTGCTCGCGCGCGTTCACCAGGTGGAGACGTACCGCGAAGGACCGAATCTGCTCCCGAACCCCAGCTTCGAAGTCGTCGGAGCCGACGGCCTGCCGGAAGGCTGGAAGCGGCGCGACTACCAAAACATCCCCGGCAACCGCGACGCCACATGGAGCGTGGTCACCGGCGAAGGCGAATTGCGCACGGGCAAGAACGGCGTGCGCGCCATAGCCGCCAAGGACAATGCCGACACCAGCCTCTACGCGGATGTGGAGCTGAAACCCAACACCCACTACCTGCTTTCCGGCTGGGCGCTGGGGCGCAACCTGCGCGGCAAGCTCAGTTTCAATGATCACATCGGCCGGGTGGAGACCGACCCGGTTCGCGGATCGGTGACGGGCTGGCGCGAGGTGGAGACGACTTTCGCCAGCGGCACCCGCTCCAACGCGAGCATCAATGTGCTCTTCGTCGCTGCGGGTGAAGGCTTCTTCGATGACGTGAAGCTCGCGGAACTCATCCCGATCACCGAGACGGTCACGGTTGCGGCCGGCGATCCCATGCGTGGTGAGAACATCTTTTTCAAACACACCGCCGCCTGCGTGTTGTGTCACCAATTGAAAGGCCAGGGCAGCACCGTGGGTCCAGCGCTCGATGGCATCGCCGCACGCCAGACATCGGAATACATCCGGCAAAGCCTGCTGGAACCGAGCAAGGTGCTGGCGAAGGGCTACGAGCAGCTCGAAATGTCACCCATGCCGCCAATGGCCGACATCTTCAGCCCGCAAGAACTCGCCGACGTCGAGGCATTCGTGAAGACGCTGAAGCAATGAGTAGGTCACGAATGCTTTTCCAAGCGTTGGCCTTCGGCGTCATCGTCGAGGCGGTGTGCTTGGCAGCGTCTTTTGGTTTGTATTCATTAGAGCACGGGCGAGAGCCGATGGAACCGCCGTTCAACTGGACTGCCACGGTTCTCCAGATGCCTGGCATAATTGTTTCAGACATGCTCGGGTATTATGTGGATTATTCGGGATGGTATCAGTGGAGCACTACATTCGTCGTTCAGGCAATGCTCTGGACGGTTATCGGATTTGTGTTTCGGGCTAGGCGAGTCAGAACGACGACGTGAATTGAACATGCGCTGCGGCGCCAAACCCCACCATTGCCCTCTGGCTGCATATGTGGCCGCTCGTGGGCCGTTTCTCCCGCTCAGCGAATTGGTTCCTTCGCCGGTCGGCTAACGCCAGATTCCCGAATCCTCGCCCAGTCCTACAACGTCTATTCGGTCATTCCATCGCTACTGATATGAAAATTATTGCACAACTTGGGCTGGCCTTCGCGCTGGTCACCACCTCGCTCACCGCCGCGCCGACGGATGACGTTTATCTCCTTGGACCTGACTCGCAGCCGCACGAAGGCGTGCCGCAGGGCAAGATCATCGGCCCGCTCACGCTGCCGAGCAACGTCTTCACCAATACCACGCGGCATTATTGGGTTTATGTCCCCGCGCAATACGATGCCACCAAGCCCGCCGCGCTGATGGTCTTCCAAGATGGCCATGCGTTCGTCGCGCTCGATGGTGCGTATCGGGTGCCCCACGCGTTCGACAACTTGATCTATCGCCGTGAAATGCCGGTGACGATCGCCATCTTTATCAACCCCGGCCACACTCCGGAACAGAAGGAATCATCCGCGTCAAACTGGGGCGACAGCATCAACAACCGCGGCGATGAGTACAACAAACTCGACGACAACTACACCCAGTTGATCGTCAACGAACTGCTGCCGGCGTTGAAGAAGGACTACAACATCTCGGATCGGCCGGAGGATCGCGGGATCGGCGGCGCCAGCTCGGGCGCGATCTGCGCGTTCACGGTGGCGTGGCATCGGCCGGATCAGTTCTCGAAAGTGCTGAGCACGATCGGCAGCTTCACGAACATTCGTGGCGGCCACGATTACCCGAACATGATTCGCGCAACGGAACGCAAACCCATCCGCATCTTTCTCCAGGACGGTCTCAACGACAATCGTGGTCGGCGGCGGGGCGGTGAGTACGATCCCAAGTGGGACTGGCACGCGCAGAACCGGTTGATGGTCGAAGCGCTGACGGCGAAAGGTTACGACGTGAATTACTGCTGGGGCATCGGCACGCACTCGAACAAGCAGGGGGGCGCGATGTTGCCCGAGATGCTCCGCTGGCTCTGGCGCGATTACCCCCGGCCGGATGATCCGGCGGACGACAGCAACCGCAAGCTGTTCGCGCCGTAAGTTACGGGACTGGAAGGGCGACAGGAATGTCGCCGCTCCCAGCCCAGGTCCGCATTTAATCCTCGCTCGCAGCCAGCCGATCCATTCGGCCGGTGTTACTCGATCGACAGCGCCTGCTTGATCTTGAACTTCTCGAGGCGCTTGCGAAGCGTCGCGCGGGTGATGCCCAGAATCTTCGCGGCCTGCACCTGATTGCCACCGGTTTCCTGCATGGCTTGAACGATCAGCTCACGCTCGACCGCCGGGATCACTTTCAACGAACTGCTTTCCCGCGCCCATTTGAAGAGCTGGCGGGCAAGCGCGGGGAGCGTATCCGCAGTGACGGCGGCCGGGGCAGCAATCGTACTCAAACCCGAATCCAGCACGGGCGCCGCGGCATTCGCACTGGTCGCACCCGTCAATTCAGCCGGGAGGTCGGACAACAAAATGGCGTCGCCCTTGGCCACGACCAGCGCCCGTTCCATGACGTTTTCCAGCTCGCGCACATTGCCCGGCCAGCGATGCGCCTCCAACGTGGTCAGGGCGTCCGTGGCAATGGACTTGGGCTTTTGGCCCGACTGGCGGCTGAACTTCTTGAGAAAATAATTCACCAGCAGCCGGATGTCGGAGCGGCGCTCGCGCAAGGGTGGCATTTGCACGCGGACGACGTTGAGCCGGTAGAATAAATCTTCGCGGAACTCGCGGTTCGCCACGGCCTGCTCCAGCGGCTTGTTGGTGGCAGCAATGACGCGTACGTCCACCGTGACCGACTGATTGCCGCCGACGCGCTCGTAGGTGCCCGATTGCAAGACGCGCAAGATCCGGGTCTGGGTGGGCAGCGACATGTCGCCGATCTCATCCAGGAAGATGGTGCCGCCGTGGCATTGCTCGAACTTGCCGATGCGCTGGCCGGTCGCGCCGGTGAAGGCGCCCTTCTCATGGCCGAAGAGTTCGCTCTCGAGCAGGTTCTCGGGAATGGCGGCGCAGTTGATGGCGAGAAACGGTTTCTCCGAACGCCGGCTGTGATGATAGATCGCGCGGGCGACAAGCTCCTTGCCGGTGCCGCTCTCGCCCGTGATCAACGCGGTGGCATCCGAGGCCGAAAGCTGACCGATCAGTTTGAAGACGTTCTGCATCGGATCCGACCGACCCACGATGCCGAGCTCGTAATCTTCCGACTCCAGCATCGGCTCGTAGCTGACGACCTGCTTCATGTCGCGCGAGGCCTTGAGGGCGTCGGCCACGATTTGTTTCAGCTTGGGGATGTCGAACGGCTTCAG